>JBGCDK010000051.1:0-24584 GCA_045105295.1 Mariniblastus sp.
CGATCGGTAGCGTTACCAATTTGGCGTCTTCTTCGAAATTTGAAGCAATTGTGATCTGGCCGCGTCGAGGGTCCAATTTTCGAACAAACCCTTCAATCTTGATCAGCCGAAGAGCATCAACTTTGAGAGCCAACATTCCCGATTCGTCATCGGAGATATTCACAACCACTCGATCGTCATGTTGCAGTTCCGATGCACCCGTTGCGCCGCTACTGGAAACCGCGACTTCGTTGACGGTAAATGATGTTTCGTTTGAAACCTTCAGCTCAAATTCGTTGCCAGTTTCGTCACCCTCTGTGATCTTCACAGCCAGAGTTGCAGTCCCGGTATTTTCCTCGTCGCCTGGCTCGAATGTGATTTTGGATATGACTCCCGAATGCGTCTCCGGCCGAAACCCAACCACTTCGCGGTGTCGTCTGCCGTCGTCGTCGATAATCGTTGAGACGACCACCCGGTCGCCTGTTTGGAGATCGCGCAGTTGTCGTTTTTTACGGTTCAGCGTAACTTCATCCGCGTTACGTAGCGTGATTTCTTTCCAGTCGCCGCCAATGTCGATCACAAATTTTCCATACACGGGGAGAACGCTTTGGATGACACCGCGGTCAGGAGCCGGAGCCACAGCAACAGGTGGTGCCTTTTTTTCACGCGTAAGAAATAGTATCGCCCCACAAACCAATAGACTTGCGACGCACACCATGATCGCGCGCGTTCGCTTTTTCTTTTTGAGCTGTTTCTCTCGTTCAAGTTTGGCTAGTTCTGCTTCTCTTAATGATTCGCCAACTGGTTTCACACCACCAGACAAATCAGAAATGACTTCTCTCGCCGTTTTGTAACGATCGGCTTGATTTTTGGCCGTCAGTTTTTCAATTGCAGTCGCAAGGTCGTCCGGAACGCCGTCAAGCATCGATTGGATGGCTGGGAATTTTCGGTCTGCCGAGCAATGCCACATCATCCAGGCCATTTGCTTGTCTCGACCAAACGCGATCAAGTCGGGAAACAAAGAGTCAAAATCTGGGCCAATCATCAATTCCAGCGCCGAGAATCCGAGCGAATAAAGATCACTCGCAGGTCCGACTTCTCCGAAATCTTCGGACACCAACTCCGGAGCCATGTATTTTGTTGTGCCTTTTAGCAAGCTGCCGTCATCGTCGCTAACTCGCCGAGCCAAACCAAAATCACCAAGCTTCACAACGTCTTGTCGGCTGAGCATCAGGTTGGCGGGTTTGACATCGCCGTGCACAATCCCATTTTTGTGCATGCATTCCAGACCTTTGGCCGCTTCGATGATCGTCTCTCGGACGTCGTCGACTGGCATCGGTTTGTCGGCAAAAACTTCTTTGAGGCTTCCGCGCATCAACTCCAATACCAAACATCCGCGTGATTTGATCACGTCGTAAATAGTCATGATGTTCGGATGGTCGAGATCCAGCATTAGGCGGGATTCGCGCCAGTATCGTTCCAGTTTTTCTTGGTCGTCGAGAAACTGTGAGTGTAGTTGTTTGATCGCAACCTTGCGTCCGAGTTTTGTGTCTTCGGCAGCGTAGACTTTGGCGAAATCGCCGGAGCCTATTTGGTCCTGTAGTGCGTATCGAGTTTTAGGTTTCTTCGAAGCCATAGTAGTTTGTGTTTTCAACGGACGGAAAAAGGCAACTTTGTTGGCGGGCCGAGTTGAAAGATCAACGGCGAGACTTTCGCTTGGCGTCTTTCATCAAAATTGAAATGAGTTCTTGAAGCTCGATGTCCCACGTTGGACTTCCTGTGAGGCTGTTAAAAGTATCCACGTCTTCGGCATGGAAACGCGCCATGACTTTTTGCAAGGATCGTATTTCTGCGCGGTAGTCTTCAGCGGAATGAGCCAGTTGGGCAGACCGCAATTCACGTTGGAACGGTTCTAGTTCTTCGTCTTCACGAATCTCGTAGAACTGAGTGATTTTTTCACGAGCCTGGTCAACCGCCTTTTGTGCACTGGCACTTTCAGTACCAGCGACCAGCAGCATTAACGCTGAGAGAACCAGGCTGGAACAAAGTATCAATCCGAGAATGGCCGGACTTGATTTCCAGTCTGTCTCTACCGGTTCAGGTTCTGCAGTGTCCACTAGTTTGAGTGATGGCAATTTTCCATCAACGGTCAACTGAGGCGTTACGTTTTCTGTTCTGATGATCCGCGCGACAGATTGTTGGTCCAATTGACTGGCGGCTTGGCTTGATGGTGATTGATTTGACGGTGCGTGTTTGGCAGGGCTTGGGTGTTTTGCAAGTGCGGCAACTGGCAAGCCTTTGTCAGAGTTTTTAGATCTCGAAGATCTTGAGGGACTTGGAGCCTGAGTCGGTAGCGGTGTCGCCGATGGAATGGCTGATCGTGTCGCCGGAGGAGTCACGGTTGAACTGGGAGGTTGGATCGAGGTTGGTCCACCTGCTGATTCCAAAGCGGAGTGTGAATGGTTCTGCGGAGGAGTTACTTTTAGCGTTGGTAGTGAAGCCTTCGCAACGGGAGCAGTTCGCGATTCGGATCGGGCATTGGAGGGAATGGCTTCGGCTACGTCATCAAACTCGTACTTCTTCGAAGGCGGCATCATGTCTTCGTTTGTGCGTTTGGGAGTCGGCAAAATCGTGCCCAGACGCGCTTTGGTGGCTTTGTCAGTCGAAGTTTTTTCAACCGTTGGATGATCGTGTTTTGTTTGAGTTGACTCGATGACGTCAGCTGAGTCGAACGAGGTTGCTGGTGCAGGCATCGTCGATGAATGCGGAGGCTCGTTCATCGATGCGATCAACGAATCGGGCAAATCGAAATCTGACTCATCTTCAAAATGTGAGTCATCCACGGAATGCTTGAGCGACGAAGGCACTGGCAATCCGCGAATCATCGGAGCCTTGGGGGTCGGGACCGCAGATTGATTTGAATCTTTTGTCGCCGGTTCGTTGGTACGCAGGGTTGGTTTGGGCAAACTCGATGTCAGATTCGATCCCTTTGAAACGTTTTTGACATCCGAATCTGAATCGACGGTTTGGTTAGGAACGAACTCCAATTTACAAACCGGACAGCGCACTGGCTGGCCGCGAAGTTTGTCGGGGATGCCTAAGGCTCCACCGCATTTTGGACATCGTTCATGCTTCATTTGGGGTACTTCTCTTCCTTAGTCGAGATTGAATCCGAAAATCAGAAAGTTAATCGCGAACGGACCTATGATAACAATTACGGTCGCAGCCATCACCATAACACCAGGCAGAAGCATCTTAACGCCAGCTTCTCCCGCGATGGCCTCGGCTCGTTGCGAACGCTTCAATCGCAGCACATCGGCCTGAGTACGAAAAACGGCTGACAGAGGCGTGCCTAATTCTTCGGCTTGAATGATCGAACCGATGATGCTGGTGATTTCGTCGTCTTGTAATCGTTCCTTCATCGCTTCGAAAGATTGTCGTCGCGTTTTGCCCAAATTCATATCTGTCAAAACACGTTTAAATTCTTGTGAGAGCGGATGGCCTTCGTATTCGGTCACGCCCTGTTCCAACGCATGAAGAAATGTGGTGCCGGCTTCCATAAGCAATGTCATCAGGTCTAGCATGAACGGCATTCGACGCTTAATCGCAGTCAAACGTTTGAACGCTTTCAATGCCAGCCCTCGTCGCAATAAAAACGCCAACAAGATAGTTAAAAAGAAAGCCATGATGATGCCGGCCGCACCCATCCAACCGATGCAGCAATAGGCGATCAACGGCGACATCAAACAAGCGATGAATTCGAGCTTTCCCAGATACTCTTCCGGTAACCAACTGCGTGGCAAACCGGCGGCTTTGATCTCACGATCAATCGTAGGAAGTTGCCCTTGGAAGGCTGCTCGATTGAATCTTGCAAACGCTTGAATGATCGGTTGGAACCAGCGATAGATCGTATCCGACCGCCGCAAGTCGTTGATGCGGCTGACATCAAAACGCCATTCGTTTCCTTGCTCCAAATCATCTGTCGCCATCATCACGGCGACCCAGTAAACCAAACTAAACACCGCGGCGCAAACCACGAACGTTGGTACCATCGCGCCCGAATCGATACTTGCGATCAACAAATTTTCAGTAAGGAAGTGGTGACAGGCAGCATCACCAAACACCAAATCGCGAATCCCAGAAATTCCAAACAGCGACACGCCATCGTTTCCGATATTGGTTTCAATATTCAAAATGTGTTGGATCGCGTTTTGCACGAATTCAATCTTCTAAATGTTAGGAGTCAAAATGGCGCGAGCCCATAACCAAGCAACTAGATCGAGCACGATCGCTGTTGTGAGCATGATTTGGCCGGGCAACGTGGTGAACAGGCGTACGGTGTTTACTTGGTCGACGAAAAAGTAAACCAGCAAAATGATGAAAGGAGCCAATGCCATGTAGACTGCGGATTTGCGAGCCTGCGCCGTTTCCGCTGTAATCTTTCTTTCGAGACGTTGGAACTCGCGAACGGATTCTGCGATCCGCTCGACCGTTTCATTCAAACGACCTCCGCTTTCGCGACTGGCGAGCATTGCGGCGGCGAACATCGAAAAATTTTCGCTTTTCAAACGTGTTTTTGCTTCTTCCAAAGTCTCTTGAAGCGTGTTGCCCATCGAGTATTGGCCAACCATGTGTTGGAATTCCTGCTTGATCGGCATAGGGGATTGCTCGGCGAGAATTTCAAGTGCTTGGGCAAGTGACAAACCCGCACGAATTGCACCCGACAATGTCGTCATGCTGTTCGCCAATTGCTCTTCAATTTTTTCTCGTCGTCGTTGAGCCATTCGGCGGAGCAGATACCAGGGTAGAGGGCCAAGCAGCGCGACACTCAGCATGGCGAAAATGGGGCTTCCGTAACTAAACCACAAACCCAAAAAAATCGCGACCAACGCATACAGCCAGACCGTCAAATACTCGTCCAAGTATTTTGTCTTGATCCGCATCTCTTTAAGCTTTGCGTCGACATCGCGTTGGATGAACCCGAGGAAAACACCGACCCAATCACGACTTGCCCACGTAAGCCCACCGGCTGCGGCGGCCATGAGTGTGCTAATGATTAAGGGTTCGGCAGTTGTCATTTTGTTGTTGTCAAAAAAATCAATGAGTCGGGTCAGCGGGTTGATTCAGTCAGTCAAAGCAAATCGTGAAATACTTGTTTGTTCTATTTAGGCCCATGGATTAAATCTCGCGGCATCGGTTGGTGCCCTCGAGTCGAGACAATGGTTTGAATCGCGGGAATATTGTCTCGCTCTTCGGTGTAGAGAAACCGAAGATCGAGCAAGTTTTTGTCAACCAATTGATCAACAAACGTTGGTAAGTAACCTGTTGGCTGAAGTGACCGGCCATCTCGAGCGTTAAAAATGTCGGTCACGATCAACTCGCCTGTGTCCTCGTCCATCCGCTCGACTTCGGAAATTTGAGTCACCATTCGATGACCGCTTGGCATTCGGCTGAGTTGAACGATTAAATCCAACGCCGATGCGACTTGCCGATGGATGGCTTTGATGGGTAACTCGACGGCCATCAAAACCAGCAACTCCAAACGTTCGATGACTTCCAGTGAGCTGTTCGCGTGAACCGTCGTCATCGAACCATCGTGTCCAGTGTTCATTGCCTGTAACATGTCAAGCGCTTCACCGCCACGACACTCTCCGACGATCAAACGATCGGGCCGCATTCTCAACGCGTTTTTAACGAGGTCCCGCGCTGTATACTCACCGCGTCCTTCCACGTTGGCGGGCCGCGTTTCTAGCGTCACCACATGTTCCTGATGCATTTGAAGTTCCGCGGTGTCTTCGACGGTAACGATTCGTTCCTTGTGAGGAATAAAACTGCTCATCGCGTTGAGCATCGTTGTTTTTCCGCTGCCTGTTCCACCACTCACGAGAATGTTTCGTTTGTTTCCAACCGACGCCCGGAGGAACGCAGCAGCTGAACTTGTGAGACTGCCTTTGTTAATCAAATCCTCAATGGTTAAACGATCTTTTGGGAATCTTCGAATGGTTAAACACGGACCATTGATAGCAAGTGGCGGAATGATCGCGTTGACTCGAGATCCGTCGGGAAGCCTTGCGTCAACGAGGGGTTGGCTTTTGTCGATGCGTCTACCGACCTGAGCGACGATTCTCTCGATAACCGATTCGGTCACATGATCAGAGATAAAACGTCGGCCTGATTTTTCGATCACCCCATCGGTTTCGACATAAATTTGATCGCTGGAGACCACCATGATTTCGGTGATGGTTGGAACTCGCAGTAAATCCTGAAGAGGCCCAAACCCAAATACGGTATCCTTGAGATCTTTCTTGATGGCGCGAAGTATGATGTACTTACGAAGTTCAGCGTGTAGGAACCGTTTGAATGCGGGGAACTCAGATTGAGCGTTGTCGTCAACCAAACGAATTTTTTCGCTGGTGTCTGACGGCAGGTCCAGTTGTAATTTCTCTTTCAACATACGAAGCAGGTTTTGAAGCTCCGTTTCGCGCTCGGCGACCAGCGTTGCGGGGACGTCGAATTCATTTGCGGTGAGTAGGCCGCCTTTTTCGCTGTCGATGCCGCCTTCGAGAATGATTTGATTGGTCAACAGATCGCGAAGCACCAATCCAACGATGCTGTCGAGAAGTTCTTCGTTTCCCTCTGAAAAAACATTCATCTCGCGGCAGCAGTCTTCGATGTTGTTTTCCAGCAACATGATGCTGGCGTGATCGGGTTTGTGAGAATTCTCCATCCCAACCAAATCCAATCGTTCCAACAGTTGGCGATGAATTTTTTGCTCAAGATTACCCATCACCTTGCGAACGTGCTCGTCGTATTCGGAACGGCTGACTTCGGGAACAGCCTCCAATTCAAAGTTCAAAGTAAAGGGCCAAATTCGCACGGGAACGCCGCCTTCGAACGTGACGGTTTCACCGACTCCAACGTCGGCTTCGCCAATCATGCAGATGTTGAGGCCAATGTTTTCCAATTCGAAATGTCTTCCACTACGACGTACGACGGCGTGGAATTTTGAGACCAATGGGCTGTCCAAAACCAACATGTTGGATTCGTCACGACCAATGGTGACGGCCACATTGACCTCGTCGCCTTGTTCGTTTTTATCTTCCACTTCGAAAATGGAACGATTGCTCTCGTTGATTTTGTTGAACCAAATTTTCACGTTATTTTTTCTTTTCAGATCTTGGGTGAAGCAAAACTCCGGCTTGTCGAAAACCTTTTCGGTTCACACGCTTGAGCAAGCGAACGGCATTGGGTTCGTACTCTTTGCCTTCTTTTTTGATCGCAATCGTGAGGACATTTTCTCGCGATGACGACATTCCTGCTGCGCGGGAGACGGCTGGACTTCCAAGTCGTCCTCCAAGAGACAATACGCGAAACGGGCCAACAATCTCCTGTTCAATTTTGGAAGAAAATGTGGGTGCGGGTTGATCATTCTCGTTCCAGTTCTCGGGTCCGCCTCCGTCCGGTTCGCCAGGGATTCCATCCTCATCCGCTGTTACATCTCCGCCCGCGTCGTTAATGATAAAGGAGACCATGTCTCCAGGGACGACAAGCGACGAGACGAAACTGGCTCCGATGGGAATCCAAGTCGCCATTTCGTTCGGTCCCAATTTTAACTCTTCTGGTGGCGTTTTCAGTTCTTGCGTGAAAATCATTTCGCCACCTCGATAGTGGTGGATCGCTTTCATGCTGATGACTGTAAAACGATCGTCGTAAAGCACGGCGTTGTCTTTGAGATAGCCGACGCTTTTCTTTGGGATGTTCATTGGTGAAAAATGTTTCTCCAAAAACGTATCACCAGGGCTAATCATGACGCCATCTTTGATTGAGATAAATGAAATCATTTCGATCTCATCGGATTTTCGCTCGAGGTATTTCCAATTGAGAACACCCGCGACCATCGCCAAAGAAATTGCAATCAGTAAACCGATCCAGTTTTTCATAGAGTTGCCTTTTTATTCAGTTCACTTTCTTCGTTCATCTGCAACACTAGCAATCCTCGCAACTCGTTATTGGAGTCCGACCGTAACTGTATTTTGATGCTTCTGAACGAATCTGTTTTTTTTGTTGAGACAAATCGAACGTCCCATATCCCACCTGAGTGGGACCATGGCTTTGCAATTGTCCAACCTTCAGTAGCTCGAAGATGATTGAAGAAGTCGATCACGTCATTGGAAAATCCACCAGAAAACCCAACTAACGCACCTGATTGCGACGCGTTGATGGCCATCGTTCGTTTCGAGCATGGCGGAATTAAGTTCTGCATCGTCAGTCGACCCAAACTAGGGTCTGTGGCGTCACTTGACCGAGTGGAACTGAGATAAGTTTTCCATTCGATTGGTTTTGTCGACTGAGACTGGGGCGGCGTATTTTCAAGTTCGACGAAACTCGGCGTTTGGTCCATCGTTTTATTCGGCGAATTGACGCCACCTAACGCCATTCCCCATGTCACCAAACGTGACGACGTGACTGAGCCGCAATTGTCTTTAATGCCAATCACCATTGGTACTCCAATAGCAGTAAGATCGGGTGTCGAATTTGAGTCAATCGAAAAACCATCGCCAACGCGGAAGACTCGCCACTTTCCTTTTTCCTGATGACGAGGAACCGCCTTCACACATTGTTCAAGCATTTGAGTTTCGCTTGGTCCGATCGGCAACGAGTCAACAGTCAGGGTACTAGGTGAACCGTCGGCATCCCGCTCAAGCACCTTGACGCAGCGGGACTCTAACCATTGAAACACTTGTTCGCGATCGCCAGTGAAACGAGTGAACTCCATTTCCATTGGAGAATCTCCGAAATGGAGCGAACAAAATTCCAACTGCGGCCAAGCGTCGGCCAGCGTAGTGTTTCCGGATTGAAGGGGGGGCGAATCGTTTGAGACCCAATAAGACACCAATTGTTTACCACCGACTAACGCAATGATGAGGACAGCCGCGGTCGCCAACAAGTTACTTGTCCATCCTGTGATGCGATTGCCTAATCCAGAAAATGTGGTCGGCGATTCTACGTCGCTACGATTGTTCTCAATCGGATTGGTAGTGAAGTTCGAGTTTTCGGAATCGCTGCTCAAGATGGCTTTCGGTTTAGATTCGATCTTTGAGGCCCTGTAAGTATTGCAAGTATTCTTCCAACGTTTTGATTCCGCCAATTTTGAAAGATCTAAACAGTGCCAATGTCGCGCTGATCATTCGTTCAGGAAGATACTCGATTTGATAAAGCAAACCTGGAGGATCCGTTCGTTGCTTGACTCCCGGCCGCCGGCGGGGCTGACGCGAAGGCGGCTTAGCTTTAATACGGTTTTCGAAGACCCAATCTACATCCGTGCTCGAAAACCAGCTAACTTTTGGGTAAAAATCAGGTGCGGAGCCTCTCAGTCGCAGGAAATCTGGGTCTCGTTCCAATGGATCGAGCGTCTTTTGGTGGCGCGGCTCTTCAATTCGCGCCAATGCATCTTGATAAGAATCAGAGGGCAAGATGAAATCCAAACCGATTTCGTAGATCAGCGGGATCCGCCGAGTCGTGTTCGAAATGCCCATCTCAAATACTTGGAACCGACTGTCCAGCAGTGGATGTTTGCCGTAAAAATCAATTTCACCTAAACGAGAAAGCACTGGTGGGCGTCGAACGATCGTAGATTCGCCAACGTCGACGTCTCGGGAATACACCAGGATATCTGAAACGGCGACTTCTGGGATTTGACCGACGATCACGGGTGAGCTGAGGACTTCGTAGTCTTCAAACGAATTAATGGGTTCGCCATCCACGAGAGCTTGCCCTGCTTCGGCGGGCCACTCTTCGACTTGGACCAAGTCATGGGCGTTGCGGGGAAAACGGCTCCGCCAAACCATATCGCGGGCAACGATCTCCGATTTTACTTTCCAAGTCGAAGCGTATCCGAACGCGATCATGGCCGCCATGATGAGCATCAAGAATGGTAAAAGTATCGTCATTTCGAGAGGTGCAAGGCCTCTACGAAAATGAGGGCGATTCACTCTTCGGCTGACACCATTTTTAGTGAGTGTTGATGTGTCGAAATTCATCAGTCGACAGCCCTCCCAAGTTTGGTGTTTCGGTACCGATCATCGGTGGATCGGTTGAAACGATTTGCGGAATTGCTTTCGCTGTCGCAGGTACCAGCTGGATCGTCCAATTCTGATTCATCAGATCGCGATGCATCGGATAACTTTGGCGGTACAGCCGTCGTTCCGGGGGAAGGTCGAGTCTCACTCTCAACCGATTGCGAGGGATGAACAATTGGATTTGGGAGAACGCGACCCCGTCTGCGTCTAGTGGGTTTTTAAAAAGCCCCGGCATGTTTTCGTCCATCTGCCGCCAGTATACGGCTCCCACGGACATGAAATCATTTCCCACATACTGATTCTGATTCGTCTCTGCTGGATCAATTCGAATCTGATAAGGAATGTTTCGATCGGGATACTCTTCCACCAACAATTCCCTTAAATAGCCGCGAGTGAAACCTTCCCACAGCGGTTTAAATTGGGACATTTTTCCAATGCGTCCAAAATCTACCAGCATTGTATTGTTCAATTGACGCAAGTACTCGTTTGAAGTCACCTCGCGTTCATTTATACCGCGCCGAAAATACTGCGGTTGAAACGCCGTTCTATCGTTGACAGGATCCGAAGCAGGCAGCTGCGGCAAAGACGATTGGGATTGTCTTTCACCGAACGGCGAACCGTCAGTGCACCACATCAGCCCCGCCATTTCTTCACCACGGTTGAGTCCTCGATCAGAAGGACCGTGGCGCGAAGCTATTTCGTTGGCGACTTCGTTTGCAAGTTCAGGAGTCGCCCAAACCAAAGCTCTTTGGAATTCGGGAATCATTTCTTTGGCGAGAATCTCTTCCATGACAGGTAACAAACGCTCGGAAACGGCTGCATTCTGATCACCAAAAATCTTGATAAATTGGGCTTCGAGTTTTGTTTGTTTGGGAATCGCCCGGCCCAGTATGCTGAATTTTTTGAGCGGTGTTCCCCTCAACAGCGGAGCCATGTGGTCCCATTGAGCGAAAATCGTTGGCGACAATGATTCTGCGTTTCGATCACGAGCTTCACGCAAATAGGCCGTCAGTGCGAAAACATCACAAAGCAAATGGTTGGTGAACGCGAGCGTGTTCATGCTCCGCGCGACAACGACTCCTCCCGAATAAGTCGAGGCATCGGCAGCGTTTTGAAGTTTGACTTTGCGGTTCGTTTGCCGACCAAGATTGATCACCATTCCGAGCACCATGGTCAAAAACAGAAACGTGAAAACGGAAACGACGCTGATGGATCCGCTTTCGTCGCGATGCACTTTTCGACTGATCGAGAAGGTCCATTTGAAAATTGCGTTCATTAGATCCCCTCCTGAACGTATTGCCGAAGTGGTTTTTCACCTTCGAGTCCCATCGTTGCCGTTCCGGAGATTGGCCAGATGTAGACTTCGCCAGATTGATCGGTTGCCGATCCCAGTCCCGTTCTTGCCGAGGGAGAAAGTAGCCTTGCCGGACCAGGGAGCAACGGAATGTTAAAAGTGACTTGTGCTGTTATGTGATCCTGCCACCCCAACTCGTTTCTTTGGTATTCATAACGGTACGGCGGAACGTTGTATGGAAATGGAGGCTGCAGAGGAGGATCTTGGTGAATGGGATCCGGTCCATAGCGATGCCAAAACGTTAGATCAAGTTCCGTGTTTGCCGAGACATAGGCGACCTTGTTTCTCAAACGACGAGTAATGAAATTCGATTCCGAAGCGTCAGAGTCGAGGCTTTTGTACATCGTGGCGAGTGCACTTGCAGTTTGACTGTCGTAATTGGAAAGTTGGTACCCAAGATTTTTTGACGGACCCAGCGAAGTTAGCGCAAGGATTGCGCCCTGTTTGATCTTTCGAAATTTCCCTTCGTCGGAGGGGCGAATGCGATAGAAAACGCCATCGTTAGGCCGGATTTCGCCTGGTTCTAACGGCGGCTCGTAAAATTCACTGATTCGATTTGCTGTTTCATTGTAGGAAACGTTTGCCGGAATCCAAACGACGGCGGACCGAACGGACGCGAACGCGGCGTAATGCACGACGACGTTGGCGATGATGATTTGGCTGGCTTGGATGATCAACATCACGATCATGAGAAAGAATGGAAGCGTGATAACGAAGCTTAAACTTTGAACGCTACCCTTTTCGCAGCGATTGACCGTTCGGACTTTTGAAAGCTGCATCTTGGCTCCGCTGAACGCAATCAAAATGCGAACGGCCATGAACGCGACAATGACGCACGCCACCCACGGCCAGCACCCCATGAAGATGCTTTGATTGAATTGTTCAAGGTTCGAAATGCCAGGTCTCATTTTTTATCCCAACATGGTTTGCAAATGATCAACCACTGAAAATTTGACGATCAGCACGCCTACCAGCGCACTAGGTGCCAAATACAAAGGCGCGTTCAACTGTTTGGATTCTTCTTCGGTGACTGGGTCCCAATTTCCAAAATTCATCTTGATCATCAATTGTTGAATCGCTCGGTTCAACAATCGAATCGCACCCAGTTTCCAAATCAAAATGATCAACGCGACTGCTCCGCCCAGAACGAACGTCCACAACAACGCTTCGATTCCAAGTTCTGGGCCGAGGAATGCACCTGACATGGCAAGCAGTTTCACGTCGCCGCCACCGATTTGAAACAACACGAAACAGATCAACATGATTAAAGCGCAGGCGCCAAAACCTACCAGGCTTTGAATGATGCCCGTGTCAGCAATTTCCGTCCGCCCGAGCCAGCTCGCTGCTGCATTGAGAGCCAGCGCCAATACGATACCACTGTAAGTCGTCCAGTTGTAGATTTTTTGATCTCGAATATCGGTGGCCGCCGCAGTGGCCATCAACGCGAGAAGACAAACAGAAGCAATCATCGATCAATTACCGTTGAAGCCCGTGTCGACTTGTGCGTCGCGTGCACCGTCCTCGAGATCACTCATGCCCTCGAGAAAAAATTCTTTGACGCGTGGCCAAGCGACGGTGATCAAGAAAATTAAAATCGGCAAAGCGATGGCTCCGATGATCAAGATTGTCTCCAGGCTCACGCCGCCTTTTTCGTCGTTGTGGACCCGCTTCATCAGGTCCTTGAATTTGCTCGTCATGACTACCCTTCTGAAATTTATATTGGTTTTAAGTTATTTAAAAAAACGCTCGAATTCGGACGTTTCTACGGTCTGTTTCAAAGTTTTCACCGCCTAATAAAATGGCGAAAGCGATGGGCTTCGCGTTGTTATTTGTTGGTTTTTCCTGCTCGATTCACTCTTGGGGACTACATAAACGGCGCCCCAATGATCACGACCGACATTTCATAAACCAACGTGATCATTCTCGGCACGACCGTGAACAAGAATGCGATCAATGGCAGGATGATTGCGATTAACAAAACTAAATCTATCGACGAGACGCCGTTGCGATTGGATTTGTTTCGCGGCCTGCGACCGGAGTTTCTGCCCGCTGGATTCAACGTTGAGATTGAAATTTTCTTAAACACTTTTTGCTTTCGATGTCCAAGCAATGGTTCAACTGAATGGTGATGGTGAAGGATGTATTTTGGTCTCAATCGCTCTGCTCCCACAAACCTGCGGAGTAATCAATCCTCGCGCCCATTCCGTTATCGTACGGTTCATTCGCGAACGTGGGTAGGATTCCTGATTCAATCAGGCTCAAATGCGATTGCTCTGCAGTAGAGATTTTCGCCAAGTCTTTGCCGCGGGCTTTTCCGTTTTTGATCTTGGTCGGTTTCAAATGATAAAGCTCACGGGATTCATATTGTTGGTCTGGTGTCAGCCGTAACGTCTCGCTAATTGAACTGATTCTTCTCCGGCCTGTTTCATTCGAACGAGTCAGTTGAACCACGACGTCGATTGCCGACGCGACCTGTGAACGTGCGACGTAGACGGGAATGTCGACTTCGGACATGAGCGAAAGTGTTTCCAGTCGAATCAAGGCGTCAATCGCTGAACTTGCATGAACCGTTGACAGGCTTCCTTCGTGTCCACTGATCATAGATTGGATCAAATCAAGGGCTTCGCCGCCACGGACTTCCCCGACAATGATTCGATCGGGCCGCATTCGTAGCGAAGATCGAAACAGCTCTCGAATCGTCAACGCCATTTGATTTTTTTTGCTTGATGGTTGCGATTCGAGATACAAGCAATGCTGTTGGTGAAGCCGCAACTCAGACGTGTCTTCGATCACGATGATGCGCTCTGATTCCGGAATCGCATGAGACAGAGCGCCGAGCATCGAGGTTTTTCCGGTACCGCTTCCACCCGAGATGATGACGTTTTTTCTTAGCCTCACGCAGATTTCGAGAAACTCGCGTGCTGATTCAGTCAGACTGCCAAAGTTCATCAGATCCTCGAGCGTAAGTGGCTGAGCTGAGAATTTCCGAATCGTCAAATACGTTCCGCCCCGGGCACTGGGCGGAATGATCGCGTGGACTCGCGACCCGTCGGGAAGCCTCGCATCGAGAACGGGGACCCGATGATTGATTTCTCGGCCAACGGATTGTGCGAGATTGTTGATCGCTGACCGCAATGAATCTTCGGTGGCAAAAGAAGCGTTTGTCGGTTCGACTTGACCTTTGCGTTCAATGAAAATTTGGCGGTGCCCATTGACCATAATTTCGGTCACGGATGGATCGTCCAAAAATGGAGCGATGGGCGTCAAGAAGTAGCGAAGGCTTGCTTCAAAAACTGCTTGTCTTGACATGAAGGCCTCAAATGGAGTGCAACGTTGATTGTTTCACAATGTGATTGTGATGAAAGTGAGGCGACGGTCGCATTGTAAACGTTTTCCCAATGAAAACGCAACTTTTATGGGGGATATCGAGGGTTCCGGTCGTCTAGCGTTTCTTGCGTTGAATCAGGTAAGTGATTCAGCTCCGCAGAACGTAAATCAGTTCGGCGGAGATCTAAGGAAGAAAACGCAGGAACGATAAGGAATCTACACAACCAAATGAGAAAGTGAGCGTTTGTTTCTAAATCTCTGGTGGCTTAGCGGAATTGACTTTGGATCTGCAATTTCGAGCGACTAGATAATCCAATGAGAAAGAGCCAGTCTGCTCGGGTGCTGCATTGGAAGACCAACAGAGAGGGCAGAATCTTGAACCAAACCGCCCGAGGTCGGGCGTCGCGATGAGATTTTGTAGTTAGTAGCGTTCTTAGCAGCGTTCAGTTTTTGTTAAAAGAGCCAAGCCGATCGTTGGCCTGAACCCTAAATTCAACGCGTGAAGTCTCGAGTATGCTGCTGGGATGAAGACGTGAGCTTCGAGTTCAGCACGAAGGTTAGCGCATAAAAAAAAGCCAACTCGAAAGTTGACTTTTTTGCAGTGGAGACGAAGAGGCTCGAACTCTCAACCCCTGCCTTGCAAAGGCAGTGCTCTCCCAATTGAGCTACGTCCCCATAACATCCGTTCCGGTATTATAAACGAAACGCTTAACAAACCTATCGGACATATCAGGTAGGAAATTCACATTTCCAGTGGGCGTGCCAGAATTCGAATCTGGGACCTCGTCGTTATCAGCGACGCGCTCTAACCAACTGAGCTACACGCCCTCAGTTTGAACAATCTTAACCTCGGTCTCTTAAAAACAAAGAGGCCACCTAAGAAAGAAGGTTCATTTTTCGGACAACCCGTTGACGTTGAGTCTTCCGATCGAACGCCACACAAGAAGCAGTATTCTAGGAATTCCGTCCAATGTGTCAAACGGGGTTTAGAACACGTTTTATCGTCAACTTTCCGTTAAAATCCAGCGGTAATTTCGCCAATTCGTCAGAAATCGCAATTCACTTCGTCCAAACTGCGACAACATTTTTTAATTGCAACGAATGATTCACATAATCGACCGTTGTTTTTCGAGTTGACTTGAATTGAAACCCCTCTCATGTAGGAACATCCATTGGAATGGCAACAATTTTCTGACGTTAGTTCAGGCGTGGCAGGACGGTGGCCAAGGAAGAGGTTGGGATTACTTTTCGCCTGCCGTCGCGGCCCCTCGTTCACCATCGAGATATCAACAGAGCGGATTTCCAGTTCCCAGCATCAGCTAAGAGGCCCAACGATTGATCGATAAAGCTGTTTCCCCCTGTTTTGCTTAAACCCTAAATTCTAACATATCTTGGATTCAAAATAGTCAGAACAGGAAAACCGTGCCTTTCAGTATCGAATTCAAATCAGTAACTTGGAAGCATGACGATATATGTCTAGTCACCTGATTTGGGTGAAGGTCTAAGCGAAACTCTTCAATGAGTTCCCCTCTCAGCTATTTTTCTACGGGTTCAGCCATGTTTATTGGATGCCAAATAACCACCAGCTCAAATTTCAAACGATCCATGGGATTGTTGATTGCTCTAACGTTGATCTTGGGCGTCAATTTTTCTGATGTTTCAGCGCAAGCTCGAAAGGCAAAACCTACGTTGGCTGACGCGATGGGAATTTCCGCCCACCACCCGGTCGATTGCGAAAAGCCCGGCGTTGCGGTTTTGAAGCAATGCAAACTTGAGCGACTCACTACCAAACCTGCCGGCTATGTCGTGCACCACGAAAGCGGTCGAATCCTACGCAAGTTTTTGGATCGCAACGGCGATGAAGTTCTCGACCAGTGGTCTTACTACAAAGACGGTCGCGAGATTTATCGTGACATCGACAGCAATTTTGACGGAAAACTCGACCAATATCGTTGGTTAGGGGCTGGCGGAACACGCTGGGGGTTGGATTCAAACCAAAACGGAACGATTGACACTTGGAAGGTTATTTCTCCCGAAGAAGTCGGTGCGGAATGTTTTGAAGCCATCAAATCTCGCAACCAAGATCGTTTCAATCGCCTGCTTTTGAGCCCGAAAGAACTTCAAGAACTCCAGCTTGGCGAAGAAATTGGCAAGGACGTGGAAGCACGCTGGAAGAAAGCCCGAGCAAACTTTCTTGCGATGGCCCGCGCGGAAAAAACAATCAATGCGAAATCCAGTTCGTTTTACGCCGGAAACGGGCAGCCATCAATGTTGGCTGCTGGTGAGTTTGGCTGCAAGCGTGACTTGTTAGTATACGACAGTGCAGGTGGATTTTTTGACACCAACGGCAAATCCGGCCAGTTGTCAATCGGCTCGCTAATCAAAGTCGGCGATGCTTGGCGGATGTATGAGCTACCAGAAGTCGTGACACCAAATAAACCACTCGCCGGTGGTGGTGCACTTTTCCCAATGCCAGAGTTCAACGGCCCAGGTGGAAAACCTGACGTTCGAAACGAAGCGCTTTCGAAACTCTACGATCGCCTAACAGCAATCGACAAACAACTTGTTGACGCTGATGGCGCTGCGGCCGAGCGTTTACAAAAAGCCAAAGCCGAAACGTTGTTGCAGTTTTACGTCAATACGAAGGATCCCAAAACGAAACAGGATTGGCTCGAGAATCTCGCTGACTCTGTCGCCAGTGCTTACCAAGCCGACAGTTTTGATGGAGGGCTTCAGTTTCTAGACCAAGTGATCGCTTCGAAAAAAGGCGCCGCAGGGATGGACTACGTCAAATGGCGTTCCATTTTTGCTCGCTACGTTTGGTCGAACGCGAATGCTGCTGACAAAAAAGATCGCGACAAAGCAAACGACAAACTGATCGAAGAACTTAACGCGTTTCAACAGACTTATCCCAAAAGTCGTTACGCCGGAGATGCTCTGATTCAGATCGCCGTTTATTTTGAGTACAAGTACACCGACGAACCTGAAAAGGCGATCAAATGGTATGCTCAATGCCAACAACGTTACCCAAATACGAGCTATGGACGTCGTGCCGCTGGAGCAGTCAAACGTTTGCGTGGTGCTGGAACACCGCTGAGGTTCAGTGGAACAACAGCAGGCGGCAAGGCATTTGATCTGTCGTCACAGCGTGGCAAATTGGTAGTGCTTCATTATTGGGAAGAGTGGTCCGCTGGCGGAATGGAAACGATCGCAAAACTCGTTAAGAAGTACAAAGGCGAAGTTGTTTTCATCGGCTGTAACATCGAGGCAGACACTGAGTCCTTTCGTGCTTACATGAAAAAGAACAGTTCCATGATCACTTGGACGCAGCTTCATGCACCAGGAAGTGTCGACAAAAGTCCACTCGCCCATCAGCTTGGCGTTGCGACAGAGCCATTGATTGTCTTGATCGACAAAACGGGACGACTTGCCGAAACCAACATCGCACCTGGTGATTTGGATCGCCAGATCGAACGAGAGCTTCGACGGGCTAAGTCCAAAAAGTAACGCTGGTCCTGAAGTTTGATTAGGTGCCAGAGTCGAGTTTGAATTGATAAAACTAAAAGCATAGGAAAGTTTCCTGTGCTTTTTTTTATGTAACCAGCCAGGAGAGACACGACAAGACACGAGATCAGATGAGGGGCCTAACAGTGATTCAGCAGAATTCCCGTTCCAATAAAACGCCAGATTCGGGATGAGCCGAAACTATCGCTCGGCTACAATCCAAGACAGACCAAAATCTTAATTTTCGTAAGAAGAGAAGCCAAATGTGCCGATCGAACGTATTTCAACTAGCCATTATTCTGTCAGCAATCGCTATTTTTCCGTTCCATTTAACGGCTCAGGGGTCGGGCGAAAATTCGAGTGAGAAAACAAAACCAGCCGCGTCGAAACAACAAAGCGAAAGTGAGTCCGCGGGGGCTGAGAATGGAGCGAGCAGCCGACGAAAAACTTCAGCGCAAGAAAAAAGACCGTCGTCGGATAAAATAAATTCCGGAGTTAACGGTGCTAAACCGACGGAGAATAGCGAGCCGACAAAGGAAGAACTTGCTGCAATCGAATTCGATGTCGAATCAAAAGAGCCCATTTTTGAGTACTTCAAAGCCAAATCGTTTGTGGCGCCAACGAATGGGAAAAAGTTTGTGCCCGATCTGCAACTGTTTCCCAATGGAAGGGCAATTCTTGGAGGCAGGGACCCACGTATCGAAAAATTTGACTCGAGCGTTTCCAAGTCTGAACTGACTGAGTTTCTGAACTTGGTCGTCAATCAAAATCGGTTTTACGAAATTGACATGGACGAAACCGAAAAGGAAATGAAATCGAAAAAAGCCAAGGTCACCATTGCCGATGCCAACAGCCAGGCTTTCATGGTCAATTTGCCCAAGGGTAAAAAAGAAGTTCAGATCTATGCGCTTTACAACGCAGTGCGGAATTATCCAGAAATCAAAGATATCAGTCGGCTGGCAAGAATTGAAAAAGCCTGCGACGTGATCATGACGAAAATTCACTTGGGAGACGATGGGCCGGCGGCGCTTGCCGTTGTGAACAAGGCGTGCAAAGAGCACGAGCAAAAGATCGAGCCATTTGTGATGGACGACTTGCGATCAGCGACCCGAATGAAGGGCGGTCGTTTCCAAGTCAGCTTTCAACGAATTTATCCTGCTGTTGGAAAGACACCGGAACAACGGCTGTACGTGATTTACTTTAGGAAAGATGCTGACTCAAAACCGGCGATTTCCTTTTATGGTCTACCGAGAAAGTAAATTGGTTCGGCGTTAGCTGCGGGAAGATTCGTTTTCGAGTTGAACTGTTTTCAATTGAGAATAGGGCTGAGACAACTGTTAGCCAGATTGACGTGCCCACTCGTATGCAGCCCCGGCATGTTTTTTTGGCTCCAGCTCGTACATAAAACACTTCCAGCCTTCACCCATTTTGTTGCTGATCCAGCGTTCAGCGTCTGCTCCGATTTTGAAATCCGAATCGTCGAAAGCAGTTGCTTTCCACTTCCTGATCTCATGCAGCAGTTCCGAGGCCTCGTGAACCGTCAAATAGGGAGCAACGTCCGCATTGAGTGCGGAAGTTTCTGGGTCGAAGTCGTGGCTGACAAAACTAGGGGATGTTTGATCAGGATTGTCATCAGGCGTTTTCGTGGCATAAATGACCAACGATGTGCATTCGTTTTTTGGAAACGGTTCTGTGATGTCGATGGTTTTGGATTTGAAAAAATCAAAAATGCCCATGTGTCTCATTGAAGTCAGAATGAGGGTGAAGAAAAAAAGCTCTGCCAAGCAATGTGCCCAGGAGAGCGCGATGGATTAGGCAGTTCTATTTATTCCTTCTTCGTTTATTCCGTTCGGTTGCTTTGAGTGAACCTTGATCGGTAACAGGAATTTCAGTGTCCCACCAAGCACCGGCCTTGCTGCCGTTGTTGACATGGTCCCGGTGATTTTTGGAAGTTTTTGCTGTGGATTTAGCGTGTTCAATCATCGCCGTTTCAAGTTTGTCCGAGCTGACGTCTGTAGCCAACGCTGATACCAATTTTCCGTCGACTCCATATTCGCCCGGTTGGATCAAAAGGAATCCAGGTTTGCCGTCGTAGCCTTTCACTGATTTCAGCTCTGTAGCGTCAACAGTTGAAGCATAAACGAACTTGCCCGCCAACTCATCTGCAAACGCGAGTGGAGTAAGTTTCGCTCGCATCGTATTCAAATCTTCTTCACTATCGGCAACGCAAACGATAGAGGGCAAACCATCACATGAACTTACGTTCAAGCCAAGCCGTACGTTTTTCAATTGAGGCAATCGTTGGGCCTTGGCGAATTCCTCTTTGTTTGGTTTGTATTTGGCAGCGATCTCTTTCATCGCATCCGCAAGTTTCTCAGGTGTTCGGAAAGCAAAGTTCGGTGCACGGCCAGGGCGACACAAATTTGTTTTCGTGTCAGGCGAGATAAGTGCAAACACAGTATTTTCTAAATCACCGTCACGACTGACGTAAACTGTTTTCAAAAACTCGGCTTCGGCGTCGTCCTCGTAAGTCGCCAATCGGATGCAAACGAATTCACGTGAGGCAGCGATAACTTTTTCGTCGGACAAGAAACTCTCATCCATTTTTTGTTTGCCCGGTCACCACATTCCTGGAATCCCGGCGCACTGAGGTGCGGCAGAAAGGAGCATGATCGGCCTGTTCGTCGCCTTCGCGTCAGCAATGCCATCGTTCAAGACACCATACCAAGCAATGCCTGACGGAATAGAGTCGGTGGGTCGGGCGTTGCCTCGTCGCGATCGTCGTTCTTGGGCATCGCACCCTGCTGTGGCCACGAAAGCGAAACCAACAAAAAGAGTCGCAATAATTAGTGCGGTGTATTTCATGTTTGATTCCAATCAAAAATCAAATTTACGGTCCTGAGAATGTCGGCACTTCATGAAGCTGAACGACTTTGGTAGTGAGCCTGAGTCCGTACTTATTTTGAGTGCCATATGTAATACACACGACGAAACTCGATGAAACGGACATGCAAGCCAATATTTTTTGTTTTGCCATTCCAGCCAATGCCAAAATCAGTACCGCTCAAACCAAACTCATCAAGCGAATGTAAAAGTCTTACGATCAGGCGGCCAATCCTGTCCTGTAAAATCTCTCCTGAAAAAAAGTTTCCAACAATCTGCCGTTATGCTGGGTTAACGGATCCTCGCCTGCCGTTGCAAAACCAAGCGTTTGCTTTCTGTTTTTACAACGTTTATTACTAGTGTTCCGAGACATATTCTTCAAATCTACACACACCAAATCAGCATTGGAAGGTTGGAAAGCACCTTTGGCAGTTTGTTAATGTGCGTTGTTTGAAGAGGTGACCGCCCGAGGATTCGCTTTCAAATAAAGACTACGGAGCCACCCAATACTGCTCCGCTTAAGCAATCAATGCGGTCACTTGGCGATGTCAAAAAGTTAAGCGGCCTTCTGTCAGTCTGGCGCAATTTGCGTCGGACTCACGCCGGGAAGGTTTTCAAGGATTTGCATTGACAAGGATTCAAATTTGGCCACACCAAAACCATTCGATCCAGAAACAACTCTTTACGCGGCAGATTATGAACACGACAGCTGCGGCGTCGGTTTTGTCGCTCAGATTGACGGAATTGCGTCTCGAAAAATCGTAACGGACGCTTGTGATATTCTCGCTCGAATGGAGCACCGAGGTGCATGTGGATGCGAGCCCGAAACGGGAGACGGTGCAGGAATTCTTACTGGGATTCCAACCAAACTGGTCAAGAAGATTGCGAAAGAAACTGGATTCGCACTGGATCGAAAATACATCGGCGTTGGGAATGTGTTTCTTCCCAATGACGAAGCTGAGCGAGAAAAATGTAAGAACATTTTCGCTCAGAATACAAACCGGTTTGGACAAAAATTGCTGGCTTGGCGAGAGGTTCCAGTTGATCCGGTTGGTGCTGGGATTGGTCCCACGGCGATTAGAAGCCAGCCTACGATCCTCCAAGTGTTTATCGGCTCGTCAAAAAAAGACATCACTCAAGACGAATTTGAGCGTCGGCTTTTTCTCATTCGAAAATCCGCGACACTCGCGATTCGCCAAAGTGCGATGCTTTCGACGGATTTGTTTTATGTCTGTTCGCTTTCTTCACGGATCCTTGTTTACAAAGGTATGCTCTCGACGGCTCAACTGCCGCTCTTTTTCGATGACCTGCGCGATGATACCTATGAAAGCCATCTGGCGATGGTGCACTCACGGTTCTCAACGAACACTCTGCCGAACTGGTCCCGAGCCCAGCCTCTTCGTTGGATGGCGCACAATGGAGAGATCAACACACTGCGTGGGAATCGCAATTGGATCGGAGCTCGCCAGGGGCTGATGAGCAGCGACACGTTAGGAACGAATCTTAAAAAAGCGATGCCAGTGATTGAATCTGGCTGTAGCGATTCGGGTGAGTTCGACAACGCGATGGAGTTGATCATGATGGCGGGGAGACCGCTGCCTGAAGTCGTCATGATGATGATCCCCGAAGCGTGGCGCAACCACGACTCGATGCCAGTGAACAAACGCGCGTTTCACGAATACCATTCCTGCTTGCAGGAACCCTCGGATGGCCCTGCGTCTATTTCGTTCACGGATGGTCGAGTGATTGGCGCTGTTCTCGATCGGAATGGGCTTCGACCAAGCCGCTACTACGTGACCGATGACAATTTGGTTGTGATGGCCAGCGAAGTCGGCGTGCTGAATATTGATCCGGCGAAAATTGTAAAAAAGGGGCGGCTGGAACCGGGGAAAATGTTTCTCGTTGATTTTGACAACAAGCGGATTGTCGCTGACGAAGAACTCAAAGGCGATATTTCCGATCGGCGACCGTATGGCCAATGGCTCGCAAACCAGCGGCTCACGTTTGATGATCTTCCCAAGTCAAAAACAGCCAACTCATTGGGCCGCGAAGAGCGTATCTCGCAAATGCGAGCGTTCGGTTACACGAATGAAACGCTTGACTTTATGTTGCTGCCGTTGGTGAAAGTCAAAAAAGACCCGATCCTTTCGATGGGCAACGATGCGGCGCTGGCCTGCTTAAGCGACAAACCGCGTTTGATTTATGATTACTTCACGCAGTTGTTTGCTCAGGTGACGAACCCGCCGATCGATTCGATTCGCGAAGAAATCGTCATGTCGGTCGAGTGCTACATTGGTCCCGAAGGCAACTTGCTGGAGTCGACAGAGACGCAATGCAATCGGTTGTTGCTTCACAATCCGATTCTTGATTTCGAACAGATGGCTTCCGTTCACGCGTTGGAAACAACGGAACATCGAGGGTGGAAATCGCAGACAATCGATATAACTTTTGACAAATCATCCGGCGAAGATGGGTTCACCGATGCTCTGGCTCGAATTTGCAAAGAAGCCGAATTGGCGATCGAAAACAATTGTTCCCTGATCGTGCTATCGGACCGGAGTATTTCTGCTGACCGGGTACCGTTGAGTGCACTGATCGCGACGAGTACGGTTCATCATTTTTTGGTGGCGAAGGAGCTTCGTACTCGCATCGGAATCATTGTCGAAACGGGTGAAGCTCGCGAAGTCCACCACCATTGTCTGCTGACCGGTTTCGGTGCTGATGGAATTCACCCCTACATCGCGTTGGAAGCCATCATCGATCATCACACCTACAATGACGATTCGGATTTGAATGCGGACCAATGCATCGCGGCCTACCGTAAAGGCATTTCGAAAGGGATGTTGAAAGTTTTGGCCAAAATGGGGATTTCAACGCTGGCCAGTTACAAAGGTGCAAGGATCTTTGAGGCGATCGGTCTCAACGACGACGTCATCAAGCGATCGTTTCCGGGAACAGCGAGTCGTATCGAAGGAGTCGGATTCGACGTTTTAGCCGCAGAAGCGATCCGCCGTCACGAACTTGGTTTTCGCAAAAGCACGTCCAATGGATCACTGCCGATTGTTGAACTTGAAACGGCCGGTTCAATCCATTGGCGACACGATGGCGAAAAACATGCTTGGACTCCGCTTAATATCGCCAACATCCAACAGGCAGCTAGAGAAGGAGATCCGGAAGCCTACAAGCGATTTTCGACGGCAATCAACGAACAGACCGCTCGTGAATGTCATTTGCGAGGACTGCTGAAGTTTCGCCCGAGGACTTCCATTCCAATCCAGCAAGTTGAATCGGCAAAGTCGATTGTGCAACGATTTTGTACGGGTGCGATGAGTTTTGGATCTATCTCGGCTGAATCCCATGAGACGCTGGCGATTGCCATGAATCGACTGGGTGGAAAAAGTAACACCGGTGAGGGCGGCGAAGACTATCGACGTTTTGAAAAAGACGAAAACGGCGAC
>JBGCDK010000052.1:0-15276 GCA_045105295.1 Mariniblastus sp.
GTGCGCACTTTTTTGGGCTGCGACTTCTTCGATTTGGGTTTGCTTGAACCGGATGGAGGAGCGGGCTTCTTTTTTACTTTCTTCGGGGCTAACTTTTGGGGTTCAGAAGTTTGGGGTAGCGCTGAATCTGAGACGGGCGAGGATCGCTTCGTAGGCTTTTGATCTACCTCAGGTTTGGCAGAGCGTTTGGAACCAGGGGCGATGGTAGGCAACCGCGGAACGGCAGGCTGATCTTGATCGGCGGAACCATGGCGTGGCAAAAACGATCCGCTGGAATCTGTCTGCTTCGTCATGGTGAATCTCTCGCCCAAATGAAGACGAGTGGATTCTCGCCTCGTTCTATTTTAGTCGGAAAACAACGACCTGCGGCGGAATGGTTCGAACGAATTCCCTATTGAAAGTGAAAAAGGGAACTGAAAAAGGAACGTTGAAAAAGACTAGTCCGTACTCACGTTTTCGGCCGGATCTTCGAATCGAATAAGCTCAAATTGAGCTGGACGCGACTTCAAACCCAATTGAAGTCCGGTTCCAACGAACGCCCCGATTGTCGAGCCATTCTCAGATTTCCCGGCACCGTTGGTATTTTTTTGCCACATATTCCGCTGGTCGTAGCCTCGGCGAGCAACCTGAAACGCCCAAGTCGTACCGTGCTCGATCTGTGTGGGCATGATCGCAGCGAGAGGGATCGCAAACTCAACCGTCCACTTCAACTCATCCTCGGTCTGGCTCACATACCAATCAGGATTCCATCCGGTCGCACCTGTACAACTTTCGTTAACCCAACCACGATGATCGACTACGAACTGGCTGGAGGTGCGGTAGTCCCGATCAAGATCTATCGAAAACTCAATTCTGTCCCGACGGCTCAAGTCGGCATCGCGTGGCCGCGCAAGTTTTCGAGAATTGTAATACTGGCCGCGGATCTTGTGGCAGATAAAACCGGCGTAAAGAAACTCATCGTCGTACGCGAACACTGCAACGTCTTTGTTGACTTGACCAGACGATTGGATTTCAGAAGAAACAAAATTTCCATTGGTGATCGCAGATTTCCAAAATGCTTCATCAAGTTTCCCATCAAGATTTGGACGATCATTTGTCTTCGAACACTTAAGCGCACCAATAGGTGCTGACGATTCACGCAGCAAGCCGTGCAAGCCCAATTCACGTTGTGCACCCAGCGAGATACCAACGCCGGTAAAGTCATGTTTTTGAAGCAAGTTTTTGAATCGACCCTCGTTGCCGGCCGCACCGTTGATTCGACGAGAAATTTGAGCCTCTAGCATTCGATACTGTGGGCCAGCGATCAACTCAGGATCTCGCTGCGACAACTGAGAAAGATATTGGCTGGCGATTGCGAGTCGTTTTTTGAAAAACTCTGGTCGCTCGTAGACATCGACTTCATGGTTTACCAACCCGATGGCGGCTTCTTCCTTGACTCGTTCATCCAACTCGATCATGGCTTCGGTCGGAACCCAGACCAAATGGTTACCATTTCGGTTGACGACCTGAGGTGCAGAATCAAAACGATTGCGATCCTCAGCGGGAGCGCGTGCGCCTGCGATTTTTTGGTTAAGATACTCGATCTGAGCAAATTCATCACTCGCGTAGTAGTGAGCCAGCCAAGTCAATCCAGCTGGCGAGAACGCGTGATCAGGCCAACGAAGCGTCATCATTCTTGTCGATGCAGCGGCGAGTTCCGTTTTGCCAACCTCGAGGTATCGTTCGGCCAATTGCATCAGCCAAACTCCAGCGACATCTCGATCCATGGACATGGCGAACGATTGGATTTGCTGACGCCAAACCAACATGTCTTTTGCCGTTTTCGCTTCGAACTGAACAAACTGCTCGAACCTCTGCCTCTTCTCGGTGATGTGCCGGATCATAGCGAGACTGCCACGTTTCGATTGAGTCTCCTTACGTGTAGGAATTGGCTCCTGCAAACCTAGTCCATGCAGTAAATCTCCCGCAGCAGTTTTGTTTTGCCGCGAGAAATGTGAAACGCGATAGTTTGGGTGATCGCTCACGATAACCGACTGCCCCACCAAGCCACGACTGATCGCGATTTGGTCTTCAATTAACACGCCGGCGTGTGGAAGCAAACGATGCGGGTCAATTTTGATTTTTCCAGTCGAATCCAAAATCGCAAGGCGATCAACTTTCCAAGCGGACAAACCGATGTCAGAAATCTGCTCTGGAAATGCATTGCGATCAGCAGCCATTCGAATCGCGTCCTCCAGCAGAATGACCGGATTGATTCGACTCGCTCCATGACCAGTAGCACCACTAAACCCAAGCGAATGCCCAGCGTTACAAACAACGACATTGGGCTGAGTCGACCGCAACACCCGGACCATTTTCCGCAACGTTTCGCGGCGATCTGCGTTTGTTGAAATACCAATCGTTGCTACACCACCAAGCCGCTCGGTTGCCTGTGTTGCAATTTGATTTTCCTTGATCGACGTGTTTAGCAAAACAGAAGTGCAGATTCGATGCTCTTCTGTGGCGTACTTGGACAGAATTTCAAAAGGAATTGAATGCTGGTTTGGTGAGACACAAACGAGAGCACTCCGACGATTATCTCCACGCTGAACTCGCCACGTCTGGCCGCCGTCTGCCGTCACCATGATGGTTCCGTACGAACCAACCGCCCAACCAACAAGATCGCTTACGAAATGGATCTTGTTGATTCGAGAGTGGATGGGTGTTCGAAACGCTTGTGGTTTTCCGGTGATACGGTCAATCGTAAATAAGTAGGATCCCGGGTCACCAGCGAAGCAAATTTTTCGCTCCGACACAGCGATGGTTTTGAAATCAATTTGCTTTGTTAATTTTTCTATTAAGGGCAACGCAGCGTTTGACCATGAAAGCCCGCCATTGTTAGTTTGCAACAGCGTTCCATTTTCACCAACAGCCCAGCCTGTCTTGTTATCAGACATTCGAAGATTCGAAATCGCATTGCCGGCGTCGGCTTGGATTACTGAGGCTTCGTACTTTCCAGATTTCAAGAGACCTAAACGACCGTCATAATTGATTGTCGCAAAACCACCTGACACTCGCTCGGCGTCAATCCAGCCAGCCAACCTGTCAGCGGTTTGGCTTGACCAAGTTTGACCACCATTGGAAGTAAAAAAGATTCCTGTTTGAAACAGATTTCCCGTTTCGCCAATCGCCCAACCATTTTTTGGGTCCGAAAATTTGATTCGGTTGATTCGAGGAATGACCAAATTGGGAGCTCCATGCCAACTCATTCCGCCATCGTTAGTTCGCATCACAACGGCTCGCGACCGGCCTACATAAGGAACGTCGTATCCGCCGGCGACCCAACCATGATTTGCGTCGACGAAATGAACGGACTCAAATCGGCAACTCACTCGCCGATGCGATTCCGAAAAATTGGCCACACCAGTTGAGCGAGTTCGCTGCCCCGTTCGCAAGTATCGAAGTTTTTCATCCAACGGCAATTCGCTCGCGGTGGCATTGTTGGCCTGCGATATCTCTTGCCAGCTTCCTCCACCGTTGCTTGTTCGAAGGATGACGCCTTGCGCACCGACCGCCCATCCAAGCTGCTCGTTAAGAAAAAACACATCCGTAAGTTCAGCGTCAGCTTTCCAATTGGATGGTAGCGACTCACGGGCGATGTATTGATCTGCCAATCCGCATTGTTCGTTGACTAGCACGGTCGTGATCATGATCACAAACGACAACAAAGTTTTCGTAAGAACGTATTCGCGCATCGAGCCGCCAAAGTTTGAGATTTGGGTCGGGAATTGGACCAAAATGGGTGGCGGAGTCTAGCAGGAAGACAGTTGCGGACCTAGAGAAAGTCGCCCAATCATTCACGCGAAAATGAGACAGTCGAACAGGCAACGATGTTGGTAGCTTTGGCGTTGGTGACTGATAAAAAGCGTAAAAACAAACGATAAAGTTTGCTAGCTACCGTTGAGTTGCGTTTTTTGTTCAAAAGCTGGCGGCCCAATCGAATTCAAGCCGCCCTACATCCCCATCGATTTTTGATCGCCAAAATCTTGCAACCGATCCTCAACCACCGAAACAATTTTGGAGCTTCGCGGCAAAAGAAACAGCAACAGAAGAATTCCGATTCCAGCGATAACCAGTGAAACGATGTGAGGATCAAGCAAAAAAACCACGAGGTTGAGAAAAATGGCTCCATCGATAAGTGCAGCTCGCACGACAATTTCTGCAGTCACCATGTTCAAAATCAAGTTGATGATGGTCTCGGATTGCTTTCCTGGATCGCCGCCCTTGGCTTCGACTTCATTGCTAGTCGGGACCTTTGAAAACATAAATGGCAGCACGAAAGACAGGATGTAAATACAAACACCTGCAAACCCGCCGATCAAAGTCAGCAACCTCATCGGCTCGCCATAGTTTTCCCAATTGGCGATAAAACCAATGCAAACACAAAACATTATCGCACCCATGATGATGGCAGCCACGATGGCTTGCATCACACGAATCCGCGGAGCGACATGTTGCTGAAGTTCTTGGGAAAGCATTTAAAAATCTGGGAAAATTTAAGTGAGCGGAAAACAATCGAACTCAAACTGCAAAGCTCTTCATCCTAACTGCCTGGCTTGATTGGGTTGGTATGAAATGGGCCTCTCAAAAAAAGACGACCCAATTCTCAATTCGCCTAGCCTGCTTCGCGGCCCAACTTCTCGACGAGCTTTGCCGCCATCTGAGGGTCATCCTTGGAGACAAGATTGTCAATGACTTGCTGTTTGACTTCGAGCTTCAGCAGGTGGCCTTCCAAGCTCTTCCAATATTTCTGACGTTTCTTTCCTTCAGAGAGATAAAGTTCCGTCACGATCTCCTGAGCACGCTGCAGCGAAATTGTTTCGCGATTGTCGTAATAATTCTTAATAATGTTTTGCTGGTATTTTGATCTTTCAGCCACGAATAATCCTCAATGAATCCTGATAAACAACGAAGTAACATGACACTGTTTAAGTGATCCGATCGAAGCCCTTAAACGAAGCGGAAGGCATGCTTTGACCGGTAATAGAATTTTCGGCAATCGAAACCTGCCGCCCAACCAATCTTTCGCCTTCGCCAGATATGTCGATTTTAGCGGCGGCGTGTTAAAGTAAAGAAGGCTGAATTATTTGGATGAATTGCGGGAATTCCAGCCAGCAACTTGATCGAAACCCAAAAAAACACGAAACGGCCTAATACAGGCCAACCACCAGGCTCTCATTCTCGGCTCAAGATGGCAATTCAATGCCCCAACTGCAAAACACAAATCACCTCAGAAGGTCGTGAAGCACCGCGGTTTTGTAGTCAGTGCGGCTCGCCTCTAGGGGAACATTCATCTGACCACCATCTGACTCAAACGGTTAGCCCCCAAATATCTCCTGGCCCGTCAACGCCGTTTGGATTTGGCATCGAAGACACGATCTCACATGGGTCGAACGACGGGAACAAAACAAAAGACACTTTGCCGGACGGAAGCTTCGTTGGCCCGTTTCAAATCATCAGGACTCTTGGGCAAGGAGGAATGGGCACGGTCTACGAGGCGACTCATTCAAAAACATCTCAGACCGTCGCGTTAAAACTTTTGTCACGATCGGTTCGCACAACCGAAGAAACCATCCAACGTTTTCAAAGAGAAAGCCAAATCGCGGCTTCGATCAATCACCCGCGATCAACGTTTGTTTACCAAGCCGGCCAACACCAAGGCCAGTTCTACATCACGATGGAACTGATGACTGGCGGAACTCTGACCGACATCGTGAAAAACGCAGGTCCTGTTCCTGTTGCTCGAGCCGTTGACTACGTACTGGATATTATTTCCGGACTCCAAGCGGCCCACCAAGCCGGGATTGTTCATCGTGATTTAAAACCGGCCAACTGTTTTGTCGAAGAATCAGGCCGCGTCAAGATCGGCGATTTTGGTTTGGCAAAATCATTTTTGTCAGATTCGTCTCTTACGCAAACTGGCACGTTCATGGGAACGCCTCAATATGCGGCTCCGGAGCAACTTCGATCTTCGGACGTCGACGAGCGTGCAGACATTTATGCCATTGGCGGCACACTGTTTTTTCTACTAACAGGCCGGGCACCGTTTGTTGGAAACGCAGCCCAAGTGATTGCGAGCATCTCAACAGACGCAGCACCAAAAGTCGACACACTCGTCGAAGCCCCCCGAGAATTGTCGCGGCAAATCCAACAGACGCTCGAAAAAGATCCTGCTCGCCGACCCGAGAATCTCTCCGAGCTTCGTCAATCGCTGCTGCCTTTTTCGACTCGCGGAGCAACACCAGCTGATTTTGGGCGGCGAATGGCTGCTTTTTTCCTTGACGTGTTTTTGATTTCTCTCGTTATCAGTTTCGCATCTCAATGTGCACAGGTGGTTTGCCAAGTTCTGTTTGGGCTAAGCATTCATGATTTCTTTCTCGTCAACGTCTTTTTAGTTGAAGCGATTGCGGTCGGGTATTTTGTGCTACAAGAATGGAGATGGGGAACAACGGTTGGAAAATGGCTGCTGGGTATGCGCGTAATTTCTCAACGAAACCAACCGCCTTCGTTAATGGCGGCGACCATTCGAACGGCTTTGGTGCCTGGACTTTCTTACCTGGCCAGTTCACTACCAGTATATTTTTTGGAATTCGACCCTTCGAATTACGAAAGCCTCCTCTCACTGTGGCTTTTTATGATGGTCGTTCAAATCGTCAGCTGGGTCCCGTCAGCATTGTGTTTTGTCACTGCACGAAAAAGCAACGGCTACCAAGGTCTCCACGATCGACTTTCTCGTTCCAGTGTCGTTCGGCTAGCGGGTGCACTCGAATACAAACGCCCCAAAAATGTTCCTGTGACCGCGCCTGTTGCGCTAGCCGAATCGAAAACGCTGGGCGATTATGTGGCGATCGGACGGATTGGATTGCGTCCTGATTCTGGAAGCGAAATTTTGCTTGCTCGTGATTCATCACTGGACCGAGACGTTTGGATCGTAAACCAAGCCGCCGCTCAACCCACACTGGACTGGGAAAAACGTAAAGCTGTCAGCCGCCCGACGCGTTTGAGAATTTTGGCTGAACACGCAGAGCCTGATCAAACTCGCTGGGTCGCGACCGAAGCCATCAAAGGCATGCCGCTGATCGACTTCATTCGCCAAACTCCAGACATCGACTGGCGCTCGTTTCGGCCTCTTCTGCGTGAATTAGTTTATGAATTGGCAAAAGGCCAACAAGACGGAACGTTACCGGCACGGCTGAGCGAACAAAGTGTTTGGCTGGATCAAACGGGGCGAGCAAAACTGCTTGATCAGCCAATTCGATCTACAGCTGGCGACAATGCAAAACCGCAAACCGATTCCGATGAAAGTCTCCAACAGGCTGGCCAAGCAAATCAGTGGCTCGAACCGTTTGAGTTGATCGCGTGTTTGTTGGATGCATTTATCCAAGACCAGGTTGTCCCGGCGCATGTACTGACCTTCCGTAAAGAACTCGATGTACTTCGCGCGGATACCGATGCACTCAACGCAGCCGGAATTCGGCTTGGCGATCTTGCAGACGAACCATCTGCGTGGCGGTGGGATGACCGCCTGGGTGTGCTGGCCATCTCGAGCGGACTTGAGTTCTCGGCGGTACTGTGTTTTGGAATGTTCTTGGGACTGGCCTGTAACTATCTGTTTGAAATGTCCTCAACGTTTGCGGCGATCACAATATTCATCACCGGAAGCGTCGCATCGATCCTACTGGGAATCGCCTTTGGAGGCGGACCCGTTTTTCGACTTTCCGGTGTGATGCTCAGAAAAAACAAAACTCTGGAACCAGCGTCAAACATCCGGTCGGGCTTCCGAACCTGGATTTCGTGGTTCCCTTTGATCTTGACCACGTCTGCGGTAACCATCTCGTTTCAACAGATATTGCTTGAAACCAAAACGACGACGATAGAAAGTCCCGAAACTGATCCGGCTTTCGTAATCATTTCATCACTTTTGTTTTTCGGTGTGGTGACCGTAATATTTTTCGCTGCGATCTATTCTGTTTGGCGACCCTCACGAGGACTGGCTGATCTAATTTCTGGCACTCGCTTGATTCGAAAGTAATGATTCTTAAATGACTCAATGCCAACAGTGCAACTCGAACCTGATCACAGACGGACTTACTCCCGGCCAGCAAATTTTCTGCGCGCATTGTCGCAACCTTTCGCGGTTTGGAGAAATCGAAAAAGTAGCCACCGACCGTCTGGCTTGGCGAAGTTTTTGGCTGGGCCTTTCATCAATCGTCCTGCTGTTCTTCACAGGCATCCCCGCAATATACTTCGGCATCAAAAGCTTGCTGAGAATGCGATTTGTAAAACCCAAATCATCCGACAGAACTGCTGCGATCGCTGGAACGGCGATGGGAGGATGTTTTGGGGTCTTGATGGGATCGACGATTATTGCCGGATTGCTAATCGCACTCTTTATTCACCTAGGTAGCGAGCGAGTCAATGAACCGGCACTGGTCTTAGAAAAATGCAAGACAAATTTTGAATTCCAACAACCCCGTGACACAGTTCCTGTTCTGGCGGCTAGCGAACTGGGTAACATGTCGGAGTACTTGTTTGCCGACAGCCAGGAACCGAAAGATAGATTCGCTTGTATTCACCTTCTCTACGCGGGACAAGGCATTCGCGCGGATCGCAGAGCATTCATTTTACGTTTGAGCAATCGGCGAATTACAAGTGACGATGAACGCGACCATGAAACTGCAACAGTATTCAAATGGGAGATGGATGGTTCGCCAACCAGTGTAAACTACAAAATTTACGCGGCACATTTGGACGAGAATGATCCAGAAAACAATGCACCTGAAACCCATCACTACTACGGATTCCTTGAACGCCAAGGGGAATATTACGGAATCAGCGTCGCGTTCGATCCTGAAAAACGAAAGATGACCGAGTCCGAAGTCAAACAGATTTTCGCCAACACAAAACTAATCACTCATTAAGTTAATCAAGTCCAGCTGCGAATCTTAGATCACTTGATCTACTCGTCTAATGCTTCCTGAACGGACTTGGGCAAGAATACTTTTGCTGTGCTTGTCCATTTAGATTTCATGGCATCGGCAATCGAAACGCGAAACTCGTCCTGCTTCTTCTCAAATTGTTTATTGATTTTGTCGACCAATTTTTGTTTTTTCTGAGCGACTTTTTCATCCAGTTTCTTGCGTATACCGCGACTGACTTGCTGAGCGAACTCCCCGCCTGCTTTTCCAATTCGATCCAATCGGAAATCATCTACTACGATATCGGCTCCCGTGGATCGCGGGACGAACACCATATCTGGCGGAAAGCCTCTGACGTCCATTTTGACTTCCAGCTCAATCGACACGACCAAACGAACTTTGGTATGGCCTTCGAAACCAATGCTGTAGAGCTGAACGCCTTTGACCCATTTGGATTGGCGGCCGTCGATTTTCAGATGGGCTTGAAAATGCACATCGAACGCCAGTTTCTCCTCGGCGGTCTCTCTCATGTTTTTGACTTGAATTGCAAACTCTTCATTGGGATTGAGTAGTTCAGCCGAGTATTTTTTCCAGGTCCCATCGTTAACCTTTTTCTTTCGGCGCTTCGTTTCCAAGCGGCCGTTTTCGCGCCAAATCTTTATTCCATCCCAGCGTTCCGATTGGCCACCCCAGTCTTTCGTCTCTTCAAAATCATGCGGAATATTTTCCAACACCAATCGCGTCAACAGTTTGTCGATATCCTCACCAGCGTCAGCCGAAGTTTCCGATGGCGCAGGAGGCATTTTCGGTTCGTCTATCGATGGAACAGTCTCTGGCACAGCAATCCGGTCGCCAGCAATACGGCCACCAGGTTTTGATCCGTCCGCGAACTCCAGAATGCTTTTTAACTCGCTAGACTCGAATGACTTATCTAAATCAGTTTGTTGGGTCTGCCCCAGCGCATGAAATGGCGCAACCATATTCAGCAAGACAACCACTCCAACGAATGCCAAAATGAGCGGCCTAGTATTTTCAAATTTTAAAGCGATTCGCAATTTCACGGCTGTCGCCAAATGTTTGGTTAGTGCATCGTCATTATATATCGACGTTTTCAAAGTCGATGGCTAGCTCGATCTTGCCACTCACAACCGTGACCACTTGGCAGTTGCCGGGATTACAGAGAACGTATAAAAACGCGGGTAGAAATCTCGTCCATAAACAGAAAGCCACAGTGATAGCGTCACCTACAAAACAAAAATCCAGCTGGAAACGCAAGTTCATTCTGGCGGCGATTTGTTTTACTGGCATCCTCGTGGTTTCGTTTATCCTCTCCTACATACTGGAGAATGCCATCACGAAATCGCTGCCTGCTCCGATCCAAGACGACGTCGAGCAGGTCATGATCGGACGGGTAAACCGATTCTGGGGTGGAGATAATTTTGAATTCGGTGACGCGAACGAACTTCACTATCTAGTGATCCGCGGGATCAGTTCTCCCAAATCTGGACAAAAGTATTACGTCGAATCAGTGAAAACGCTTTCGAAAATCCTTCGAGGCAAAGACATCCAAATCGAAGTCGTAGCCCGAGACGATATGATGCGAGAAATAAGCGACGTGTTCATCTACCAACCTGACTCGAAAGCCGAACAATACAACGTAGGCCTGGAGATGATCCGTCTTGGTCAAGCTTGGTACAACGGCATGAAATTCAAAGGCTGGGAGGACTACGCAGAGGCACAGAAAACCGCAAGAGAGAATCGTTTTGGACTTTGGAAACAAGACACTCCGGTTGCACCTTGGGATTTTTCAGAAGCCAGACAGCAAGCCGTTCCAAAATTGAAATTGTAAATTGGCGACCGTGAAGTTTTCACAATCCAATCATGCGACTCAACTTTAACAAGCCGCCGCCAACATCACAATTTCAACAGGTACCAAGAATCGCAACTGCAATGTCCTGTTTTTCCTAGCGCAGATTCAAGCAACACAAAACCATTGTTGCGATACAAAGCGCTTGCCTGCTCCATTCGATCAAGCGTCTCAAGGTAGCACTGGGTGTAGCCTTTTTTCCGCGCCTCATCCATCAGCATCAACAACAAACGCTTGCCAAACCCAACGCCGCGGACTTCTGGTCGAAAGAACATCTTGCGAAGCTCACATGTTGCCGAATCTCCACCAGCGAGTGGACCAATCCCTGCACCACCGACGACTTCGCCCTCGCTTTTTTCGATCACAAAATAGCGAGACCGTTTGTCGTTGTAATTGTTGAACATCTGATCGACTTCTGAGTCGTTGATGGAATAGCCTTCGCCGACAGCGCCAAATTCCGTCATCACATCGCGGATCACACTTGCGATTTCCGGGTTGTCACGTTTCTTGATTTGGCGAATTCGATACGGCGATTGCAATCGACTTTTGCGAAGTGCATTCGAATAGAACATTAGACCGTCGACGACCACTTGCCGCTGCTTTCGGGAAAGGTTGCTAAGTGCACTTGCGACTTGAACATCAGCCAAACCGACGGTTTCCTCAAGTGCTTTTTTGCCTTGAGCTGTCAGGCTAAAAAACTTATTGCGATTGTCTGTCGATTTCTTTTTCGATTTAACCAATCCCATGTCAGACAGTTGCTTGATCGTCCGGCTGATATTTGATTTATCGCCAAGCAGAATCTCCGCCAGTTCCATCAACGTCAGCGATTTTTGCGCGGCTAACTCGAACAAGACATGGCATTGCGATACTGTGTAGCCACTCCCAAGATAGACGCCCTTGACGCAGTCCCACTCTCGAACCAATTGGCGAGAGTGTTGGCGAACTTCGTTCACGGTATCTTTCAACTCTGATGAACCCATGACGTCACAACCTCCCCCGCAGCAAGCGGCATTCATTCGGAGTCCAGGCCACTTGTTTTATTCAATCTTTGGCAAGGGCCGCAAACTGAATTTCGTCGCGCCGACAAAGTAGAAAATGGAATCCACCACAGGGCAACCAGCAGCATCACGACCGTCGACATTTGATCAGAATCACCCATTAACCAAGCCGCCAAAAGCATTGCAGCCGCGAATGCCAAGGAAATCCCAATGATAAGTGAAGTGTTGTTGGTTGGTTTTGAATTCACTGGTTATTCCAATCCAAGTTGCCTTGCCTTTTCGTTTGTTCTTAACATCATACATCGGGCCAAATAGTTGTCAATGACAACTATTTTTCTAAATTGTCACAAGATCTCAAGTCGCGACTCGAACAACGTGCACAAATCAGCATTTCCACTGCAAATCCTAGATACCCGGAGGCCACTCATGGCAAGATTGCTTTCAACATTCATTCTGACATTGCTCTTGGCAAGTTTTACTCACGCACAGGACACAACAAAAACGACTTGGGAAGGAGCCATTAACGCGGGCGGTACAAAACTGCGGTTCGAGATCGAAACAACGCGAGTGGGTGACAAACTCACCGGAAAATTTAAAAGCGTCGATCAAGGCAACGCCACGTTCGACATCGCAAAAGCCACGCTGGGTGATGAACTCAAATTCTCACTTCCACAACTGGGCGCTGAATTTTCAGGCAAGTACAACGAGTCCAAAATGACAGCCAAAGGAATGTTCAAGCAAAGTGGAGCCAAACTGCCACTGACGCTAACCCATGGCGAGTGGGAAGCCACCACGGTTAAAAGCGCCCCTGCCGTTGAAGAGAAACTGAAAGAGGCTTGGGTCGGTAAACTGGAACTCGGAATCATGAAAGCCGTGATGCAGTTTCGAATCATGGAAAGCGACGACAAGCCCATCGCATACTTTGACAGTATCACCGAAGGCCGAACTGGATTCAAAGCAGACTGGTCCGTCAAGAATGGCAAACTGACATTCAAGGTCAATCCGATCAAACTCAAATTTGAGGGAAAGATCAACGAAGCCGGCGACGAAGCCGAGGGAATCTGGAGCCAAGGCGGTCGTGAGATTCCACTGACATTGAAAAAACAAGCCAACGAGTACGACAACGTCAATATTTGGGAGAACCGACCACAGCGCCCCATCGCACCGTTTCCTTATGACGCGGAAGAAGTCAAATTCGAAAACAAAATCGACAAACTTACTTTGGCAGCAACGCTGACAATTCCAAAGAAACCTGGCAAACATCCCGTCGTCGTTCTAATCAGTGGATCTGGCGCTCAAGATCGAGACGAGACACTGATGGAGCACAAACCGTTTCTCGTGCTGGCAGACTATCTGACACGTCGTGGGATTGCAGTGCTTCGATATGACGATCGCGGAACGGCGGAATCAACTGGAGATTACGCATCAGCGACGACTCGTGACCTTGCCAACGATGCTTCGGCGGCCGTTGATTTCTTGAAATCGCACAACCGAATTAACGCAAAAGAAATTGGTCTAGCGGGACACAGCGAAGGCGGCTTAATCGCGCCGATCGTTTGCGAACAAAGAGACGACATCGCTTTCGTTGTGTTGCTTGCGGCCACCGGTGTTGATGGCGTCTCGATCGTCACTTCCCAATCAGCAGCAATGCTAAAGGCAGAAAAACCTGCCCCGAAAGATCAAAAGGAAGTTGAAATTTCGTTGAAGATCAACGGGCTGGTTTTAAATCAGCTGATCAACGGGATTTCTCTTGATGCCCCTGAATTTCGAAAACAGATTGACGAGCTCATCAATCAGCTACCAGAGTCCGATCAGGAATTGGCAAAGAAGAACATCGAAACGGAACTCAAATCGAGCGAAAAACGATTCCAAGGCGTGTGGTTAAAGTACTTTTTAAAATACGACCCTCGACCGGCTTTAAAGAAGATCAAATGTCCCGTCCTGGCAATCGTTGGATCGAAAGATCTTCAAGTCTTACCCGACCTTAACATGCCAGAAATTGAGAAGGCTCTAAAAGAATCAGGCAACAAAGACTTTGAAACAGAAATTTTGGCCGACCTGAACCACTTGTTTCAAAAATGCGAAACCGGAGCGATGAGCGAATACGCAACCATCCAAGAAACTTTCAATCCCGATGCGTTGGACAAGGTTGGCGACTGGATCGTCAAGCGAGTCACTCGCGCCAACTAACGTTTTTCAAATTTCATTTTTTCGGACGATTCAGGAAGACCACCGCAACGAAGGCAAGTAGAAAAACAAATGCAAGTACTGCGATCCCGGTCCATGTGATTGAAACGCTAGTAAGCTCAAAACTACTATCCAAGCATGCACCATGCTCGCCCTTCGTAATCGCAATCGTCAATTAAATCAAAAAACGCCCAAGAGGATTCTCTTGGGCGTTGGCGATTCCATTCGTCGGTTTCAAAACCAAATGACTTTCGAACACGTCGACTTAGTCGACCATTCGAACTCTTTCAGCACGTGGACCTTTGGGGCCTTGGCCCTCAGAATACTCCACTTTTTGACCTTCCCGAAGGTTCTCGTAAGTGGTTTCTTCCAAGGCGGAATGATGGAAGAAAATATCCCCTCGTTCACCTTCGATAAAACCAAAACCTTTGTCAGTCAACTTCTTAATCGTACCTTGCGGCATTCCGCCACTCCCAAACAAAAACATACTTCGTCGGTCGCAAATACTCTCGTCACCCAATGGCAACCCGACGCAACAAAGTTCTTGGAAGTCGAAACCGCAAACAGATTCTTGGCTTTGAAGGGTTGCTGGAAACGGACATTGATTGATAACACATTGCTAACAACTTCCGGCCAACATAATTCTGCCGAAATTTTAAGGCATAAGAGAGGCAGTTACAAATAAATCGGTTGAACCTGTCTAGACCGTAACGGTTTACCCACGTTCGCAACAAACTGAATTGGCAGAACCACCCCCTCTCATTCGAATTCAATGTTGGTCGTCGATGCGATTGAGATCGTGGCCTAAAACACTGAAAATGTCGGCTTTCTCAGGGAACCGGCTAACATTTTCGATAACCAGTGTTTATGCTTCGACTGCCTTTTCATATGCTTTTTCGAATAACAAATTAATTGTCCCTTTCGCCGACGGGCCGGATCACATTGCGAAAACTCAAAGATTTTTTTGCGAGACACAAAGTTGCGTCGATCGTTTTTGCACTTTTCTTGCTGATCGGAGTTGGTCCCTATCTCTACAGCCGAGCCTTCGCTCCACTCAATCGGCTTACCACTCATTTGATAAATACGGATCTCCAACCAAGCGGTTCCCGTGACGACCGGAATCATCAAAACGAACCCGGCGTAAAAATCAGAATCGCAACCTACAACATTGCCCACGGACGTGGCGCAGTTGATGACAATCTCAAAGAAGGCGGCGAAGCCAAACGAAAACGTGTGGAGCAAATTGCAAACTTCTTGCGAGAGCTCG
>JBGCDK010000053.1:0-20708 GCA_045105295.1 Mariniblastus sp.
TTGCTTTTGCAGCTGCGTTCGCTTTAGCAGCTGTCTTCGTTTTATCTGGTGCCTTCGGTTGGACTGCTGCCATCGATTGTGGAGGAGCCTTCGGTTGGGGGGGCTTTGATTGTCTTTCCTTCGTCTTGGCGGGCGAGGAAGGCGGGGCGTCCGAGTTAGGCGTGAAACCGGGGGCGAATAAGTCTTTCGTGTTCTCGGTGGTTGGCTTGGCCTGCTTCTTTTTCCGGCGAAGTTTCGAAATGGGGGCCGCCACAATGTCCGGCGCAATCATCTCAGCCTCGGCCTGGCTCTCAGGTTGTGCCTGTGGTTGAATCGCAACACCTGTTTGACAGTGGGGGCATCCAACTGTTACGCCGTACATGTCACTCGTGATTCCAAATTGACCACTACAACTCGGGCAGGCAAATACTTCTTGCTGGGGCGCAAGCGTACTTTCTCGTTGAGGCAGGGGGGCTGGAGACGAGCCAGTCGCGAAGGCTTCTTTGGGGATTTCCACCGCGTTAGCGCACGACGGGCACTGGACCGCTTGACCAGCGTGTTCAACGCTGACTTGGAACGGTTGTTGACAGTTGGGGCATCCAAAGACTTTTGTTGTCATGAGTTGGATCGAATCGTTACGATTCACTAACCAGACGTGTTAAAAATTCGATCGCCAGCATCGCCGAGTCCCGGCACAATAAATTTGTCTTCGTTCAGTCGTTCGTCAATTACGCAAGTGTGGATTTCGATATCGGGGAAATCTGTTTTCATCCGTTCGATTCCCTCGGGAGCGGCAATGATCGAAAGCATCATGATTCGCTCGACGCCCCAGTTTTGCATTGTCTCACAAGCCATCGCTGCCGAACCGCCAGTGGCCAGCATGGGATCTAAAACAAATGCAACGTCGACGGGCGATGATTCGGGAAGTTTACTGTAATAATGAACTGGCTGGGCTGTTTTTTCGTCTCGGTAAAACCCAAGGTGCCAAACTTCTGAGCCCGGAATCAAATCCAGCATGGGTTCGACCATCGAGATGCCGGCTCGCAAGATCGGAATCAAACCAATTCGATGAAGCAGCTGGCGACCGATCATTTTTTGGACGGGTGTTTCAACGGGGCACTCCGTTGTGTGGAGGTCTGCCGTGGCCGCGTAAGCAAGTAGCATTGAAAGCCGTCTAACTGATTGTCGAAACTCGGCAGGTTTGGTCGATTTGTCACGCAAGGTAGTGAGATGACAGTCGACCAACGGATGATCTAAAATTTTGATTTCACTCATTGGGTCGCCTGTTGGATTTTGTGGAACGACTGATTGAGTCATCAATAGACTATAATCAAAGCCACCCCAATAATCCGATTTTAGTCGCGCTGACTATCAACTTAAACCGGTCACTTGGATTTTCAAACGAACTTGCGAAACAATATTTTCCATAGAAAAAAATGCGTCGAACATGGCTGTGACCCATTGGCAAAAATGCAGGTGGCTAAATTCGGTGCTTTTGTTTTTTCCTCTAAGCTGATCAGTGATTCGGGGCTCAAAATTCGACTACCCATTTACATGGCTGCTTGCATTTTCGCCTGTTGTTTTTCAACGGGATGCGGGAAGCCAACCGCAAAATTTAAAGTTGTTGCAGGCGCAATTGTTGGTAGCTCGATGGCTCCGACAGTGGTTGGGAAACACTTTCAGTGTGAGTGTACGGAATGCAAGTTTTCGTTTGGTTGTGATATCGAGCAAGCTGAGAAACGCGAGTTTCTGGTTTGCCCCAATTGCGGATTCGGAAAAATCAACCGCGCCGATGAAACAGTTTGTGAACGAAAGGAAGAGCAAGCTGTCGAGATCTCGATCGGGAATCGTTCTCCCAATCGTTGGGAGCTGGTGGTGTTTTCGATGGTGATTTCAAACGACTCGATTGGCAAAACGGGAATCAAACGGATGGTGGGTCAGCCCGGTGAAGTGATATCCATTAGCCAAGGCAATCTCTACGCCGACGATATCCTGTTGCGAAAACCTCTGGACGTTCAAAAGGAAATCCGAGTTCCTGTTTACGATTCTCGTTATCTTCGCGAGGTGGCGAATTCCAATCATAAAACTCGTCGTTGGTCTGGCGTCGACGGATCGTCGTGGCAAATTGGTGCGAGCAGTATCAAGCTCGAATCTGAAACGAATCAAGACAAAAATTGGGCGAGCTATCGGCAGCTTCGTTGCTATGCCACAAAAAAAGACGCAAAGAAGATCGTCAAAGTTGAGGACAACTACGGGTTCAACCAATCTCTGACTCGCGATCTAAATGAAACTGACGAGCTATTCATTGAAACTGAGGTTGAATGCTCACTGGGAAACTCGGTTGGGCTGCGGTACTTTTGCAAAGGCACCGCTTACGAATTTTGGATTTCTCCCGACGACTCAACAGTTTGCTTTTCGAAGTCCTCTAGCCAGTCCGATTCCGACCCGCGTTTCAAACAGTTTGCAGATGACTTAATTGAGGGGGAAGCTTTTACTTTGGAATTGTCATCCTTCGACAATCGATTGTTACTGTTGATTAACGGACAGAAAGTGCTCACTCAGGCAATTGATGACGTCCAGTCGATTGATGGTGTCCAGGCAAACGTTGGGAAACTGACAAACGACGACGTTCAGGGCCAAGTCACGTCGGATGTTGACTCGAGGCTCAAAGCTCAAGAATCCGATCTCAATGACAATCTTCAGTTGCAGATTGGTGTCAGTAGCGAGCAGGTGAGTTTTCGGCGCGTTCGGATTTGGCGAGATCTGTACTACTTGCCTCCCGTTGGGTCCGACAGAAATCTGCCATTCGTACTCAAAGCCAAGGAAGGTTTTATTCTGCTTGGTGACAATGTGCCGTTGTCAATCGATAGTCGACATTGGGTGGATCCTTCAGTGACCGCCGAACATATCATTGGAACGGTAGATTTGCCGCAAAAGCGTTAGAATTCATGTGGGTTTCCGCGTAGGCCTCGCTTCACTAAATCGGTACAATTTAGGAGAGATTCTGGGATCCAGGACCTTTCTTCATAAAAGACACAGGTTAAGGCTGATTGATGGCAAAGCGGCGAAAACGAAGCGCATTCCCGACCAACGTTCCAACCAAAACTACGCCTAAACGCAAAGAGTCAATTCTCGCGGATGAGTCCGTGGGCGGCGTATTCGGATTCTTTCGAGATATTGGCGTCCGCGAGACCATCGAATCGATCATCGTTGCAGTCGTGCTCGCGTTTATGTTTCGTGCCTACGAAGCAGAAGCGTTCATCATTCCCACGGGATCGATGGCTCCTTCGTTGCAAGGCCAGCACATGGATTTGAACTGCGAACAATGTGGCGTCAAGTATCGTGCGGGTGCGAGTTCCGAGAATTCAATTTCTCCGCGGCCAGATTCGGTTAACAGTACGTACTGTCCGATCTGCCAGTACAGAACGAAGATGCGACGCAACAAAAACCCTGATCACAATTCGAACAATGGCGATCGAATCTTGGTCAATAAATTCATTTACGACTTTGTCGCCCCCAAACGATACGACGTTATCGTTTTCAAAAACCCGAATAACGGAAAACAGAATTACATCAAACGGCTGATTGGATTGCCGGGTGATAATATTTTGATTGAAAATGGTGACATATATTTAATGATGCCCAATGACCAAGGCTACGAGCGAGTCATTACTCGAAAGCCGCCTCGCAAGCTCAGAAATGTTCTACAGGCCGTTGATGATACGAATTTTATCGGCGAGAAGTTGAAGTCGGTTGAATGGCCCTCACGGTGGCAGTCGTTTGACGCAGCTACCTCTGGCAATCAATGGGTGGTGCAAGAGTCAAACGGCAATCCGCTTTTCCATGCGGCATCGACAGACAAAGCGACGTGGATGAGGTATCGCCACTTTCAGCCACTCAAGGAAGAATGGCCCACGATCGAAAGTGGAAAACGTCCCAGTCGATTTGATGGCGGACTACCAGTCGGACGATTGATCGGTGATCAATATGGTTACAACGATCCACTCTACACGGATAATTTAGACCAAAACGGTGAAGTGCAACCTAACTACGTTCAAAATTTGGGTACCCACTGGGTCGGTGATCTTGGGGTCGAGTGTTGGGTTGAAGTCAAATCTGCCAGTGGAAAATTGTTGTTGGACCTAGTCGAGGGTGGTGCGCATTTCACTTGCTCGATCGACGTAGCCACAGGAATTGCCACCTTGACCTGCGATGATTCCAAGGTTGAAACAAAAGTCACATTCGAGGATGAAAATGGAACGCCTGTTAAGAATCCAACGGCTCAAACAAATCTTCGAGGTGCAGGAAGCTACCACATCGAATACGTAAACGCGGATGATCGAATTAATCTTTGGATCAATAATAAACTGATCTCATTCGATGCGGCAAACTACAAACGACCTGGCGTGACGATTCCAACCTACAGCGTCGAAGATCCTGGCGATGCGGAACCAGCGGGCATCGGTGCAGTCGGTTTGGATGTAGATGTTAGTCGCATCAAGGTTTTGCGCGACATCTATTATTCATCTCGAAAAGGTGGCCAAGTTTTCTACAGCACGTTGAGCAACGAAACAGGCTTGGATCCAATCGAGATCGCTCAGATTCAACGCGACCCACAATCTTGGACGGGCCGTTCGGCGATGGCCTACTTCACGGCGAAAAAAGGCCAGACGAGGCCGATGTTTGAATTGAAGGACTTCGATGACGATGCCAAAGATCAATTCTTGCCGATGGGTGACAACAGTCCTGAAAGCTTGGACGGTCGAGTTTGGAGCGGTGAAAAATACGTCGAACGTGACATGTTGATCGGTCGTGCGATGTTGATCTATTGGCCGCACACGTTGAATTCGCCTACGCCATTCTTTCCGAACTTTGGCGAGATGGGTTTTATTAAGTAGTCAGTACAGGTTCAGTTTAGTTTTAGCTAAACAACCATTACCTTCCCAATCAAAATCTGTTCAAGGAAGAACACTATGACGATTCTTGCAGTCGAGGGATTAGTAAAAACCTACAGCCGCAGACGTGTGGTTGATGGTGTTTCTTTGGAAGTCAAACCGGGCGAAATTGTCGGTTTATTGGGGCCCAACGGTGCCGGTAAAACGACTTCTTTTAAAATGATGTGTGGGCTCGTTCGCCCCGACAAAGGCAAAGTAATGCTTCAAGGCGTTGACGTCACCCGATGGCCGATGCACATGCGAAGCCGTGCAGGCGGAATGGGGTATCTTCCTCAGCAGTCAAGTGTGTTTGCGAAACTGTCGGTCCAAGACAACCTTCGCGGCATGATGCAGCTGCTCGGTTTCAGTCGAGCCCAACAAAAAGCTCGCACCAATGAGTTGCTTGAACAATTTAAGATCACTCACATCCGAAAGTCAAAAGCAGGAACGCTTTCTGGTGGAGAGCGACGTCGGTTGGAGATTGCGCGTTGCCTCGTCGCGGATCCAAAAATCATTATGTTGGACGAGCCCTTTGCGGGTATCGATCCGGTGACGGTCCAAAGTGTTCAGGTCGTAATTAAAGATCTGCGTGAAACTGGGATTTCGATTTTGATTACCGATCACGCTGCTCGTGAAATTTTGCAAATCACTGATCGTACTTACGTGGTTAGCGAAGGGCGTATCCTATGCAGCGGGACTGCGGAAGAGATCGTGACACACGAAGAAGTGAAACGCAAATACTTGGGTGAGATCGAGATGCCCGCGACACGACCGGGCTTGAGCGATCAAGCTCCTCACCTGCTTCCCATTGGAGCGGGAGTCGAATCGGTGCCTTCCAATGTGGCGGCCAATTCTCCTGAAGAACATTTGGCTGAGGCCAACGGAACGGATCGCCCGCGAATCGTGTTTTCAAAACCAAGACGAAAAGCACGCAAGGTTGTCGCGCCATTCAAATCGACGGATTTAGATTGAGAAAGTTTTCCAGGTCCAAGCCATGAAACATTGGCCCACCTGGGACCTGGTTGAAGCTTTTTCGATGCTCATGCAGTTTCCGCATTGAAGCAACGAATGCAGTTGTTAGCTAAGTTTTACTTTTTGCGATTCCGATTTCAACTGCCCACAGGCGGCTAGGATGTCGCGTCCCCGCGGTGTTCGAATGGGTGCCGTCAAACCATGGTCGTTTAGATAGCCAGCGAATTTCTCGATGGTTTTCCAGTCCGAGCATTCGTACTCTGAGCCAGGCCAAGGGTTAAATGGAATCAGATTGATCTTAGCCGGAATCCCTTGAAGCAATTCGACCAACTCTCTTCCATCTCGCAAACTATCGTTGACGCCCTTGAGCATGACATACTCAAACGTGATCCGTCGGGCGTTAGTTAGCCCCGGGTAATCGCGGCAGGCTTGGATCAACTCGCGAAGCGGATACTTCTTGTTGATGGGAACCAAAACATCACGGAGTTCATCACGAGTTGCGTGAAGCGAAATCGCCAATGCAACTCGAATTTCTTCACCCGTTCGATAGATCGCCGGCACGACTCCGGAAGTTGAGAGCGTAATTCGGCGGCGTGAAAAACACAAACCATCGCCATCGAGTGCAACCAGCAACGCCTGTTTGACGTTTTCAAAATTGAAAAGTGGCTCTCCCATTCCCATCATCACGACGTTGGAGATCTTACGACCTTCCAGAGGGGCGATGATTTCTGGGTCCGAATCCATGCCAACGAAATCGCCTAGCTGAAAACGGGCCAGCATGATTTGGCCAAGAATTTCATCCGCCGTCAAATTGCGGACCATCTTTTGAGTTCCGGTATGGCAAAAAGTACAGGTCAGCGAACAGCCAACCTGGCTTGAAACACACAATGTTCCGCGATCGGATTCGGGGATGTAGACCGTTTCAATTTCAACGGGCGCCCCTGCTCCGCGAGCTGGAAATCGCAAAAGCCACTTCCTGGTTCCGTCTCGCGAAATTTGCTCATCAACGATTTCTGGATGGGCAATCGTGAATTTTTCGTCAAGCTTTTCACGCAGGTCCTTGCTGATATTCAGCATCTCGTCGAAACTGCTGACGCCTTGAATGTATAGCCAGTTCCAAATTTGGCTGACTCGCATCCGCGTCTGATTTGGCTTCACTCCAACAGATTGAAGCGCATCGCCCAGTTGTTCGCGGTTGAGTGCGATCAGCGGTAGTTTTGTCTCGTCCATTTTTGCGTCGGCTTGGAATGCTGTTTGGGCTGAATCTATTGAGAATACATGCAATTGAGCCTATTGGTAAGGCGCAAAAACAAGATTGAGTTTCTCAATCATTCAAAACTGGCGTTTCATTCGAAAGTTCATTTTGACTTGAGGTTCAGGTCAGCCGGTCGCAAGTCTTTGGCGAAGTTTCCAAACCCAAATTCAGTCGGTTTGTACTCGTCCACATACTCAACGTTGGCAGACTCAGGGATTGCTGATTCCATCCCAAGCCCCCAATAACTCGCGTTGACAATCAACCGACGCAAGTCTTCGCTTTCGAAGTCAGTTGACGCACCCATTGTCGTGCAGAAGATTCTGGATTCTTTTCCTGACTTGCTTTTAAAACTCTTGGTCCAGGCGATTGGCATCATCGGATCGTTTTGCTTACCAGCGACTGGTTTATCGTCCGGGTTCATGCCCTCCAGAACCGCACCATTTAGCAAAGTGGTTGCTGATTCAGGAAGATTACGAATGCCATAGACGTCTGACGGGCCCCAAACATCGGAAACGTCATTGAGGATCGGATTGTCTTTCGCCCCATCGGCGATAACGCCACGGCAACTTTGAACGCGATGTTTTCCATGGTGATTGATCCAAGTGTCACCGAGCACCTGGCGGCCAAAACCGCCTTTCCAATCCTTGGCATTGAAACTGTAGTTCGCGTAGGGGCTCTCTGGCATCGCCGCGTAGTTAAACGAATGTGTGGCGGTGCGAATACCGATGATCGGTTTGCCGGAATCGACATAGTCAACGAAGTGTTTCATTTGTGAATCTGGCAAGTGACGAAAACGCAAACCGATAATGATTAAGTCCGCACTGTCGAGATGCTCCATGCCTGGGATGTTGGTTTGGTGGTCAGGTTTGATCGTGCCATCCGCTGGATCGATTGGGAAAAGAACGGTGCACTTAAAACCGTGCCGCATCGCGAGAATCTTTCCAAGCATCGGCAAGCATTGTTCGCTTCGGTATTCGTCATCGCCGGCAATTAGTACGATGTGTTTGCCCTTGCCAGGTCCGTCGGTTCCGACGTACTCACACCAAAGCTGTTCCGAGCTGGAAGATTTCTTCGCTTGTTCCTTGAGCTTGTTCACCCGTTCTTGGGCTGTTTGTGCGAAAGCAAGTGTTGTGCAAATCGCGAGGATGGAAAAAACGAAACCGGCGAGTGTGCGGGGCGTGGTTAGCATGTTACGGATCCAAGCGTATAAGTATCGAAGGAGCGAATTCAAGGTCGGAAAGTAGGTCCGACGCTAAATAGCGAACAAGAGCGTTCTTGATTCGACATCAAGTTAAGTTGTTTCTCAGCTTTGTCAAATAACTACTTGTTGCTCTTCTTTTTAACAGGCAATTGATCGCCGGCTGCAATCCTTTCAAATTCAGCGAGCAGTTTCTTTTTGATTTCAGAATGTTTGTCGATTAAATTTTCAGTTTCACCAATGTCGGCGTCTAGGTCAAATAGGTGGTAAGGGCGTCCGAACGGTTTACCTTTTGGCTTTTGTCGACCACCTGAACCATTGCCGAGAACAAGTTTCCATTTACCATCGCGAATCGCGAACATACCGCTGGATGAATGGTTGATTACCATCGGCCGGGTCTCTGACGTACCTCCCTCGGCCAAGATGTCGCCAAGAAAAGAAAAACTGTCTGGCGATTTCTCAGAGTCAAAACTTGCACCGGCGGCGTTTGCCGTCGTTGCAAGAATGTCCGTCAAGCACGTCGTTCGATCGCACGTTTCGCCTGCGGGAATGGTTAGTTTCGAATCGATAGGTTTGGGAAGTCGACAAAAAAATGGGACCCGATGACCGGCTTCCCAGACGTCGGCTTTGGTCCCTCGAAGTTTTCCATTAGCGGTGTGGTTAGTAGGGCGGAAGCCTTGGATCGATTCGTCGTCGAGATGGTCTTTGATGTCAGTTGAGTCATAACGATGCATGAATGAGCCGTTGTCGCTGGTGACGAGCAATAAAGTGTTGTCTGCCATTTTCGTTTCATCCAGCTTTTTCAAAATCTCACCAACGGTCCAGTCGACTTGAGCAACGAAGTCTCCGTAGGTTCCAAGCTTCGTCGTTCCCTGAAATCTCTGCTCGGGAATGATTGGCTTGTGAGGAGCAGGCATTGGAAAGTAGAGAAAGAATGGTTTGTCAGTTTTAGATTCTCGTTCAATGAAACTTGTCGCCTGGCCAAGCAAATGGGTTAGGCATTGGACGTGCTTAAAATCAGGAGCGGTCTCGCCCTTGCGATAAAATTTTGGGAAAGGAGCTCCCTTGATTACCTCATTGGGCATCGCCGTCACACGATCATTCCTGATGTAAACGTAGGGGCTCATGTCCAACGACGCGGGAATGATATAGCTTTCGTGAAAGCCATGAGTCGTGGGGCCGTCGGTGATAGGTTTCTCATAGTCGACCATCCCTTTCTCGCCCGCGATGCCAAAGAAGTTGATGTTGTCGGGCGTAGCTTTTTTCCACTGCCAACCCAAACCTAAGTGCCATTTGCCTACACAGCAGGTTTGGTATCCAGCTTCCGAAAGCACAGATGCGATCGTTTGTTGGTCGGACTTGATCAGCGGTTTCGAATACCCGCCCAGCACGCCTCGTTTTAAATGCGTTCGCCAAGCGTATCGGCCACAGACCAATCCATATCGTGTCGGTGTGCATACGCCAGAACCCGAATGGGCATCCGTGAATCTAACGCCTTGCTTTGCCAATTGATTAAAAGCCGGCGTTGGGATTTTTGATTCAGGGTTGTTAGGTTGGACATCGCCAAACCCAAGATCGTCAGCGAGAATCACGACAATGTTCGGTTTCGAAACAGACCCATTACTATCGGCACTCGCGGCCAAGCATTGAAACGACAGTATCGCCGTGATGGCGAGAACGATTCTAAATCGATACATTTAGAACTTTCGGGGCTAGTTGAATTTCTTTTGCCTCGACGAATGTAGCAGGTTAAGTACAGCCGCTATGACCTGCTTTGTTCAAGATCCTTATCCGCCAACTTCTAAGAATAGTTGAGCAAGCTAAATACCGGGTACTTGTCGAGCTTTTTAGCTCCGTCGAGAAACTGCAAGTGAATCAAAAACGCACAGGCAACAATGTTAGCGTTACACTCTTCGATCATCTCACAACAAGCTTGAACCGTTCCGCCGGTGGCAAGCAAGTCATCTATCACGAGAACATTTTGTCCTTCTTTGACTGCATCGACATGCATTTCAAGGGTGTCCGTTCCGTACTCCAGCTCGTAACTGTAAGAGTGTTTCTTGAAAGGGAGTTTTCCCGGTTTGCGAATTGGAACCATGCCAATCCCGAGACGAAGTGCCAGTGGCGCGGCAAACAGAAAACCGCGTGCCTCTGCGGCAGCAATGACGTCGATTTTTTTGTCTTTGTATTCTTCAGCGAACTGGTCAATGCAAGCTTCAAAAGCGGCGCAACTTCCAAGCAGCGGCGTGATGTCTTTGAAGACGATGCCTGGTTTGGGGAAATCCTGAACGTCTCGGATGTAGTCGTTTAAATCAATCGAATTGGATGTCTCAGGCATTATGCTCTCTGAAAGTTGGTTGTCGCTTGGATACGCGAAAACCAATATATCTGTGAAAGAATAGGTTTTCCAGACGGTAGAGGAACTGAGAGTCACAGGCAAAACGCTCGGCTGGACAAATAGATCCGCGGCCTTTGTCAAAATGGCTGAAGAAATCAGCCGAGACGTTTAAGTGAGGCCCGCAGCGATATGAGGCCAATCATGAAACGACATGTTGCTTAATCACGACCAAGTTTTCAATCGTGGCTTAGCTCCAAACGGATGATCTGAGACAAAGTTCCTACCTGCGATTTCGCGTAAACGAACTATTTAAAGAGTTGCACCGCTGCTTGGAGCCTCGTGAGAGTAGTCAGTGATTTTCCATTTGCCATCGGATTCTTGTTCCATTTGTAACGTGATTTTCCGATGCCCCCACGCTTCCGTTGGGTTGTTGTCAATGTTGACCCGGACTGTCACGACAAAACAAATCTCAGCGGTTTTTTGCGAACCGCTCTCCTCGGGCACAAAATGGTTGACACCGATGATTCGACAGGAGTTAAAATCGTAACGCGGCATTTCATTGTCGACCTTTGACAATGTGTCCTCGCGTGAATCGCTGACGAAACTCATGACGGTAGCTTTATCATTGGCTTGGACTGCATCGGCCAACTGGTAAATCACATCGGTGACTTCTTCTTTATCCGTCACGATCAACTGCTCACACGTCACAACTCCGGCGGTAAGCAAGGCGATGACGATCGCGATGTAGAGCATTACTTTTTCGCGTGAACTGAAGGCCAGTCCAACCAGCACGATGGTCAATAGAACGCCAGTGATGAGTGGGAAAATAGAATTCTCGGTAAACCAGCTCGTCATGATCTGTCCCGTCTGAAAAGTGGTGTTTTTGAAAACGCACAAGGGCGAATTGCTTCACTGCGATTTCCTTGCTCATGCCGCGAAATTATACGGTTTGCGAAAACAAAAGTTTGCGGTCGGGCATCAAAGTTTCAACAAAAAAACTAGCTGATGTTCTGTCGCGATATTAATTATTTAATTCTACCCAAGGACTTTGCGCAAGTTTCGCATTGATCAACAAAAAAAACGCCAAGCAAATTTTGCTCGGCGTTTTCTATTGAACTGTCTGACATTTAGTTGGTTTAACTAAAAATTCAGAACTGAAATCGATTGTTGACCGCTGGCCGTTTTCAATTAAACAGCAGCGACTTGTTTCAGTTTTTTGCCGAACAATGGTCCAGCGTAAACTGCACCCGCACCGAGCTGCTCTTCGATGCGAAGTAGCTGATTGTACTTGGCCATTCGGTCGCTTCGTGATGCAGAACCAGTTTTGATTTGGCCTGTGCACATCGCGACAGCCAAATCGGCGATCGTTGAATCTTCTGTCTCACCGGAACGATGACTTGAAATACTTGTGTAGTCATTGCGGTGAGCCAACTGGATGGCACGAATCGTTTCGGTCAAAGTTCCAATTTGATTTACTTTGATCAAGATGCTGTTTGCGATTCCTTCGTCGATGCCGCGCTGCAATCGAGTGGTGTTGGTAACGAACAAGTCATCACCGACCAACTGAACGCGGTCACCGCACTTGTCAGTAAGCATCTTCCAAGCGTCCCAATCGTCTTCGCTGCAACCATCTTCGATTGAGCAAATTGGGTACTTGTCAGCCCAGTCAACAAGGAAGTCAACCATGCCAGCCGAATCAAGCTCGCCACCGTCGATTTTGTAAACGCCTTTGGCTTCGTCGTAAAATTCTGTCGCCGCAACATCGAGTGCGATTTGAACTTGCTCACCAGGTTTGTAACCGGCTTTTTCGATCGCAACCATGATCAAGTCAAGGGCTTCGACGTTGCTGCCAAGATCTGGAGCGAATCCGCCTTCGTCTCCAACGGCAGTGTTGAGGCCTTTGTCTTGAAGAACCTTTTTGAGGTTGTGGAAAATTTCGCAACCACATCGAAGAGCGTCACTGAAACGCTCAAACCCTAGTGGCATGACCATGAACTCTTGCACGTCGACTGAGTTGTCGGCGTGCTCGCCACCGTTGACGATGTTCATCATCGGAGCAGGAAGCAATGTTGCGGCCGCGCCGCCAAGGTAGCGGTAAAGCGGTTGGTTGCTGTAGATCGCGGCGGCTTTGGCAGTCGCCAACGAGATTCCGAGAATTGAGTTGGCGCCAAGGTTTGATTTGTTGTCAGTGCCGTCAAGGTCGATCATGGTTTGATCAACAAGCGATTGGTCTGTGCCTGCAACGCCGATCAATGCGTCGGCAAGTGGACCGTTGATATTGTCGACGGCTTTCGTGACGCCCTTGCCCATGTAAACCGATTTGTCACCGTCTCGCATTTCCCAAGCTTCGTGAGCGCCGGTGCTGGCTCCTGACGGAACGGCCGCGGTGCCGAATGATCCGTCGGCGAGAATGACGTCGACTTCGACGGTTGGGTTTCCGCGGCTATCAAGAATTTGGCGGCCTTTGATCTCTACGATATTGTCCATGGTTATCTCGTTTTCGTTTTTCAATTTTTGGTCTTTGGTGACTACGTCGACCATTGTGATAAAAGTGTGCGGTTTTCGAAAGGGGTTTTTGAACTCGGGTTGAAACAGGCTTCAGGGCACCCTTGGTTGGGTTTAGTGTTGCAGATGTTGGTTTTATTAGCGGACAACGCGTTGCTAGTGATTTCTCCGTGCCAGCGATTCCCTTCGTGTGCTGGACGCTCCCGCGGCCAGTGATTTCTCCGAGGAGCGATTCGCTTTTTAGTAGATCTAATTAATGATCCTGAATTGCACTCTCGCTTCAGGGGCCTCAACAAGATCCATTATGTAGGAGCTTCGTTCGACTCACCATTTCTGAGCAGGTCATACATTTTCTATTTCTGCCATGAGATGCGTTTTCGAAAATATTGTTTCTCGCTGCTTAGGGCAGGTTCAATGTGACGCGTTGGTGGAGCGTTTAGGGCGAAAATGTCCTGTTCACAGAGGCCAATTGAAAGGCGTTTTTCTTAGACTTTTGAAAATTATCCTGCCTCATTTGGATAATCGACATAGAGTTTCGATAAGTCACAAGCACTTTTCGAATATCGCGTCAGCGAGAAGGAGTTTTGCATTGAAAATTGAAGTCAAGACAAAGAACGTTGAAAATAAACAACGCACCCAGCGGTTTGTTGAAAATACAGTTCATTCTGCCCTCGAACGACTAGCGTCCCGAATCAAGCAGGTTTCTGTGAGGCTCGACGATGACTCAAAGGGAAATTCCGAATTTATTGGAAGCTGTCGGATCGACGTCTCTCTGTTTCCCCGCCGACGAGTTCACGTCGCGGCCACTGGTGAGACCATTCACGAATGCGTAGTCAACGCGATACGGAAAATGGAGCAAGCCGTAAAACATGAAATTGATCGCAGCCGTTCCGCATCCAATGTTCGACATCAACAAAACAAAAGGAGATTCGTCGAATACGTCGAAGAGCTAAGCGAAGTGGAATTCGAATCAGCAGATTTCGAAATGGCCGAGTAAGCATGACAGCAACTCGTTCACCCCATTCATTTGATTACTTTTTACAAGCATCGCTCGTTCTCGAGCGATGCTTTTTTTTGATTTTGCATTTGGCCAGCGATTCTCGATCTGGCGATCCTTGATCATTCTCTGTTGACTATTTCTCTTTATTCGGAATCCGCCTTACCTTTCTCGCGTTGGTCGTCACTTCCGAATCGAACTCTAACATTCGAGCTTTTAGTTTGGCGGCTTGTTCAGGGTTGGATTCAAGAAGATTGTTCTTCTCGCCAATGTCTTGGCTGAGGTTGAACAAGTAAGTATCCGTTTTCGAAGTCTGTTTTTTCTTGTTCTTTTTCGTAATCTCAAGGTACTTCCAATCTCCCAATCGTATCCCGTTTAAGTCACCACGCGACGAGTAATAGATCAACTCATCGCGAGGTGTTTCGTCGGTCGTCAACGCTGTTGTAATGTCGAAACCATCAATTTTTTGAGCGGGCAACTTTGTACCTGTGATTGCGGCAATTGTCGGCAGCAAGTCCATCGTCGAGGTGAACGCGTCGGTGCTGGTCCCCGCAGGAATTCTTCCGGGAGCCCACATCACGCATGGCACGCGTTGACCTCCCTCAAACGTCGTGCCTTTGCCGCTACGAAGTGGACCCGCGCTGCCGCCGTGATTTCTGAATTGAAGCCAAGGCCCGTTGTCGGTCGTGTAAATGATGTAAGTGTTGTCTGCCAGACCAAGATCTCGAACCGTTTTTGTGAGCCTTCCGACTTCTGCGTCGATGTGTTCAATCACGCAGGTGTACGCGTTTTGCGGATCGGCATCGTAAACGTCATCTGGAACGTACAGCGGAATGTGTGGCATCGAATGCGGCAGGTAGAGGAAGAATGGCTTCTCTTTGTTGGCCGTGATGAACTCGATAGCTTTGTCGGTGTAACGGCGAGTGATGGTTCGCTGGTCAACCGGAAGTTCGATAATCTCTTCGTTAGAAACCAGTGGTGTGTTCCAGTACGTGATCGCAGTTGCTTGGTCCGCCCAAAGTTCATCGCTTGGGATTCTTTCACCTTTGCGTTTGTTGTCGGGATGGTTCATGTCGTTGGAATAAGGTATTCCAAAATATGAATCGAATCCCTGCTTGCGCGGAAGCAATTCTGGGTGGTGTCCCAAATGCCATTTGCCAATACAAGCCGTGGCGTAACCGTTGGCTTTCAAGTGATCGGCGATCGTGTGTTCTTCCGGATTTAATCCGTAGTCTGACTTTGGGAACAAAACATGACGATGCATGCCCACGCGTTTTGGGTAACAACCCGTCAGCAGTGCGGCCCGAGATGGTGAGCACACGGAACATGGCACGTAAAAGCTGGTGAACTTTCGGCCTTCGGTTGCCAATTGGTCGATGTTGGGCGTCTTGATCTTTTTCGAACCAAAACAACCGAGGTCGTTATAGCCTTGATCGTCTGTAAAAATGATGATGAAGTTTGGCTTTGATTTGTCTGAATTCGTATTCTCGTTCGAAGTTACTTTCACCGTTGCTTTGGATTCGCCATTGGGTCCGTTGTCCAATTTTGCATGAGCTGTGGAAGCAAGGTAAACCACCATCGTGATGGCGACGGCGTAGATTGAAAATTGTCTTAATTTTTGCATTGGGTTTTCCGGCAGAGACGTGTGGCAATTCCGCCAATATAGCTGACTTGATCGCCAGCGACAAAATCGCGATTCAGTTGAAAGCGGTGTAGCACAACGAATAACAGCTGTACAAAACGTTCGCTTGAAGATCGGACATTGAAAAAACGACTTTCATCACTTCTATTAGCAGCCTGATGATTCGCACACGTTTAATTGAGATCTGAGGTCCAACGTTGTTCACTGGCCTAGTTGAAGAAAAAGGCTCTATTCAATCCGTTTCAGAATCTGCTGGAACTGCCGACATCGCGGTCCGCGCGGCCATTGTTTCCGCCGACGCCACGATTGGAGACAGCGTCGCGATTAACGGTTGCTGCCTGACCGTGGTGGCGATCGACGGCGAGGTTTTGACCTTCCAAGCCGGAACGGAAACGCTCAGCCGGACGAATCTTGGGCAACTGAAAACTGGATCTCCTGTTAATCTCGAGAGAGCCTTGAAAGCTGGTGATCGGATGGGTGGGCACTATGTTTCGGGGCATGTGGACGCCATCGGGTTGGTTGACGAGCGGAACGAAGACGGCCAATGGGCAGAGTTTTGGTTCAAGGTTCCATCCGATCTGACCCGCCAGATGGCTTCCAAGGGCTCGATCACGGTCGACGGAATTAGCTTAACTTTGGTCAATGTAGAAAAAGAGCGGTTCAGCGTCGCCTTGATCCCGCATACACTAAACGTTACGACGCTGGGGCAACGTGCCATCGGCGATCAGGTAAATATCGAAACTGATTTGTTGGCTAAGTACGTCCAGCAGCAGATGGACCGAAGTGGATCGTAACTCAATGACCAAAGTCAATCGCCAAACTGTGTCTTACCTTTCGCGCCGATTTGAAGAAGTCGGCCTGAACCCCAACAAGCGGCATGGCCAAAACTTTCTCATCGATTTGAACCTCCTGAATTTGCTGGCTCGAAGTGCGAAACTCAATAAGAACGATGTCGTGCTGGAGATCGGGACGGGAATGGGGTCGCTGACAGGTTTGTTTGCCCAAGAAGCCGCCAGCGTGATCACGGTTGAGATTGATCAGTATCTCCACCAAATGGCATCAGAAGAGCTTGAGCCGTTTGAGAATATCGAGATGCTAAAACAGGACTGCTTGAAAAACAAAAATCAATTCGCTCCTGAAGTGATCGCCGCTGTCAAACGTCACATGGCTGCTGCACCGAACCTTGTTTTCAAACTCGCTGCCAACCTGCCCTACAACGTTGCGACACCCATTATTTCGAACCTGCTTCGGAGTGAAATTGTTCCCGCAACGATGACGGTGACCATTCAAAAAGAATTAGGCGATCGTTTGGTCGCCGCGCCTGGGTCGAAAGACTACGGTGCACTCAGTATTTGGGTGCAAAGCATTTGTGATGTTGAAATCGTGCGGATCATGTCGCCCAAAGTTTTCTGGCCTCGTCCCAAAGTCGATTCGGCGATCATTCACATAGAGCATCGACCTGAAAAACGAGCGGCGATTGCCGATCTCGATTTCTTTTACGCGTTTGTCCGAGCCATGTTTTTTCACCGCCGAAAATTCATGCGAAGCGTCGCCGTCAGTGCTTTCAAAAACCAATTGGAAAAACCGCATGTGGATGAAGTTTTAAGTTCACTTGGCCACGGTCCCGACGCTCGGTCGGAACAATTGGATGTGCAAACGATGCAGGTCCTAGCCGAAGCGTTTCGTCAAAAACTAATCGAGGTCACAGGCGAAGAAAGACCGACCTTAGTTAATCAAAACTGAGTTTCGGTCAATCCAACCGTTTGAAAGTTCGGCAGTAAAAAAAACACTTTTCGAAAATTTCACTGGTCGGAAGTTTTAGCTGTCGGACAGGAGTGTCCAACCTAGCGACCGTGTTCACTCTTCATGCTCGGGGATTTTTGCATCGGGCTTTATCACTTCGCCCTCCCATGTCACCTTGCCCGATTCGTAGGTCAGGATTCGATGTTGGCTTCCTGGAGCGGGTTTGCGGTTCTCTGTCGGTAGGTAGCTCTTGTGTTTGGCTTTCAGTTCTTGGATCTCCACGGAATCCAAATTCGCCATATTTCGCCACTCGTTAGGATCTTCTTTTAGATCGTAAAACTCTTCCGAACCATCGGCGTAGCAAATGTAACGGTACCGCTGTGAACGTACGGAATGGTTGTCGTGATTGTGAGTCGTGATCGCAGGTCGATCACGATTTGTGTTGGCGTCTTTGAGTTGTGGCAGGAGACTGAGCCCTTCCAGTTTTTCGTTTTTGGGAAGTCTGCAGAGATCAAGCAACGTCGGGTAGATGTCGAGCAATTCAGCCGGTTGTTTGCAATTTGATTTTGGTGTCACGCCAGGACCAGCAAAGATTAAAGGTACTCGAGTTGATTCCTCCCAAAGCGTGTTTTTGCCAGTGATTTCCTTTTCGCCCAAGTGGTAACCGTGGTCCGACCAAAGCACGATGATGGTGTTTTCGGCCTTTCCCGAATTCTCAAGTGCATCCAGCACGCGAGCGATTTGGCTGTCGACGAAACTGGTGCACGCCAAATAGGAACGCGTTGCATTGAGGAGTTGTTCTGATTCGTTGAGGAATTTCAAACGTGGTTCTGGGAGTTTCCAATGGAGGTACCACGAGAATCTCGGCGTGTCCGCACGATCGTTTTCGAGAATCGGCGGTAGTGTCAATTTGTCTTCCGGGTAAAGATCAAACCACTTCTGTGTCGCATAGCAGGGGACGTGCGGGAGAAAAAAACCGACCGAGAGGAAAAAGGGTTGGTCGGGATTGTCGGCGATCTCTCCTTCAAGTGTCTTGACTGCCCAGTCGGCGACTTTCCAATCTCCTTTGTCTTCGTCCTTGTGTGGAAACACGCCCCAGTCAACTAGCGGATGAGGCGATGGGGTGTCGACGAGTTTCTTGGGTGGTTTAACTCCAACGCCCGAACGTTGGCCGATTACATCGAATTCGGAGTCGTTTTTTTTGCGGCCGTTTCCACCGTGATAAATTTTCCCGCCCGTGTAAGTGCGGTAGCCATGTTTGGAAAGGTATTGCGGTAGAGTGACGTGGTTTTTAAATTCCGGTAGCGTTTTAATCCAAGGAGCCAATCCATAGATGCCAGTGGACGAAGGGCGGAGCCCTGTCATTAGGCTCGTTCGCGACGGATTGCAAAGCGGTGATTGGCAGTGGGCGTTCGAGAACAAAGTCCCGCGAGCCGCCAGTGCGTCGATGTTAGGCGTTTTGACATCGGGGTGGCCTTCGAGACAGCCGATCCAGTCGTTCTGGTCATCGATGGCAATGAAAAGAATGTTCGGCTGGTCCGCAGAAGAATGTTGGGTAAGCGTCCCAAGAGCGGCTAATGCCAAAACAGCAAATGAGCATACGGATCGCATGTCGAAACCTTTGGATTCAAATCGAGTGGTCGGTTGACCGAGTAGTCTAACCGATTTGAAACCAACGTGAGGAATTTTCAAATGTCACGTATCGAGAAGCGATGTTTTGTGGCTGGCCATCATTGGCTCGATGGATTTGGTGAGTTTTACGATCAGGCAGGGCGCGACATTAGCGTTTTTGCTTACACCGTATGCTTAAACCGTATGCTTTCGCCGTAAGCTTACGCCGTTTGCTTGCGCCGTAAATGCCAGTGCTCGCTTGTGTTCGGATAGGCTTTCACTGATTGATCAAACCAAGAATTAACGCCAGGTTTGCTTTGAACGCAGCGGTCGGTTTCTCCACAGTCGCGAAGCCGTCCCGTTTTCCGCATTGGGATCGGTGACATCGTCGGGAGCAGGAAGCGGTTCCATGCCTTCGTCAGTACCGCCATTATTACGCTCGGCCTCTAGCTCGCGTTCCAGTTTCCTGAGGTCCTCTTCTGCATCGTTTTCTTCATCAGTCTCATCAGGGCTGGACGTTTTCCGTTCAGGTGGTGCAGCCAAATTCGAATCGGCACTGTCTCCCATGATCATTGCGTTAGGATCAGAGAAAACAGAACCCAGCCGCCCATGGCGTTGATCGACCCGAGGGTTTACGCCTCCGAAAGCTGGATAGTCGTAATCGTAAGGGCCACAACACATGCTGCAGCCGGCGAGGCCAACTGTTGCAACAGTGAGGAATATTAATGTGATCCAGTTCTTCATAACGGTGACCTTGGTTGGTGAGGCCCAATTGGTTTGTCGGTGTTGTTCGAGGAAATCAAAAACGATTGGTCATTGATTTCTGATGGAAACGACTTAGTTGAATTTGATTTTCGCTGTTGTTTTTGGCTCGGACGATTTCGGGCGATCAAGCCCCATTTTCTCCCAAGACATATTTCCGGTTCGCAGTACAGCTTTTGTCTGCGGACTGCTGGTCGGCGTGGCAGTCGCCTGTTGTGCTGCGGCCGATCTCACTGGGTTTGTCGAAGCTTGTAAGCGTTTGACTGGTCGTGGTGATCTGTCTCGCTTTGGTGATTGTGTTGTCGAGCGTGCGTTCGCAGTTGTATTCGCTTGCGACCCTGTCGACCGTGCTCTCGTTCTAGTTTTGGGTGATTTGCGAACGGCAACTGGTTGGTACGCTGGTTTCGTTATCGGTTGACTTTCGACAACAGGGCCTGTGGCTTGTCGCAACGTTTGCTGAGCCGGAATCTCTTCGACGTAAGCGACTTGCTGAACGTTCGAAACAGGCGGTGCGTTACGTGTTGTCGATCCTTGAATTGCCGGTGTTGGCGATCGCGGAGTTCCCTGATTTTGATAATACGGAGTCGTCACTGGGCCATTCATTGGAATGCTTCCATCCATTTGATAGCCACCTTCCATCGGGATGTTTCCGTCCATTGGGATCACACCATCGTTGAGAGGAATGATTCCGTCGGTAGGGGCTGACTCCATTGGCATGTAGTATTCGTCGATGCCAGGTGCGATACCAGTACTGATGTTCTGCGTCGCCGGT
>JBGCDK010000054.1:0-21401 GCA_045105295.1 Mariniblastus sp.
CTTCCAAGACGGACAAGAATGTCCATCCTACCAATCATGGCGATGTAAGAATTCGAACGGTGAGCCCTATTGCTCCTGCCGGTTTTACTAGCCATCAAGCGTTGGCAAACAATCCGACCAGCACTCGGTCTCATCCTTAGCGGTTCTTTATTCGTCTGTCTTCACTATCGTTTTTTTGCGTTGTCTGTTTCGTCGCCGATCTTTCTAACGACCTCAGTCATTCCCTTTTTTTTTAGGATACACCCTGTGACGCGCCAGCCCTCATCTTCGACCTCTAACGCCCAGCCCATTGGACCAAAGTAAGGAGCGACTGACTTGCGATAGTCTGCTGGAAGCTTGGAACCGTCGAGTTTTTGCTTCCGAATTGCCTCTGGATCCGCTTCCTTGCCGGCAGCCAAATCATCGGCTTGCTTTTTAGCAAAAATCTCGTTCATCACCCGAGCAATCACTGTTTGAGATTTTCCCATCTCGCCACGACGAAGCATTTCATAGTTTGCTTCGAGTGAGTGATCGATTCGTCCCATCTGACGCCATTTGACTTTCTTTATATCCGTGATTTTGTCCAACGACTGGTAAACCTGAATGTAGTCAGGAGTTTTGTCCAATCCCGAGACCTTCTGACTCAAAATCTTGCGAAGGAAATCTTTGTTGTTGGTAATAAGCAGGTGACCTTTGGCAACAACGATGAACTTCTTTTCGAATAAGCTAAATTCTCGCTCTTCGTCTTCTTCATCGTCGATTTCATCATCCGGGAAATCCCAGTCGTCTTTTTCTTCAACGATTTCCTTCGTTGAATCCAGCATGATAACTTTGTATTTACCAAGGTCAAACACCTCAGACGTTGCCGAGGTCGCACGTTTGAAACTATCGAACACAAACTTTGGATCGCCACCTGGCTTGATTGGAAACCCAATCGCAATCTGTTCACTTCTCTCAGTGATTGGTGTCGCAACAGCTGAAGCAACCGTGAACCGATTGTCAATCATTCCAACAAGTTTCTCGATGTCGAGGCTCATGTCAGGGTCGACTTTGAAATCGCTGAGCATTCGTTTGAAACTGCCTTCCTCGCCGATGAACGCATCGTAGAGATAGTGCACGCTGCCGAGGGCCTTTGTAAACTCCCAGTTAGCAACCACATAGGCCGAACAATCCGCTGGAACCCAACTTGGCGGGTCCATCGACTCAGCACCAGTGTTAAAGTCAAACAGTTCAAAAATCCGCGTTCCGTTTTTCGCAGAAGGTCGTTTCGGAGCGTATGTAAATGTCCGGTGAAGAATCTCGTGCTCGCCAGTCGCCACAGCAATGTTTCCGCCCATGCCTTGGAAAGAATCGAACCCTTGTCCTTTCAGCAACCCAGCCCAGTTGTCACGCTGCTTACGTGTGCCGAGACTTTCGTCTTCGAGCAATTGAGCCAATTGTATGTAGCCGAATGGATCGACGTACCAGCGAATTTGAGATTCGTGATCTTTGAATTTCGCACGCTCTTGAATGGCAACGAATGATCGTTTCTTGGCAAGCGTTTCCTCAACCATAATTTTCTTGGGAGAGGCCACGCGTTTCAAAACCTCACGGAAGATTGCATCGTTGTCAGACACCAACAACCAACCATTGCAAATGATCTGGTAGTTGGTTTGCGTCGTTCGAATACGTTCTTTGTTCTTCATGATCGATTTGGTCGCAACCAAACCGTTGATTTCAAATTTTTTCTGCTCTGCTCCTTTTTTGGCGAGATTTTTGTTGATCTTCACAAGCAGTTTTTTGGCTTCGTCTAGCGAATCAGAAACATCGACGAGGAACACCATGCCGTGAGCACCTGTCGCAACTCGATCGCCCTTTAAATCTGGCAAAACGCCAGCAAGACAAATTTCGCCTGAGTGGACACCGTGCAGATCATCAATATCGATTCCAAGTCGAACGTTCTGTGCGTTCAACCAATCTTTCATCTGCGTTTCGAAACTGTCAAAGAACGGTTTGATCGAAGGATCTTTGATCAATTTTGCAAACTCAGTCGCGTCAAATCGCGCTTCGAGTTTCTTCGCATCTGGAACTGAAAAGAAAGCTCGAGTGTTAGCAGGCAGCAACATCTCGGCAGGCACTCGGATTGCCTTTTTCTTGTCGTCAGCGGCAGCAACGGCGTCTTTGGCGGTTCCTATTTTTTGGTTGGCCAATTTCGTGGCCGGTTCTGCGGATTTCTCACCAGTTGTTTTGGCTGTTTCAGCCGTCTTGGTGGCTTGCGCTTGAACGGTCATGGGACCAAACGAGCACGCGATTCCACAACTAACACTCAATAGGACAACGAGTAAACGTTTGACCACAGAACTCTCCTTAAGGCGATGATCTCTCGTCCAAATTCACGGATACGACGTTCCGGGTTCTTGGCCGCACTCAAAATTTATCGACCAATTCGTGACGGACAACGAAACCAAATCAGCTAATCGATACAGCTTCACAGACCGGATTAACCGGGCGTTTCACCATTGCTCTCAACAGGTTATCGTACTGAACATTTGGCTTTCACGTAAAGTGTTAACTTTAACAAACACAGCGTGCAGCTGAGTTTACCCACGTTTTATAAGGTTTTCCCCTAACGAGCTTTCAAACTTATTTTAGAGTTCGGTGAGAATCGTATCACGTCGTTGCGGGAATCGGGACTCAGAAGAATTCTCATTTCAACAAATCTTGAATTTGAATTTTGTGCACAAATGTGATTCGTCGGAAATCCGTATTTTCTTTCCTCAAACAAAAATCTCCTCAAGCCACCTGTTTTGCTGCTGGAGCATGCTAACCACATCGTCAGTCAGCATTTATTTTTTGCCAAATTCAAACTCGGACTTCAGTTTCGGCCTGCTGCACAGAGGTGCTATTCCAGGTAAACCATTTGTGGGATGAATTTCTTCCATCCTCATCGACAAGATTCACAACCACCACACGGAAACAATGACTCTGCCCGTCGTTAACTCGATTCAATCTTGACACCTAACCTTGCGCCGATGTGATCCAAAGTTAGAATGCGATTTTGAAATTCTCACCACTCAACCAAACTTCATCTCGATGATCCCAAACATTCTAGCTCAACGTTACGCGTCCCCCGCCATGCAAGCCATTTGGTCATCCGAAGGCCGTGTAATCCTCGAAAGGGAACTTTGGATCGCAGTCATGAAAGCCCAGAAACAATTGGGGCTGGACATACCGCAGGAAGCGATTGATAGCTACGAATCCGTCATCGACAAAGTCGACCTGCCTTCAATCATGGAGCGAGAGAGAATCACGCGTCACGATGTGAAGGCAAGAATCGAGGAGTTCTGCGAACTTGCCGGACACGAACACATCCATAAAGGCATGACCTCGCGCGACCTTACCGAAAACGTTGAGCAGTTACAGGTCTATCGTTCGCTTGAACTGGTTCGCGATCGAACCATCGCAACGCTGGCCCAAATCAGCCAACGGGCGACACAATGGCGAGAACTATTCATCACCGCGCGAACGCACAACGTGGCGGCCCAACCAACGACGTTTGGTAAACGACTGGCGATGTTTGGAGAGGAGTTACTTTGTGGGTTGAACTCGATTGAATCACTGTTGGCGAACTATCCCGTTCGTGGTCTCAAAGGCGCCGTTGGAACCCAGATGGATCAACTAAGCTTATTCGATGGCGACGTCGACAAGATCAACCAACTGGAGTCCTTGATCGTTGAACACCTTGGCATCCCTAAAAACTTCAAAAACGTGGGACAAGTTTATCCGCGCAGCTTGGACCTGCGAACGGTCAGCGTGCTGGTAGAACTAGCCAGTGGTCCATCTTCGTTCTGCCGCACGCTTCGTTTGATGGCTGGCCATGAAACTGCCAGCGAAGGATTTGCAAAAGGCCAAACGGGTTCCAGCGCGATGCCGCACAAAATGAACTCTCGATCCAGCGAACGTATTAACGGCTTCCACACGATCCTCAAAGGCTATCAAACAATGGCCAGCGGTCTAGCAGGAGACCAATGGAATGAAGGCGACGTATCCTGCAGTGTTGTCCGAAGGGTCATGTTGCCCGACGCGTTTTTTGCAACCGACGGTTTGTTTGAAACTTTCTTGACAATCCTTGGCCAGATGGATGCCTACCCCGCAGTAATCGAATCGGAAAACAATCACTACCTGCCTTTCCTTTTGACGACGACGATCATGATGGAAGCAGTCAAAGCGGGCGTCGGTCGCGAAACGGCTCACCATGCGATCAAAGAACACGCCGTTGCGACAGTGAGAGATTTGCGAGAAGGCAAAGTCAACGAAAACGATTTACTTCGGCGGCTAAGTGACGACGATCGGTTGTCGCTTGATGAATCACAACTTCAAACGATTCTTCAACAAGGCCGCGACAATGTTGGGGCTGCGAAAACTCAAGTGGATCAGTTTGTTGCCCAAGTCAATGAGTACGTGAAACAAAATCCAGACGCCGCCGCTTACACGCCCGGTGGGATTTTGTAACTCGCTGCTACGACGCGATCGAAAGAAAGAGCAGGGTTCTACGTAATGTGATGTTCAGCCTAGAAATTTTGGGGCACATCGGCCTTTCGATTTGCAATTCATCGCCGATCAAAATAGAAGCAAGCCTATGAATTGAAACCGGTGGTCCAAATTGAACCATCAGGACTTGGCGAACTTTAAATCAAATCGACTTTTCGGCGCACGCGTCGATGACCTTTGCGACAGTTCTCGCACACGCCGGTGATAATCAGGCGATGGGTACGGACTTGAAAATTGTGAGCCGAGGCTACCTCATCGCGAATCTTAAGTAGTTCTTCGCTTTGAAATTCAATTAGCTTTTCACACTTGCTGCAGTAGAAATGATCGTGCTGAGGGTAGCCGTAGTCATGCTCGTAGACGCTTCGTCCGTCCAGCACGAATTTTCGAAGTAGCCCCGCATCACAAAACTCACCCAGTGTCCGGTAAACGGTCGGGCGACTAACGTAACCAGGCTTGCCTTTTGCTGGTAATCGCTCAAGCAACTGGTCAGCATCAAAGTGGTCGTGTTGCTGGTAAACGCAATCGAGCACGCTCCGTCGTTGCTCCGTGTTGCGCATTCCTCGACTTTGAAGATAGTCGTTGAATCGCTGCTGTGGAGTCAAAGCAACCTGAACGGGTGGAAGCGAACTTAATTCGGAATCAGCCGACATAAAACTGCTTATTGAGACGGAGGGCTTGGTAAATGCAGCGAAAACCCCAAAAGTGCTTCCGCCAGTCTCAATAAGTTTAATACTCTATGAACAAAGAAACAAGATTATTTTCGGCTACGCGCTGACTGTCTGCCAAATTTAACGCCGGGTTTCTGCTTGGTTTGAATCGGCTTAGCAGAATTGGAGCGACCGGGCGAAGAGAACTCAGTGGCCTAATCGCCTGCGGCTTGGTAATAGACGTGGTTTTGGTCTTTATTTGATAAGCCAGAGAGACTGAACAATAAAACAAGCCGAATCGTTAAGGCGAGAAATGCGGGAAAAAATGCGGCGAATCATTGAGGCGAAATTTAAAAGCACAATGTCGAGCAAAAACGACTAAGCAGAATTCGACGCGATGGTTCGCTTCAACGATTCATTTGAGCTTGAATTCGTTTTGGATTTAAAGATTCTGCCAATGCGGTGAATCGTTCGCGAAGGTGAACAAATGGCTGACCACACCAAACGAGCATATCCCTTGATTTTTCTTCCACCATGAATATCGGCAACTGCCAGGCGATAGTGCGTCATCGCAAAGACATGCATTTTCTCTGCAAGCCGATGTCGCAATGGTCGATTTGAAAGCGAATCCTCAAAATCTTTGAACGAGATTTCCGTCTCGCCATTCTGCCTTCGCTTGGCTCGGTCGATTGCAAAACTAATATGGCGGTGCATCCGCCACATGGACGAACCGTTAAGGCTTCCAGAATGGACTCGATAATTTAAAAGCACGTCGGGCAAATTCGCCAGCTCAGAATTCTCTCCCATTCGCAACATCATGTCCCAGTCGTCAATTAGCGGAAGCTGCCAGTATCCGCCCAGCTGTTTTAGCACGCTTGTTCGAATCATGATCGAACTGTGAGCCAATCCGTGTCGGCCGGCCATCATCGTTTCAAAAATAGATTCGTGAGTCTGCGGAAGATTTAGACTTTTGCCGACACCCGATTCGCCGATCGGTGCGACTTGGGAACCGACGATCCCAACGGCTGGATGATTGAGCATGAAAGCCAATTGCTTCTCCAGCCGATCAGGCATTGCAACATCATCGGCATCCATGCGTGCAACGAAATCGGTGTCGATTAATTTCAAACCCTGATTGGCTGCCGCTGCAGTACCTTGGTTTGACTGACGACAGATCGTGACGCGCGGGTCATTCAACGAATCAAGGTAAGCAACCGTGGCGTCGGTTGACCCATCATCAACGATTACAAATTGGAAATCAGTATGTGATTGATTCAATACGGATTGAATGGAATCCTTGAGGTAAGGCATACCATTGAACACGGTCATCAATACGGAAATTTGCGGCATCGAATGATTAGAGAGGTGGGATCGGGATTCGGAGGGTTCTACGACTCGGATAGTATCTAGTTTAATTAAAAAATATCGCAAAATGCGAAAATTACTAGCTCCTCGGGATGAACTTATAGGCCAATTGCAGTGGAAAATAAAAAAGCAGGCGTTTTCGCAAACGCCTGCACACAATCTCGATTCAATAAGTCCGTCAAAGTTTGGCTTAGTGGTCCAGAGGCTTGTGAGCCTTAATTTGGCCCTTGATCACTTTGTCACCGACCTTGATCTCGATGTCGACACCAAGCGGAATCGCCATCGAAAGTGCTTTGTCTTCTAGCATGAAAACGCTTGCCGCTCCATTTTCATCTGGTTTTTCGGCTTCTAGCTCAAATTTCTCGTCCCCACTTCCAGCTTGTGGGATTACGACGAAACTATCAACGTTAAGAGCGACGGCCTTGGGTTTTTTGTCGCTGTTCAAAATGTACATTCGAATGACATCGTTGTCTTTGTACTTTTTCCATTCGCCCTGGTATTCGTCAGAATCAATTGGGAAAATGTGGCCACCGTAAGGCCCGTGGTCTGGGTGATCGTGCTCTTCGTGATCGTGAGCGTCATCTCCATCATGAGAATGACCGTGGTCGTCCTCATGAGTAGAAGTAGAACCCGAGCCAGCCTTGGTAGTGCCGCTGTCATCGCATCCTGTTGCCGCAAACAAACAGATCGCCAGACCTGCGAAAAGTAAATTGAGTGGTGATTTGATCTGCATGGAAATCTCCGAGTCTTCGACAAAATTGGTTAGGTAAAATTCACCCGAATATTGAATGATGAATTATAGGAATAAACACGGCATTAAACAGCAGTGCCTCCCCACAATTTGATTACGTTCTATTGCCACGGCTGTTCGATTGGCCGTCAAAAATCGCAGCTAAAAGCAAAAACTGGACGTTCGCGAGTTGCTTTCCCAGATCCATTTATTTTCCAAAGTAACCAAGCCCAGCCTCAAAACTCCCCCAACGGCTGAGTCATCGTGAACGGTGAGCCGAGTGTCGGCTTCGCACACCTCAAGCTTCTACAAGAGAACGTTATAGGAATGCATGTCATTCGTGATGCATCATCAAGGCAGGGACTACCCGAAAAACTTAACAGCCCGAATTAATTCGAAAGCGGACTCTCTGGCAGTCCATCGACTCCGATGACATCGCACAGCAACTGCTGGCCATACTTACGAATTGATTTTTCCCACATCCAAGTCGGGTCATCAAAAACACGATCAGCATTTCCGTCGATCGCAAACCACAGCCCTTCCTCAATTTCGTCGTTCAGTTGACCACGCTTCCAACCCGAAACACCGAAAACGATTCGGTACGTCGAGTCATCGTTTTCCACCAACTGCTGAAATTTTTCGCTCGCTGCTGAGACAAAAATGCCGCCGGGCATTTCCAATTCAGCAAGTTGGGCTTCTCGATGAAGCGCAAAAACGGGACCACCGATTGGTCCACCTTGCATAATGAATCGGTCTCCCGATTCGCTGCCCGTCAGTTGCTGCCAAGCGAATTTGATGTGGTCATCGGCGGGGCGATTCAAGACAACGCCGAATGTACCTTCTTGATTATTTTGCATCACGAAAACGACCGTTCTCTGAAACGGAGATCGCCCAAGTGCCGGTGAAGCAACTAACAGCGTGCCAGGGGCGACGTCTGAAATGCTTCCAACCTTGCTAAGCTCCCCAAAATCAGAACTGTCCGAACTGTGACTTGTGTTGCCAAAACTTCTGGAATCAAAATTTTCGAATCGATGGTTCATGACGGCTCACGAATTGACTCAGAAACGAATGTCAGCTGCAGCATGCGCACACGCCACAAAACGGCAGACACTCAGACAATTCCCTCATTTGCAAACAGCGTGCCATTGAGCTCACAACCAGCGCTCTCGTTGAGGACTACTAACAGCCTAACAATACCCAAACTCACTATACCAAGCGTTTTCATCGGTTTTTCAAGGGCCAAACGTAAACACTCGCGTTGCCGTACTGCCCAAGAAATCGAAATTGCGAACCCAAACACCGCCAAAAATTCATTGTCAATTTGTCAGCCAAGCCGCGCTGTTCACTGCCAAATGAATCTGGATATTTTTGAGAAAATCGGGAACTTAAAATTCCAACACAATAGGCACCAACATTTCGTTCAAGCCCTAGTTCATGCGAAATTCATGCGAAAGTAGCAAGAGTTCCGCTTGCCAGGTCTATTGCGGCATGGTGTTTTTCAGTTTTGAAGATCGGACTTCTTCAGCTGCACTAGGCCGAAAATAGACTGGCTCAAGTTTCCAAAGGTCGTCTCTTTTTCCTGCCTTGTACTGGCTGTACGCAAGCCTTCCGACAGATGTGGCTGAACAATCCCAGTCTTCCTTCGGTGCTACCGTTACCTCTGGTTGGTCCATTTTTAACTGATCCAAAATAGGCTCTAAACCAGGCCCACAGACAACGTCCGCGGGTCGAAGATTTTCAATCCATTCGTTTCGTGCCAAGATTTCATCGGGGGCTAATTGATTGAGTTTCCAATCAAAAGGCTGGGTAGCATCGAACTTAAACGATCCGCTAAACAATTGTTTCCGCTGAGCGTTGAGTACGGGTTTGATGACGCAGTCTTCAGGAATACCGTTTGGCTCCAATCCGAGCGTGCACGCCGTTTGTCCAGCGATGACCTCTAACGTGTTCACGCCGATCAAGTCAGCACCAATCGAGTAGGCCAGCGATTTCGCCGTAACTACCCCAACGCGTAAGCCTGTGAACATGCCCGGGCCGACCGAGATCGCGACCAATTCGAAATCTTGGATCTTCATTTCGGATTCACGAAGAACCTTTTGGATCATCGGAGCCAGCAAAATCGAAGCACCAGGCGCAAAAACTCGAGATGTTTTGGATCCGCGTTTGGACCGCTTCTTCACGTATCCGAACGGAAGCTTGTCCCCAGAGCCAGCGTTTCCCGCCGAAAGGGATTCCCCTACTTCATCTCGGGGGATCTGCTTCAGAAAATCTTGAGAATCCAACTCAAACAGCACCTTTTCACCATCCAATACCGCGACTGAAACGGATCTAGACGAGGTGTCGATTGCGATTATTCGGAAAGAATCTCCCATTTCAAGCATCGTTACCAGATAGTGAAAACTTAAGGATGAACGCCAATCCGCTTCAAAACAGCGGCATACTCGATTGCAACGGTGGGATGTTGTTCTTAAACTTATGCCCTGCAGTAATTTACGGGACGGCGATACTTTTTTCAGCTTAACTGTTGGACGAAGTACCGCCGTTATATTATTAGACTACTACAAAATCTCTTCCCGAATAACCGTTGCAGATTGTGTTGATGTAAAACGACAACCAAATTTGCGTAATCCCACGCCGGTCGTCGAAAAACTAGTAATCTATTCCATCCAACTCTCAAGGGCTCTTTCGTGAAGCGGGCAATTATCAGCGACATCCACGGCAACTTCGAAGCACTTACTGCAGTGCTTGGGAGAATTGGTGATCTCAACATCGACGAAATCATTTGCTTGGGTGATATTATTGGCTACGGTCCTAACCCGCTCGAGTGCCTCGATAGCGTGATAGAAAACTGTCAATTGACCATTCTTGGCAACCACGACCAAGCCGCTATTTTTGATCCTGAGGGATTCAACCCAGTCGCGATGCGAGCGATTTTTTGGACACGAACCCAGCTCGAAAGTGACAACGGAGATTTGGAACAAGCTGACCGGCGCTGGGACTTTCTTGGCGAACTACCACGTCGGCACGATGAAGGCGAATATCTCTTCGTCCACGGTTCGCCTCGCGATCCAACGAACGAGTATGTGTTCCCAGAAACGGTTTACGAAAAAGACTTGCTCAACTTGCTAATGAGCCGTTTCGAAAAAGTTTGCTTTCAAGGCCACACCCACATACCAGGAGTATTCACCGAAGGCGGTGCGTTTGTTGCTCCTGAAGAACGCGATCATTTTTTCCGGCTCAACGGAGAAAAATGTATGGTCAATGTGGGCAGCGTGGGCCAGCCTCGTGACGGCAATCCACGTTCATGCTTTGTTGTTTTAGACACCGACGAAAAAACACTTGAATATCACCGCGTTGAATACGATTGCGAGAAAACGCGAAAGAAGATTCATGATATTCCCGATTTGGATGACATGCTTGGCGATCGCTTGCTAGGCGGCAGGTAGTCTTACTGAGAGACTAATAACTTCGTATCCTCTAAAGACACTTTCAGCCATTGGTCATCCACCATTCTTTTCAAACTTTTCAGCCTACATCACTGTCCCTCCACACTAAGGAAAGCTCATGGGTAAACGCGCTATCTTAAGCGACATCCATGGCAATCTCGAAGCTTTAAATGCCGTCCTTGCCGATATCGAAGCTCAAAACGTAGACGAAATATTTTGTCTCGGCGACGTCATTGGTTACGGACCGAATCCGCGAGAATGCATCGACAAGTGTCGAAATTTCAACATGACGCTCTTGGGCAATCACGACAACGGTGCGTTGTTTGATCCAGAAGGTTTTAGTAGCGGTGCGGAGCGAGCCATTTTTTGGACTCGAGCTCAACTGGAAAACCAATCATTCGAAGGAGCTCAAACACGCTGGGATTTTCTGGCTCGGCTTCCCCGCACCTTCCGCGATGACAAAATCATGTTCGTGCACGGCTCACCACGCAGCCCGCTTAACGAATACGTTTTCCCAGAAGACATTTATAACCAACGAAAAATTGAACGTATTTTTGGATTCATCCATCAGTACTGTTTTCAAGGCCACACTCACGTCCCCGGTATTTTCACAGAGAATTTCAGGTTCTACTCACCAAGCGAAATCAGCAACACTTATACGCTCGGCGAACAGAAACTGATGATCAATGTTGGAAGCGTGGGTCAGCCTCGCGACAGCGACCCCAGATGCAGCTATGTGATTCAAAACGGTAACGACATCGAGTTTCGTCGAGTCGAGTACGATCCGCACCAAACCCGGCAAAAAATCCTTGCAATCAAAGAATTGGATGACTTTCTCGGTGACCGGCTGCTTGAAGGCCGTTAATCCTGAAATACCGGTGTAGGGCACGTTTTGGCCGACAACCGTCGATTAAATCTCACCCTTGCAGCGCCCCTATCACCCGAACTTCCGGCAGTGCAAGATTCTAAAGATACAAACAATCCCCCTTTCCAATATTTGACGATGTTCGGAGAATAAGGGATCACTGGCTCTCACGTTCAGGTCGAAAACGGCTTTGACCTGTCTCACGTGGGTTTCTTTTTCTGACACTGTTTTTTGGATTCGATAGATTCCATTAACCAAATCCTTATACCTCGGATTTTTTCGTGAACAGCGGACGCGCACTAACTTTTATTCTGTTGTCATCGATGTTCATGATGTCAGCGATCTTGCTTCAAACGGTGTTCGCACCCAAAAAGCCAGTTGTTGATGGCGAAGGCGTCGTGGCCGAAGGGGATCTCAACCCCGGCGAGACTCAAGAACCAGATACTGAAAATCCTGACGCCAAAAACGGCGAATCAGGTGACGCTTCCGAGAGCGCCGTTGCAACGGGAGACGATGCCGACAGTGCTTCGGCAACTCCTGCAGAAGAATCGAAGCGAATTGCCAAAGACGAGTTCATTTCATTGGGCTCACTAGCCGCCGATGGATCCGACCGCTATCTCGTAACGTTGAACAAACGAGGCGGCACAGTTCGGCGAATCGAGTTAAATTTTCGAGACCGCCGTGGGGACTTCAAATATCGAGACATCACGTTCGAAGGGGGTTTTCTCGGTAGCCTCGAATGCCTGGACAAACCAACTGGCGAACCTCCTGCCGTCGAAGGCGAACCTGCCCCAACCGCAGGCTGCCAAGTGCGCGTCGTTGGCAAAGGCACGCCCGCCGAAGTTGCAGGCGTAAAAGTTGGCGACATCATCACCGCAATCAACGGTGAAGCAATCATGGATGTCGCGGACTTTGAAAAATTCCTCGACAAAAAAACCAAACCCAACACGTCGATTCAACTCTCGGTCAAACGTAACGGCAACAGCCAAACATTTAACGTTGATCTGACGCACAAGCCAATTTCAATTATCAGCCCTGACTCAGGCCTCGTCGATCCAGATTTCGACTATCCAGAATCTTTTGTCACATCGCTCATCCAGCCAACTGATTTTGACAAACGCTGGCCGGATCTTGATTCCGCGATGCGAGATTCCAACTGGGAAATCGAAGAATCCACCGAGCAGCACACGGTTGGTTTCAAATTCGAGCTTTCCCCTGCCAGTTTGAAAAATCTTGGGATCGCGGGGCCGATCACGATATTCAAACGATATAAAATGCCAGTTCTGACGGCAGATGAAGCCGCCAGTCTCGACACTCGTTCGTTCCATCTCGATTTCGAGATCGAAGTTCAAAACGGATCCGATGTCGCCCAAGAATTGGCGCTGGAAATTGACGGTCCAACCGGCACCTCAGCCGAGACGTGGTGGTATGCCAACAAAATTCACGGCGATACGACCGCGTTTTTCTCCATGGCTGGAGCTCGCGATATCGTCGGAGCATCGAGCAGTGATTCGTTTGTGTTCTTCGGCTGCCCCGACATCGTCAAAGAAATCCAACGCACGCTTCCCAAACCACACTACGTTTGTTCGCCTGCTACCAACGACGAAGCAGACAGAGAACTGGTTTTCGTCGGCGTCGACTCACATTACTTCAACGTGTCTTTGCTGCCTGTCATGCCAGAAGGCGAACTTTTCAAAACCCAAAGCGTCACCGCGTCGGTTGTTGGAACGGCGACTTCAATCCCAGTTATTCCTAAGAACACGCGATTGCAAAAACTGGTTGATTGTACTTTCCAGCTGAACGCTCCGGTCAGTTTGGAGCCCGGCGGATCCTACAAACAGACATTCAATATGTTTGTCGGGCCTAAAGAGAAGGTCCTGCTGAAACATTACGGACTCAGCGACACCCGAACTTTCGGTTGGTTCGGCTGGTGCTCGATGGTCCTGCTTTGGATTCTCGATATCTTTTACTACATCACGGGCCAGTTCAGCTATGGACTGGCGATCATCATGCTGACCGTCATGGTTCGCTGTTTGATGATTCCGTTTTCACGAAAAGCTGCACTTAACGCGCAAATGATGCAACACTTGCAACCTCAGATGAAAGAGATTGCAGCCAAGTACACAGACCCAATGGAACGTTCTGCGGAACAGAGAAAGTTGTACGCAAAATACAACTTCAACCCGCTCGGTGGCTGTTTCATGATGTTCTTTCAGCTTCCGATTTTCTACGGACTCTATAAAGCCCTCAACGTCGATATCGCGTTGCGTGATCAACCATTGATTCCAGGAATGAGCTGGTGCAGCAACCTCGCCGCGCCAGATCAGTTGATGTACTGGAAAGATTGGATGCCAACATGGTTGGGAGATGAAACCGGTTACCTCGGACCGTATTTTAATATCCTGCCGATTATCACCATGGTCCTGTTCATCGCTCAGCAGAAATTGTTCACTCCGCCGCCAACGGATGATCAACAAAAAATGATGCAGAAGGTGATGACCTACGCGATGCTGTTCATGGGCATCCTGTTCTTCAAAGTTCCAGCCGGTTTGTGTTTGTACTTCATTACCTCCAGCCTTTGGGGCATCATCGAGCGAAAAATGCTTCCTAAACCGGTTTTGAATACTGAAAAACTTGGTCTAGTCACGGGCGACACCAAGGCCCAGAAAAAACTGAACCGCGCCGCTGAGGCGAAAGAGAAACAGCGCGAGGAAGAAGCCGCCCAACGCAAGCTCAGAAATGCTGAGCGCAAAAAGAAGCTGAATAAGCGCTAGGCCATGCCCTCGATTGACATTGAAGACACGATCGCCGCTATCGCTTCGCCCCCCGGCGTTTCGCAACGCGGCATTGTGCGAATCAGCGGACCACGAACGGTCGAATTTATCGACCGATTATTTCGATCCGACAACGGCGATGCAATTTCAACCACAAAGACGACCGATTCAATCTCGGGAACGTTTCAAATAGCTGACGCCCAAGCCGAAGCCGGGTCTGTCTCCGTGCCGGGTGAGTTGCTACTGTGGCCGACGCGGCAAAGCTACACTCGGCAACCCACGGCTGAATTCCACACTGTCGGATCGACGCCCGTTTTGCAAATGGTTCTCAACTCTGTTTGTGGGACTGGTGCGAGACTTGCCAAACCTGGCGAGTTCACATTGCGTGCGTTTCTCTCCGGGCGAATTGACTTAACCCAAGCCGAAGCCGTACTGGCAGTCATTGATTCTGATGGGCAACAACAACTCGACATCGCGCTTCAACAACTCGCAGGAGGCCTGGCCGGACCACTTGGTGAAATTCGTGGGCACTTAATGAGCACACTCGCCGAACTCGAAGCCGGTCTCGATTTTGTTGAAGAAGACATTGAATTTATCTCCCAACAGGAATTGACCGCCCAACTAACAGACGCAAATGACCAACTGATAAAGATCGTCGATCAAATTTCCAGCCGCGACATTGCAATCGAGGCCATCAAAGTCGTCCTGCACGGAATGCCCAACTCCGGCAAAAGCAGTCTGTTCAACGCGATCACTCAATCGGAGCAAGCGATCGTGACGAACGTTCCTGGCACCACGACTGATTTCATCTCTGCAACCCTGGAGATCAACTCGACCTCCGTTGAACTGATTGATACCGCGGGATTTGAAACCACCAACGAACAATACTCATCGCGCGTGCTTGAACAAGCTCAGACGCATCGAGACCAACAGCAGGACCTGGCCCAAATTTCTCTGCTCTGCATCGATCGCTCTCGACCGATGACGCAGTGGGAGATTGAACAACTTGAACAGTCAACATCGTCCACGATCGTCGTTTTGACGAAATGTGATCTTCCAGCGGTGTCAGATTTCCAGGCGGAACACTGGAGCAAAAAAAGCAATCTCAAAAGTGTCCAAACGAGCAGCGTTGATCGTGACGCAGCAGACTCAAACGGATTGGGGCGATTGAAAGAGCTGATCTTGAAAACGGCGACCAATTCTCAATGTGACAAATCAGTGGTGTCTTCTACGATCTCTCGCGCAACGGAAAGTTTGAGAGAATCCCAAATCGCGGTCCAGCATGCCCTCGACGCTGCCCGCTCTCAGGCTGGCGAGGAGATCGTCGCGGCCGAAATACGGCAATCCCTCGAAGGCCTCGGCCATGTGGTCGGTACGGTATACACCGATGATATATTGGATTTGGTGTTTGGAAGATTCTGTATCGGAAAATGATCAGCCCCTTCGACGCGTCAAAATCCCCCCAGTTCACCTTGCCTCTCAGCAAGCAAGATCATTCACGCTTTAGCGAGCGAAAAACCGATTGACGTTTGCATAAATCCAATGGTCGATCTAATCTAATTGGTTGATCTTCCTCCCAACAATTCTTCAATCAACGCCTAATAACGTAATCCCAATGAGCAAGTTTTCGTCCCTTCTGATCGCTGTAATCATTGCAGTTTGTTCTGTTCCATATTCGGCCAGCGAGGCAATCGCACAGCAGGTCGGTGATCGCGTCGTCGTCACAGCGAACTCGGAAACCAAAATCTACAAAAAGGTCGTCGGCTTGGCGTACGAAGGCAGCATCCGAACGGTCGATGCTGTCAATGGAAAATGGTGCTCGCTCGATGACGACCCAGGTTGGTTGCTTCTTCAAAACGTCATGGACATGAACATGGCGATGAAACATTTTTCGAAACGCATCAAAGACAGTGATCGCGATTACATTGCACTGGCTCACCGCGGGATGATCTACCACGATCTCGAGCAATGGGGTCTGGCATTCAACGATTTGAACGAGTCGCTGAAAGTCAACGCGAAAAACCCAGTCACTTGGATGCATCGCGGCATGGTCCTCAAAGCTCAAGGCAAATACATTTTGGCTGCGAAGGACATTCGCAAGGCAATTGAGTTGAACCCAAAACTTGCCAACGCTCACTACAACATCGGTTTGGTGTTTTACGCGTTGAATGATTACGAGCAAGCACTGAAGGCCTACGACAATGCGATCAAGCTAAACAAGAATCACGCACTTTGGTACATCAGCCGAGGAAGTGCCAAACTAGGCACTGACGATCTCGATGGTGCGAAAGCAGATTACCTCCATGCGTTGTCGATCAAGGAAGCACGAACCGATTCCGAAGCCCATGCTGGGTTGAGCAACATTGCGTTGATTCAAGAAGACCTCGACGAAGCGTTCAAACAAGCGAACATGGCCGTTGAGGCTCAACCCAAAAACGCGATGGCATTGAACGCTCGGGGTTGGGTGAGGTTCAAGCAAGGCAATACAGACGAAGCGATTTACGACTTGAGCCGAGCCATTCGTTATGCACCATCGCTCTCAATCGCTTACGGAAATCGCGGCGTTTGCTACGTTAGTCAAAACGAATTTGACAATGCGATTGCCGACCACACCAAACACACTCAGCTTGATCCCAAAAGCCCATTCGCTCTAGCAAATCGTGGAGTGGCGTGGTTGGGCAAAGGAGAATTTGCAAAAGCGAAAGCTGATTTCGAAGCCTCAGAAAAGATGGCTCCTGAGCTCGATGAAACACTGAACGGACACGCTTGGTTCCTAGCGACTTGTCCCGATGAAAAATATCGAGATGGAAAAGCCGCGGTTGAGAAAGCGAAACTCGCTTGTGAAAACTCAAAAGAAAAAGACTGGTATCACTTGGACACACTGGCCGCCGCATACGCAGAACTTGGCAAGTTTGATGAAGCGATTAAGTGGGCGAAAAAAGCCGTCGAAGTCGCCCCAGAATCCAAGAAGAAAATCTGCGAAGAACAGCTGGCTCGATTCGAACGCAAAGAGCCGTTCCGCAGCACGGTCGGGAAAAACGCAGAGCAGGGAATCATCTCCGGGCCAGGATAGAGCTATGTGCCGCGCGTCAACCGCGTCTTGGACGCTCGCTCCGCGACATGTTTGCCATACGCGTCGCGGTTCGCGCCATGTGCATTGGACGCTCCGCGGCCGGCGTTTCCTTGCTCTTCCTTCGTTGGTGGACCGTAAGTAAAGATCCCAATTCTGGGGAGCAATTCAAAATCCCTAACCAGACATGTTGGCCTAACAAGACTCACTATGTTGGGTAAGCTGGATGGGTAGCTCAAAGCCTAGTGGGCAGTTTCCAAACAGGCTGGGTAGCTCAATAGAAATCCGTCCAGCCGCACCAAACCTCAACCGCCAGCGCGAGTTGCAGGATCGGGCAATGAAAAATTCTTGCTCTGACTAAAGAAATCTCTTGGATTGTCGTAGACGACCTTTCGAATCAAACTTTCATCGTGCCCGCGACGTCTCATCTCCAAAATCAAATCCGGTACCGCCGTTGGCTTTGATGGGCCCCAATCACCAGCTGAGTTGACACATAAACGCTCGGCTCCATGTCGTTCGATGATGTCAACCGCACGAGCCGGTGTGCATTTCGTGACAGGATAAAGCGTCATCCCTGCCCAATAGCCAGCGTCTAAAACCGCACCAACCGTATGTTCTTCCACGTGATCGACTAACACGCGAGAACGATCAAGCTGATGGTCGGCGAGCATATCAAGAATCATTCGTGTGCCTTGATACTTGTCCTCGAGATGCGGCGTGTGAATCAAGATCTGCTGCTCATACTTGAGCGCGAGTTCGACATGCTCCTGAAAAATGATCGCTTCATTGCGAGTGTTTTTGTTGAGTCCAATCTCGCCGATGCCCAACACATTTTCGCAATCTAGAAAATCAGGGATGATCTTCAGGACCTCGCGGGAAAGCTCCACGTTTTCTGCTTCTTTGGCGTTGATGCACAGCCACGTAAAATGCTTGATGCCGTACTGGGCCGATCGCTTTGGCTCGACCTCAGTGAGTTGCCGAAAGTAGTCGCGAAAACTTTCGCCGCTTCCGCGATCAAATCCCGCCCAAAAAGCTGGCTCGCTAATCGCGACGCACCCCATTTTGGCAAGCGTTTCATAATCGTCCGTGGTTCGTGAAACCATGTGGAGATGCGGGTCGATGTAATACATGTTCCGACTTTCGTTTTTTTGTTCGTCCTGAATTACCGCTTTGGCCATCGACACGATGACTATTGAAAAAGAACCCCTCAGTCATCAAGTCCGAGTGGCGATTGCGAACTCTTTCTGCCATTTTGCGTCGTACTCACGCGAGAAGAGCAATTGAATCTTCTCGGCTCGAATGGGATCGGATTGATCAGCAGCGATCACTTTGATGCCGTCCGCAAGAAGCGTCATTCGCGGGTCGTTAGCAACGTCGCCCTCGCCCCGATCGATTCGATCCAAAGCAGCGGCGATTTCCAGAATCTTGGCTCTTACTTCAAGATACTCGCGGTCAAGAATTTGTTGTGAATTTAATAGTTGGGACATTTTTTCTTCGTCAGTGTAATAGCTGGCGTTGGAAGTTATCGAGTTGCACTACACTATAGTATTCGGAGCCGATGTTTTCGGCCAGTTGTGTTTCCAGACACTGTGGCCTGCTTATTTTGAAACTTAGATTCAAATGCCCAGATCCCAATCATCCACAATTCGGTTCTCGCAACCTGTTTTAGTTGCGGCTATCGCCATTTTCGTTCTTTTCGATTGCCAGTTTTGCCACAGTCATATTCTGGAAGACGGATTTGTCGAACGGACCGTCGAAGTCGTTGTCAGGGACGATGTAGCACGTGTTGAATACTCAGTCGGATTGAATGAGCGAACGATGTTGCAACTGCTGGCGGGGTGGGATGTCGAATCCGCAAAGAGGGCTCTTGAGTTGAGCGACGGCGTCTCCACCTCGAAAAATTACGCGCCAGATGATGAGTCAGCCCAAGCGAAAGGAAAAATCGACTCTGGCGAAAAATCGACACCCAAACAAGAAAGCGACCTCTCACAGCTCTCTAAAGCTTCAGCGGATGCTTCAACAACGGATGCTCCAGCGGTCCAACCTCCGGGCCCTGCCAATTCAAAATCGAACTCCGCTTTACCCGTCCCCAAAACCACCAAGGTCCCCAACTCTAAAAATACTGCCACAGACGACTCATCCGTCGAAAATGCAACCACAAACGAACCAAAGGAACCAGCGATCGACGCGAAAACTTTGGCACTGTTTGCGAAAATTGCTCCTTCGAAAATCAAAAATGGGCTTAAGATCACATGCGACGGAAAACCGATCAAAGTCAGTTCATTGTCGCTTGATGCGGCCCCACGCCATCCTTTTAATCTTAAAGTCGTATTTGAATTGTCAGTTCCAAAATCCACTGCAGAAACTGTCCAGCTGATTTTTCAAGACGAAAATTTTGCCAAGCAAACCGGCGCCGTTCGGTATGCCCTCAAGACCAAAGGGAACGCGATGTTGATGCGGTCCAACGTTGCTCCCATCATCATTCGAGCCCAGCGTGTGGAACTTGCTGGCTTGTCCAGCGAACAACGGGAACAGAAAACGAAGATCATCGCCCGATTGGCGATTGTAGACGCAAAAACCAAATGATTGGCGAGTTAACCTTGTGCCAAAATTCGCCTTGCGTATGATTTATCGCTTCACTCTTTCCTTTCAAAGCCCGCTCTTTTATGCCCCGAACGATTGCAATTGGTGACATCCACGGATGTGGCACCGCCCTGAACCGACTGCTTGCCGAGATCAACCCATCTCGTGACGACACCGTGATCGGGATCGGTGATTACGTTGATCGCGGAATGCAATCTGCCGAAGTGATCGAAACGCTTTTGAAATTGGTGTCTGAATGCCGGTTCGTGCCATTGATCGGTAACCATGAACTGATGATGTACAAAGCCCTTCAAAACGGCCGAGGGGATTTCGATTTTTGGTTTCAACACGGCGGCAATGCAACGCTTGCGAGTTACGGTGGACGAATCGAAAACATTCCACAGCACCACCTGACTTTCTTGAGCCACTGCATTCGTTTTTTTGAGACAGACACTCACTTTTTCATTCATGCGAATTACGACGCAGACACACCGCTTCAGGAACAACCAGACGATTTGATTTTCTGGCAACACATTCGAGAATTTCCACCTGGCTTGCACACCAGCGGTAAAGTCGCAGTCGTTGGGCACACGCCACAAACCGATGGAGAAATGCTTGACCTTGGGCATATCAAGATCATTGACACTTATTGCTACGGCGATCAATGGTTGACAGCTCTCGACGTCGAATCGGGAAAAATCTGGCAAGCCAACAATGTTGGCGATCTTCGAACGCGGCAGATGGACCCCCAAGAGGATTTTAGTTACGGTACTCCGCCTTCAGACGAAGGTTGATTCGCCAACCATTTCGCAAACTCTCAAAGGGCGACAAGTAACCCTCTTTCAAAACGATGCACGCCAAAAGCTAGAATTGCGAGTAAGCACTCACTGGAAAACCAGCCTCTATTTCGTGATTGGTACTGGTTTGTCAAATGAGTTGCCACATTCGGAACAGTAGTTACTGATTCGCCTCGAGTACATTTGATAAACAGTACGACAAAACGGACAACGTGGCGTCGTTCGGTACACTGCGACTCCAAAGCCAATCGACATCACGACGATGATGGCCCAAGCCGCCGCCCAAATCTCAAAAGCGGCCCCGAGTATCAAGAAGCCACCAAAAGACACTACCCACGCGAGAAAGATGTAGGAATTCAGGCTTTGCTGGCTTCGAATATGGTCGCGGCTTTTCATAGTTTCGCTTTTGGTGTGTTGATACTTCCTCCTTTCAGTGTTCGTCATTGCAATTCAATCCTTGGATAATTTTCGCCAAGGAGCGCCCCCAGGCACTTACTGCTTTTGCCACAAAACTCGCGAATGACTGATTTGAAGCAAGTCTGCCACGTTGGATGCTGGGAATTTTTAAACGATGCAACTGGGCGATGATTGGTTGCGTCAGATGCGTCTAACACA
>JBGCDK010000055.1:0-21749 GCA_045105295.1 Mariniblastus sp.
TAAGTTCAGTGACGGATGCGACTGGCGCGGTTACAACATACCAGCGAGACGACGATGGGCGAGTCAGTGCAATCGTTGATGCAGGCGGGGTTTCTACAGAATACAGCTATGATTCAGCAGGTCGACTAGCCGGCATCACCCAAGGGGATTCACTGTTAGTCCGATCGTACGATGAGCGAGGTAGATTGGAATCGGTAACCAATCCAGATGGCTCTAGCATCCAACTGAAATACGATTCTTTTGATCGGTTGATAGAACGGAATACGATTGATACTGGTGGAAACAGTCAGATCGAAACGTTCACCTACGACGAACAGGACATTATCGCCGTTGCAGATGCGAGAGGTGAAAGCACTTACAGCTATGACGATAAAGGAAGGCTCAAGCGGCGCGATGACGCCAATGGTTCATTCATTGCATACACGTATGACAATCTGGATCGAACCACAAGTATCGAGACGCCGGGAGGATTGCGAAGTTATTCGTACATTGAAGAGACGGGACAAATCGCTTCTGTCACTTCTGTAAGTGGAAAAACAACCAGCTTCACCTACGACGGGCGAGGCCGTTTGGAAACCACCACGCGTTTTGATGGCTCTGTTGAAACTGTGACCTACGACCAATTTGGTAATGTTAGGATGGTTGAAACGTCTGACGGAAATGACCAGGTGATTGATCAGATTGTTTATCAATTTGACGAATTCTCCAGATTGATTTCCAAGACGGCGTTAAGCGGAGCCACGACTTCGTACCGGTATGATGTTAAGGACCAGTTGGTCTTTGAAGAGCACGCAAGCGATCAATTACTCCGAAGCCGTCAATATCGATACGACAATGCGGGAAATCGAATAGAGCTTATTGATTCCCTTGAAGGCACAACAACCTATGCTTATGGCGAACATAATCAATTGATCGAAATGACTACGGAAACCGAACATTCAGACTATTCCTATGACGAAAATGGTCAGCTTGTCGAGTCGATATCGACGGATGGAACGACCATTCAATATCACTGGGATTCCGTTGGCCGTCTTGTCGAGATTGTTAAGTCGAAGGGTAGCGAAACGAGTATCACCGGATACGAGTATGACGCGTTCGGAGGAAGGGTCGCAACGATCGTTGATGGTGTCAGGACGGAACATCTCATCGACTATTCAGGATCTCTGAGTCGCGTGGTGGAAACGCTTGATGCCGATGGCAATGTAATTGAAGCGACGACGTTTGCTCAGCGGCCCATTGAAGTCCATGGAATCTCGCAAAGTCACCAGATCGTAAGCGACATTTTTGGAGACTCTCAAGTCTTAATCAATAACGATGGCATTCGCACAGGTGCTGGGCAATACTTTGCCTTTGGGGCCCCAATTGGGACAGAGGGCGACTCGGCATTGCCTAGTTTTTACCGAGGCGAAAAAACGGATCTCGAATCGGGTTTGATTTCATTGAGAGCTCGGTTTCTTGATCCTACAACGGGACGATTTCTATCGCGTGATACGTCTGAGGGGGATGTTGGAATTCCAGTAACGCATCACGACTACCTTTATGCCAGTAACGACCCAATCAATTCTGGGGATCCAACGGGATTGGTTTCGAGCTTGGTGGAAACCGTGGTGACCAATGTCCTCCAGAACAGGTTGTTCCAAGTAGGAATCGCTCAATTCCTCGTAGGCTTGATTGGGCGAGAGCTAACTGGTTCAGTCTTGTTTTCAGGACCAACCTATGAAATTGAAACTGCTTACACAGGTGATTTCTCCCTTGGGCTTGGCCTTTTTACGCACGACCCAAATCTAGTAAGTGCGGAGTCAACGACAATTGGAGTCGTTACATTAGCCAAAGAGCTTTTGCCAGACGCGGAGTTTAGCACTGCCGACAGTCTGGGGCGGAGTGCAAGTTCCTCCAAAGCGAAAAAGCTTCGAAGCAGGGCAAAAGACTCTGTTCTTTCTGCCAACAAGAAGAGTAAGAAAAAAGCTCGTTCGGCGGCTAAAAAAGATAGGGATCAAGCGAAGAAACTCGAATCTCTAGGTGTTGGCGATTTTTTCAGCATTGAAAAACTGTTTGGTTTGTCTGGAGGCGATGCGGATATTTACGCTCCGGGGTTGTTTAACCTTGGCGTTGGCGCATTCGTCGGGACATATACAACTGGTTCAGTAGGCGGCGAGGCAAGTTTTTTCACGGCGAGTGCCGCTTCAACGGGATCAGGAGGGTATTCGCTTGCAGTCGCTGCAGCAAACTACGGCTTCTCAGCAGGGTACACATTTAAAGATACGGGCATATCGGCGTCAGTTGCGACCAAAACGGGTAAAGGGAAATTTGATCTGACTTTTTCGGCTTCCGTGAAGGTTGGAGTCAGTCTTCCGTTTTCAGTGGAGTAATTTCCAATTTCTAGAAAAAGGGAAACGATGTCATCACGTATCACAAGGTTGCTCAGCAATGAAAAGTAGATGCAAGCCTGACGTCGGACTCATCGTGTTGTTACGCGATTATTTTGCCAGCACGAAAACAAGCTTATTGAGAAACACCTCCTATCAGGAATCGTATTCAGATCGCGAATGAACAATCGTATTTAGCAACGCCACTAAATCGGATTCCAATGTAAACGGATTGGTCAACGTCGTTCGTAAGTAACGACGACCATGTAGAACTGTTTGCACAATGTAAAACGAACCTGAACGCAACAGAGATTCGCGTATTTCAGAATTGAGTTCATCAAGCTGTTCGTCTGTCTTGCCGGGCTCAATGTAACGGAAGCAAACGATGTTGCATTCTGGAGGTGTGGCTAGTTCGAATCGCTCATGCAAACCGATTAATTCAGCGAACTTCTGCCCCAACCCGAAACAACGATCTATGTAATCGCCGAACAAAGAAGCGCCATGTGTTTTCAATATGCTGAAAACTTTCACGGCCATCATATTCTTGGTGCACTCGAACGTTCGCTTGGTCAGTTGATACCATTCTTCTGATTCAGCCGTACCCCAAAGATAATCCGCTTCCTGCGAAAATGTTTGGTAGGCGTTCTGGTAATCGCGATAAATTAAAACCGTTGCTAAAGCCGGCGTCATCATCGTTTTGTGAAAATCTACCACAACGCTGTTCGCTCGCTCGACGCCTCGAACAAGGTGTGCATACTGTTCTGAAAGTGCAGCCGACGCTCCATGAGCCCCGTCAACATGAAACCACAGTCCTTTTGATTCACAGAAGCTCGCAATCGCTTCGAGGTCGTCGTAGGAACCCGTTGATGTCGAGCACGCACTTCCAACAACGGCGATCGGCGTGATTCCTTGCTCAACGTTTTGCTTCCAGACTTCTTCAAGGAGTTCAGTTCGCATCTTGAATCGTTTATCGACGGGTACTTTGGCAACGCCAGAGCTTCCCATGCCCATCACACGAGCGGCTCGATCGATGCAATAGTGAGCTTGTTCTGAAACCATGATCGCTTGGCGTTGACCAACCCCGTCTTGCCAAACGTCTTGACCGCCAAACGCTCGCCGAGCCGTTAGCATGGCGGTCAAATTGCCAAGTGTTCCGCCGGAAGTCAGAAACCCTCCAGAGCCCGCTCCCAACCCAAGCTTACCCGTCATCCAATCGACCACCGCACGCTCGATCGACGTTGGGCCTTCGCCCATTTCATAAACGCCCATACCGTTGTTCAGGAAATCAGAAAACAATCCAGCGAGGGCAGCAATGGGAACAGGCGGGCAAATTTGGTGTCCCATGTACCTTGGGTGGTGCAAATGAATCGTGTCAGCGATCAACTCGTCCCACCATTGTTCGCCTTGCTGAGGTGACTGTTCAAGCGACGCTCGCCAACGCTCAAGAGATTCGGCTGGTGTGATATGTTTGATGACCGATCCACTTCGATCAGCTGATTGCATTGCCTCCAGATGATCGGCCAAGCGATCGACCATTCGATTACCCTGTTCGCGAAAAATGTGCGGGCAATAGGCGTCAGCAAGCAAGTTCAAATCTTCGTCAGAAACAGCGATGTTCTTGTCGGTATTCACGCGATTGTTTTTCGTTGTTTTGAAATCGGAAAGATGGCAAACCGTGGGCCAAGTTTAACGTCACGATTGCTTGGACTGAAGTGCGCCCATTTCAATTCAGCCAATTACCTTCTGTTTTGGAGGCCGAGTTGAGCGGACAACGTCCTGTTTGTTTGTCTACTTTCTTATCTTACCCGCGGGTCGCGTTCAACATTTCGAACACGCCGATATCTTTCCGATCCCAATCAGTCATGTCATGGTTGTAAACTGGGAAACTAGACGGCCTGTCCTTGATCGTTGTTTTTCAAGGAATGATGCTGCCACGTCCAAGTGTCAATGCATGCCAAGCACCCACCATAGCCGCCAACAATTTACCCCGCGTGGTGATTAAGTTCGCAAGCCCCGCCCATCAAATTCTCAAAAATTAAGCCCAAGGGAGTACCAATAATGAGCGACTCCGCAAGACGAACCCCAAAAAAGCAAACGGCAGTTCAGTTGCGGTTTAACGTCGTTGATTTAACGATACGAATTGAAGTAAGGTAATGTCTTGCCACCAGACGTTTGATACTTTTAACAGTTTAAAAAAGACTGCGGTTTTGCCCCAAACCAAACAGATTTCGAATCACGCTCGCCCAATGGTGCTCTCGTACCTGTGGATTCGACGAGCCGTTGGTTCGCTCGGGCTTGCGCTTCCGATCATTCTTGGGCCGGGGGGCTGGCTTTTTTTAGGCGTCGAGATTCAGGAAAACATGAGCAGCTATTATCACACGCCAATGCGGGATATTTTCGTGGGTGTGATGTGCGCGATCGGTTTGTTCTTGTTTTGCTATGTTGGCACAACTCAATTTGAGAATTGGACGGGGAACCTAGGATGCGTTGCGGCGATTGGCGTTGCTCTGTTCCCGATTGACGCTGGTGCTGATCCTCTTTTTCAGGCAACGTTCATCGGTTATTTGCACACGTTGTTTGGCGGATTGTTTTTTCTAACACTCGCATTGTTTTCGATTTATCATTTTCCTCATAGCGAGCCGGAAGATGATTCGGACCAGTGGAACTGGGGGCGCAATGAGATTTTTCGAACTAGCGGTGCGACCCTCCTGCTCAGTGTTGCCGCGATGGTTTTTTTCCTGTTCGTGCTTGACCGTCCAACACGCGATCGGCTGTCAGAATGGGATTTCATTTTTTGGGGAGAGTGGATTGCCGTCTGGGCGTTTGCGATCGCTTGGCTTGTGAAAGGACGGACCGTATTGCTGCTTTTGGAAAGTCTTGAAGCCGTTAAAACGCTAAAGAAATAGTTACACTCGACTGTAAGTAGTTTAGTTTCAACTCACTTTGGCTCGTCAGACTAGGCCACACTCTCGAAGACCATCAAACTTACAGTTACGATGTCGGGCACAGAATAATTTGCAACATTCCTCCCAATCCCATCCGTTTCAGATTCCAATAGCATGTCAACAATTGAACCGCTCCAACCACCGATCGCTTTGACCATTGCCGGTTCTGACAGCGGTGGCGGGGCCGGCATCCAAGCCGACCTTCGCACTTTTGCGTTTCACCGCGTCCATGGTGCCAGTGCGATTACATGTGTAACGGCTCAGAACACAACCGGTGTTAGCCGAGTCGATGCATTGCCCGTCGATTCAATATTGGCTCAGATGGACGCGGTCGCGATTGACATGAATGTTGCGGCGATCAAAGTTGGAATGTTATTGAACCAACCCATCATCGACACCGTTGCAAGTTGGTTGCAGCAGCATTCGCAAATACAAATCGTTGTCGATCCTGTAATGATCTCACGTTCCGGCGATCCTTTGATTGACAAAGAAGCCGTCAAAGCAATGCATTCACGATTACTACCTCTATCGAACATTTTGACGCCAAATATTTATGAAGCCCAATTACTGTCGGACATAACTATCGAAACACTTTCGGAAATGGAAACAGCGGCTCGAATCATTTATGCGTTGGGACCTGATGCTGTTGTCATAAAAGGCGGTGGGCTTGCGGGTGAAATGTGCGGAACAGACGTTTGGTTTGACGGTAAAAAGTTTGAGACTCTCATGACAGAGCATGTGGATACTTCCAACACGCACGGAACTGGCTGCACTTTTTCAAGTGCAATCGCAGCCAATCTTGCAAATGGGCTTGAACCACTGGCTGCAACCCAAGCAGCCAAACAATACGTAACCGAGGCGCTCAAGCACTCACTTTCGATCGGGAAAGGAAATGGCCCGGTCGGCCACTTCTACCCAATCCTAGATTCGTAATTACGAACCAAAGCACGCCGCACCAATCGCGGCGGTGCATGAGTCGCGAGTCCAAGTTTGCGATTCCGAATTGACGGGCGCACATTGGCGATCCCGATCAGTCCAATCATCAAAGCAAGCGGCAGGTAATAGCTAATGACCTCGGAGGTGCCTCAAATGGCCAGTCCGGCGACTCTTGAAACAACCAAGAATGAAACGGTCGCGACTGGACCGAAAAAGTAGAGCATTCAAGCGGCTCCATGGGCCGGCCAAACTTGGGGATAGCCTGGCAACTCTTGGAATTTCTGAATTGATTTGTAGAGATCTCTTGCTCCCGGATCCGCAGTGTTGGAGATTCTAGCAGCCTCCTCCAACAAGTCCGATCGAACCGACAAACACAAAGTCTCCAGTGAAGATTCCCATCTTCACGGAATCGAGCTGCAACCGACTGCAAATGGAAACTTGACGTTCGGTAACAGCGCATTAAAAAACCGCGTTTTCGTTGGGAAAACCAATGAAAACGCGGTTGAATTTCAAGTGAGGGCGCAGGGGCTCGAACCCTGGACCTACGGATTAAAAGTCCGTTGCTCTACCAACTGAGCTACGCCCTCGAACTCATAGAATATCGTCTGGCCGGAGCCAATCGATCAAGATAAATGACCAAATTGAGTTACTTTTTGGTGCTCTTGAGAGGCAAAGTTTAGCAAATCAAGGAAGCCCTTCAAGGCCTATCACAAATTTCCCTTACGCAAGTTTCTGAGGCAAGTCGGTCATGTCGATTGGAGTAGAAATATCGCTTGGCCCGTCCGTACGTGCAAATCAAAGACTTTTGTGACTCTCAGACCAGAAAACGCAAGGACTTCCGCCTCAAGCGACTTTCCTCACCCCAAATCAATCATCTGAATTTTATTATTTTGTGGTCGAAACCGAAAAATAAATGCCGAACGTCTTTCATACCCTACCCCGTCAATCCGGTGCGCTTTTTGATCGTGAGGCACGTGTGAACCCTCTGGTTCAGAAAAGCTTCGTTGTTATACCACTGCATCTGCCAGTTACATCGCCCAAGGGGCAGTTGTGTGTACTTTATCAACCAACCGGCCAGCAAAGAGAAAAAGCAATTGAACTCGTTGCCAAGTCAGCCATCAATAAGATTAAAACTCGCGACACGTTTTCAGTTAATCTTGGCAACCCTCTAGCAATCTAGGACACGACATTTAAGCTTCTTGCTCACTCGAAGAAATCAGCTCGCCCTATACAAGTAACCATGCCCAATCCGAAAAACGCAAGATTTGGCCTGGGGTGCGCGATCGGCGCACAATTAATTTGGGGATTGTTCCCAATCTACATCGACGTCTTAAAGCCGCACATTGAAGCGCCTGATATCGTCGCTCACCGAGTCGTTTGGTCGTTCCTGATGCTTATCGGGTTGGTTTTGTTTGCCAGATTTTTTCCTTCGAAATTGCTACCCAATGCAAGCGAAATTTCTGGGGCACTTCAAGATCGCAAAGCGGCGTTGTTGTTCGCTTCTGCTGCTTGCCTGATCGCGACGAACTGGCTTGTTTTCGTTTGGGCCGTCAGCCACGAAATGATTTTGGATGCAAGCTTGGGCTACTACATCTGCCCGCAATTGGTCGTATTGCTAGGAGTCGTTTTCCTGCGCGAACGACTTTCAAAATTACAATGGGCTGCAATATTTCTATCCGTATGCGGCGTCGCATACATCATGCGTGGCCAATCAGGCGTTCCCTTGATTGCGATTTTGATCGCTTTGTCATTCGGTGGATACGCGTTATCCAAAAAGAGAACAAAGCTGACTGCCTTGGCAGGACTAACCTGCGAGACGGGAATATTGCTTGTCCCTGCGTTGGTGTTCTTGGCGTGGCGAGTCTCGACACCAGAAGGTAAAATCTTTCTGGGTAACGGATGGCTGAACCTGATGCTGATCGGTTTGGGCCCCACCACCATCGCCCCCTTGGCTTTGTATGCCACGGCTCTCAAACACATCAAACTTTCGACTGTTGGGCTTCTTCAGTTTCTTGGCCCGACAATTCAATTCATGGTCGGCGTGTTTGTTTTCGGCGAATCATTCGACTTGAATCGCTTCGTAGGATTTGCTTTCGTTTGGGTTGGAATTGGCCTCTATCTGTACGCAATGCACCGCAACCTTCAGGATGACGCCTCAGAGACTCAGGATGTCGCTTCGACTCTGAAGGATTAGAACAATTGCCGCGTTTACCGTAGCCGCGGCCACAGACCGATCAACAAACTACTTTTGTTGCATGAAATTGAGTGTAAAATCTGAGTTCTTAACGACACCAGGAGTCACTCATGACCACACGCTTTCAGTTGCTCGTACGATCTTGTTTGTTCGCAATCGTTCTATCGGCCGGTTCATTTTCCAACGCCGGCGAAGACCGCCCAAACATTCTGTTCATATTCTCAGATGACCACGCGCCCCATGCAATTGGCGCCTACGGAGGTTGGCTTAAAAGCGTCAACCCAACTCCTAACATCGACTCGCTCGCGCGCGAAGGAATGCTTTTTCAAAATAGCTTTTGCACTAACTCAATTTGTGGTCCCAGCCGTGCAGTGATCATCACTGGTAAACACAGTCATCTGAATGGATTCATGAACAATGGGAATAATTTCGATGGCTCGCAACAAACGTTTCCAAAACTGCTTCAGGGTGTTGGCTATCAAACGGCGATGATCGGCAAGTGGCATTTAAAATCCAACCCACAGGGCTTCGACTACTGGGACATTCTTCCCGGCCAAGGCGAGTATTACAATCCTCGCTTGATTTCTCAAAAGGGAAAACGAGTGGTCGAAGGACACTGCACCGATATCGTTACCGATCTCGCGATTGACTGGATCAAGAAAAACAAAAGCTCCGACAAGCCGTTCATGTTGATGTGCCAGCACAAGGCTCCACACCGCTGCTGGATGCCTGCCGAAAGACACCTTGATCTCTACAAGGGCGAGGATCTCCCCTACCCCGCGACGCTTTTCGACAAATACGAAGACAATGCCCCTGCCAGTCGGAACCAGGAAATGGAAATCGACCGCCACTTGCATATCGTCTACGACTTGTTCACCAATCCTCCCGAAGGCTGGGACGGCGATCCTGATTTGAAAACCGATCGTTCAGGATTTAAAAACCTGAAAAAGATGACACCCAAGCAACGTGCAGCTTGGGACGCGGCTTTTAAAGAAGAAAACGAAGCCTTCGCCAAAGCGGATTTAAAAGGGAGAGATCTAGTTAAATGGAAATACCAGCGTTACGCAAAAAATTACCTCCGCTGTGTCAAAGGCGTTGATGACAGTGTTGGCAAGTTGATGGATTACTTGAAAGAATCAGGCCTCGATAAGAACACGATTGTTGTTTACTCATCCGATCAAGGGTTCTACGTCGGCGATCACGGATGGTACGACAAGCGTTGGATGTACGAAGAGTCGTTGACGATGCCTTTGATTGTCAAATGGCCAGGCGTAACAAAACCAGGCAGCGTCAATCGAAACTTGGTTCAAAACTTGGACTACGCAGAAACGTTTCTTGAAATGGCCGGTGCCAAAGTTCCTGACGACATGCAAGGCAGATCGTTGGTGCCGTTGCTCGAGGGAAAGGTGATCAAAGATTGGCGGAAATCGATCTACTACCATTTCTACGAGTACCCAAGCGTTCACATGGTCCCCCGTCACAACGGCGTTCGCACCGAACGTTACAAACTGATGCAAATTTATGAGTTTGGTGAGTGGGAATTTTATGACCTGGACCAAGATCCCGATGAAGAACACAATCTCTATGACGATCCGAAGCAGCAAAAAAACATCGCTGCGATGAAGGTTGAGTTGGAACGACTTCGAACGCTTTATAACGACGACACCGTTACAACGACGCGTCCCGAAAAATGGCGAGCTAACTACCGGAAATCCAATTAGTTTTCGACCAAAGATCGACTAATGAAAAAAGACGCCACTTGAGAAAGAGGCGTCTTTTTTTTGTGTGAATTTTCCGGCACCCAAGCGACCCATTCGCGACTGGCTAAATCACTCGACAACCAAACCGTCATAATTCGCTTCGGGTTCTGGAAATTGCGGGTCCAAATCCTCCAATGTCTTTTTTAACAACTCGCTGACTACCAAGTTGCGATACCACTTTCGATCAGAAGGAATCACATGCCATGGCGCATGATCGGTGCTGCATTTCTCTAACGCAACCTCGTAGGCTTTTTGATAGTCGTCCCAAATTTTCCGTTCGCTGAGGTCGCCCATGTTGAACTTCCAATGTTTAGATTCGTCATCCAAACGAGCCTGCAATCTTTCGCGTTGGGTTTCTTTACTGATATGAAGAAAACACTTGACGATCGTTGTATCGGTTTCCTCGAGCAATTTTTCAAAATCGTTGATCAGTTCGTACCGTTTCTGCCATCGTGATTTTGGCACCAACGAGTGGACTCGCACGATCAACACGTCTTCGTAATGGGAACGGTTAAAGATCCCAATGTTCCCACGGCGAGGTACGACCTTGTGGACGCGCCAGAGAAAGTCATGATCCAATTCTTCTTCACTGGGCTTTTTAAATGAGTTCACTTGGCAACTGGTGGGGTTCATCCCTCGCATTACCGAACGGATCGTGCCGTCTTTGCCAGCCGTGTCCATGCCCTGAAGTACCAACAGAATCGAACGTTTGTTCTCGGCATAAAGCTTTTTCGCAAGCTCTGCCATCTCGACCGCGTTGCTTGCGATTTTTTTATAAGCAGATTTCTTGTCGTACGATGAGTCCTGGATTCTGCTGGGAATGTCCGTCAATTTGACCTTGCTTCCGGGCTTGATCACGTAAGGTTTAGCGTCGTTGGGTTTATTCATGGTGAGGCTTCGAATTGAAAGAATGGCTTTTGAATGGCTTTTGAAACGACAGAAGGCAAAAAGTCCCGAGAACTGGACGATTCGCCTCTGAAATTATATAGCAACATTTTTGGCTTGGAGACCAGCCCGATGTACGATAGCTTTCTGCGTTTACAACGTGGCGGTCCTCGTCCGCACCACGTTAGTCAGTGGCAAAACCGCTTTAGTAACGACGCTGATTCCAATTTTGATATTCAAACGGATCTTAGGCAATCTTTTTGCCTCCTCGAATTTGCACGAAAGCAAAACATGAACTTTGCACAACAGTCCCTGCGATTTTTGATCATCCTTACGGTAGCACTTGCCTCCAAAATCCTGTTCCAATTGGACACAACGTTAGCCGCAGGAGAACCTTCGGCGACTAACAACACGCTTGCTACCTCGGTTGCCAACATCCGTACCATCTCGAACTCCAACGTCGATGCCATTCCTGACATCGACGGTTTCGTTAAGGACATGAAGAGGCACGATGGGTTTATTCCTTTTTACTGGGACGAATCGACAGGCAAAGTACATTTGGAGATCTCGAGACTGGGCTCAGAATTTCTATACGTGAACTCACTCGCAACCGGACTTGGATCCAACCCAGTCGGGCTCGACCGCGGGCAGCTTGGAGGTCAAAGAATTGTCCATTTCAAACGCGTGGGTCCCAAGGTTTTGCTTGTTCAACGAAACTTAAGATTCCGCGCCGAAACAAGCAACGAATTGGAGCGTACTGCCGTTGAGCAATCGTTTGCCCAGTCCATTATTTGGGGCGGAAAAATCGTCGCCCAATCCAATGACACTGTCATCGTGGACGTGACTGACTGGATCCTAGACGACATCCACGGAGTCGTCGGAAAATTAAAACGTAGCAAGCAAGGTGATTTTTCGCTGGACAAAAAACGATCGGCCGTCCACTTGCCACGATGCAAAGCCTTCCCGAAAAATACCGAGCTCGAATCGACGTTGACTTTCTCGTCAAAGAACCCAGGTGCCTACGTTAAAGAAACGACCCCCACGTCGGCTTCGGTTACGTTGCGCCAACACCATTCGTTTGTCGAGTTACCCGACGATGATTATCAACCGCGAAAGTACGACGTTCGTTCGCCTTGCATTTCGATCACTTACGCTGATTACGCAACCGCGTTGGACCAACCATTGGAAAAACGTCTGATCACGAGACATCGGCTGAAAAAGAAAACACCTGATGCGGCATTATCAGAACCAGTCGAGCCGATCATTTATTACGTCGATGCTGGAGCTCCCAAACAAATTCAAGAAGCCCTCGTCGAGGGTGCCAGTTGGTGGAACGATGCGTTTGAGTCAGCTGGATTCAAAGACGCGTTTCAAGTCAAACTTTTACCAGCCGACGCTGACCCGCTGGACGTCCGTTACAACGTCATTCAATGGGTTCATCGCAGCACCCGTGGCTGGAGTTACGGCGGGTCGGTGATCGATCCAAGGACTGGAGAAATCATCAAGGGACATGTGACTCTCGGTTCGCTTCGTGTTCGACAGGACCAGTTGCTGATTAACTCGCTCGACTCAAACTCAATCGTTTCCGCAAACGGATCGCAATGTGCCTGCTGTGGGATCGCTGGCATCGCCGAAGAGACCACACTTGCGGACATGGCCGTTCGAGGCTCTGCACTTGACGTTTCATTGGCTCGAATTCGTCAACTTTCAGCTCACGAAGTCGGTCACACGATCGGTTTTGTGCACAATTTCGCGGCCAGCACTTACGGTGACCGCGCTTCGGTGATGGACTACCCTGCCCCGCGTGTGATACTCACGGACGATGGAAAGCTCGACCTTAGCGATGCCTACGGTGTTGGCATCGGTGAGTGGGACAAAGTCTCAGTTCAATTTGCTTATTCAGAATTCCCAGCCGCAAAAGAAGCCGACGGACTGAATCAAATTTTAGCGGAGGCAAAATCGAAAAAGATGCTTTTCATTTCCGATGCCGACGCGAGGCCGGCAGGTGCAGCCCATCCCCTGGCCAACCTTTGGGACAACGGCACCAATCCGCTCGATGAGTTTTTTCACGTCATCCGCGTTCGTCGCATCGCGTTGGATCAGTTCGATCCGACGAAACTTCCCAAGGGGACTACGACCCATGACATCGCACAATATTTGACGCCGGTCTACCTTCATCACCGTTACCAAATCCAAGCCGTCGGTAAATTGATCGGTGGTTACATTTACGAATACGGATACGTAGGAGATGACATCGCGCCTAGCCAGGCTGTCGAAACGGTGATTCAACGGGAAGCAGTGAAGGAGTTAATCAATTCGATTTCTCCAGACCAGCTTATTATCAAGCCGGATATCTTGAAAACGATCAGCCCACGCCCCTATAGTTCGATCCGTGATCAGGAGATTTTACGAAGCCGGATGGGCCGAATCTTTGATCCGCTGGCAGCCGCGTCGGTTGCAGTAAATCTCACACTTGATGAACTGCTTCAACACGAACGGCTAAATCGATTATCAAAACAAGACACTGTTGCGTTGACACCTCGCGAAATCGTCGATGATCTAATGGATCGTTACTGGGGAGAGCTGCCAAAAAGCAAACCAAAGGCTCAACTAGTCCAAGTCGTCCGTGAGGCGATTTTAGATCACCTTATGAAACTGGCCGACAACCCAAAAGCTGATGTTTCCGTCCGAACTGCAGCATACGATGCAATTCGAACGGTCTTCAACCGAAACGGATCGGAGGTCATGCCGCCTCGTTTAAACCGGCAAATCAGACAGTTCATGAATCGCTCTTTCCCAGCGCTGCCTGAAGGAAAACGACAAGACGTTCCTCCGGGCAGCCCCATCGGTTCGACCGACCGTTAGAAATCTCGCCAGTCATCAATAGTTCTGAGAAGCCAGTAATTCTGCAACTGGCGCAGATTACTTTTTCTTGAGAACCTTTTTCGCGTGACCGGACAAACCAAACTCCAGCTCGCCTTCGTCGAACTTTGACTCTCCAAGCATATGTTTGGGCCCGTTAGGAGTGCCCTCCGTCTCTGTCAGCCACTCTTTGGGCCAAGTGACTGAACTGACTCTCGCGATAAAATCATCTTCGAATTGTCTCAGCAAGTCAGATTTTGGATCCTTAGCACTCCAATCAATCTTGTAATCGATCTTTGATAGTTTGCGACTGAGCCTGCACAGTGGAATCGTTCCGCCTTTGTCCACGGTTACAAATAATTCGCCGGTGATAAAACGATCCGCACAAAGAAGTGATTTCTCTCCTTCCTCAAAACCAAGCTGTGGCCGAGTGAAATCGCTATCTCTCGGCTCGGCTTGAAAAACAACTCTCGCGGTGAAAATTGGATCGTCGACCTTCACACCGGTCTCGATCACTTCAAACCCTTCTGCCACCAGGCGTTTCGCGACCACCTTCCGCAATTTCTCAGCAAAAGCTTCTTTATCTCCAGGAGCTTCGATCTTAATAGCAACCCGTTTTCTTTTCAGATCAACTTTCTTGACGTACTTCGGAAAAAAGTTCTTCAAATCCTTTCCGGGTACGGAGTGTCGAGACAGACAAAGATATTTCCCGACAGTTACCAGAAACCAAAGATCATTCGCTTTGTCGCCAATCCGAGTCATTCCCTCGGCTGGAACTACAGAACAAACACTATTGCTCGTGGGCGTGTGATAAATCAAGTTCCTGTAAACATTGAAATCGCCCGACCAGTTTCCAATTTTCATACCAGTCGTCAAAAGCCATTTAAATTTTCCAGTCTTCAGATCCCAAATTCCTGTTTGAAAAGTTCCGCCATGGGTCACTGCCAATTCTTTTCCATCAAACCGAAAATCAACGTCAGAGATAGCGATTCTGGCATCGGGCGAGAAACCGCCTAAATCGCCACTTGCTGCATCAATTTTTCCCGCCAGTTGCCCATCTGCTGAGTTTAGGAACAATACGTCCGAGCCATCAACCCCGACAAAATAGCGACGAGCAGGCGTTGGTTTTAATTTGCCCAGATTCGATTTTCGAAAATAGAGTTGCTTACCAGTTTTCACATCATAGCAAATTACTTCCGTACCAATGACTTCTTCGTACGTTTGCGTCATCTCCCGGGTACCGCTCGCATTTAGCCTCGACGTCCCACGGCGAACCACAACCTCCCCGCCTTGCAACGTAACGACTTGTTTCGCAGTCGTCAGATACGCGTTGGCAAATTTTGCACCTTTTAGATCAATTTCAATATCAGATTTTGAGTCGGCGCCTTCAGGATCTTTGGCGTCAGAATTCCAAATCTGAAGTTTCTTTCGATCCTTGTCTGTCGTCAGCCATTGTGTTGCAGTTGGAAGAATGTCCAACAAAATTGTCCCAGCAGGAACGGGCGTCGTCGAAAGTTTCTTCTTTGTTTTCAAATCAAATCTGGACGCAAACGTTCGGCCTGTTGGATCGCTGTAGAGCAAAATAATTTGTCGGACGGATTTGTCGGTTTTTTGATTCGCCAAGGTCACGAAGGTCGCAAATTTAGCGCCCGTCACCGACACGGAGTCCTTGGTTTGAAAAAGACGCATGGGCTTTTTGACCAAACGATCATCGAGCGCGATGAACTGGTCGTAAACCCGGACATTCCACTTGTAAGCGTTTTTATATTCACTTGGCATCAGCACCAATGCGGCTTTGTTGACGCCTGAGAATGCGCCCGGCATTGGTTTATTTGCGGCTGCCGCTGCAACGACATCCGCCATTTTTAATTCGTGAGCGTCATACCATGGCTTGTTCATTGCAGTGTCAATTTTTATTTCCTCAACAGGAAACTGCAAATAATCCAGTTTCAACTTCAAATTTTTGGTGGCTTCGATGATGCCTTCCCAGCTGTTTGAATTTACAAAATGATCATGAAACCAAGTTCCTGTTTTGGTTTTGAGAGTAAACCTTCCCTGAAACATCCCATTCTGCAAATCGGTAACCTTGACCGAAATTTTTTGGCTGGACCCAGGTCGCAGAGGCTTGTTCCCTGCCGCCATTGCATTTGAAAGCTCTGCTTTAAGGTCGGTTTCAAAATTCACAGGCGCGTCATTGCCTTGCACATCAACCTTGGACAATTCGACCGTTTGGCCATCTCTCAAAAACAGCAGTGGGTTAGGGCGAGTCATATCCTTAATCCGCGCGATGTCCTCACCTTTAATCCCTCGCTTTATTTCAACGGCGTAACCTCCTGCAACCTTGTAGTGGTACAACAGCTCGTTGGAATTCGGGATATATTTTGGGCTAGAAAAAACAGGCACTTTGGTTGCACGCTGGCTTTCTATTTCAGCGGACTCGGAAATAGCTTTATCGGGGCTTACGAATTGCCATCGAGCCACAAAAGTTTGCGCGTTGACGTTGAACGTATCTTTTGTGCTTGCCTCAACCTCAGCGACCAATTCTTCATCAATCCACTGGTACGTCGTCCAAGATTTGCCGCTTCGCTTTCCTCGGTAGGGAATTTTCGCCATCATGCCACCAGTTTCCGCATCCCAAACGGTGAGATAACTAGTTGTAGTAGCGCCAACGACCTCATCTAGTCGCGAGACGATTTTGGTCCCATCGCGGGACAGTAACTGTCCAAACACAGAACAATTTTCGTCGGGGACCAAATCCAGTTTGCGGATCAGTTTTCCCGTATTTACATCGAGAAAATTGACTTGAGTAAAGTTGGCTCCACCAAACTTGCCAGCCTTTGGATCGGAAGAGTAGTAGAAGGTTTTTTTGTCGCTGCTTATTCGCGGCGGGCAATTGTCGAGTTTTAGCTCTGCTGATTCATACAACAGCTCACCACCTGCCCCCAGAGAATGCAGTTGCAATTTGCTTGTAGATTTTTCCATCGTCAGTAAACGATCGGGAGCAACATACGCTGCGAACGGCCACGGTCCGTCCAAAACTGCGTTGGCACCAGCGAGTGTGGTTCCACCTAGTCGTCCGCTGTTGCCGGTTTTAACCGAAGCCAAGCGTTCAGGTTTTTCTCCGCTACTCCAAGTTTCAAATTTGCCGCTTGTTTGCACACAAACCGACGAAGCATCCGGTGCGACTGCGAGTACTCGTTGAAAAACGAAGGGGAGACTGAATTTTTTGACGATCTTGCCAGATGTCAGATCGTAAATCCGAACGATGGAACCGCCCGAGGTAGGCTCAACCGCCGCGCCATATCGAAAGTCCGAGTCATACCCAGTGAGCGCTTTCGCCCCTTCGACAAAAAACGTATCCTCCGTTCGCTCGATGCTATCTTGACCAACGAGCAAACCTCCACCGAAGAAGATTCCAATCAACGTAACAAAACAAAACAAACTTGCCGCGCGCATTTTCTTAATCCTGGAAAGCTGAAGAGACGTCTGAAGTATAATCAATCTTGGAGCGAATTTGCAGCGACTTTACTATTCAAATATCGCAGCATTTGCCTTCCATATTTAAGGGTCCATCGAATCCTGGTTCACATTGCGCTGCCCCGGCTGAATTTGAAAATAGGTTCATATCAACTGGCGAAACGTAACTTAGATCAGACATCAACTAGCACACCATAAAAAAAAGAGACGCCAGTTACGGCGTCTCTTTTAATTTAATTCAGTGTCTTAGCGGAAACTAAGCTGCAGACTCCTTTTTCTTCTTTTTCTTTTTCTTCTTCTTGGGAGCGCCACCGATTTCCCAATCAATGACATCTTTGTATCCGCGTCCCGGTACAGGAATCGGATAGTTACCATCGGCATCAGGTTTAACAGGTGCTTCATCGCCCATGCCTGTCAGCGCGTCGACATCACATAGCTTGATTTTCGAGTTAATCGCGTCATCCCATTTGATCTCTTTTCCGCTATACGTCGCCATGCGACCAAAGATCGATGTGAACGTACTCTTCGCACCGTACTCGGCTTCGTTTGGCAGAATGCCTTTGCGAAGATCAGCGAACAAGTCATGATGCTCTTGCTGATGTCCACCACGTTGGCCTTTGCCTTCTTTACACTTGAAAATTTCTTTTCCGGTGTTGTCGAAGATCCGACCGGCACTGATATCCGCGTAACCTTTTGTGCCATGCGTGTGTTCGCTGACCGAGCTCCAAGCACCAGGAATGTGACGGCAGTGGCTGAGCAAGCGATGACCGTTGGCGTAAGTGAACTCGACAGCATGGTGATCGAAAATCTGACCAGTGTCTTTCTGAGTACGAACTTGCCGTCCACCCATTCCTTGGGCCTTGACTGGAAAATCATCCATCAACCAGTTAGCCACATCGAGATTGTGAATGTGTTGCTCGACGATGTGATCGCCACACAACCAGTTGAAGTAATACCAGTTTTTCATTTGGTACTGCAATTCAGTTTCGCCCTCTTCACGAGCACGAATCCAGACGCCTTGGTTGTTCCAATAAACTCGCGTGTGAATCAAGTCGCCGATGATCCCGCCTTGAAGCTGCTCAATCGTTTCGCGATAGGCTCGCTCGTGACGACGCTGAAGTCCAACGGCAATCGCCAGGCCTTTCTTTTTCGCAAGCTCACCCGCTCTCAGCACGCGGCGAATACCAGGAGCATCAACGCCGACTGGTTTTTCCATGAACACGTGTTTGCCCGCGTTGATCGCTGCTTCGAGGTGAAGCGGACGAAAGCCCGGCGGCGTGGCGAGAATCACAAGATCAACATCAGATTCCAAGACTTTTTTATAGCCATCGAAGCCAACGAATTGTTTTGCTTTAGGAACAAAGACTTTGCCATCGTGTTCGTTTTGGCAAGACTTGAGCGACGTCTGCAAACGGTTATCGAATGCGTCTGCCATCGCATGAATTTCAACGTTGCCGCTGGTTGTGTTCATCGCTTGAATCGAAGCACCCGTTCCGCGTCCGCCACAACCGACCAAACCGATCTTGATTGTGTCTGAGCCAAACGCGTGGGCAGATTTAGCAATCGATAGGCTGGGAGCGGCAACCGTACCCAACGCTGCGCCGGCGACGGCCAACTTAGATCCGTTCTGCAAAAATTCGCGTCTGGAAGTATCGTTCTTTTTAGGCTTGGTCACCTGAAGTCTCCTTTTGGTGGTTGTGGTAATTCTCAAATCGTTTGCGAGGTGATATGGGTTAGATTTTAGCCTCTCACGTTCAGTCATTCAATCAACTCAGCTCGCTTAAAAAACTTTATTAATGAACGCTAATTCACTCTTCGACGAACATGCAAGGCGATATGATCGCCAACAGCAAAGAAACTCACCCAAAAATCGGACAACGTTCAAGCTTTATTGCACTGGGCAAAAATTTACCAAACGCAAACAAAATCATGCTGCCGATGGCTGCTTGAACGATTGAACGATCCAGCCCGTTTATGGAACGACTCGCGATAGCCACGAATTTTAAGCAATCGAAGCCCCAGAAAAAATTACACGGAATCTTGACCGCCAGCTCGGTTTTCTTCGTCGCTGTCGTTTCCCTTGCTCTTCTCCAAGCGATTAGATCCACCCACCACGGGCACGGAACCAATCGCATCGTCTCTATCGGCTTCGATCGTGTGCAACATTGCAATTTTTTGCCAGATCTTTCTCGAAAGCCCGGTTGTCAACGTCTCTAACTCAGCTGCTCCTGCCATCGCTACGCCGTCATCGAACTCCTGCGCGTAGACGGCTGCGATTTTCCCCGTCAATGAAAGCATCTCGCTGCAGTAATCGAGATAGCGCCGCAGCATAAACTGCGTCATCTCCAATTTTGGAGAGCCTCCGGTTCGCTGATAAGCCGCTCCGCTCATAATCCGATGCGGATCTTTGGTCAGCTGATGCATATCAATTACGTGAGCAATCGAACGCAACTCATGAAGCGCTTTCAACGCACGCTGACGTTTATATCTCGTCTCAACAGTTAAAAGAAAAAAGACCGCGGCACCAACGAGGACGACATTGTTCGTCGCCGTCTCCATGATTTGAAGAATCTCAGTAAACCAGTTTTCATTGTGGAGCTCGAAACCCTTATCTGAAAATGCCAGAATAATTAGCGGAGCAATTGCCAGCCCGACAATCACGCTGCAGATCACCCACGTCAATGAGCGCAGCCATGTCACTGGTTTACCGATCCAGTCAGCTCTCGATTGCATGTTTTCCGAAATGACTAACAGTTGATGGCACACATTGGTCAGGCCGGACTTTGGAAACCGTTCACCAATTCGCTGGTGAAGCGTTTCAATTGTCTTTACAATTAATCTTGGTTCTAAAGCCTGTACACTCATTCGCCACTCATATCAAAAGCGTTAACCAACATGAACCTGAAACGAAGCTTTACCTACGTCTGCCTCGTTCTCTTAACGAGCAGCATTTCATCGGCAATCAAAGTCAACGCTCAGGCAATCCAACAATCGGAAGTTTATTCTACTGACTTTGAAAACGGTAGCGAAGATTGGAAATTCGTCGACATGGGTTGGGCCATCGCTGTTGAATCCACGACACCAGAAAAAACTGACCAGAAGAGCAAAGAGAAAACGTCTACCAAAGAATCAAAACCGGCTGCCGTTAATCACGTTCTTTCTCAACACACCAAGAAAAGCGAATACAAGCCACCCTTTCGCTCGCCATTTCATATGGCGCTCTTGAAAGAGAAAACCGTCACCGATTTCCAACTCGACGTTCGAGTTCACAGCACACACAAGGACTACCCGCACCGCGACGCTTGTCTATTTTTCGGATATCAAAATCCTTCTCAGTTTTATTATGTGCACTTGGGGAAAAAGGGCGACGACCATGCGAACCAGATTTTCATCGTGAACAAAGCCGCTCGGACAAAAATTTCGTTGACGACAACTGTGGGAACGCCCTGGACCGACAATTGGCACAATGTTCGGATCACACGAAACATCGAATCGGGTGACATCAAAGTTTATTTTGATGACATGGACACAGCAGCCATGACGGCAAACGACAAAACGTTTACCTGGGGTCAAGTCGGGATGGGGACATTTGATGACACCGCCGATTTTGATGATTTTAAACTGACGGGCAAATTGGTTGACAAGGTTGTTGATGATTCAGTGAAAGAGCCGAAGGATTCGACGAAGGGCTCAGGAGATTCCGCGACCAAATCTGAGGACTCAGCGAGGTAAGCAAGTTCTGGATTAAAGCCAGCTCGGAGAAAGGCGTTTTCCCTTAAAGTTTCTCGTGAATTCGAGAACTTGTTAGTCGCCTTGGTTCGAAGAGTTCATCCATCAACTTGCGGTTTGTGCACAGCGACATCGCCGAGCTTGAATTCCTATTGAAACTGAAACGGATAATGTCACGGAAAATCAATCTGTCACCTTTTCTGGGTGAATTTGTGAGCCGCTAAATTTCCGTAGGTGTCGCTTCGCTCAACCCACGGCTAATCGCTGTAACTCCTTCGGAGTAAACGGACGTCGCGACGTTCCATCGCGCAAGCGAAGCTCGCTATCTCCTCACGCGTCATCATCTCCTCGCCCCGCATTCCAACAATTCCTTCGAGGCCTATTCGGCTCAATTCTAGGCATACCTTCTGCTTTCTTCACTCTCTTTTCATCGCTGAAGCAAAAGAACAGCCAACGCAATACTCCTGAGGAGTTGAGGCAAGCGACTCTACTGGACGGGGATCAGGAAACTCCATCAGTTCGCTAACTTTCATTCCTCGAATCCGTCAACAAGCGATCGAGGTGGTTCTGCAGTACGTTCAGCGCCGTCAGATTT
>JBGCDK010000056.1:0-23604 GCA_045105295.1 Mariniblastus sp.
TCCCTTGAATCGACCGGCTAATTCCTACGCATGTTCAAAGAAAGTGCCTTGATTCGACCGGTTAAATCTTACGCTTCTTGGAAGATCTCCCTTGATTCGACCAAGCGAAAGTGACAGCACCTCTGCTGGTTGCCAGCAAGCTTTTTGCTGCGGACCAATTCGTGCATTCGATTTGATCCCTGATTTACAGGGCCAATCACCGTTAAGGAAAAACTTGCGTTAATTGCTTTGTCTTGATGAAGCGTAAGGTGAATGCATAACGTCGAGGTAAAGCAATCCTCATTCAGTTCGAACGCTCGATGTCCGATACCTGATTGAGATTCAGGTCGCGTTTATTACGACCGTGATGATTAGCTCAACTTTTAACTAAACCTTATGCGAGGTGAAGCGTGTTGATTCGTTTTAGCGTTATGTTTCTAACTTTGGCGTTGGTCGCCAGCCCAGCAGTTGCACAATCCTACAACCGAACCGTCGGCCCAACGACGCCTCAAAAAGCGGCTGTTGCGGGGGGCATCGCCGGTGCAATTCTTGGCGGAATCGCTGGGCATCAAAATGATGAAACGCCAGAAGGCATCGCGATTGGAGGCGCAGTCGGAGCCATCGCAGGAGGATTGCTTGGTAAAGCGAAAGAAAACCAGATGGTTCGCGATTACCATCAGCAGCAATACCAACAACAGCAACAAGTGGTTCGTCATCAACAGCGGCAGCAACAAATCAAGGAAGCTGTTTCTGTAAACGATGCAATCTCGTTGGCCCAAACTGGAGTGGGTGATACGTTGATCATCAACCAAATTCGGAGCAACGGTGTTCGGCAAAAAATTGGTGTTCGCGAGATCATTTCCATGCATCAAAACGGTGTGTCTGAATTGGTGATCAACGAAATGCAGAAAACGAGCTTAGCTGGAATCGCGCAACCTGTTCAGACAGCCGTCGCGACACGTCCAGTCTACATCCAACCGCAGCCACGAGTGATCGTCGAGCGACGTGAGGTCTATCAAATGCCCTCTCGAAGTTCCCACTACCACCGATATCACCGTTAGGATTTTATGCCTGCGGCGATGAAAAATTGATCACAAATGCGCTTGGCAATTAGTTTTGCCAAGCGTTTTTTTGTTTGTTGAAGCTCGTCATTCTGCTGGTTTATAATAGGCCCATCCAATTCCTACCTCCGGAACCCGTTCGATGCATTTGCTCTCCAGAACTGCGTTGCTTGCCTGTGTCGTAATGCTGTTCGCAGCCAATGGCCAAGCGGCACTCAGCCAGACAGAATCGAGTTCGAAAAAGACCGTTGCCACCAACAGCCTCGAAGCTGCCAAAGAACTTTCTGCCGCAAGCGGCCGGCCAATTTTTGCGATCGCCGGCCGAAGCACCTGACCTCCATGTGCGACCCTCCTGAAGCGACTAAATACCGACAAAGGAATCGCACCAATCGTGGCACAGTTCGTGCCCGTAAAGCTCGATGTTAGCTCCCCTGAGTACCGCCAGTGGTCGGCTGACCATAAATCTGAAGGTAATTCGATTCCAAAACTGTTTGTCGTTCGCGCTGATGGTGAAACGCTGTACGGGAAATCGGGTTCATTAAGCGGAGACGCGCTGCCGTCCATGTTGGCCTCAGCTCTGCGGCATTCGGGCAAAATTCTGACTCCGCGTGATGCGACGACTCTCACGGACGCGATTGCAAAATTCAAAGAGCTAAAAGAAAGCGGCGATATCCCTCGTGCTGTCAAAGCGCTTAACCGCGTTAGCAAGATTGGATTGCCAGGTAAAATTGAGAGCTACGCAGCCAGTGCAAGTGAAGTCAACACGCTCGCCAACGAACTGGTGGCGACGGTTACAGACTCATTAACGGAACTTGACAAAAATCTCGATGGAGCGACAGGCGAAGATGGAATTCAGATTCGGGTAACCACGATGATGAAGTTTCTTCAACTTCAAAACGATTATGGAGGTCTGCGTCAAGTAAAACCAAAACTTTCTGTGTTTCAAAAGGCGTTATCGAAAAAGAACAATTCCAAATTGTTTCGGGAAGCCAAAACGGTTTTCGCGGCAAAGCAAGCCAAAACAAAAAGCGCCAAAACGAAAGCCATTGAGAAACTCAATGCTTTGATCGAATCTACGGAGAACGAAGCGATTAAAAGTCTGGCTGTGGAAGTGTTGAGTTTGCTTGGGACGGCAAACTAGTGATTCTTCATGCAAAAACATCGAGATGAGTTCGTCAACCGATTTGTCAACTGTTTGTTTCGGTTTCAAAGCCGTTTGGTTAGGGGAGTCTACTGTCAGGCGAAACAATTTTGCCGTTGTTGTTTTTGGTCTCGATATGAGTGTCGAGAAAAGGAATCGAAATCAGGAAAAGTCCGATGGGAACAGGAGAGACTAGACCGCCTAAGGTTCCCGCTCTGAAAAATGCCCCCAGTAGCATCACTTCTGCCGATTTGAGACGTGGCGCTTCCTCGAAGATTGCATAGGCGGTCCACGAGCAAGCAAACAGCGAACCAGAAAGCATCGAGCAAAAAATCACTGTGAAAATGCACGCGAGAATCGTCCATCGCAATTCGACTCGTGCAAACGCGGCGATGAAAGTGGGGGCAAGGAAACAGTTAACAAGGAACCCGATGAACTCCCCTTGAAGTTGACTGACTCCCAAGATGAACGCGACGATTGCGGTGGCGACGAACAGCCATGTGATTCCGAATCTCATGATCCTAGGGTTGCTTGTCCATCAACGGAATGAGACGCAGCATGTCTTTGAATGGAAGCTGTCGTAGGTAGCTGTGTGTCGGCTTTTTGAAGTAATGACGAGTACCTTGGACGCTGAAGCAGTCCCAGCCACGTTTTCCCATCGCGTTGAGTTCTTTGACTAGCATTTCGGGGTCTGCATTTGAATAATCCTTGACTTCGTATTCCCAGGATTCCATGTTACGCCAATCTTGAGTCAGCCACTCGCCAGTATCCGATGCGGTTGTCAGGCCTTGCTTTTTCAATGACTCAAAAGTCTCGTTGGCCCACTTCATTGAATCGTCACTGGCTTGGCTTCCAGCTTCGGCGACGGAACCGATTTTGTCTTGAACCCACTTCGATGCGCCACTCGCAGTTTCACCACTGGTGGTTGCTGCTTTTCCAAAGATGTCCGACGCTTGGTCAAGCATGCTTTTTTCCTCAGGTGCTTGTTCGGCCGTTGTTGTTTCCGCAGGTTTCGGATTCTGTTTCACCGCGCTTTCAGAAGCCGCGATTAATCCGTCGCTTTGTTGGCAACCCGAAAATGCACATGTTGAAAGTACTGCCAAGCATGTCAAAGGCAAAAACAATTTCGTACTACGTTTAAGTTTCATTTTGGCCTCTTCGTAATTGATTTGTGAATAGTTCTGAGTTGAACAAATGACGTGATGAGATTGAGGAATCTACTTCTCAGCAGGCTTGTTTACTGTGAGGAAATTGTCTGCCAAATTCGTGCAAGCGATTTTATGAAAGCGATCCGAGCGATTCCGCAGGAGACGATGCATCTTCTACCGGCTTTCGAAATTTCAAGCTCATAATCACCATCACAGCAATGACTCCAACGAGATAGAAACCCATAAAGAAATAGAACTCAGGGCTGATCGTCTCGCGAGCTTTGATCCCAACCAAAGCAGAAAGTTGAAAGATTCCGATGAAGAGCCAGCCAGTCATCCATGCAATCGCCGATACGAAATCCGTCATCAACGTCAGTGAAGCGTCACGTCGAGCGGGAGCGAGCCAGTAGTCTTTATTGGGAATATTGACCAATGAATTGGGTAAATGCTTGGCTAGGTATCCTGTCAGTGGCAAGCAAATCAACATGCCGAGATTTATCAATCCCATCATCGCGCAAAACGCGTTTCGTGACATTTCTCCATCGACCTCGCCGTTGGCGTCAAAATGCGACGGAACCATTTCTGGAAGGTCGCCATACCACAGCACAATTTGGGAAATGCAAACTAGGATCGTTAATCCGATCATCATTTTGTTAGCAAACGACCACATTTTATTGACCTATCTTCCCGGTACTACATGTAGAACACGTTTCAAAGTAACAAATTGATATCATCCATTCGCGGAAACTGCCTGTTTATTTGACAGATTTAAGTCCAAAAGCCAATTCCTCAACCATTTTGGCGTCCAAGACTGGGGTCTCTCCTTCAATTTCGTTATTGCCTGGCGTGGAAGAAATCAGAAAGCTGGAAACGGATGAGTTTTCATCCTGACTAACGGAAAGGTCATTCAGGAATGCTTCTTCGATTTCGAATGACTTGCCAGCGAGGAATTCTGCCGAACGTTGGAATACTTCCCTTGCTGTTAAGTGATTGGTGGCAATGGTTAGTTGGACCAATTCTGGTGTTTCACCTTCAATCGGTCGCAGTCCAATGTAGGCTTCGTTGGTTTTCTGAAGCTCAAGCAATGCCAGAAAGTGCTCTTTCACTACGTCGGGAGAGTTGAATACGTGGCTCGATTTCGGATAGTGGCTGACGAAATCAACGACTTGTTCTCGTGGCACGCCGAGCGATTGTTGAATTGAATCGACGAGAGTTTCGATCTCGTGCGATTCAACAGCGGGCTCTCGGCTTTCTGCATCGGGCGATTCGAACTCGAAAAGGTCGATGATAAAATCATGGGCCTTAGAAGTGAAGATCTGAGCTTCGATCAGTTTGTGCTTCGTCGGAAGGTGTCTCAAGATTTTGGCAAGCAAACCGGGGTAGTCTTGACGAGCGATCACCGCAACGTGTCGCTCGTCATCGCTGCGCAGCATGATCTCACTATTGAGTTGGCAAATGTTGAGCGCCAGCAAAGTCTTTAAGTGCGTCAGTTGTTCCGCTCTTTTCAGGCGTTCGAAATAGTCATCCGGGAGGTCACGGACGATGTTTGCGATTACGTCGTCGATTTCGAAATCAATGTCGGCTCGCAACTCCTCTACCAAATCGTGAGCTCGTCGGGTGGTATCTTCAGTCATGCTGTTGAATTCTGATTTTAATTGGGGCGGAGGTTAACGCGGGTCAAAAAAAAAGCTGGAGGAAGCAAAACGCATCCCTCCAACTTTTTGGTTCGATGTTCAAACTAGGAACTAGCGGTCGATGTATTTGAAGCTCATCGTTTTTTGTAGTTCTTCATTCCAAGTCAAATTCAACTCGCGGCCATAAACTTGAGATGCTCGCAGTACCTCCGTCGGGATTCGCTTGTATTTAAAGAATTGATTTTCCAAGTAATCCAACCCTGTCTCAGATGCTTCGCGAGGCCCAGTCAGCGACTGAACGACGTAGATAGTATCCCGTGACATGTTCCCAGCGACGCCGCTTTGTAGCTCCTCCAATGAGAATGCCGTTTTCATGAATTCTTCACCAGCGTTGTCAACACTTGTCGGGTTCGAATAAACCGTGCGACCGATGCTGCTGAACCAAGTGAATGCGCCTGTTTGGAAAACGCGTTCGCCGTCTTTGACTTCGCTCATTTTCTTGCCGCGAACATTGTTGAGTTCGTCTTTGATTTTTTCTGCGTCTGCCATCGCCAATTCGTAAGCTTTGTTTTTCTTCCAGAACTTTTCGATCGCAGGTTTGCACTCGGCGAAAGAAGGAATTCGCGTCTCCGTTTTTTCGGCAAGCCAGAAAAGGTAGATCGACTGAGAAGTCCAATCGTTCACTGTCTGAGAATCGTAAAGGCGAACGTCCTCGAAAGTGTTGAAAACCAGTTGGCTAACTGGAATCAATCGTGGCATTTGGCGGCCTTGAACCATCGTGTTCATAAACACTTGGACTTTACCAATGGCTTCGTCTTCTAGTTCCAAGTCATCAACCAGACCAGTTTCGCCGGAATCCAAACCGTACTCTTTGGCGGTTGATTGAAAATTGAATTCTGGGAGGGCTTCGTCAATTTTGCCAGACTCATCTTCGGCTTGCATGACGATATTAAAGTGCAAACCGACTTGGATTTCAGCACGAGCGATTGCGTCTTCCATTGCCTTGCGAGCAGGTGGCATCGCCAGTGAACGTTTGATTTCCTCTGCACAGTCTTTAAGCGGCTTGATTTTTCGCTCTGGCTCCTCTGTTGTGTCTGGAGTTTCCTCCATCGCAATGTCGATTCCGCCTACTTCTTCTTGATCCGCGGCAGTCGCTGCGGTTGTGTCAGCAGGAGCCGAAGGAGTCGTTTCAGTCGGCTTGGTTTCGCCAGTTGTTTCTTGTGGCGGATCAGGTTTCTTCTCGTCTGTCGCTTCTTCCGTTTCTTGGATAGTCGAAACGAATTGGAATTTCTGTTTTCGGATCGAGTAAGATTGATCGTCTTTTTTGGTTTCAGACTCTTTTACTTCTCCGGCTTCAGCTGATTCATCGCTTTCAGTCTTTGCAGGAGTTTCTTCTGTTTTGCTCGGAGTCTCCTCGGTTGCGGAGGGAGTCGCATCAGTTTTCGCAGGCTCATCCTCGGTGGTTGCTGGAGGCGGCTCAATATCTGAACCAGCATCCGCAGGAGGAGGCGTTACGTCGCCTGGGGTATCGGCACCACCATCGGTTGGTGGAGCTTCGTTCATCTCGATTGAGTTATCAACTGCTACGGGTGGCTCGAGCACCATCTCGTTCTTTTCAGCTACTAACCGATCATATTCTTTTTGAACGTCTTCGTCGGTCAACTTGTTAATTTCGTTTTGCAAAAACGTATCGAAGTTCGCAACGACATACTGCACGTTAGCTTTACGGCCAACCTTAAAGCCTGGTTTCTCACCAGTGGAATCCGCAAACTCGTACTTGCCTTCTTCGTACAGCTTTTTCAACTCTGCGCCAGAAGGTGTTCCGGTGACTTTGGCGAGATAGTCTTCGACTTTGATTGGGTAGACTTCGCATTCGATCTGGTCCATGGATCGACCGTAGAGTTCCATCGACTCAGTGGGGTTAGGCACCATCGGAATGCCAGTCAAAGCATAACGTTGCATTTGATCGGCAAGCAATTCGATCTTCATGTGATCGCGAACGTCTTGGAGCGTGCAATTGCGATTGACGCTTGAATTGATGGCTTCCCAATCGTTGACGCTGAAACCAGCATCACCGGATGTCATTACGAAATAGTCATCGACGGCTGCGTCGCTGACGACGACGCCTTCCTTTTTCGCTCGCTCTGACATCAACAGACGACCGACCAATTGGTCATCGACCATTGACCGTTTGCCGTCTTGAATTGGTTGGATTGGAATCGAAAGTGAACGCACGGGGGCGTCTGACTTTTTTCCTGCTGCTTCGACAAGTGCCGAAAGGAAACGACGTGACTGGTAGTGCCCACGTTGCACGCGGTCCAAATCGAATCGTGTGATTTCACCACCACTCCAGGTTGCGATCACTGGATTCTCAATGCGTCCGCCTCCGCCACCGCCCCCTCGGGAGAGAGTGTCAAAAACAGGGCCGAGGCCGAAGATAACCATCGCGGATGAACCCAGGACAACCATCAGTACCATTGCGTGACGACGAAACCAACCAAGCATTTTTAATCCGTTACCAAAAAATAGATCTTACTTTTCGACCGTTTAATAGACTGTGCCATAATCCTTTGAACTTGCCTGAAACCTCGCCATCTGATGGCAACAAGGAATCCTTAGGGGTTGACAACCCGGGCAACGAGGGATTAATTCTCTTTCGAATCCAACTAGGATGACGACGGGAAATTGACGAACTACGGTCTGCGTATCTCCGAGAATTTATAGCTCGAACTGCCTAAATTCAATGCCAAAACACGAGAACTGACTGTTTCACGACCAAATTGGTTGGCCTTTTTGAAATTTTTCCACCTTGGCAACTTTCGACGTAATTTATGTTTGGGCTGTCCTCCTGCCGAAACGAAATTCGTTTTTATTATCAATTATCGAGAAAATTTAGTGGCGACCCGCGTGGTGAAGCAAAACCATGGCAATAGAGGTCGCTTAGGTAACATCACCGAATGTCAAAAATACTGATCATTGCGGAAAAACCAAGCGTCGCCACAGATCTCGCTCGGGTACTGGGCAAACTACCTGAGCTGGGGAAGTTTGAGAAAAAGAAAGACTATTTCGAAAACGACAAAGCTTACGTTGCATCGGCGGTCGGGCACTTGGTCGGACTAAAGATGCCAACGAAGGAAGATGGTAAAAAACTTCCTTGGAGCATGGCTCATCTCCCCCATGTCCCCAAACAGTTTGAGCTTGAGCCGATTGAGCGGAGCATTGCAAAATTCAAACTGCTCGTCCGTCTTTTGAAAAAGAAAGATGTCACCACTGTCGTAAACGCTTGCGATGCCGGACGCGAAGGTGAATTGATCTTTCGGTACTTCATGGAGATGGCCGACGTAAAACGGGATTTTAAAATCCAACGGATGTGGATGCAGTCGATGACCGACGGATCCATCATCGAAGCATGGAATAATATGCGTAGTGGTGAAGAGATGGATAATCTCGCTGATGCCGCAGTTTGTCGCAGTCAAAGCGACTGGTTGATTGGACTAAACGGGACCCGAGCCCTGACCGCGTTCAATTCGCGAAATGGCGGATTCAATGTTACGTCTGCTGGTCGCGTTCAAACGCCGACTTTGGTGATTCTTGCCGAACGTGAGCGTTTGATCCGCGCATTTGTTTCTCGGCCGTACTACGAAATCCACGCGGAATTCAAAGTCGAAAACGGAACCTACGATGCTCGTTGGTTCCGAGAGGATTTTGAAAAAAGCGAGACGGACGACCAAATCAAAGCCGAGCGAATCTGGTCACTCGCCGAAGCCGAAGAGATCAAGGCGAGAGTCGAAGGCAAAGAAGGAAAAGTCGAGGAAAATAAAAAGCCCGCCAAACAAGCTCCGCCTCTACTGTTTGATTTGACCAGCCTCCAACGCGAAGCCGGCAACAAATTCGGATTTAGCGCCAAACGCACGTTGCAACTAGCCCAGGCACTTTACGACCGACACAAATTGCTGACCTACCCGCGTACCGACTCGAAGTATCTCCCAGAAGATTACGTCGACAACGTCAAGGAAACGATGGCGACGTTTGCAGCCGCCAAGCCAAACTCGGCGTTTCCCGATAGTTTGATCAAGTGTTCAAAATGGATCATTGATAACAATCGCATCACGCCGACCAAACGAGTTTTTAATACTAAGAAAGTCAGCGATCACTTTGCTATCATTCCAACGGGAAAGACTCCCGGTGCGAAACTCGATGAAGGAGCTGCGAAGCTTTACCAATTGGTGCTGCAACGTTTCCAAGGAATCTTTTACCCGCATGCCGAGTTTGAAGTTACCAAACGAATCACGCGGATTGAAAAAGACAGTTTTGAGACGAATGGACGAATTTTGGTCGTGCCTGGCTATCTCGAAGTTTACGGTCGCAAGGCCGGTGTCGCGGCTGACAAGGACGAACTAGTCGCCGTTTCCGATGGCGAAGCAGCGTTGAACTTGGAAGCCGAACTTCGCTCCAAAGAAACTCGTCCGCCTGCTCGTTATAACGATAGTTCGCTTTTGTCCGCGATGGAAACTGCGGGCAAACGTGTTGACGACGATGAACTGCGTGACGCAATGAGCGAGCGAGGTTTGGGTACGCCGGCGACTCGTGCCGCGATCATTGAAAACTTGATCCGCCAAAAATACGTTTTCCGTCATGAACTGGCAAAACGTGATCTTGTCGTTTCCAACAAAGGCTTGGCTCTCTGTGAGCTGCTTCAAGAGATTGGAATCTCGACATTGGGCTCGCCGGAAATGACGGGCGAATGGGAGTTCAAGTTGAAACAAATGGAAGCCGGGAATCTGACGAAAAAAGTATTCATGGACGAGATCGTTGATCTTACCAAGGATCTCGTTTTGCAAACCAAGGCTTTCACGGACGAAAAAGTCAATCGAGTTTTCCCAAACTTGCATGCTCCATGTCCAGAATGCAACGGACAGGTCCACAAGCAAACGGACGGTGTGTTTGAGTGCATGAACCCCGAATGTAATTTCCGTTTGAAGAAACACATCGCCAGCCATGAGCTAACCGAAGACGAAGCTCGAGAGTTGATGACGTCGAAAAAGATTGGCCCGATCGTTGATTTCAAGAATCGATTTGGCCAACCGTTCGAGGCGGAACTTACCATCGCCAAGGAAAAGAAAACCTGGAAAGTTGGTTTCGTATTCGAGGGCGACGACAGGCGAGAAGAAGAGCTCAAGAGCCTCAAGCCGGAGATGATCATTTGCGAAGCCAAGCGTGCCGAAAACTCAGATGAATTGATTCCGATTTACGAAACTGAGAACGCGTTTCTTGCTCCAATGATGGCGACCAAAGTCGACGAGCGAGGTGTGCGAATCAGTAAGACGATCTTGAAACGCGAGATTCCCACTGAGCAAGGGATCAAGCTTTTCGTGGAAGGTAAAACCGATCTGATGCCGGGCTTTCTATCGAAAAAGGGACGCAAATTTGCGGCTCATCTGACGATTGATCGAGAGAAAGGAAAACTCGGATTCGAATTCGCTCCTCGTAAAAATGCGAAGAAGAAAGACGAATCCGAAGGTGACGACGGTGATGGTGATGGCAAGGTCAAGACAGTAAAGAAGTCGGCCAAGAAAAAGACCACCAAGAAAAAACCGACGAAGAAAAAAGCTGCCAAGAAAAAGACCACCAAAAAGAAGGCCACGAAGAAAAAAACAACCAAGAAGAAAACTCCAAAGAAAAAGACTTCTGAAGAAGAGTGATCATCTGGTGGTTTTAATCTTGCCGGTGTCACGGAATTTACATTCCGCGGCATTGGCATTGTTTTTAAAAATGGCTAGAGTTCAATCTGTGTCGAGGGCACAGCCAAGTCGCTCGCAATTGCCCGTCTCTGCAGGTGAAAGTCGGTTTGTTCCGAGGGGACTTTCTATGAATCAATTCGTCCTGCTTGCTTCACAGAAATTCAATTTGGACGTTGAGCACTGGGATTGCGACTGAGCTATAGTAGGACGAGCGGAGCTACGAAGTCCATCTCCATTCGAGACAGTCATTGAAGATCACTTTGAGACAAACTTGCGTTTCTGAATCACCACGATACCTTTTTGCACTTTCGTTGTGGTTGTTCGGCGCTTCGTTGGTTGCTCCTTTCTCTTTTGCCTTTGGGCAAGACCGCGGCCCCTTGGTCGTTCCGAGCAACGTGCATGACGTAATCGCGGTTGGATGCTTGGATTGTCACAGAGGTGACTCGGCAGAAGCAAGTGTTCGGTTTGATAACATTGCGAGCCTGACGGAAGATGCCAAGTTGGAGCTTTTCAATCGCGCGCAGGATCAAATATTCTTTGGGCTAATGCCGCCAGAGGATGCTGAGGCTCTTGGTTCAGAAGAAAGTGAACTGTTGGCTGGTTGGGTGCGGCGTGAGCTTCGCAGTCGCAACGCGTCGAAGCTGGACGAAAAATTGAGAGATCCAGCTTTTGGGAATTACATCAATCATGAAAAGCTTTTTGGTATTTCAAAAATATCTAAAAAAAGTAAACCGTTTACACCTTCTCGACGTTGGTTGGTTAGCCCGCAGATATTCCATGAACGAGTTAACGATGTTTTTCGACTGACGGGGCGTTCGCGTCAAAAGAGTTTCTACGGAGTGACCAATCCATTTGTTTTGCCGGATCATTCTGGCGTTCGAGATTATGACATCAACGTTCTTGATGGTGGTCATCTACTCGTGATGTTAAACAACGCGGATTGGATTTCACGAAAACAGATATTCGCAGCTGTTCACTCGGGACAAGATCGTCGCAAGCTGGATTTTCCCAATCCAAAGGATCGCTGGTATCCGCCTACTTCGCCGCCAGAGTTCGTTGCAATCGTTCGTAAAGCATCTCCACCTTCGGAAAAGGAGATGCTCGCCGCGATTCGATCGCAATTTGAATGTGTGCTTCGCAGAAACGCGAGCAAGTCAGAGTTGAAGCGATATTCAAAGTTACTCCGCTCAACGATTAAACTTGGAGGTAACGTGGAGGGGCTTCGGCAGATGTTGGTCGGTGTCTTGCTCGAATCGGAGTTTCTCTATCGGCAGGAATTTGGGGCCGGCAAACCGGATAAATTTGGGAGGAAATTGCTTTCGCCAGCCGAGGCTGCATTTGCGATCGCGTATGCTCTCGGTGATCGCGGGCCAGATGAACAGCTTCAGCAAGCTGCCATTTTGGGTCGGCTTGAAACCAAGGAAGACTATCGTCGGGAGGTTGAGCGACTGTTGGCAGACAGGGTTTCGCTGAGCGGTCCGGTCGACTCAACGTTGACCGGCAAGAATATGCGGACCCATGAGAGTACGCATCCGAAACTCGTTAGGTTCTTTCGCGAATTCTTTGGTTACCCTAACGCGACCAAAATCTTCAAAGACATCAAACGCAGCGATGGCTTTTATCAAAATCCGTCGCGTGGTACGGCTGGCTCGCCAGGTTTTTTGGTGAAGGAAGCTGACAGAATTGTTGATTGGGCGCTACTCCAAGACAAAGACGTGTTTGAGAATCTGCTGTCGACCGACGAGTACTTTGTCTACCACGATAAAGACAATGAAACAGGACGCAAAATTATTGAAGAGTGGAAAGAAGCGTACGCTCTTCTCAAAGACACAGACTGGAGAAAAAATCCTGAGAAGGTGATTGATGAGAATCTCGAGTTTATCAAATCGAAAAAGAGTCTTCGTATCATCGGTGGCAAACAGAAGCGAGAGTTCCTTCGGTACATGCATTACTTTGGCGAGTCACTGGGGCGCGGGCGAACGCCGTTCACGACACCGAATTTTGCCCATGGCTATACGTATAACCATTCCCCGTTTTACAACCTGCCGCCAACGCCGAATCCTTTTAGGTACGGTAGACGATTGCAGGAAGACGTGACGGGACTCGACGATACAGTTTTTTGGGATTACCCAGTCGAGCAACCGTTCAAAATTGAGAATCGCAAAGGTCTGCTGACGCATCCAGCTTGGCTGATCGCTCACTCGGGGAACTTTCAAACTGATCCGATTCGCCGCGGTCGTTGGATTCGCGAAAAACTATTGGCTGGTCATGTGCCTGACGTGCCGATCACTGTCGATGCTCAGGTTCCAGATGATCCTCACAAAACCTTTCGTGAGCGTGTTGAGATGGTGACGACGGCGGCGGAATGTTGGAAATGCCACCAACACATGAATCCGCTCGGCCTGCCATTTGAAGCGTTCGATGACTTTGGGCGGTATCGTTTGGATGAACCATTGGAGTCTCTTGAGAATTTGGTCGGGAAAGCAGAAAAGAAAAATGGTTCCGACATATATAAAACTCGCCCTGTGAGTACGTTCGGTGCGCTCAGCGGGACCAAAGACGAAAAACTAGATGGCAAAGTGGCTGATGCGTTTGAGTTGATCAGTCGTTTGTCGAATTCTGAACGGGTTCGTCAATCCATTATTCGGCACGCTTTTCGATTCTTTATGGGGCGAAACGAGATGCTTTCCGATTCGCAAACGTTGATGGATGCGGACAATGCCTATGTGAGCAGCGGAGGAAGTTTCAAGGCTGTTGTAGTTTCGATACTGACTTCAGATTCGTTTATGTACCGAAAAGAAATTGAAGTAGAAGCAAAATAAGTTTGTGGTTGCGTCTGATTGGGCGCCCGAGCGAACTTGAGTGGCAAGATAAAACAACAAAGAGAGAACATGAACTCACGTCGTAACTTTTTGAAAACCGGTTTGCTTGGCGCCGGCTCGCTTGCTTTGGTGCCGCAGTTGATGATGGCTTCTTCGGGGGATAAGAAACCGCCTACGCGGTTTATCTTTCTTCATAAGGGGAATGGGCTACTACCGGATTCTTTGGTGCCTCCAACTTTCGATAAAAAATGGGCCGAAGCGGAACGTAAGAAAGAGTCATTCAGTGTCGATCTCGATGGCCACGATTTGCCAGCTTGGATGAGTCCGCTCGCTGAGCACAAAAATAATCTCACGATTTTGCAGGGTTTGTCTGGCAAGATGTGTACGACGGGACATCATACTTGGTGTTCTTCGCTGGGCGTGTTCAGAGCGACCGAGCGTTTGAGTTCGATTAAATGGGCGACCGTCGACTTTGAATTAGCGAAATTATTTCCGTCTCCAATTGGCCATATTGAACTGGCTTGCTTTCCCGCCGGTGGCGGGAACTCGCGTGGGAACATCAACGGAATCGAAAAAGGATTCTCGGCTCGGGGGCCGCAGCAACCGAATTACGCTTTTGGCTCGCCCAAGGTTGCGATGCAGGAGTTGTTCAAATCGGTCGCCAAGGATGAATCCTCCAAAGCCAGCTACGAGCTTGAACGACAGATGTTAGAATTCGTCGCAAAGAATCAAGCTAAATTGGCTGGGCAATTAAAAGGGGTCGAGCAGCCTAAAGTTGGCAACTACGCCGACGCACTGCAAGATATTCGCGATCGAAATGGACGAATTGAAGCCATGACCGATGTCATTCGTCAGAACATGCCGAAACTCGACAAGAAGTATCTTGCTGAGGATATTTCAACGGTCGATCGGCAAGCAGGGCATACAGAAGTCCTGCTTTCTTCATTGATCGCAGGGATAACGAATGTAGCAACGTTAACGTTGGATGAGCTGGGGACGACTTACACTGGCTTGTCGGGGATCGAAGGCGAAAACGTCAACCAACACGACGTTGGGCATGGGAAACCTGTCGCACAGTTTAGCGCCCTTCAGGTTCGTGAGAAGATCCGCGGCCAGCACATGTCGGTGATCAACGACATCGTGACGCGATTGAAAAGTGTTCCCGAAGCGGGCGGCTCGATGTTTGACAACACGATGCTGTTCTACTTTCCTGACAATGGCGAAACGCATCACAGCCATGGAACGGAATGGCCGTTTGTAGTTTTGGCGGGGGACAATACGCCGCTTGATCTCGGCCGTCGTTATGTTCGCTTGCCAAAGTACGGCCAAGAAGGTCACAAAACGCTTGGCAATTGGTATACCACAATCTTAAATGCTTTCGGTAATCCCATTGATCACTTTGGGGCTCTGGACGTTGCTCTTTCGATCGACCAAAAAGGCCCGATTGAGACTTTCATTGGATGAGCTTCATGGCTCAATTGAAATTCATCGCAGGCCGCCGATTTGGTTCCAAAAAGGGACTGCTATTTGCAGCTGGGGAAAACTTCTGTCCCAGCTGTTTCCTTGGTTGCCTTCAATTAAACTTGGTGTGCAGTTTTGCCAATCCAAAACTGTCGCACACAAACGGTTCTCACTTATTAAACAGGGCTCAGCATGTTTCGATCATCGTTTTCACTTCTCTTGATCCTGTTGATTGGGGCGCTCTTTCAAAACGATTCCTCCGCGCAGGATCGCGCTAAAAAAATGCCAAAAGAGAACGTCGTCGACGTTCCGGCCATTGTTGATGGATTGTGCGTCAGCAATGTCTTTCAATCCAATATGGTTCTCCAACGCGACAAACCTATGTCGATTTGGGGCTGGGCGGATGTTGAGGAAGAGGTCACCGTGGCCATCGGCGAAAACAAACAAACCGTCATCGCGGGAAAAGATCGACGTTGGAAAGTCACTTTGCCGGCGATGGCTGTTAGTTCCGATCCGCACACGATGACGGTCACAGGTTCAAAGAAAACTTTGACGCTGGACAATATTTTGATCGGCGATGTTTGGGTTTTGGGCGGTCAAAGCAATATGGAGTTCCCGCTGGATCGGATCGAGAATGGGCAGCTGGAAATTGTTTCTGCGAACTATCCGAACATTAGAATCTTGACTGTCCCGGCGATGAACGGCCCGAAGATGAAGCCTGCATTTGAGCGGCTTCATGAGTGGAGCGGGTGGTTCAATCAACACTATCGCAAAGGCGACTGGGACGAGTGCAGTCCGGAAGTCGTTCGAGAGCTTTCCGCGATCGGATACGTGTTTGCTCGCCGAGTTCACATGGCATCGCAAGTTCCGATCGGTGTGATTGACGCGTCGCGTGGCGGCACTTGCGTGGAAACTTGGGTGCCAGATTCAGTTCTCCGAGGCATGGATTCCGATTTAGTGAAACCTGTGTTGAAAGATTGGGACGACAAGGTTGCGACGTGGGATTCTCAAGCCGACCTTGAGCAGCGAGTCAAAAACTACCATTCGAAAGTGGCTCGGTTTAAGAAGGAAGGCAAGGCAATGCCTGCCAACGAGACTGTGCCCACTGAACTCAAACCGGGGCCGGCTTTGGATTTCAATCGTCCGGGCAATTGTTACGCAAGCATGATTGGTCCGCTGATCGGTCTCGAAGTCAAAGGTGCGATCTTCCATCAGGGATACAACAATTGTTTTAACGGAACCGAAGGCACACGTTTTTATCGTGAGGTGTTTCCAAAGATGATCGAGGCTTGGCGAGTTGCGTTTAACGATCCAGAAATGCCGTTTGGTATTTTGTCGTTGTGCACCGAAGGCACGTCTCAAACGTTGGACAATTACTGCGAGATGATGGCCAATCCGGGGCCGTTCCTTCGCGAGGCACAGTACCAAACGTTTCTTGATTTGTATCAAGCGGGTGACAAGAACATTGGATTTGCGAGTACCTATGATTTGCGTCGTCGTTGGTATCACCCGCAGTTGAAAATTCCAGCTGGAGAACGAATCGCGAGGTGGGCGCTTGCGACGGAATACGGCATGGGGCGTTCGATACGTTGGAAGCCGCCAATTGTTGAGCAAGTGAAAGTTCTTGATGGCCGTATCGAATTGCGATTGGATGAACAGGCTGGCGCCGTTGATAACGGTGGGCCGATTTTAGGGTTCGCCGTCGCAGGTGAGGACCGTAAGTTTCACCCCGCAAAAGCAGAGCATTTTGTGAAAGGCAAAGACGATCGGGGACGCCCGCAGACGGACAAAAAGATTATTGTGTTGAGCAGTTCCATGGTTCCTGAGCCGATTCACTATCGCTACGCATGGGGACGAAGTCCGTTAGGAAATCTTCAGGCTGAACGAATGACAGACATTCCATTTGCAACACAGCGAAGTGACGATTGGTCGTTAGAAAATGTTCCCCTTGGCGTGCATGGTGAAGAATTGACGAGCAAGATGACCCGACAGCAACAGCGGAAGCTTATTGAATTGCTTCGCAAACAGGATGTTGAACGGATCGTAGCGGAAGCTGCGGCTCTCAAGAAATAGGTTGCTAACCACTTCGAAGTAGCTTCGCAAAAAACCGCTGATTGCCTGCTAGGGTAAATTCTGACGGTACCAGCTACTTCATTTTGCAAAGCCCAAAGCCTGAGCTTGGGCGAGTTCAGTTCCTTCATATCAAAGGGTTCGAAAACAGATGCGTACGATACTTGCGATTGGCTTTGTCCTTCTAACTGGTTTGTTGGGTTGCATAAACGCCCAAGCTCAGGAGGCTCCAAGCTCATGGACGGATGGCACGACAGAGGCGCGACTGAAATCGATTTACGAGAAACGCGAGTTTGGTTCGCGGGGGTTTCCGGGTAAGTGGTGGGCGAATAGCGCCGGCTACTCTGTTCGAAAAAAGCACTTCGACGTTTCGACGGGGAAAACAACCGAAGTGAAACCGCCTGTGGAATTGAATAAGCGTGGCCGATTTGTCTCGCCTGATGGAAAACGCAAGTTGGAATTCCGAGATCGCGATTTGTTCGTGCTTGAATTGAAATCTGGTAAACGCACTCAGTTGACTCACCGAGCACCCCGAGACAAAAACCGCAACGTTTGGTTTCGAAATCCCAAATGGAGCGCGGATGGAAAGCACATTGCGTTCACAGAAACGGACGACAGCCAAGTTCGAAAACGTTCGATGCTTGTCCCCTCAGACCCTTCGTATCCCGATGTTCGTGAGCAACAATTCGCGAGAGTTGGTGAGAAGATCACTGCTTTCCGAATCGGAATCGTCGACGTTGATGGGGCGAATCTTCAGTGGTTGCCAATCGAAACGCCGGAGGAAGGTTATTATCTCGGACTTGTGGAATGGGCAGGTCATAACGAGTTGTTGATTGAACGGCTCAGTCGGTTTCGCAATAAACGTGAATTCTTGCTTGCTTCGACCGATGGCAAATTGAAAACCATCTTTCGAGAGACGGATCCGACGTGGGTAGTTGCCAGTCAAGCGAAAAATTCTGGCTTGGTTTGGTTGAAGGACAAGCAATCGTTCATCGTGATCAGCGAGAAAGATGGCTGGCGGCACGCGTTTCACTATTCGCGAGACGGCAAGGAATTGTCACTGCTGACTCCTGGGAAGTACGACATCATTGACCGTGCGGTCATCGATGAAGCCTGTGGTTGGTACTATTTCTACGCTTCGCCCGACAACGGTACTGAGAAGTATTTGCATCGAGTTCCGCTGGACGGTTCGGGAAAACTGGACCGCATCACTCCGAACGACCAAGCTGGCACGCACAATTACGAATTTTCTCCAGATGCAAAATGGGCGTTTCACACTTTTTCCACTTTCGACACGCCACCGATTGTTGAGCTGGTTGAGATCGCTGGACACCGAGTTGTCAAGGTCTTAGAAGGCAACAAACGGCTTCAGGAAAAAGCAAACTCCGTTGTCGTGCGTCCGACCGATTTCATTCAGCTTGATATTGGTAGTGGCGTCGTGATGGACGCTTGGATGATTAAACCGAAAGACTTTGACGAAACGAAAAAGTATCCCGTCTTCATTTATGTTTACGGCGAGCCCCATGCCCAAACAGTTTTGAACGAATGGGGAGCGGGGCAAAGTCACTTCCTGCGTGTGATCGCTGATCTTGGATATTTGATCGTGTCGATTGATAACCGCGGAACGCCCTGCCCCAAAGGCGCCGCTTGGCGTCGTGCAGTGTTTGGCAGTCTTGGTCCGCTTTCAACCGAAGAGCAAGCGGCAGGTTTGAAAGAGCTGGGGCGGACGCGATCCTACGTTGACCTTTCTCGCGTTGGCATTTGGGGTTGGAGCGGCGGTGGATCAAACACTTTGAATGCTTTGTTTCGCAAGCCGGATCAATACCATGTTGGAATCGCAGTCGTGCCCAAGCCACAGCCGCATCTCTACAACGCTTGGTTTCAAGAAATGTACATGCAGACTCGCGAAGTGAATCCGGAGGGCTACAAGAAATCCGCCCCTCTCAATTTCGCAGGCGGGTTGAAGGGCAAGCTTTTGATTGTGACTGGTTCAGGTGAGACAAATACCCACATTCAAATCATCGAAGGTTTGGTTGATCGATTGGTCGAGCTTGGTAAACCGTTTGACTACATGGTTTACCCGAATCGTGACCATGGGCTGAGGGAAGGGGCGGGGACGCTGGTTCACGTGCGTATGTTGATCGCGCGGTACTTGCTTGAGAATCTTCCGCCGGGGCCCAAATGATCGCTATCAACTGATCAACATTCTTTGAATTAGAAATTTGCTCAAACTTTAAAATCGAGAGACTCGAATGCGTCATCTGAAATTTGTTTTGCTCTTTGTGCTCTCGGCGATTGTGCTTGTTTCTTGCTTGGGCGACGGGCAAGCGTTTTCGCAGGATCGAAGGCAGGACCGAAAGCAGACTGGCTCGCTGGATGAAGCGGCTGTTGTCGGAATCTATCGTCGAAGTCCGGTCGAGAACGGATGGCACGATGGGAAAATTGAGGTCGTGAACGCGGGCGGAAAACGTAGGCTTCAGTGGATCAACAAAGCCGGCGTGAAATGGGATTTAGTTCCAGATCTTGCGAATAAGATTTTGAAAACGGGGCCTACGAATCCTTATTTCGAAAACGGACAAACCGAATTCGAGATAGACATTCGAAACGAGAAAGTTGTTGGATTTTGGTTTCAGAATTCGCTTTTTGTGAAAGATGGCGTCAAGATTCTTCCCCAATTGTCGCAGGGTTTTCATGGTTATATTTCGATGAAAACCCAAAGTCCACCGAAAGGTTTTGGCTATGGCGCGAGTTTCTACGTCAGTGTGTGGCCACTGTTGGAAGATCCGATTTCCCAATTCCAAATCGGTTTGCCGTCGACTTGGATCACGCCCGACAATCGAGATTTTAAGAAACCGTTATGTCCACCGGGGACCATGGCGCGTGACAACTGGCCCGAACGTGGGCCTTACTACGAAAGCGTATTTCAAACGATCGAAGGTGGGCTTGGTTATTGGGTTTCGACTCAATTTCCAACGACCAGTCCGAAATATCGAATTAACGGAACTCCCAATGGATACAACCACGAGATCTCTTCGCCTGGTTGGGGATTTGGCAAACCGAAATCGCTTTCAAAAGAGAAAATGGGAATCGCTCAACTAAGTAACCGCCTGTTGATCCCACCGGATGGAATTACGTTTGAAGAGGGACAGACAGGCAACGTGCTTGGGAACGCGTGGATGGTTTTGCCGTTGGCGACAGCTAAGAAGGGCGAAAATATTTCGACCGGCGACAATAGTTGGACTCTGTTCTTGAATTCAAAAAACTTCAAAGGGCCCGTTGCGTTTTGGATTCCGGAAACTTGGAGTCGGTTGTCGGAATCTTACACGGACATCGACAAACGTGGTCTCGATTCGAGGCCAGGATCAATGGGAAGCGGCGCGATGGAGGTCAATACGGTTCCCTGTTTTGAGCAGGAGGATAAAGACGGTGTGACTTATTCCAAGATTCCAAAAATTCAATTTCCGGTGAACAAACGTGGAGAGACTTTCTTGATGCAGGACGTCACTTTCTACGCGAAGAACACAGTCAGCTCCAAGGGGCGTGTGGACATGCGAAAGGCTTGGCAGCCGAACCTGACCGCGTTGCCAGTTCGTTTTGATCAAGGTGCCGAAAAAGCGAATCTCCTTGGTATTGATCGAGTCGTACAAACAAAAATTTATGGTCAGCCCGGGAAACAGGTTTTTGGTTTGAAGTGGCCAAAATCAATGGCGATAAAGAACGGGATCGGTTACATGCCTCAATACTTTAAACAAGACGGCAAGAATCGAATTGCGATTACGGAAGACGAACTTCCCAAGGATATCGATCTGGCCGAACAAGAATTTCGTTCAGCAAAGAAACAGCAAAACTATCAGTCTCCCCAATCCGGAGTTTGGACTAACCCGGGCCCCAAGACGGCAACTTCACAAGTCACCTTGGTCGACGGTTCGGTCGTCACTTACGCTTGGTATCGTTTCGTCGATCAACCGTCGCTTGTTGCCGTCGGTTGGGATGAAGCGGAGAAAAAACGAATGCAGGCCTCGATCGAAGAGATTCACCGCACTTGGCCTATCGACCAGGACTACATCCCGAAACCTTCCCGCGGAAAACTCGCGAAACTGGACGGAGCAGTGTTGGTCACGCCTCCTGCTGGATTTGAAATCGGCTATGTTCCGATCGTTGTGAGTCAGACGAAGGAGGAATGATCAGAGCGTTTGCTTGCTCATAATCTACATAAGAATGTTTCGTCGGATTTCCTGTGCGAGGAAGTAAACTTGGCGGTCGTTGCGAGAAAGCGATGACTTGTATGCAATCAAGCGGGATCTGGCAACACTTTACCGGTTCGGTCGTCGACTTTGCAAAGTCGAGTTTGTTGCCCGAATTTTCCCTCCGCAGGTTTGATCGAGACCAACCAGTATGGCTCGCTTGGAACATTGGCCTCCACCATTGCGTTGAGGATTTCGATATCGTGCACACCGTTTTGGCTGTACAATTTCGAGTGGAATGCTTTTTCTCGTTGGATCTTTGGATGGTCGCAGAACACAGCGGAACACTTTTGGCCTGGCTGGATGTCACCAAAATGTTCAATGACAATCATGATCGCTGCTTTGTTGTCTAATTCTCGGTTGGCCATTAATTCCTCTGGGGTCTTGATTGAGTAATCACTTATAGAAGCAGCAAAACTTTATGGCTTGAAACTTGGTTTGAACCACATTTATACCCCATCACAAGAAAGTCGTTAACACATGTCAGCACTGCGAAACCTTGGTGTTACTAGTTCGATTCGAATTCACGGGAGCCAACTGGCTTTCAATCCGTTTCGAATTTTGTGTTCGTTGATCTTTGTGGCTTTGCTCCAGCCAGCCTGCCTCACGGTGGTAGGCAATGACTCGGCGGAGGCCGCTGAGTCTGACAAAGCGAAACCGAACATCATCGTGATCATGGCAGATGACCTGGGGTGGAAAGATCTACACTGCTACGGCAACGAGCGCTTGGACACGCCGGCGTTGGATCGGCTGGCAACTGAAGGCATGCGGTTCACTGATGCTTATGCCGCTGCTCCCGTTTGCTCTCCGACTCGTGCAGCGATGATGACTGGCCAGTCCCCTGCCCGTCTGTGTTTGACCAATCACGCACCTGGGCACATTGATGGATTCGCCCTTAAAGATTCCAACATTCAAGAAGCCGAATGGATTCGGAATTTGCCTTTGAAATATGTCACCATCGCAGAACGCCTTTCTGCATCCGGCTACGCAACGGCTCACATTGGCAAGTGGCATCTGTCGCATACTAAACGCAAAAGTAGCATCACCGAGCCAGAACTCAGGCCTGAACATCAGGGATTCGATGTCAACATTGGTGGATGCTCTCGCGGCGGACCACCAAGCTATTTCGCGCCCTATCGAATCCCTGCATTGACTGACGGAGAAGACGGTGAATATCTTCCCGAGCGATTGGCGGACGAAGCGATCAAGTTCATCAACAAGAAACATGACAAGCCATTTTTTCTCAGCTATTGGCCTTACTCGGTGCATTATCCAATGCAGGCTCGGGCAGAACTGATTGCCAAATATAAAAAACGAAAAGGGCCGGGCATCCCCAATCCAATTTATGCTGCCATGATCGAATCAATGGATGCTGAAATCGGTCGCTTCCTCAACGCGGTTGATGACGCGGGTTTGCGAGAGAATACGATTGTAATTTTCAAGTCAGACAATGGCGGGTACGACGGAGACAACCGTCCATTGCGTGGTCTTAAAGGCATGCTGTACGAGGGCGGGATCCGAATTCCTTGGATCGTCCGCTGGCCAGGTCATGTCAAACCAGGGACGACCTGCGAGAAACCCGTGATCAGCACCGACTGCTATCCAACGCTATTAGATATTGCAGGGCTCTCGCCGACAAAGGACCATCCGATTGATGGCCAGAATCTAATGCCGTTGTTCACTGAAGCAGGCAGCTTTGAGCGTGAGGCGATTTTTTTCCACTACCCAAACTATGCGTTTCACAAAAAGAACCGACTGGGAAGTGCGATCCGGCATGGAGAGCACAAACTGATCAAGCGGTACAAAGACGGAATGATTGAGCTTTACAATTTGACCAATGATATCGGTGAACAGAAAAACCTTGCCGCAACGTCGCCCGAAATTGCAAAGCGGCTTGAGAGCCAACTTGATGAGTGGCTCAATAAAACTGGTGCAAAGATGCCCGTGATTCAAACAGTTGAAAGTAACTAGAGCGAGCAGCCCGAAATTTACAGAGAAAGTTTGCTTGGCTGGTTTGGCAGGCTCCATCAGCAGGCTGATCAAGCTGCTAAAAGCAACCTGCAAGCGATTGAACGGCCTCAGATCGGGCGTAAGCAACGGCGCATTAAAAAACCCTTGTGAGAACAAGGGTTGTGCTTACTTTCGGCCCTAGGGGCCAACAAAGTAGCGGTGGAGGGATTCGAACCCCCGACACGCGGATTATGATTCCGCTGCTCTAACCAACTGAGCTACACCGCCGAGTCGCTTTTTATAGCGTTTTTGACTTTTGACAGCCAGTCCGCCGATTGATCTGAATTCGGCAA
>JBGCDK010000057.1:0-12205 GCA_045105295.1 Mariniblastus sp.
GCAAGCCAGCCCATCTCGACGTCGGACAGCAATGTCCAACCTACCAGTGCTTCGTGCGCCTCGCCGTTAGCTGAGACGTACGATGGACATTCTTGTCCGTCGGTTTCGGTGTTAACGTCCCACTTACCACGAACGGTTCAAACACACATTAAAAAAAGAGCTAAACTTCAATGAAGTCCAGCCCTCTAACGCTATCTCGATCACTTCAATATGCATCCAAAATGATTCGTTGGATGCGGCTCAGAAATAATAATTAACCTTTGACCGCTTGCCGGATCTCAATTTCGTATCCTTCTCGATAAGGCCTCGCCAAGAACCCATTGGCCTGATCGTCGCCAATGATTTGCTCGTTTTCGTTATCCCACTTGAAACCCCGGCCAAGCCGCGCCGAGATTCCTGCCAAGTGACAAATGTTTAGCATTTCCATGTGAGTGTGAACATCGGAGATTGGCTGGATTTGCTCGCGATGACAGTGGAGAAAGTTCGCCCAGTGTGCTCGGCGTTCATTTTGCTCAAGCGGCATGCCACGGTAGGCTTTTTGAACAGCTCCTTCTGGAAGCGGATTATCTTTCAGTTCTTCTACTGGTTTTCCTGAAAGCTTTCTACGGTTCACAAAAATCCGCCCCTTGTCGCCTTCGATCAAGATTCCGTTATCCGTGTCATGACGAATCACCATTTCGACATCGTTTGGATACTTAACAACAAAATTGAATTTGTTTGCTGTGTTGTAGCGATCGGTCTGAACCGGAAATCCGTCTTTGAAATCAACTGGATGCTCGGATGTGCCTCCGATTGAAAGTGGCCCTGCCATCTGGCCGTTGACTTTCAAAGCCCAGTTTGCGATGTCGACATGATGAGCACCCCAATCAGTTAGCTTGCCGCCAGAATACTCGTACCACCAACGGAATTCGTAATGGCAATTCCCGTTTCCGCGTTTGCCGTCTTTGGCAAGCTGTCGGTAATCGACTTTTGGGGCAGGCCCAAGCCAGCGATCCCAGTCAAGTGAATCAGGAACTTCAGCTACAGGAATTGCAGGACTGCTGGGAGCTCCACCGATGGCACACTGAATTCGTTTGATCTTTCCAACGCGGCCCTCGGCAACCATCGCGATGGCTTTGGTAAACAAGTTGAATGTGCTTCGCTGCTGAGTTCCGACTTGGACGATGCGCCCAGTGTCTTTTTGAGTTTTCCGAATCAGTTTTCCTTCATCGATCGTCAACGTAAGCGGTTTCTCACAATAGACATCTTTGCCAGCAAGCATCGCCTCGATAAGAGGTTTAGTGTGCCAGTGATCAGGCGTCGCAATATGAACGACCTTGATATCATCACGTTCGAGAATCTTTTGGTAGTCATCGTAAACATCGGCTTTGCCACCACTTAGATTCTTGTTCGATGAATCCTGACGCGACTTGTCGGCATCAGCAATCGCCACGACCTCAATCCAGTCTTTCGCCGATCGCATGTTTCCATTACCCATTCCGCCAGCACCAATCAATCCGATTGGAATTTTGTCCAGCTTTGATCGGGTTTCATTGGCCAACGTGTTGGCTTGTGAAAAAAAGTACGGCATTGTTGCTGCTGTACTGACAGCAACTGACTTTTTTAGAAAGTCACGACGGTTATCTGATTTTTTTGTCATGGTCGATCCGGCTGTTTTAGGGTCAAAAGAAATCGAAAGTGCTCAATTGCAAATTCGGTTGAGCAAGTACGAATAAGTTTTATCTAAACGCGTCGTAAACTCGAAGTAATAATCTTGACGCAGTTGTTTAGGTCGGCGGCAACGCGTCCATTCTTTCGTTTTGATTGCGTGATCAAAGTCTAATAAATGAAACTGTCGCGTGCCCAACCTCTGATGAACCAATTTGAATCAGAATCGTATAGTCGGTCAAGTTGCGACTCTTTGTTGCCACTTCCAAGTCCCGTTTTCATCCATGTTTTTGACTTTTAGCTTTCAGATTGAAATTGAATTCGCATGAAAATGAACCATCAACGCGGTCTTGTGCCAAGGAACGGCAATTGGAAAACATCCACTGATTGGGCAGTGACAACTGGCGTGTCTCCAGTCAGGCGATCTGAAAATTCGACATCGAGAACAGGTACGGATTTTGATCAAACTCACATCGCTTCTACGAAATCGTACAGTTATGTGATCAAGCCCTCGGCCCGAAAAAAATCCGTTTCCCATGATTGCGAATCGTTGATGTTGGCCAAGTGTGGTTTTGAGCTAGCCAAATCTTTGCAGGTCTCAAAAGTGATGGTGCAAGCCAGCGAGGTTAACGAGCCAGCGCTATTTGAAGTGCACAGAGCTGACAAGTGTATCGTGTGGCTTGTTCGAACTCGCCAAGACATGCCAGAACAATTGCACGAGCGAGATGTTGTAATTGAACTGCCAGAGTCGACTCATTCGCGCGAGAATCAGTTGAAAGTTGGGATGTTACTAGCCGTTCTCAAAGGCATCGTCGCACTTGATGAAAACGTTGTCTGTCTTTCTGGACTTGCAGACTCAAAACGCATGGACACACTATTTGTTGCCAACGCGAGGCGAGACTTTCCTTGGTTCGAAAAACGAACGTTTCAAGAGATGAGCCAGTTAATTTCAACGCACGAGTTTGTCAGCACTTTGGGGGTGGCGTTGCGTCTGGCGAAAGAAGGTCGCGAAGGCAAACCGATCGGAACAAGTTTTGTGCTTGGTGATGAGTTTGAATTATCCCCTTACCTCAAGCAACTGGTTCTCAACCCATGCCAGGGGCATCCGTCAAAGAACCGGGAGATTCACAATCCCGAATTCTTCGAGACGATTCGAGAGTTTGCAGCACTTGATGGCGCGTTTGTGATCGACAACAACGGAGTCGTCCAATCAGCGGGCACGTATTTGAATGCACCCTCGACCAACACGCTTGCTCAAGGATTGGGTGCACGGCATGCGGCTGCTCGCTCGATCACCGAACTCACGCACGCTATTTCGCTAGTCGTGTCGTCATCCTCAGGCACCGTGACAGTGTTCCACGAAGGCCAAATGGTTCTTGAGTTGGAACGAAACGGTTAACAGTCAACCACGGCGGTTATGAAGAGCGAGGTCTTTGCTGGACGCAACTTTTTTGCTGGCTCTAGTTTGGCTCACCGAACGGGTGTTGAAAAGTGCTAGGCTCGATTCTCCATTAGGCCGCGTCGGACTTGAAAACCGAAAGGCCTTTGTGGCTTGGAAGCGAAACCGGGAAGCCAAGCCTAGCCGATTTGGCATTGAAACTTACCGGCTTGGGGCAGTTTCTGGATAACATCGAAGCTAGAGAAAAATCTTTGGTAAACGAATTGAGCGATAAATCTGCCACAAATCGTTGGTAATTGACACTGATGACGCTCTTCGTCGGACCGATCGCCTGTTACTGTGCTTTATCGTTCTTTGAATTCCGCGCAAAATATGGTCCTTAGTTAATTTATGGACAGGAAATAATAATGGATGGTGTGCTGTTTTTGGGCGAAACGTTGATAGGTCCAGTTTTCGAACAGTTCATATTTTTGGCGGAGACTACTAAGGACGCTGGTGCTGGCGGTTCAGATGGCCACTCGACAGCGCTCAATCCTTACCTGATGCTGTTGATCGCTGCCGTTTTGGTTGCACTCAATGGATTCTTCGTCGCCGCCGAGTTCGCGTTGGTGAAAATTCGAGTTAGCCAAGTCGATAAATTGGTGGCCGACAAAAAGGTGTTTGCCAAACCAGCAAAATGGCTGACGCAGCGTTTGGACCATTCGCTTTCGTGCTGCCAGTTGGGCATCACAATGGCATCCTTGGCGTTGGGTTACGTCGGTGAACCCGCGTTTGCTCACCTAATCGAGCCCTACTTTCATTACATTGGCGTGACCTCAGAATTCTGGGTCAGGTTTTGGGGATTCGCACTTTCTTTTTCAGTCGTAACGTCGTTGCATCTGGTGATCGGCGAACAAGCTCCAAAGATTTTTGCGATTCGAAAACCGGAAGATATGGTGCGATGGTGTGCACCGCTGATGGTTGTGTTTTATTACATGCTTTTCCCGTTCATGTATGTCCTCCAGTGGGCAACTGACTTGATACTTGGCATGCTTGGCCTTGGCGGCGGTTCAGGACACGACTCTCCGCACACCGAAGAAGAAATTCGCGCACTCCTTCGCGAAGCCCACATTCACGGCAATCTCACCGATTCAGAGGACCGACTGCTTCATAACATTTTCGAGTTTGACGATCTTGTTTGCCGTCTAGTGATGGTCCCGCGAGGCGAAGTCCAAATTCTTGATGCGAATCTGCCGTTCCCAGAGCAGTTAAAGATTGCGAAAACGACAAAGCATACGCGATACCCACTTTGTGATGGCTCGCTCGATTCTTTGCTGGGTGTCGTTCACATGAAAGACTTGCTGGGAATCGATGAAGCCACCACTGATTTCGATTTGCGAGATGTCATGCGAGAACCTGTGAAGGTTCCAGAGAATCTTCCTATCAGTCGAGTGCTCAAACGAATCCAAAACACGCATCAGCTTTTGACTTTTGTCGTTGACGAATACGGAACGATCATTGGAATTTGTACGCTTGAGAATGTTCTTGAGAAAATCATCGGTCCAGTGGACGACGAATTTGACGCTGTTGACGAACCATCCATTCGAAGACTTGGCAAAGGGCAATTCATGATCCTTGGCAGCACGCCAATCTCAGAAGTCGAAAAAGCGGTTGGCCTGAACCTGGATGATCTGGACGTCGATACGGTAGCCGGCGTTTTAATGACACGTTTGGGGAAGATGCCTGAGGTCGCGGATAAGGTCGAATTCGATGGTTGCTCTGCTGAGATCTTAGAAGTCAAAAACGATCACGCTGAGCGAATCCGGTTTACATTGGATAATGCAGGAGCCAGCGAAAACCCGCCAACGAAACCGACCAAGCCACATTGATCGAAAGCTGAAACCAAGGAGCCAAGAGGCCGCATTATTCGCTTACGCCAAGAGTTTTTTGATCGTCAACAGTTTCGCGATGTGAGCCAAACCGCTGGCCGTCTCCAAAATGAGCTGTTTCAAACACTCACGTCAAAACTTAATCGACGTTCATTTTTTTCAAAATCCGTTTCAATTTCCTTTGCGTTGCATTGTCGGCCTTGGCCATTCTTGATTTAAGCGTCTTAACTGCCTTCTTAAAATCTTCTGGCCATTGGCTTTCTCTTAAGCCTACACTGACATCCATCAGGTCCTTCTTTTCGTCGATCTGATCAATAATCAGTTCGAATAGGGTCTTGTTTAAATCACTTTGGTCGGGGGGATTGGATTCTTTGACGCCACCATTCCACCAATCGAAGGATCGAACCGGATGAACTTCGTCGAGGAATTTTGGCTGCTCGGCGAGTACCCAAGATATAGTAGGTTCTTTCCAGCTCTCTCTACCGCTGATCAGTAGTAATCGATGAATATCTCCCGGAGATTTGATCTCTCTAAGAATTGCGTTAATCACGCTGGTTTTGCTCGGGTTTACATGGCTGGTTTTGTAGAGCATCAAAACACCTCGCTTCATTTCAGCCGAGGTATTTTCCGAAGCCATCAATTCTTCCGCAAGCTGATCCGAATCGTTCGAACCACGACGAAGCGTCAAGTAAATTGCTCGACGTCGAATCGTTTCATTTTTTGCTTCAACGTAGGATCGAATGTAGTAATTACTGTTCCCATCGCGGCTGTTGTTAACTCTGAATATTGTTAATGCCATCATGGCGTCCGCGTCTTCCAATCCATCAAGGCTGTCTATGAACGCTTGGTAAAATTTGCCAACACGACGCTCCTTTCGTCCGTACTTGTCAATTTTGAAACCTCTTCCCGAACCTGCTGGCGAGTAGGAACGACCGCGGATAGAAATATCAAAAAAGTCCAACATAATGGCGACCAGCTCATAGATCTCGCGGTCTTTAGAAGAAAGTGATTCGGAATCAGGACGAAAGCCCTCCGTGTCCAAGCTTTCGAATGGGTAGCTCCGAAGTTTCGAGAATACTAATAAAACGATGCTTCGAGGGTCGTCTATTTCTTGTTCGAGTTTCATAAACGCCTTTAGGCACCGAATGTGCGTTGGAGCGTCATCGGATTGTTTGAACGTCTCGATCCATTGAGCTATTTGTCTTCCTTCGAACATTTCGCTGGACTGGATGCCAGATATCCGACTGAAGGCAGCCGCAGCGATATTGAGAAAATGCGTTGGGGTTGATGCAGATTCTCCAGAATTGAATTCCATATCAAACTGTTTTTGTAGCGGACGAGTTAGGAGTTTTGCGAATTCTGAATCACTTGAAACGAGACCTTTGCCTGCAAGAAGCCCTAGTTCCAAAACCAACTTGCCACGAACGGTTTTAGGAGCCCAGCGGACGATAGCGCTCCGTTGCATGGGTTCGTTGAGCGTTGCCCAGCCCCAGGTATTGTCTTCCAGTTTCGAAACGATCTGATTCAACAACCGATCGTCGCCAGCTTTGTGCATCTTGTACGTTTTGAGAACAAATTCCTCGACGGGATATTTTTGCTTCTCCACGTTTGAAATGTACTCTTCTGGAATCGTTTGATCATTTCGATCTGCGTCGAGCATTGCGTCTATTGAAAAACTCAAAATTCGCCCCGTTTTGTCTTCGGCACTAGCGATTCTTAAAGCTCGCATAGCATCTTGTTCACCTGCAAAACATGAGGACAAAATTCGGCTGGCCTTGTATCTAGTTTCAAGGTCGGGAGCATGTTTCACTTCGCCAATGAGTGGCTGTCGCCAGCTGGAATCAATAGTGTTTGCGTTTTCCGACTCATTCTGGCCGAATTGATACCGCTTGAAATATAGCCATCGAATACTCAAGGCCCGGTGCCGGCTGTTTTTTGAAACAACCAACTCAAGCATTCGCCTGCTCAAGCCCTCGGGATTGTGCACGTACAGCCAAGAGGCCATTTGGATTGGAGAATTCGTTTTGTTCCTCCATTGATCAAGGGCGGTTCTCTCACATATTGAAATCGTTTTTTGAAATAGCAGGTCAAGCAACCATTCGTTTTGGCACATAGGGTTAAGCAACGACACAAGGTTTACATAGAACTCTGGCGCAATCTCTTTTTCATATTTCTTGAAAAACCGTTTCGTAATTTCTATTTTCTCTTCAGCTGAAAGGTCATTTTGTAGAGACTTAATGTGTGGAATGCTCTGTTCTATTGCGTCGGAGTGCATGCTCAGTGAATCCGAGATCCAGCCCTCAATGTCTCGGCCCATGTAAGTTGTTCGCGAGCTCTTTGGCGCCATTTGCACCGGTGAGTTTCTTTCTGGATCAAGTGCCGTCAATTGTTGAGAGATTAGATCAACGACAGATTTCTGCTGTTTGACTTGCGAGTGTCCTTCTCCAAAGGCTTGCCGAAGTTTTTCCAGTTCAATTTTTTGTTCAAGCAATTTTTTCTCAAGCATCGTTTGTGTGTTCTTCGCTTGATCAACTCCAGTAGCGGATTCAAACTCGGATTTGTTTGCATTGCTGATCGCTGGCGCCGCTGAGGAGTTGTCTCGCTGTGGCGCGATGGTTTGTAAATTTATGACGCTATCGGGTTGAGACAGTGGTTTCTTTGTGATTCTCGCCACAACAACTCCGCCGCGTTTAAGAGAGAAATTGTCGCCCTCAATGTGGAGGCTCTCAGAATCACCTTTGATTTCTACCCGATAATCGCCCGCGTACAAACGAGTGGTTTTGCTTCCGTGTTCGATTTTCAAATCTGTTGTGGGTTCGCCATTTCTGGTCACAATGACTTCGACACCGTCGACTTCCGATTCAATCATCAACTGCCCTGTCGCCGTACTGATATAGATCACGATACCGGCCAGCGCTATCAATCCAGCGAATCCGCATGCGACCATTGCATTGGTGATCCGTCCACCCCAGCCCTGTCGACTCGAAGCAGACACTGAGGTTGTTAAGACCGGTTGGCCTGATGGCGAGGCCGCCACGGCAGACCGATCAGAAGGACCAACATTCATCGTTTTGCGTTGCAACGACAGCTGTGGCTCAGGCTCAAAATTTTCAAACTGTCGCTGCTCACGAAACGCACGAACGTTGGCCAACAGTTTAGGAAGGCCATCCGGGCTCGCGTGCGGCGCAAGTGCTTCGGCCACCGCTGCGGCTGACTCAAAACGTTGACTTGAGTTGCGAGAAAGGCAGCGGTCGACAATTTCGACCACGCCGTCCGGCAGACCGTCAATGCGATCAGAAATTGGAGTCGGATCAGTGGTCGCCATGGCTTTGAGTTTTTTCAGCGGCGTGTCGTTCAATTCGGAAGTGTAGGGCGCGGCGCCTGCGAGCAGCTTGTAAAGCGTTGCACCCAATCCATAAACATCGCTGCGTTCGTTGATTTCTTCGCTAGTGCCGCATTGTTCCGGTGCCATGTAGTCCAACGTGCCCATTAGTTGCCCGACGGTTGTTAACTCATCAACAGCGCTGGTCAATCCACCTAGCGTAGCGAGCCCGAGATCAAGAACTTTGACGATTGAATCATTGGCGAGCATCAAATTCGAGGGCTTAACATCGCGATGAATCACGCCTTGTTGATGGGCGTACTCAATACCGATTGCCGCCTGACGAACAACCTCGCATGCATCGGCAATCGAAAGTGGTCCGTTGGACCGTACGACTTTTCCAAGATCCATTCCGTCGACGAGTTCCATAACGAGATAGTGGATTCCATTTTCCATGCCCGCATCAGTGGCCGATACCATCGCTGGGTGCGACATCTGCCCAATGATTTTCATTTCTCGGCTAAAGCGCGCAATCGCATCACGCGTTCGCATTCTCCGTTCAGGCAAAATCTTGATCGCCACGTCTTTTTCCAAATGGCAATGCCGAGCCTTAAAGACACTCCCCATACCGCCCCGTGCCAGCCGTGAAAGAATTTCATAGTCACCAATGCGGTTCGGTTCTGAATCAAGCTCAGTCGCGGTTGCTATTTGGTTGGCGATTTGCTGTGAGGCAGCCAATGCGGTCTTGAATTCGTCGTACTCTTCGTACGCCCGTTTGTCTGATTCAACGACTGGCGTTTGAAGAATGTTCAATAGGCTGTCGCACGTCTTGTCGAGCCCAACAACAGTGTCTTCACACGCATCGCATTGATCGAGATGATCGGAGATCGTGGTGCAAACGTCGTCCGCGAGATTGCCGAGGATAAAGTTTTTGAGTTCGTCCCGTGTGTAACAGCGAAAATCGTTCATTGGTTTGCCAGATCGTTTTGCTTGATTTAGGCTCTAAATCCGATTTAAGAAAAAGAGGCGAGCGAATTGACTGTACAAATCCGCCCACGTCATAACAACGATTTAGCGCGACACCGAAATTGCAAGAAAGTTTCTAACGTCGTTTTTCCGTTGGTTTAAAGACAACGTCAAAGCCACGAGAACCGGCAATTTTCGTGAACAAATGAGTTGCCGAAAATCCGAGAGTATTTGGGTGAGTCAGCCTACGCCTGATGCCACGAGGAGAGAAAGTTTTGGCTCGGCGAGGCAAACCATATTTTTTGTCGCGCCGAGCCTAATCTGCGGCTTACCAGACAGTAGATCGCTTTCAGAACTCCCCCAACTGTTCACGCAATCGTCGCAACACTCGACTTTTCGCTTGCCGAACACCATTGGTACTCAACCCGAGATCCGATGCGATCGTCCGATTGTCCTCCCCCTCGATCGTCGCGCGCCAAAACGCTTGCCAAGTTACGTTTTGGAAATCGTTTTTGATCTGGCCAAGTGCTCGATGCAACAGTTGGCTCGATTCGACTTCGTCCGTCGGTTCGTCATTGATTTCATCGACGATTTGAGCGAACGCCCAATTCGCCTCAGTGCCGCCTTGGGCATCGGCCAAACGTTTCTGCTTCTTCCAAAAATCACGAACCTTGTTGTGTGTGATCGTCCACAGCCAACCCTGAAGTGAACCACCGTGCCCAGTTTTGAAACGATGGATCGTTTTCGACGCAGAAGTAAAAACGTCTTGCATGACGTCGGCAGCGTCGCATGCCTGAAGCCGCATCGACACGCACCAATGAAAAATGAGCGGCGCATAAAGCTCTACAAGCTCATTCCAAGCTTGCGAATCGTTTTCGCGCAAACGAACGATCAAGCTAGTTTCGTGAGTTGAAAGAGAAGATTCTGGCATGGCGGAATCAGATGGGGGAGCGTGACGTGATTCAGTCTAGCCTGATTCAACACCACTTCCAAACACATTATTCACAGCCTCCGCCTGCGTCCCAAAATTGCCACAACGAGAATCCCTCAAGCATCACACTGTGCAATCCTTGGCCAAACTACAAGGTAGGGACCAGCTTTTGTGCGATCATCCTTCAACGAACAAAGTTCGCACCGCCTGAATCTCGGCGAACTATTGCTTGACACCTTCAAAACTAAACGTGACGGAAATATTGTTTCCGATCTGACCAGCCATTTTGTCCATTCCAAAATCGGATCGAGGGATGGTGAACTTTGTAAAGAATCCAGCTCGCTGTTTTCCGAACGGCCCCGTGCCGATGCCGACCAACTGGACCGGCATCTTGATTGTTCGAGTCTGCCCTAGCATCGTCATGTCGCCAGTAACCTGATACACACCGTCGACTTTGCTAAATCCTGTCGTCACAAACGTGATTTCGGGATGGACTTCCGTGTTGAAAAAATCCGGACCACGTAAGTGAACGTCGCGATCTTCGTTGTTTGTGTCGATACTCGCGGCGTCGATCTTAAAAGAAAAACCAGCTGTCGTAGGCTCGCCTTTGAGTAGTGAAAACTCACCGGAGCATTTGTTGAATCGACCGTAGGTGTAGCTCAGACCAAAATGACTCACGGCAAACACGACTGATGTATGCGTGTTGTCGATGGTGTACTTGGCTTCTTTGGCAGCTTCTTGGCGAAAATTTCCCGCAGTTGCAAACTGACCAATTATGAGCATCAAGCAACCCATGCAGACAACTGTGAAACCGATGATGCGTTGGCGAATTTTGCTTCGACTGGGCATGCTTACCTCAAGTTTGGAAATGGAAACGGTTTTCGTCGGAGTCTCGCTTCATAACTTTTCAACTCTGATTCGTCAGTGGATTCGCCAACGAATCAGATCAGCGTCTTCGGCGATGAAATCGACACTGGTGGTCCGTCAAAGCTGAAAATCAATGGTTTGGTTGTGCTTAATTTCGTGTGCGACGCACGGCATTCTCACGCTATGCGTAAACATGGCACCCTTCACTCAGGTCTGACAGGCCGATAGTCGCTAGATATCAACTTTCGAACTGAACGGCAACCCGAACCTGTGCCGGCTAGACCGATGAAGAACGTGGATAATATTGTTGCGAACGAAAAACGCAGAAAATATCGGCTGAAATGCAAATCCTGACTTTGCACCGCGTGGCACACCTGCAGAGGATGACTATATTTAGTGCTTAGAATTTGGGCCCAACGTTGAGCGTGTGCTGCGGTTTCCCCCAGCCCCGATCGTATTTTTCTGTTTCAATCCAACAAGGTTTTAAGCATGATATTGCGGAAAATTATTTTGCAAGCAATTTGTTTTCTGATTGTTCTCTCGATCCCGTTTGTTCAATCAGCCAACGCGGCTCAGGACGATACAAAACCCGCGACTCGAATGACTCCGAAATTGCTTTGGGAGTTGGGGCGTTTGGGCGAAGCCGTTATCTCGACGGACGGAACGCAGGTCGCATACATCGTTCGACGCTATGAACTAGAAAAAGACAAAGGCGCCTCCGAGTTGCACTTGCTCTCGATTGCAACCGGCGATGACAAACTCGTGTTGGAGAAATGGCCGTCGATCGGATCGCTCCACTGGATGCCAACAGAATCAGGCGAACTTTTGTTTTTTGAAGGAACCAAGGCAGCGTTAGAAACTGGCGAGGACGACAAAGCAGAAGACGCGGAAGAGCCCACCAACCAGGCTTACTCGATGGATCCCAAAACAGCGAAAGTCGTTCAGTTGACTGATGTTGAAGATGGAATCGCGAACCTGAAAGTCTCCAATGGCGGAAAGAAACTTGCTTTCACGCTCGATATTAAAATGGATCAAGAGCCAAACGAACTCTATCCAGACTTACCAAAAGCCGATGCGAGAATCATCGACCAGCTGATGTACCGACACTGGAACGCTTGGCACGATTACAAATACAGCCACCTTCATGTTGCTTCGATCGGTCCCGATGGCGTGGCCGGAACTCCGATAGATTTAATGGAAGGCCT
>JBGCDK010000058.1:0-48658 GCA_045105295.1 Mariniblastus sp.
TAACCGGTTCCAGCCATGCGCGATCGTCCGTGAAATGTGCGTGTGCAACCGTTCCTCAAACGTCACGCTGCACTTTGACCAGCGTTGAAACTCGGAACCAGGAATCGCCTCAGCGATCGAATTCGATAACCGATCATTTTCGGAGATGGCGGTGCCGAAAAGACCGTTCCGTCACCGAGAGCAATGCCGTCGGAAACCATTCTTCTTGGGACAAGCCCGCCGAGTTAATCAGACATCCGCCAACACTAGGCTTTGACTGGTTCCAAACCACGTGCTGTTTCAAACTCGTCAATTTTGTCTACGTGCTGAAGCGTCAAAGCGATATGGTCGAGGCCTTCCAAAAAACACTTCTTACGAAAATCGTCGATCTCGAACGAAGCAGAAAATCCACTCGCATCACTCACCGTGCCCGCCTCTAAATCAATCGTCAATTCGTAAGATTCATTGTCAGCGACTTGATCATGAATATGCTGGACCTGATCTGAATCAAGCCGAACCGGAAGCACGCCATTTTTCGAGCAGTTGTTGTAGAAAATATCCGCATACGATTCCGCAATGACACAACGAAACCCATAATCATCGAGCGCCCAAACGGCGTGCTCACGACTTGAACCATTACCAAAATTCTTTCGAGCGACTAGCACGGAAGCGTTTTTGAATTTTGGTTTATTAAGTTCGAAGTCTGGTCGAGGATTTCCGTCGTCGTCAAAACGCCAATCGAAAAAAAGGAATTGGCCGAATCCCGTTCGCTCAATTCGTTTCAAAAATTGCTTGGGAATGATCTGATCGGTATCAACATTGGACCGATCCATTGCCGCAACGGTTCCTGTGTGGACTGTGAATTTTTTCATAACTTCATAACCGTTTCAAATCTATGATTTCGATTTCAATTTTGTTTGGCGGAACTGCCACTTATTTAGCTGTAAGTTTCTCAAAAGACCTTTTTCAAAATCCACTTTCCCACGTTTTGAATGTGACTTACTCGTAGCTCCAATTTCGAATATCGACAAACCGCCCTTCGATTGCTGCTGCAGCCGCCATTGCCGGAGACACCAAATGCGTCCGCCCGCCCCGCCCTTGCCTTCCCTCGAAATTTCGATTGCTCGTTGAAGCACATCTTTCGCCTGGCTCCAATTTGTCAGGATTCATGGCAAGACACATACTGCAACCTGCTTCACGCCATTCAAAACCAGCGGCACGGAAAACCTCATCCAGCCCTTCCTCTTCAGCCTGCTTTTTAATGATGCCGCTTCCTGGAACAACCATCGCTGAAACGTTTTCGCTGATCGTTTTGCCTTTGACGACAGCCGCCGCTTCTCGCAGATCTTCGATTCGCGAGTTTGTACATGATCCAATAAAGACTCGGTCGATTTTGATTTTCTCAATCGGCGTGCCGGCCACCAAGTCCATATACTCCAGCGCCAACTCAGCCGATCGACGTTCCGTCTCGTCCAAAAAATCACTTGGCGTTGGCACCACGGAATCAACACGAGCGACTTGCCCCGGATTCGTCCCCCAAGTCACCTGAGGAGCGATATCGGCCGCATCAAAAATTTCGACCCGATCGTATTCAGCATCTTGATCACTAGGAAGCCTCCGCCATGCGTCGGCTGCTTTTTCAAAATCTGCTGGAGCGTATTCCTTGCCACGCAAATACTCGAACGTCGTTTCGTCGGGTGCAATCATGCCAGCGCGGGCACCGGCTTCGATCGACATGTTGCAGATCGTCATCCGGTTCTCCATTGACAACGCGCGAATGGCTTCGCCAGTGTATTCCAAAACGTAACCAGTTCCGCCTGAAGTACTGATCTCCCCGATCAAAAACAAAATCAAGTCCTTTGACGTCACGCCCGGAGCCAGGGTGCCGTTGATTCGCAATTCAAACGTTTTCGGTTTCGACTGAATCAACGTTTGCGTGGCCATCACGTGTTCGACTTCGCTTGTCCCAATTCCAAAAGCCAGTGCACCGAACGCACCGTGAGTCGCCGTGTGCGAGTCGCCACAAACGATCGTCATTCCTGGTTGGGTAAACCCAAGCTCTGGACCGATGACATGAACAATGCCTTGATTGATGCTGTCGAGATCATAAAGCCGTACGCCGAACTCGTTGCAATTGTTACGCAGGGTTTCGATTTGCTGTTTCGATACAGGATCAACGATCGGCAATGAGCGATCCGTGGTCGGTACGTTGTGATCTTGCGTCGCTACCGTCAATTCAGGGCGGCGAAGTTTTCGACCAGCCAATCGCAGTCCTTCAAACGCCTGTGGACTGGTGACTTCGTGGACCAAGTGCAAATCAATGTACAAAATGGTCTGGTTCCCCGGTTCGGAATGTACGACGTGCAGATCCCAGATCTTCTCAAACATCGTTTGTGGTTTTGAATTGGATGCAATCATCAAACTGCCTTTGAATTTTTGGAGTTCATGCAGGAGGGTTTGTAACGCCTGTCAATACTGCACGACCGGATGGCAAACTAACCATTCGCTTTTGTTGGCTATATTTTAGGAAGATAGACTCAATAGAGAAACCGTTGATTATTATTTCTAATTCCCATTTCCACTGTTTGGAATCCTCGAATTGAGCTAAAAAGCCGTTTCAAATTCCTCCTACCTCAACGTTGCATCTAATGAACGAGATCGTCAAAGCCACTGTGCTCGGAATTGTCCAAGGCCTCACGGAGTTTCTTCCGGTAAGCAGCAGTGGCCACCTTGAAATCGCCAAATATCTACTCAACGACAATCAAGTCGGCGAGCAAAGCATGTTGATGACGGTGGTTCTACACTTTGCCACCGCGCTGAGCACGATCGTGATTTTCCGCAAGGAAGTTCTGGAGATCTTCTCAGGGTTGATGAAATTTAATTTCAAAGACAACGATGATTTTTGGTTCTGCGTCAAAATCGTCGTGTCGATGATCCCCGCCGCAGCCGTCGGCGTGCTGTTTAATGAACAAATTGAATCGCTCTTCGATAAACAACTGCTGCTGGTTGGTTTCATGTTGTTTTTAACGGGCGCTCTTTTACTGATGGCTGACCGTGCCACCAATACGAACAAATCAGTCGGTATCTGGGACGCCATCATCATTGGAATTTCCCAAGCCATCGCCATCCTCCCAGGCATCTCTCGTTCTGGCGCAACGATTTCGACGTCAGTGTTGCTGGGAATAGACCGAGAAAAAGCCGCCAAGTTTTCATTCTTGATGGTGGTCCCATTGATTTTTGGAAAGATGGCAAAGGATGTGTTGGACGCTTGGAAGGACGGTGTCTCACTCGCACCAGCCGGCCAAGAGCTTCCTTTGGTCGTTGGCTTCGTCGCGGCATTCATCACGGGTCTCTTCGCGTGCACCTGGATGATCAAGCTCGTCAAGAAAAGCAAACTTTCGTATTTCGCGATCTACTGTTTCATCGTCGGCGCGTTGGCTATCGCAGAATCTCAATTTAAGTTTTTCGCTGGATAGTACGTTCTCGTTAAAAGAACGAAGGTCGAAGTAAAACATGGGGATTGGTTCTGCCCGATATCGGCGTGACAACGTGCGTTAACATTTGAGATAGAGCTTTCCCTCAACCAGCCTCCACCCCCTAAAACAACGGGCAAGAAATCAAATTCCGCCAGTGCAAGCACTGTTTCGGGCACAATCATCCGTTGACCCCGCTTAGCCGTTTTTCTACTCTCCGCAAATGCGCGGAACTTCTTTACTGACAACGATTATCGTCATCGCTTTCAGTTGGCTAAATCAAGCCAACTTGAATGCCCAAGGCTATGCGCCCTCGGGCGTTGCGGAACAACTGGTCATTTTGCAGAACGGTGAAATCCTTCGAGGGATCGTATCTCGAAATGCGGAACAAACTTTTGTTCAGACTCCGCTTGGCAGCCGTTTGGTATTGCCCAACGAACAAGTCGATTTTATCGAAGCCACTTTAGAAGGCGCTTACTGGGGCAAACTTGCTCGCACCAAAGCATCAGACATTGAAGGCCAGAAACAATTATTCTTTTGGTGCCTAAAGCACAAGCTCCTTGATCCAGCCCAAAATCAATTTGAGATTTTGGTTGAGTCGAAAATCTCCGCCACAGATTTAGAGAATCTTGATCGCCAATTGAACGTCGCGTTGCTTCAACACAAACAAGCTTCCATTCGGCTTGCGAAATCGAATCAGCCAACACAGAGATCAACCAGCAATCAAAATTTGAATTCTGAGACTCGTGCAACTGGCGAGGCGGTTGAAACGCGACTAGCAAGTAACACTTTTGCTCCAATCGGCGAGGTCGACACCGAGATCTTTCGCCCGCTTCCGTCGCTCAATCCACCATCAGACGACAACTCAAAATTCCAACTACCAAAATTGGCTCAATCGACGACAGCAGGCGATAACGATTTCCGACCCTTGCCTGCGAATTCGAGTTCAGCCCAAAACAAATTCAACGCTACAGCCTCTGACGATCCGGATATGGTTCGGCAAGTTGGTTTCGAAGCCCCAATCGTTTACGACACCATTTCGCTGGAGGACAAAATTCCTTCCAAGCCAACGTTTGATGTAAACGGAAAAAAGAAAAGCAACGATTTCGACCCGCAACGCGATGACCGAAAAATGATCCCAGTTCATGAACTCGACCGCGAAACACGATCGATGCCAAAGGGATCAATTGGCCATTACCGTCGACGGGTCGAGAATGTTCTGATCGACAAATGTGCAAAATGCCATGATTCGAATTCTCGGATCATGCCCCTCATGAAGGTCGCCAAAGGGCAACCCGTTCCCCGTCGACTGAGCCAAAGGAACCACCACAACGCGTTGAAATATGTGAATCGCGATTCAGTTTTCGAAAGCCAATTGTTGGTTGCGGCTACCCAGCCCCATGCCGATTTAGAAGCTCCGATCTTTGAATCTGACGAACCGCATCTGAGAAACCTCTTGATATGGCTCAACATGTTGAGCACGAATCCGAATGCGGTTTTCCCCGTCCCTGACGGCACCACTCCGACTGAAACCCAAACTGAAATCGGACTCAACGAAGCACCTCCAATCGATCAAGCAACTCAGCCAGTCAAACCTGAGCCAATGGTCGACGAATTTGCGAACTCAGAGATCGAGTTCCCCACGTTAACCAAAGAGATTCCTCAGCTCGAAGCCTCGCCACCAAGTTTCAAACCGGTCGATCCATTCGATCCGGAGATCTTCAATCGGCTTCATCGACACCGTCGTTGACCATAGGACAGGGACAACGCCAACTGTTGCCCGGCTGGAGATAGCGTGTAACAGATTTCGCAAAGATCTTATGCGGGCATTCCAAGGAAAGGATCTGCAACAAGATCCACCACGTTCGTTGGGTAATTTAACCGCAAACCATCGCTAGCCGAAACTCTCGGAGCAGGGTCCCTTAACAAGGTCCAGTTCGGTCGTTCAGTAGCTCAGCTTCAAATCATCGGCGGGCGCACTACTTACCTCGATGAGGCTCAAAAACGGTCGTTCGCGGGTTGGTTCGTGCTTCATGGGTCTGGGCAGCTTCCTCGTACAGATGTTGCTGACTACGGAAACTCGCCTTCTTCTTTTTCTTGACGACCAATTCGTACTCGCCATTGGAAACCAACTCCATCGCATTGGTATTGTCATCGAAATATGATTTCATGATTCGAATCAAACGCGACTTGCAATCGCCATTTTCGATTGGCACCATCAATTCAACACGTCGGTCGAGGTTGCGGCCCATCCAGTCAGCACTTGAAATATAGACCAGTTCGTCACCGCCATGCCCGAAATGGAAAACCCGTGCATGCTCAAGCATCCTGTCAACGACACTGACGACTTTAATGTTCTCGCTCAGGCCTTTTTTGTCCGGCACCAAGCAACAGATACCGCGCACGTTCAGCCGAATTTTCACGCCTGCCTGAGATGCGAGATAAAGAGAATCGATCACTTCCTTGTCGACCAGCGAATTGATTTTTGCATTGATCAACCCACCAACACCGCGTTCCGCATTTGCTTTTTCGATTTCGATCAGTTCCAAAATCGTTTCACGCAAGTTAATCGGAGCCGCCGCAAGTTTCACCAATGACTGCGGCACACTCAAACCAGTAATCGCATTGAAGAAATGAACCGCATCGGTGCCCAGCTGTTCATCACAAGTAAACAAACTAACATCGCTGTACAACCGCGAGGTTGCCTCGTTGTAATTCCCCGTCCCAAAATGCATGTAACGTCGAATGCCCGTTGGCTCACGACGAACGACCAAGCAAACTTTGGCGTGCGTTTTCAAACCGCGAACGCCATACAAAACATCGACTCCTGCGTCTTCGAGATGACGAGCCCAATAGATGTTTCTCGCTTCGTCAAATCGCGCTTTCAACTCAACAATCGCGGTCACGTTTTTGCCGTTGGACGCCGCAATTTCCAAAGCATTGACGATTTCACTGTCTCGGCTGGTCCGATACAACGTCTGCTTGATCGCAATGACGTTCGGGTCTTCTGCCGCGGCTTTGATAAACGCGACGACGGGATCGTAAGATTCATAAGGATGATAGAGCAGTCGATCTCCAGATGAAATCGTTTCGAAAATGTCCTTGCCTGGCTCAAAGTCCGGTGATGGCTGAGGTGGCCAAGGTTTGTCTTTTAAGTCCTTAAATCCGCGAACTCCAGCGATCGCAAAATAATCGGACAGATCCAACGGACCTCTGATGGAATACGTATCGTCGTCACATACATCAATCGCGTCCTGAAGAAACGACTTCATTTCTTTACTGGCTGTCGATGAAATTTCAAGTCGCACGCAATCGCTGGTACGCCTGGCTTCCAACATCTCTTTCATGCCCGCCAGCAAATCAGCGCGACCGTCTTCATCAAGCCCCACGTCGCCATTGCGAGTGACGCGAAGCGACGTCCATTCGATTATTTCCTGGTCACCAAAAAATGCCGAAAGAAACATGCCGACTACATCTTCTATCAGCATGTACCGATAACCGGTTTCACTCGGGAGCGCCCAAAACCGAGAAAGCGAACGACCAAGAGGAAGCAACACAAACCTATCAAGTTTTCGTTCCGCCAATTTCTCAACAGATTCTTCCATGGTGAGTGGGGGACCAATTTTCGAATTTACATCGTTCTTCAGCCGGACACACATGCACAAACGAGCACCAGCGAGTAGCGGAAATTCGTTTTTTGATTCGACAGCAATTGGAGAAAGTGCTGATAAAGCTTCCTCCTTAAAAAGCCGCATCAAGTGTTCCCGGTCCGCGTCGGTCAGATCTTTCTCCGCAACGCGTTTGATGCCCTGTTTTCCGAGTAGCGGTTCCAACTCGTCAAGCAAACATTCTGATTGGCACCTGTTCATCTCACGAACGCGATGTCGAATCTTTTCCAGCTGCTGATCGGCAGTCCACCCCATCGTGTCCGTCACCCCAGACGATGAATCAGAAACCATCTGCAATCCACCAACGCGGACCATGAAAAACTCATCAAGATTGGACGCGCTAATCGCAACGAATTTCACACGCTCTAGCAACGGAACCGTTTCACGACGACACTGATCCAAGACCCGTTGGTTAAACGAAAGCCAACTAAGTTCGCGATTGAAATAAACGGGTTTTGCTTTTTTCATTGATCTTCGCCTACCGTTTCCAGCAGAGCCACGATTCCAAAAATCTCTTCGAACAGCCCAGACACTTGTCGCAGGGCCAACTGCTCCATCTTTAAATCTGAAACGTCGCTTGTTTTTAGCTCGAGCTGATTAGCTCGTCGCTCACAAACGATTGATTCGATCCGTTGATTGTTCCCAGAGTCCAACGCTTTCGCAATTCTCAACAATGCAGCGAGTTTAGAAACAGCAACGCGACGATAACGGTTCAGTTGTCCATAAACATCGTGCCTTGGCAGAGGGGTTGCACCTCGGTGGTACCTTGCAATCAACGCGACCAGCTGCAGGTCCTTGGCACCGACTCCAAAGAAATCAGAATTCAGAATCAAATACATCGAGTGTTTGTGTTTCGATTTTGAATTGATAAAATTCCCGATCTCGTGCAACAGTGACGCAAGTTGCAAAATGGCTCTATACCGAACGGGCAATTGGTGTAGCGATTGAAGTTGATCAAACAACGACACCGCCAACCCGGAAACGTGAACCGCATGTTTTTCGTTGAACTTGTACTTTCGCCCAAGCCGAAGAGCCGACTGAACGATTTGTGTTTGAATGGAACCGACCCAGCTTCGACCGCTTGCCATTTCCTTGATCAAGCCGTCTCGCAAGTTGACGTTCGCCACCAAAAATTTCTTAACCCCCAGTTCTTTGGCGAACGTGTACTGGGTTAGCAATCCCGGGCCGAGCGATTTCGCATCGGGCAGACTCATGTGGAACTTTGAAGCAAGGCTGTCGGAGGACTGCAATAAAATTTCGTTTGTAAATTTCTCCAACGCGTCCATCTTGATCTCAACCAGTTCTTTGCCGACCGGTTTTTGATTGATCTCATTGGCCGCAAACCGAACATCGCCACCCATCGCGATAAAGTTCTCCGGCTTTGGATTTCGAGCACTGACTTTAAACTCTTCGACCGTTTGAAGAATTTGGTTCTCCATCAACGACCGAGATTTAACCAAAGGCGCGTCATACTGCTCGAGTAGCTTTCTCAATCGCAACGAACCTAGCCGGTACGTCCTCGCAAACAATACATTCGATTGCTTTAGCAACAACAGCTCCGCCGTGCCGCCCCCTGCCTCGAAAACAATCGATTGGCCAGAGAAATACTTTTTTTGCGTTTCGATAAATGGTAAAACACCCAGGTAAGTAACGCGGTGAAGTTCTGCTTCATCGAACGGATCAATTTCGAGCCCGGTCGCTACGAAGATTCGATCGATAAACTTTAAACGATTGCGAGCTTCGCGGACCCCACTCGTTGCGATGACTCGGATGTCGTCTTGGTCAACGATCCCGTATTCGTCTAACTTGTCTCGATAGATCTGCAACACACGAACGCAATCTTCGATGGTGCTTTTGTCGATTAATCCTTTGATAAATGAATCTTTGCCAACACTGACGGCCTGAGAAAACGATTCGAGATTTCGAATTTCTCCCGAATGTTTGATCTCGGCGATTTGCATTCGAAGCGACGACGCGCCGATGTCGATCACGGCAACCATTCGAGGGCTGCTTTCGAGGTTTCGTTTGTCAGATTGAGAATTCGGCATGGGCAAAATTGCTTGCTTCAGTTGTTATCGTTGATCGACAGTCGCGATGAGTCTACTTCCACAGAAAATCAAACTCGGCTTGGGCTTTCAGTTCTCTGGATACAAGCCGCGTTCAATCAATCGATCCAGTCACGCTTTGTTTCGCCAACGCGGCAGCGCCCATGACTCCAGCATCGTCGCCAAGCTTGGCTTCCTTGATTTTGAAAACGCTTTGCAAGGAAGGCAGTACTCTTTTGCGAGCGATTTTCTCGATCCGAGGCAACATAACATTTGGCATCGCTTCGATCAGTCCACCACCAAACACGATGACGTCTGGAGCGAGCAAGTGAACGACAGTCACGACCGACATGGCGAGATGGTCACAAGCCTTTTCGATGATTTCTTCGACGGCTTTGTCGCCATTTTTGACGGAGCTAGACAATGCACCACTGCGAATGTCAGCCAAATCGGTACCAGCATTTTTCAACAAGTGCGGAGCCTGTCCACGATAGGCCGCCTGCGCTGCGTCGCTGGCAATTGAAAGCCGAGAAGCAAGTGCCTCAAGCGTTCCCGCGTTGCCCGCCCCATCGAGCGGGCCTTCGGGCATCATCGGAATGTGCCCAATCTCCATGCAAGTGCAATTGGATCCGCGAAAGAGCTTTCCTTCGTAGACGCAACCGCCGCCGATCCCTGTTCCGGGAAAGATACCGAACACGCATCGTGCTTCTTTTCCGGCACCAAACGAGTACTCGCCAAAAACTCCTGCATCGACATCGTTCGCGATCGTGACGGGGAATCCAAATTCTTTTTCGATCGAGTCCGCCACGGGAACATCATCCCAACCGAGATTTGGTGCCGTTCTGATCATTCGTTTTTTCAAATCCAGCGGTCCTGGGCAACCAATTCCCAAACCGCCAACATCCGAGCTCGCAACGTTCGCGTCCTCAAGAGCGTCTTTGATGACAGAATTGATACGCTTCAGTCCCGCCTCCATTCCGTCGCGCCCTTTTGTTTTGCGCCGTGCCTTACCGAGCTGCTCAAACTTGTCGTTGTAAACAGTGGCGAGCATTTTGGTTCCACCAAGATCGAAACCGACCCAGTGTGTTTTCTTTGAATTGCTGTCGTTCATCGTTGAGAAAGGTACTTTCTTAATTGTTGCTCAATATTGTTGGCTGTGGCCGGGAACGCGCGGTAGTTGAACATAAATTGAATTATCATTCGGCGTCATTGTTCTCGGTGTCCGGAGTGCCTGCGTCTGTTTTTTGTACGGTTACTTCCGGCGGTCTTGCTTGATTCTCAAACTTAAATCTCTGAAGCCGGTGGTTATAGGAATCGACAACGAAAAAATCGCCTTGGCTGTCTCGGCACATCGACCAAGGCTGATGAAATTTGCCTTTCTCCCGACCAGCCGATCCCCACGTCCCAAGTGACTTTCCATCGAGTGTAAATTTTTGGACTCGATGATTGCCAAACTCGCAGACGTAGATGCTTCCCTTTCCGCCATTGTCCTTTTCGTCAAGGATCAGCTCATAAGGATAACTTAAAAAACCCGCTTCGGAACCAGACTCGCCCCAGACCTTGATCACCTCCGGCTTGTCGCCAGAGACGTCGAAAACCTGAATTCGATGATTGCTTGCGTCTGCAACCCACAAGTGATCGTTCTGGTCCATCACCATCCCTTGCGGGCGCAGGAATTGCCCGGGCTCTTCTCCGTGGCCACCCCACTCGTATACGTACTCTCCATCAGGTGTAAATTTCTGAATCCGATCGTAATCGCCATATTCCGAAATGAAAAAATTGCCTTTGGAATCTTGGACAACGTCAGTCACGAATCCGAACTCGCCGGGGCCTCGACCGTTAACGCCACCGATCGTTCTCGACTGGTCCATCTGACCGTCGTATGAATAAAACAAAACGCGGAAGTAATGGGTATCGCACACCATCAACATTCCGTCTTGACTGATCGACATGCCACATGGTTTGCCCGCGTAACACTCAGGTGTTCGCCACATGCGGATGAATTTCCCGTCTCGATCAAACACTTGAATTCGGCTGGTTTTGTCGACCACGAAAATTTCATCGTTTTCGTTAACCGTAATCGCTCTAGGTTTTTCGAATCGCCCGTCATCGAGTCCCTTTCGACCAAACACCAGAACGTCGTTGTTGGGAGCAGGAGCAGAGCCAATGCAACCAGTCAGCGTGCCCACAAAGCCAATCAACGTTAATAGAAGGCTGATTTTTTTTAATTGGCTTTTACGCAGAGGTCCCGTGGAGTATGAACACGGCATCTTATGCAAGAACACCAAGTGTTTATTACGCTGCTTCATCCCTTGGTTGGGCGAGAGCAATTGGGAAGTTGGTCGGTTCTTCAAGCTTCGGTACCGGGATAAGTTTGGAATCACAAAGTAAAGGAAAAGAACACGACCTTCGAGCTACTTGACCATTTTACCGACTCAGGGATATAGTATTTTAGCGTGATGAGCCGGCTTCTGCACCGGAAACTCATCGAACTTTAGCCTGAACTATTGACTGTTCGCAAGAACTGCGACGCCAGAAATTTGAAATGACAGCCGCCATCATCGACCTCAAAAGTGCCGAGGATCAGCGAGATGTCATTCATCGCGCCGTGGAAGCTCTCTCTGCAGGTAAAGTCATCGCGATTCCAACGGAGACCGTTTATGGGCTTGCTGCAAGTGCGTTGATCCCCTCGGCAGTTGATCGACTTTTGGAAATCAAGGGTCGCCAGACCAACAAACCTTTCACTTTCGCCAACAAGAGCGTTGACGATGCGCTCGACTATGTCCCCAACATGTCTGCCCTCGCACGACGAGTCGCCAGACGAAGCTGGCCTGGACCGGTGACGCTGGTGTTGGACGCAAACCACTCTGACAGCGTCATCCACCGCTTGGATCCTTTGGTCAAGCAAGCGACCGTTCCCAACGGCACAGTTGGGCTGCGTGTTCCGGCGCACGAGACGACTTTGCAAATTTTGCGACTGTGTGCAGGCCCCATTTGCTTGACCAGCGCCGACACGAGCGACCAAACAGCTGCAACCGAAGGCTCGCAGGTGATAGAGAGTTTGGCCGACAAAATTGATTTGATCATCGACGATGGGCCAAGTAAATTTGGTCGACCGTCAACAGTGGTTCAAATTCAGAACTCAGAATTGAACATAATCCGCGAAGGCGTTGTCGACGAAGGGACCATTCGAAAGCTTACAAACTTTATCGCGTTGGTCGTTTGCACCGGGAACACTTGTCGCAGCCCGATGGGTGAAGGCCTGTTGCAAAAACGTATCGCAGATCAAGTCGGTTGTGGTGTCGATCAATTGGCAGAAAAAGGGATCGCGGTTCTCTCGGCTGGAATCGCAGCCATGCCGGGATCGCCAGCGGCGGCTCAAGCAGTCGAAGTCATGAACCGAATGGGTATCGACATCAGCCAACACGCCAGCCAACCCATCACGGGGCGTTTGGCGCAGTTCGCCGACATCATTCTGACGATGACCAACGGACATCGACAGGCGTTGATCTCCCATTGGCCCATGTTAGAAACCAGAACCAAAACCGTTCGTCGAGACGGGGCAGATGTAAGCGATCCAATCGGCAGTCCGGTCAATGTCTATCAATCGACCGCCGAGCAGATCGACAACAATCTCGCGGAGTGGGTGAAGGAATTTGACCTTTCACAATTCCACCAATAAAAATCTCTTTCTTTGAATCAGCGAGTAAAGTTGAAATGAAAGTCTCTATTGGCAGTGATCACCGAGGGCATGAGCAACGCAAAGTTTTGGTCAACGTGATCGAGTCGCTTGGCCACGAAGTTGACGACCAAGGTTCTTTTTCGCAAGAGTCCACCGACTATCCAGATATTGCAGTCTTGGTAGCCAAGCAAATCACAAGTGGAAAATCTGAACGAGGCATTTTGGTTTGCGGAACAGGGATCGGCATGTCAATCGCAGCCAACAAGATCGACGGAATCCGCGCCGCGTTAGCTTGTGATGTGGGTGCTGCGAAACTGAGCCGCGAACACAACAATGCGAACGTATTGTGCCTTGCTGGTAGCGATTTCGACGAAGCCCAATACCACGAAATGGTGACGGCTTGGCTGACTGCTGAATTTGAAGGCGGACGTCACGCGCGGCGAATCGAAAAAGTTTCTGAACTTGAAAGTCGTTGAATCAACTTGAGATTCAACCCATTTTTTTCTTCTACCGAACACGCCATGGCTTATCGCAATTGGTGCTAAGCCAACACAAGAATCAGCACCATCGCAATGGCTTGTAAAATAACAAAGCCGACGACGCTGACCAATAACCCTGCGATACAGATCGCGTATGAGAGATAGCCGCGAACGTTAAAGGTTTGCTTCCACGCCAGAAACTGAAACGCGAAACTGGCTACCACATAGACCACACCTCCAACATTAAAATCGACCCAATTAAGAATCGCCAGCGGAACTAAAACGATAGACATCAGATTCTGAATTCCGATGATGTATGAATTGGCAACGATATGCTCGGTAAAATTCAGGTTCGCATTGCGGAAACAAACCCACGAAATTACTGCGTTGACGGGCAGCGCCAATAGCAGGATGACATTCATCCATGTCAGGCTCGCCTCGGCGAATCTCTTTGCGAACGATTGATCCAAAGACTCTATCGCAAGCTCGCAATTCATTTTGAGGAAACCTTTTGGGGATTCGTCGCGCACTTCCGTCAACATCTCACGAGCTGCACTCAATTTTTGTTCCAGCTCTGGTTCCACTTTTTCGTCAAAAGAAATGCCTTGGGCAGCTTTAACGTACATATCTCGGGGCATACCGATCACGAATACCGCCGTGACGATAGCGCATGCCATCAACAGAAACCGTATCGGGTTGGTTAACCGGCCTCGTTCGCCGTTGAGATAAGCATGAATCGTTTTTCCAGGCTGACGAACGAGTCGCCCAAAAGTGTGAAGCGATCCTTTTTCGAGCGAGAAGAAAGCCCAAAACTCATTCCAAACAAATTGAAATGTCAGCCGTTCACGGTTGTCCACGCTCTTGTTCCCTCGCGTCCGAATAATCACTGCGTAACACGCGGCAGACAGCTCCAACAGTTCCGCGTTCAAACCTCATTATGATTCAAAAGCTTGTCTAAGCCCATGCATGGAGTTTCAGCATGGCCAAATGAGCGAAAACATTCGCAAAGGACGAATCATCACAAGGGGGACCAGAATCCAAAAGTTACGATCTTCTTGAACGCCGACAACAAACGGCCAGCCCAAACATCCCAAGAACCACTACCGAAGCTGGCTCGGGGACTGAAGCAAACAAGAAAACGTCGTCGACAAACATTCCGTTGGCGATGTCAGCGACTGGTCCAGCGGCGACTTGGAATCGCAAAAGAAACGAATCCGAACCATCAGTCGGATCCAGTCCGCTGAGAGTGAATTGTTGGTAATCCGAATTCAAACCAAGATCGATAATCGACACGAGCACTTCGCCCTTGAATCCACCACCATCGCTGCCATCTTGATCAAGCCACTGAACTTGGACAAACATATTCGTCCCGGTAAAGTCATTATTTTCTGATCGGGCAAAAAACGTTAGATCGTATTCAGCCGCGTTGTTGATCGTGTTGGCACCAAGGTTTTGCTGAAAGAAGTAATCTCCAGCGGCCTCAGTGTTGTTGATGTGATCAAACGCCATGTGAGCGGAAAACCCGCCGGTGTTCGGAGCGATGCTACTTCGTGAAACGGTACCCGCTGCCCCCCCAACGATTTCGATCCAGCTATCTGCGTCGTTACCAGTTCCGGCTTCGAATCCAGAGTTTTCAAGAATATCAGCGGAGGCCGAATTGCCCTGGGGCGTTGCCACGCCAAACGCGCACACAACAAACAGGATCAGCACAGAATTGATTCTAAGCATGGATAAACTCGTGGATTTGTTGGAAAAGACCAGCCATAGATGAGTGAGTCTTTAAGATTTACAATGTGGCACTGCATCTGAACTTCATTCACAATTGAATGAACACGCAAACGATCAATTGTTTTTTACGATGAATCAAAGCTAAAGGCGCAGTATCAGCTTAATTGGCCTCGTCACCAAAATCCGCAACAAAGCCAAGAATACTCTATTAAATAGACGCCTTTTTAAAATCGCCTCAACTTAAAAGTGGTCAAACCGCACAAAGACACAATATGAAAAATTTTCTTCCCCTCGTTTTGATCCTCTGCACTCTGAACGTTTCAATTAGTGATGAGCCAGTTCGCACTGATGTCATCACTCCCATTCGCAACGTCACGTTCAACAAAGAAGGCAAGTGCCGCGAGCGAAAACAAGGCGGCAATCCGCGCGAGGTGAATGGCTATTTCGTGTTTGATGGTTCTCAAGACGGAAATCGCCAAGTCGATCCGCAAATCGCAGTCGGCGGCGATCATATTTTGCACGGGACTAACAATGGCCTGATTATTTACGACAAAGAAGGAAACTTCGTCCAAGGGGTTTCGCAAAACTGTTTCAATGGCGGCATCGATCCTAAACTTTTTTACAACGGACACCATAAAGTGTTTGGTTTCGATCTTTGGAACCCTTGGGACAAAGAGAAAAAGAAACCAGTCAACATTTCGATTTCAGAAACCAACGATCCAACGGGCGCTTGGAACACCTACCCAGTCCCGGCTCCTGGTGGAAGAGACGGCGGAGGCATTGGCTACAGTAAAAAATGGTTGGGATACACTTTTCCCGGCGGCCCCGAACAAACGTTTGTCATGGCAATGGCGGAAGTCAAATCTGGCAAGCCAGCAACGGCCTATCACTTCAAAGGCAACCTTGGCCATCCGGTTTACACTCAAGACGACCAAGAGGATTTGTTCTTTGTCAAAGTCAATCGCAAGAGCATCGAAGTCACTCGCGTTTTTGATGCTGGCGACGGCACACCAAAAACGGAACGCGTTGGCTTGACCGATCACGGATTGGCTCACATCAATTACCCACCGAAGTCTCCGCAAAAAGATTCCGAGCAACTTACAGCGTCAGGCGATCGCAACCCAAAAAATCTTGTCCTTCAAGGCGGATTTATTTGGTGGTCACAAGCCGTCAATTGCGAAGGCCGCGCCGCAGTGCAATGGCATCAGATGGAAACCAATGGAAAATTGATTCAAACGGGAATCATCAAACACAAAACCCGCAGCTACATCCAAACGACGCTGGCCGTGAACAAGCAATTGGATGTGCTCGTTGGATTCCAAGAAACTGGCAGTGACATGTTCATCAGCCCACGGTGCGCTTTTCGCCAAGCGGATGATCCAGTTGGAGAGCTTCAACCGATGGTCAGTATTGGAGAAGGCCAAGCCGCCACCGACGGCGTCTCATGGGGCGACTACAGCGGTAGCGTTGTCGACGGTGACAACCATTTGGACATGTGGACAATCCAGAGCATCACCGACGATAAAGGCAAAGGTGACACGGTCATCGCGAAGGTTCCGTTCGAAGCAAACAAAAAGTAGCCCCTCTGACGTTCGATCCAGATCCGGTTGAACGGCGACAAGCTACTAGTTGGCTCTACTCCAAAGAAGAACAGCAGGATGACAATTGTGGAAGTCCGTTCACTTCCACTAGTCCCTTCGTGCTCCCATCGCGCTATTAACGGTGTGGCCCAATAAAGACGTCACTCAATTGCGAAAACTCATTAGGACCGTTGAAGGTGTGACGGCGGTTGTTTATCTTGATGGCTCACCCCACATCAACGGAGAAGCAATTGTGAGTAAATGGCAAGTCGGAGTTTTCACCAGCATTGACGCAGGTCTCGGCGTCGATTTGGACGTTGCTAATGAACTCGGTATCCCGACCATTCAGATTCACGCGCCGCATCAAGGCAATCGAAATCAAGCGACCGCTGATGAAATCCTTGAACGGCTTTCGAAATACGGCATTACCGTGACGGCAGTTTTCGGTGGCTTTGAAGGTGAAAGCTATGCAGACATTCCGACTGTGGTCAAAACTGTTGGGCTGATGCCGCAAGAGACACGAGCCGAGCGATTGGCGGAAATGAAAGAGATTTCCGACTTTGCAAAAATGATTGGCTGCGACGTGATCGCTCTGCACCTTGGTTTTGTCCCGCACGACGACTCTGATCCTGCTTACACCGAAATCGTCAACGTTACTCGTGAGCTTTGTCAGTACGCTGCCAAAAACGGGCAAGCGTTGCATTTGGAAACCGGACAGGAAACGGCTCCAGCGCTTGTAAAATTCATTGACGATACAAAGTGCGACAACCTTTTTGTGAACTTTGATCCTGCCAACATGATTCTTTATGGTGCTGGAAAACCAATCGAGGCACTCGAGTTGTTAGGCGACCGCGTTCGCAGCGTTCACTGCAAAGACGCCAAATGGGCTGCGAATCCTGGAGAGGAGTGGGGCGAAGAAATGCGGCTTGGCGATGGTGAAGTCGACATGAAACTGTACCTCCAAACGCTGGATAAGATCGGCTATCACGGTCCACTAACGATCGAGCGTGAAATTCCTCAAGAGCCAGCGAGGCAAAAAGAAGAAATTGGCCATGCGGTTGGTTTGCTGAACCAACTAAAATCTGAGTTGGGCTAGAACCCACTCAGGTGCCCCAATTCCAATTCCCTTCCGGCGACAATGAGCATGGAGAATCAAAGTGAAAACAAACTAGTCCGTCTTCTGACTGGAATTGTCGCGGTAACACTTTCGCTCGCCGGCGTGTGGCTTTATTTCACGCGTCCCGATTCACATCCTGTCCCCGGAGTCTTGATTAGGATCGGTTTAGTAACTGGCGTCATCTGGCTGGCATTCAAAGAATTGGTCGCACTACGTTCGCGGGTGCCAACAGCGGCAATGGGCGTTGGGCTGTTGATCCTAGGTGTCATGGCAGCCATTCCCAACCGCGGTCGCTTCTTTGTCGCTTTGTTGACAATCACGATCGGCGTTGCGGGTGCACTGAAATGGTTGACCAAAGTTGCCGACTCAGCTCCGAAACGGAAGAAGTAACGATTGTGGCAAGCTCGATCGCGAAAATTCGATCGTGACAGGTTCGACTGCGCTTTCGCCAATGACAACACGACGACGCGATTGTGACACGACTTAGCGCCCGCATGATATGGATTACCCAATCAACAGCAAGTGAGTTTAGTCTTCGACTTTTTTAACCTTGCCGACGAACGGAAGTCGCTCGACCTCTTTCTCAGCCTTCGCTGATTTGTCAGTCCTACGAAAAACAAAACTCAATTTGTCTTTCACTCTTCCTTTGGGAGCCGTAGCCAACAGGCGAAAATTCATATTGTAAACCTGTACTCCGTTTTCGACCGTTGGCTTTCCGACTTTGGCTCTAACATTTCGATAGTTGCACTGGACATCGCTCAGACGAAGATTGGCATCGTTCGAGATGGTCATCTTTGCGGTCACCGACGCCTCCGTTCCTTGTACAACGTCGCCAAAATTTAGTTCGGCGGGTTCAAAGATTACCGGGCTCGATTTCCCTTTGAGCGTTACTTCGTGCTCGCCATCTTTTTCGCCAAGGATCTTGACGGTCACCACCGCTCGCTTGTTGCCTTGGGATTTAACCTTGGGATTGAAAGTGCAAATCAACTCGACGGATTCGTCAGGGTCCATAGTTCGTTTAGACAATTTCGCATTGAAGCTACCTTTGGATACTTCGAACTTCAGACGCAATTTTTCTTCCGTGGTGTTTGTAATTTCGAAACGTTTCTCGACGCTACCGCCTACCATCACCGCACCAAAATCGTGCTCCGAAGACTCAAACATTTCAGCTGGCCATTCCTGACCGACAACCATTGGTGATTGCGAAAACAGAAAAGTAATAACTACCGCGACAAGCAGACAATTCTTATTGGCTTGGAAATTCATGTTCAACATTGAAAAAAGCGTGGTGGATTGATTGAGCAAGCGTCTGGGAATCTACTAACAGTTTAGCTTACAACGCAAGGTCGGGTTTTCTGAAAAATGCGATGGAAACAGCTAACATTGTGACAGCGTTCGTTACGGAAGTGGTCTTACACACGCAACAGAATAACGCTCAACGACTCGTAGCAAATTCACCCTTTAAAATTTCACCGCTTAAAATTCGCGGTTTAAATTTCAACGCTTAGATTCACCAATGACAAATTTAAACCGATGCCATATTTACTTGCGGCCATTTTTGCGTTGGCTAGCGCGGTCTCGGCATACGCGTCGATGACTCCCGCACGGGCGAGGTCCGCAACGGGCATATCGGGTTGAGTACTAATTGATTTCAACAACACGACCTCCTGCGCCCCCAAACAGCCTCCCAGAGCCAAAGCGATCGAATCACTTGTGACGTCCCAATTGTGCGGTAGCGTAGATTCCGACCGAAGCCAGTTACCGCAGTCGAAGATGATAGTTTCGCATCGCGGGGAGCTAGCCAGCGACTCTCGCAATTCACCCAGATCCGCAACCAACGTCCAACTTTGATCCAGCGATGCGTGAAACCTCAACGCGTTGCGCGACATAACGTCTATCGCGGCCCAATGCACGGATTCTTGATCGGCATCTGATTGCTGATCAGATTTCCGAAGCGAATCGACTTCACTCCCGCCACCTACGATCAACACTGTGTCTATTGGAGTTTGCGCGCTTAACCATGACTGGACGCGAAATTTCAAATCGCAACGTCGCAATAAGCTCCCGCCGACTTTAACGACTCTCACTTGCGAGTGGTCTCGAGCACTCAAGCAAAAGGCCGAATCAACCATCCGTTGTTTCCCGTTCGAGAAAGTGCTCGCGGCACCGCTGTGCCACAGCAAAAGCGGGAGCCGTTTGATTGACCGTCTCGTCATCCGAAAAAGCGAAAATCGAAACATTACAGCCAAGCGCGGCCTCCTCAACGACCTCGGGCACCAACCAAGCTCCGCCGCCAAACGTTTTGAACACGAGGGGCAAACCGGGATTGTTGGCTATCACTTTTTTCAAATTCTCTGCCAACTGTTGCACTAACGCATGTTTAGCCTGACTGGCGACTTGGTTCAGACATTCGTTATACAATTCATCTCGATCAGCACACACCATCCGGCCCAGACGATAGCCGGCGCACAGGCGACTGGCCGGCCGACCATCCGCGGTTGCGTTGCATTCTAGGTTTTCCTGAACATCGCCCAACCAGATACAAGCATCGCGGGTTGTCGCAAACAACTCTCGAGCAATGGAAACCGACCCAAAATCAAACTTGACCGAATTCAACAAACTACAAATCGGTGTCCGCCCAACACCCGCGTAAAAAAGCTGGCCATTACTCAAACGGTGAAGATCCATTTGATTCTCGACAACCGGTTTACCATCGCGAACTGGGATAATGTCTGTGGTGGTTGAACCAATATCAAACACGAAACCTGACCGATGCTCTGCTTCCGTATTCGCAAATTTTGAAAAGGCCAACCAAGCCGTCGCGTGCCAATTGGATGCGGCTGTTGATTTCCAATTTCCTATCGCATAGTCAGCGTCACATAAACGCCCATCCGTTTGATAGAAAACGAGAGCCCGTTTGTTTGCGAATGCTTTGACGGCACTTTCAACCACGAACCGCACACCTTCGAGCTTTGTTTGAAAACAATCCGCCAACTCAGCCGTCATCGTGATCCCAACACAAGCCTCGGGCGGCAACTGATCAGCAAACTGCTGCAATATCGCGCCAAGCCCCTCTTTGTTTTGCCAAATTGGAAACTCGACTTCATTTAACAAGCCACTGCACGTTGCAAATTTGACGTTCGCTCCGCCAATATCAAGCCCTGCGAAAACGCTATCGGAACCTTTCATTCAATTTACGATCTCAGAAATGGCAGACTCAACATCCGCGAACTTGAACTGAAAACCACTAGCAAGTGCAGCCGCCGGAACAACGCGTTGTGAAAAGAAAAGGCTATCGGCAAATTCGCCTAACACCAACTTCAGGCCGAACTTAGGAGCTGGCAAGATAGCTGGTCGACCGACAGCACTGGCGAGAGTTTTCGTCAGTTCAATGTTTCGCACCGGGTTGGGAGCCGTCGCGTTCAGCGGTCCAACGATTGATTCGTTTTCGATCGCCCAGCCAATCATGGCAACCAAATCATCGAGGTGTATCCAAGCCATCCACTGTTTGCCACTCCCAAGTTTCCCACCAAGACACCAACGAAACATGGGAACCATTTTTTCCATCGCCCCTCCGTTTTTGCCGAGCACGATTCCAATTCGCAAGTTAACCACACGCACGCCGTGATCGGCCAAGCGGTTGGCTTCGACTTCCCAATCTTCGCAGACCTCTGTTAAAAAACCTGTTCCGTGTTGGTGGCTTTCTTCGACGATCTCTTCGCCACTGTCGCCGTAGATGCCAATCGCGGAAGCAGAAACCATGACCTTGGGTAGCGATTGGGATTGAATTACTGCATCGACCAGTCGCCTCGTACCCAAGGTGCGGCTTTCTCGAATTCGCTTTTTTTGATTTTCAGTCCAACGGCCTTCCGCGATGGACTCGCCCATTAAATTCACGACCGCATCGAATTGGGCACCAGGTGGCAACTCAAGCGGACTCCCAACTGGATCTTTCCACTCAATCACGGAGAGATCTGGCTTTGAAAGTTTCGCCCGCGCTCGTTGGGCACTTCGCGACGTGATGGTCACTTCCTGCGACCGTTCCATCAAGTGATCAATCAGAGCGCTCCCGACGAATCCAGTTCCGCCAGTTAATAGTACTGCCATGTTTTTTAGCTGTGGTTGAGTTGCGAATTGTACATCGTGTCACCAAACACGATCTTTGACCAGAACGCCTCGTTCTAATTAGGGAGAATTAGCCCAAGATTTGAGGCCGTTTCATCTTGTTTTGGAGTAAGCAAAAAGTTTTGTTGAATGCGATTTGAAAGCTGTTGATGGCGGTGATAGGCTGAACGGTCGCCTTTGGTTTATACCCAAAATCGGATGCGGGTGATAACCGCAAGCTAGTCCGATTCCAAACTCGCTTTTACTTGATGGAGTTGTTTATGCCTCCCCGATTTCGTGACTTTTTAACTGCCGTGCTGCTGACGGTAGTTTTCTCTTGCCTTTCCGCTCAAGGATTGGCACAGGATGAACCCAAGGATTCAAAACCGCAAGAAAAACCCGCGGTCGAATCAAGCGACTCGCGCAGTGAAAACAGAGCCCGCCCCGGCAACCGCCCAGACAGAGCCGGCGAGGGACGTGGCGAAGGTCGCCGTGGACGTGGCCGAGGCCAAAGACCAGAGGGACAAGGCAGACGCAATCAGGAACCATCGAGCGACGACAAACCGGAAACCACAAAACAAGAACCAGCGGCTGTAAAAGAACCGGCTAAAAATGAACCGGCTAAAAAAGCAGCCAAGAAAAAATATACGCCAACGCTTTCTTCGAGCATTGCTGACCAAATCAAATGGCGGTCCATCGGACCGGCCAACATGGGTGGCCGCATCACGGCCGTTACCGTTTTCGAAGAAGACCCCAGCATTTGGTGGGCAGCGACCGCATCAGGTGGCTTGCTGAAGACAACTAACAACGGCAACACGTTCGAGCATCAGTTTGACGATCAAGCAACCGTTTCGATCGGCGACGTTCAGGTTGCCCAGTCCAACAAAGACATCGTTTGGGTTGGAACAGGCGAGAACAATCCACGTAACAGCGTGTCTTGGGGTGACGGCGTCTACAAGTCAGTCGACGGCGGAAAAACGTGGAAAAACATGGGTTTGAAGAAGACTTTTCAAACGGGCGCGCTTGCAATTCACCCTGAAAATCCTGACGTCGTTTGGGTCGGAAGCCTTGGACGGCTCTGGGGGCCCAACTCGGACCGAGGTTTGTACAAAACTACCGACGGCGGAAAGACTTGGAAAAAAGTTCTCTACGTCAACGACGTTACAGGTGTGATGGACGTCCAGGTAAATCCAAAAAATCCGGACGATTTGTTGGTCGCGACTTATGAGCGAAAGCGCGATGGCTTTGACGGAAACGATCCCGTGCAACGTTTTGGTGATGGCTCTGGAATTTACAGATCAACTGATGGTGGTGAATCGTTTAAACGAGTCTCAAAAGGACTGCCTTCTTGCAAGATGGGAAGAATCGGTTTGGACTACTTCGAAAGCGATCCAAAATACGTTTTTGCAGTGGTTGAATCGGAAAAAATCGGTAAAGAACCAGAGAATTATTCGTTCGTAGGTCTTACCGGCGAAGATGCTGACGTTGGAGCAAAAGTCACACGAATTACGTCTGGCAAAGCGGCCGATAAAGCCGGCGTTAAAGTCGACGATATCATCGTTTCTGTTGATGAAGCAATTGTCACCTCTTATCGTGGAATGCTTAAAGAGGTTCACAAACGTCAGGCTGGCGACAAAATCAAACTTGTCATCGTTCGCGATCGAAAGCTGATGGATTTCGAAGTCACGCTAGACAAAAAACCTAAACCAAGAAACGGTCGTGCTGGCCGAAGCGATCTCACCGGAACGCTGGGTGGCCAAGCGGCTAACCTGCAAGAAACCCAAGGCCCGGACGGCCACGAATACGGTGGCGTTTACATGTCTGAGGACGGTGGCGATTCATGGAAGCGAATCAACTCGCTAAACCCACGCCCGATGTACTACAGCAATATTCAAGTCGACCCAATTGACCGGAATAATATTTACTTGTGCGGAACAAGCCTTTACCGCTCAAAAGACGGCGGCGAGACTTTTACTGGCGATGGTGGAAGCGATGGAATTCACGTCGACCACCATGCTCTTTGGATCGACAAACGCGACCCTCGGCACATGATTCTTGGCAACGATGGCGGTGTTCATATCACTTATGATCGTATGGAACATTGGGATCACCTGAACCACGTCGCAATCGGTCAGTTTTATCATGTTGGCGTTGATTCCAATCTTAATTACAAGGTCTACGGCGGTCTTCAAGACAACGGAAGCTGGGGCGGACCAACACGAAGCTTGAACGGTTCTGGCCCGGTTAACACCGATTGGTTCAGAGTCGGCGGCGGTGACGGTTTTGTTACTTTGGCTGACCCTGAAGATCCACAACAGATCTATTTCGAAAGTCAAAACGGCGGCATGGGACGAATTCATCTGGGCACTGGAGCCAGAGGGTTCATCAACCAAACTCGCGAAAGAGGCATGCGAGTTCGGTTCAATTGGAAAACGCCGTTTATCCTTTCACCCCACAATTCGAAAATCCATTACAGCGCAGGCAACTACGTTTTCCGTTCTTTGGCAAAAGGCAGCAATGGAAAACGCATTTCTCCTGAGATCACAAACCACGTCGACAAAGGCGCGGGTAGTGCGATTTCGGAATCAGCCGTCGAACCAGGTGTAATCTACGCAGGAACGACTGATGGAGCTTTGTTCGTTACGAAAAACGGCGGCACAGACTGGCAACCTTTGTTTTACAACCCAGTCGAACCTGAAGTCAAAAAAGAAGAACCGAAAAAGGAAGAGGCTGGAAAGACTTCAGGCGAAAAGGACGCAAAAAAGAAACCTGCAACCGATTCCGACGATCCTTTGACGGGTGCCTGGGACGGAGAATATCTTGACGATCGAATGCCTGCTGACCGAGCCAGTTTCGAATTCACTTTGAAATTTGCAGATGGAAAAGTCACTGGTGAAATGGAAGGACGCCGAGGACCAGAAGACATCGTTGATGGAAAATTTAACGCAGAAACAGGCGAGGTTTCTTTTGCGATTGATGGCGGAAGAATGTCTCGCGAATTTTCAGGAACGCTCAAGGAAGGCAAAATCACTGGCGAAATGTCAGCTGGCGAAGGCCGTTTTCAAATGGACTTCGAAGCGAAAAAATCTAAGGACGATCCGGCAAACAAATCGGCAAATGAATCGAGCTTGGAAGCAACGCTACTCCAACTTGTTCAGGTATCTGTTGGAAACAGCGTGACGTCTTCTGTTTCGTTTGCACAAAACGAAGACGTTGTGACGGGTGAGTGGAAGGGCTTGATCGTAGACGATGAGCTTCCGGGCGGCCGCATCGAATTCACAATGGATTTGAAACTGGATAAAAAAGATGTCTCAGGCGAGATCATGTCGCCGCAGGGTGTCGCAGAAATCAGCGAAGGAACTTTCGATTCAGAGACAAACAAAATCGAATTCCTAGCCGCCAACGATGCGTTTGATCTTGACTTCAAAGCAGACGTTTCCGATGGCGAAATGGACGGTACGCTGTCCATCGGCGACGGGGAAATGAATGTCGATTTCACTGCCAAGAAAATTGAATCCGAAAAGGGTGCGAAAGATTCGGACAGCAAAGATTCGGATGACCAAGCATCGCCTTCAGATTCTGACAAACCAGCGGCAGCTAAAAAGGCTGACACAGCTGACACGAAAAAGACCAATACGAAAAAGGATGATGCGGAGGCGAAAGAGACGAAATCCGACGACCCATTCAATGGCAACTGGTCTGGCGAACTCGTTTCAGGTCGCGGCGGCCAAGAGGTTACTTTGCAGTTGAAGCGAAAATCAAACGAATCGTTTTCAGGTGTATTTTCTGGTCAAAACGATCACCCGATCGAAAGTGGCAAATATGATCCAGAAACGAAAGAGCTGACCCTTAACGCAGCGTCTGCGAATTTGCAGCTGGAATTTAAAGGCAAGCTGGAGGACGGAGTTTACAAGGGCAACGTTGATTTCAATGAAGGTCAAATGTCGATGGAGTTCGTTCTTAAGAAAGAATCGGACGAAGGCAAGAAAACAGCCGGAGGCAAATCGACTTCGACAGGATCCAAAACGGCGGCTTCAAAACGCTTTCAGTATCCGGCTCAACCGAGCGGAGAAAAATCGCTTAGCAAACTAATGCCTGGACCACGCTGGGTCAGTTCGCTTGAGGCTTCTAAATTTGAAAAAAGTCGTTGCTACGTCACGTTTGATGGACACCGAAGCAACGACGATGGCGTTTACGTTTTTGTGACCAACGATTACGGCCAGACTTGGGAATCGTTGAAAAACAACATTCCTGATAGCGCTGGTTCGGTTCGAGTCATTCGAGAAGATGTAAAGAACCGCAATCTGTTGTTTTTGGGATGTGAATTTTCATCTTGGTACTCAATTGACACAGGAAAAACATGGACTCGAATTAAGGGTGGTCTTCCAACCGTTTCCGTCCATGAGTTTGCGATCCACCCAACTGGCAGCGATGTCGTTGCTGGAACTCACGGCCGAAGCCTGTGGGTTGCCGACATTTCGATCCTTCGGCAGCTTTCGAAAGAGTCATTGGCCCAGAGCGAGAAGCTTTACCAACCCAAAGCCGCCATTCGATACCAATCGAAACCAGCAAGTGGAAATAGCGGAACGAGACGATTCGTTGGCTCGAACCCAACCAATGGGACAACGATCGCGTATTCTCTCGGGGCCAACGCCAGACAAGTTGAATTAGTGATCATGAATTTGAACGGCGATATCGTCAAAACGTTCGAAGCCAGCACCCGCAAAGGCCTTTACGTTTTCCCATGGGATTTGACGCTGGATTCTGCGGGTGGAAGAGGTCGCGGTCGTCGTCGATCTGTGCCAACGGGGACCTATCTATTGCGACTAAAAGTCGACGGAAGAGTGAGCTCCTCAACTGTCTCAGTGGAAATGGACCCAAGTCTTTCAAGCAATGCTCGGGCCGAACTTGAGAAGGAAATCCTGTTTGAGGAAGTTTCCGAATTTTTCGAGTTCGAGGATGAGTAAAGCACTCGAATCTCCTGTTAAACCGATATATTCCGCTTGTGTTTATTGAGGACAATTTATTTCAAAAAAATCCCTCCTAGCTGCTGGTAAACAAGATCCGGGGAGTTAAGTTAGGGGGGACAACTGGAGTCTATCGAATCCAAGAGGTTAAAGGTCTGCACATTTTTTCCCAATTAACATTGGGTTTAAGTGATTGACAGCTATTTCCGGAGAGATAGAATGCTCAACCTACGCGACAAATAGCGTATCTAGGCACAGTTTCAATAGTCTGCGTTTAACTAGTATTTCAACTTTGAATTTTTTGAATGCACGTGTCGTGTGTTCGTCAGATTGAAACATTTTTTTTGAGTCTCGTTCTGAGGAGGACCCTTTTATGTCACAACGTATGTTGGGCATGTTGGTGGCTGTAGCGTTCGCGGTTGCGTCGCCATTCGCCAATGCAGGAACACAGTGTGGTTGTGGCCAAGTGGCCAGCCCCTGTGGTGATTGCTACGGAAGTTCCGTAGTTGACCCGTATTCTACGGGTGGTTTTTACCAAGGTGGAATTGTCAATGGCGGAATGGCCAATGGCGGCATCGTTGATGGTGGTATGATCGGTGGCGGAATCGTCAACGGTGGTATGATGAGTGGCGGTATGGTCGATGGCGGAATCGTCAACGGCGGTATGGTCAGTGGTGGCATTGTTGACGGCGGCATGGGTGTTGCTGTTGGTAATGCAGGTTGTTGTGGCCAGTCGATCCGTTACGAAACTCGTACGGTTTACGAAAGCCAAATGACTACTCAAATGCGTACTGTGACTCGCACACGCATGCGAAGCGAAACTCGTACACGTGACTACACAGTCATGGTTCAAGTCCCAACGACCCAAACACAGAACTACACTGTGATGGTTCCTGAGACTCGTCAGCGTACTGAGAACTTCACAGTTAACGTTCCCTACACAGAGAACGTAACTCAGAACTACACAGTTCAAGTTCCTGTTCAGCAGACTCGCGAAGAAACGTACCAAGTAAGCGTTCCTTACACAGAGCAGCAGACACAGAACTACACTGTCATGGTTCCTTACACAGAGAACGTTACACAGACTTACACTGTGCAAGTTCCTGTGCAGGAAATGACAACTCAGAACTACACAGTTCAGGTTCCTTACACTGAGAACACTACTCAGTCGTATGTTGTTAACGTTCCTTACACAGAAAACGTTGAGCAAGCGTATCAGGTTACCGTTCCTTACACAGAGAACGTTACTCAGACTTACACTGTTCAAGTTCCTGTTCAGGAAATGACAACACAGAACTACCAAGTTACTGTTCCTTACACAGAGAACGTTACTCAGAACTACACAGTTCAAGTCCCTGTAACTTCACAAGTTCAGCAGTCTTTCCAAGTAAGCGTTCCTTACACAGAGAACGTTTCACAGTCTTACACTGTTAACGTTCCTTACACAGAGAACGTAACTTCGAATTACACAGTTCAGGTTCCTTACACTGAGAACGTTACTCAGAACTACCAAGTTTCAGTTCCTTACACAGAGCAAGTTGCTCAGAACTATACAGTTCAAGTTCCTGTGACTACGCAAGTACCACAGACATACACTGTCAACGTTCCAACTACTCAGCAGCGAACTGCAACACGTATGGTTTGCCAACCTTACACAACTACTCAGTACCGCACGGTTTGCCGTGACGCTGGTAGCTGGCAAACACGCACATCTGTTGTTCCTGTGAACAACGGTGCTGCTTACGGTGGCGGAGTTGTTTACAGTGGTGGTGCTGGTGTTGCCGGTAACGGTGGCGGACTATTCGGTGGTCGTCTTGGTGGCGGTTGCGGCCTTCTAGGTGGCGGCGGTTGCATGGCTCGTTCTAGCTGTGGCTCTTCTAGCTGCGGAAGTTGTGGAAGTTGCGGCGGCGGATGTGCTGGCGGTTGCGGCGGAAGCGGACTTGTTAGTGGCGGATGTGCTGGTGGTTGCGGAAACGGCGGAATCGTCGGTTCTGGAATGGGTGCTGGCGGCGTTATGGTCGACGGTGGACTTGGCAGCTACGGTGGCGGTGTCGCCATGGGTGGCGGTTGCGGCCCTACTTACCAGACTGTTCAGACTCGCGTTTGGGTTCCAAACCGCGTTCAACAGCAGGTTCCTTACCAGGTAACTATGACTCGTCAGGTTCCACAGACTTACACATACAATGTGACAGTCAACGTTCCACAGACTCAGACTCGTATGGTTAGCCAGACTTCGTACACAACCCAAACGAAAACACGCATGGTTGCAGTCCAGCGTACTCGTATGGAAACACGTACTCGTCAGGTTGCCGTTCAGCGTTGCCGCACAGAGACTCGTACTCGTACGACTCCTGTGACACGCATGCGAACTGAAACTAAGACTCGTATGGTTCCTGTTACTCGTACTCGTATGGAAACACGCACACGCATGGTTCCCGTTACTCGTATGACAACTGAAACTAAGACTCGTACTGTTCCTGTTCAGCGTACACGCGTTGAAACAAAAACACGTCAAGTCCCTGTTACTCGTATGACAACTGAGACCAAGACTCGTACTGTTCCTGTTCAGCGTACACGCGTTGAAACACGAACACGTATGGTTCCTGTTACTCGTACTCGTCAAGAAACTAAGACACGTACTGTTCCTGTTCAGCGTATGCGAACAGAGACTCGTACTCGTCAAGTTCCTGTTACTCGTATGACAACTGAGACAAAGACACGAACTGTTCCAGTTCAGCGTCAGCGTTCAGAAACTCGTACTCGTACTTTCAACGTGACTAAGACACGTATGGAAACGAAAACACGACAAGTTCCTTACACGACAATGCGTACTGAGACTAAGACTCGTACAGTTCCTGTTCAGCGTACACGCACAGAAACACGTACTCGCACAGTTCCTTACACAGTATCTGTCCCACAGACACGTACTCGTCAGGTCACTGTTATGACTCAGCAAGCACAAACTCGTACTCAGAACTACACTGTTCAAGTTCCTGAAACTTACACAGAGCAAGTTCCTTACCAAGTTTGTACTCGTGTTCCTAAAACTATCCAAGTTCCTGCAACTGTGAACAACGGTTGCGGAACAGGTGCAGTCATGAGCGGTTCAGCAATGGGCGGAACTATCATCGACGGTGGTATGGGTGCCGGTTCAATCGGTGGCGGAACTATCATTGATGGTGGTGCTGGCTCAGGCATGATCTACGAAGGTACAAGCATCGGATCAGGCTTTGGTGGCGGAAGCTACGTTAGCACTGGTGGCGGTTGTGGCCTTGGTCGTCGCATCGGTGGCGGTGGCGGAACACGTTTGTTCAGCGGCTGCTCACTTGGAAGTCGTCGTAGCCGTTGCGGTTGCAACTAGTTCGACCTTCTACAGTTGATTAAGTAAACCAAGGCGTGTCGCTTCTGCGACACGCCTTTTTTTATGCGCCAAAACAATCCTTTTGGAATGTATTTGACACATATTGATTTAGCAATGCTCCCAGATTCAGTTCCATGTGATATGAGAGTATCCTAGAGCCATTAGGGCAAGGAGAATCTCAATGACAAAGAAACGAAAACGGCATACTCCAGAGCAAATCGTCAAGAAGCTTCGGGATGCCGAGACGATGAAGAACGCTGGTAAAGAGCTTGCAGTAATCCTGCAAACACTGGAGATCAGCGAAGCGACCTACCATCGTTGGCAGAACCAATATGGTGGCATGAAGGCGAGTGAGGCCAAGCGTCTCAAGGAGCTTGAAGAGCAAAACCGCCGACTCAAAGAGATCGTCGCCGATCAACAGCTCGACATCGAAATGCTGAAGCACCTTCAAGAAGGAAACTGGTAAGCCCTGGAAGAAAACGCGCCGCGGTGAACGAGCTTCAAAGCAAGTTCACCGTTTCTCAGCGCGCACATCATCCATCAGCGTGATCAGGGAACGATAACCATCTCTTGCAATGGTCCGCGCACCCTCGCCGCGAAACTGGTCGTTGAAAATTTCGAGGCTTATCGGGCCATCATACCCTGCGGCCATGACCGCCTGCATGAAGGGCGTCAGAGCGAGGTCGCCCTCCCCCGGTATGTTGCGGAAGTGGCGGGACCAATAAAGCAAATCCATCTCGATCATCGGGGCGTCTGCAAGCTGGACAAAGAAAATCTTGCCCCAAAGCTTGGCAAAATATCTATGGCGCTAACGAAAAGATCTGACCAGGAATCCGGCGAATAGTCTCTGGATCAGTCTTACGTGCCAAGGTGTGCAAACTATCGAGGACAATGCCGACATTGGTGTGATCAGCGCGGCGTACGATTTCCAATGCATCGCGGTGGTCATTGACATGCTCCCCCACGCAAGGGCTTCGTAACCTACGCGCAAACCGCGCTTTGCGGCCCGTTCACCCAAAGCATTAAAATCCTCTGCCGCCCGCCCATCACCTGAACGCAATTGTCAGCGATGCGGAACAAGGCTTCGGAAACAGAAACTTTCGCCATGGAACTTTCGGTGGTACCCAATGTACCGGTATCAAGAACCGAGGCACACCAATCGATCATCAGCTCAGACTGCTTTAGATCGATTTGGTTCTGAGCCAGCACGAAGCCAATGCCTTCATGATCGATCAGCGGCTTGCCAAATGCCTGCCGCTTGCGCGCATAATCAATCGCGATTTCCTGTGCGCGGTCACAGCAACCAAGCCAGCGCATGCAATGAGTCAATCGCGTTGGAGACAGGCGTACTTTTCTAACCAATAGCAGTAAGACCCCCAAAGCTCCGACGGGCAACCAAATCGCCAGTCAAACTTACTTCCGCCTTCGCAACAGCGGCTAATTTTGACTACCCCATCACTCAAAGCTTTAGCTGCTGCATTTCCTGCGCTAAAACAAAAATTTCATGTAGAAAAAAACTGCGTTGCCTCGTTAAGGAATATAGCAGAACGAAAAAGCACTCAGATGACTGGCATATTTCTCGATGTCGTAAAAGCCAAATCATTTCGGCATCAATCGCGCAAAAAATTGTTACTCCACTATTTCAAATCATTTTTGGGTTTTCAAATGACAGTTCCCACCAAGTTTAGATTGCTGGCAGCTTTCATCGCAATTGCATGCGTTACGCTTTTACTGCAACAAGCTCGCGCTCAAGTCGCAGTCCACTCGAGCGTGAGTAGCGGAGCGACAAGTTTGAATCCAATCAACCGTACACTTAGCATTCTCAAAGACGTCAATGTTCAGAATGATCTTGAGATTGTCCAAGATCAAATGGATCAAATGAAAGCCGTCAGGACGGAAATGTTTGATGAGTTGAATCGAATGGCGATGGAATTCCGAGCGGACAATGCTCACCTAACGGGCGAAGACTTGGAACGGGCTCGTGTCGAGTTTCGCGAATTGATCAAAACTCAAACTGCGGTTTACGAATTAAAGTCAAAAAAGATCCTGTTGCCACATCAACAAAAGCGACTAGATCAATTGGTTGTTCGTAGAGCATTTCAACAACTAGGGCCAAGCCGAGTATTGCTTGAGTCTGTTGGAAATTCAAACTTCACGAATCTGCTAGGTTTAACGGACGAGCAAAAAGCAAACCTCGAAACCGTCAGTGAAGAGGCAAACAAGAAGCTAGCCCAAAAAGTTGAGAAAGCTAAAACCGAAGCGATCCAAGAGATCTTAAGCGTCTTGAGTGCTACCCAGCGGAAAAAGCTGGACGAACTAATGGGTAATCCTTTGACGAAAAAAAAATCTGACGAAGCTACCAAGAAAGCACCCATTCGATTTAGACATTGAACTGAGTGCAAACAAAATTAAAAGCAAATATCATTCGGTTAACCAAAATAGAGAAACGATGAAAACTATTGTAGTGCTTTTCTGCTGCGTTTCCGGTCTCATGCTTTCCAGCATTTTCAGCCAAAAGCCTGGGAAGGTTGAGTTCAAAACTCAACTTGCACCGAACGGAGCCATCCATTGCTCTACCTCCGGATGTAAACCTAAATTGACTCATGTCGCTTTCGTTCGGAATTTGGGCCCCGGCCAGTGCGCTGACTGTCACTCAATGGAAGATCTCGTTAACATCGCCTTCATAAGCGCCAGTTGTGTGATCTGCCATGACCCTCCCCCTCCACCTTTCCTCCTGCCATTCATGGAGCATAACCACCTGGACGACGTATTTGACACTAATGTTCCGAAGTAGCCCAACGCCCCATCAAGCTTGGTCCATCAAACTCGCCTATCAAGCCAATCGCTACTTGAACTTCTCGGTTAAATCCCGCAGACTGACATCTTCACGCGACGATAGAAAAGAGTTCAACCACAAGCGCTAGGAACGAAATGCCAGACCACGAAAAAATTAACTACGTCGAATTCCCAGCGAATGATCTAAGTGGAACCAAGACGTTTTTTGAGAAATCGTTTGGATGGGAATTCGTAGATTACGGGCCAGACTACGCGTCGTTTTCGGGGGAAGGTGTGGATGGCGGTTTCTATCGCGCACCACTTTGCGGAACCGAAGAAAAAGGATCTGCGCTTGTGATTTTTTACAGCAACGACCTTGAATCGACCCAAGCCAAAGTAGAATCGGCCGGTGGCAAGATCGTCAAACCTATCTTCTCATTTCCAGGTGGACGTAGGTTTCAATTTACTGAGCCAAGCGGCAACGAGTTTGGTGTTTGGTCTGACCCATTACCTCAATAGCATCCGGCAGTGCACTTTTAGCCCCAACACTGGCCTGCCCGACGTGGGGTTGACCACATTTTCTTTAGAGTATGCGGCATGGAATCTCCCGGGCAGGGCAACTTAGTCCGCGTAAGCTGAACACGGAAAATCACAAACCGATGGCGATTGGTCTATCCAATTGCTCAAGAGAACATCTGACAAGCCTCTCGTTAGTCTCGATCACCTTAATCTCGATCAAGTCAAACACCAACGCACTTACCACGAGCGCACTTACCACGAGCGCACTTACCAAGAGCGTGCTTACCAAGAGCGTGCTTACCACCAGCCAATTAACCGCGAGCGCGTTCGAGCAGCGACATCATCAAAAACGACATGAGAGCTCGCAATTCATCAACCGGGTCGTAGTCAACCAATTTGTCGATTCGATACTTACCTTCGAGAAATGCGGCCTCTTTTGTTAACCTCAATCTGGGCTGGCCATCAACCGACTTGAGCAGATACTTTGGATGGAAAAGATAGCCAGTCAACATTCCTAAAACTGGAATCTCACCCAACAATGAATCCATGACTTTTGCCATTGGGTTTTCTTCTTCAATGGTTGAGATGTGCTGATTGTTTTCATCAAGCACTTGATAGTGCGCCTTCCAGATTGAACGCATCCCTTTGCGGCGAACAGCACCAAACGATTCGCCAGAGTTGTCATAAAAGTGGTAACAGGCTGACCAATCAATGATCTTGTCGGCTTTGATTTCGCACAAGGTCGCTTGTTTTTTTTCGTCAGTGAATACCGTCACCGCTTCTTTCAGCCGAAACATTTTTTGCTGCACGTAGCAAACCGTTTCGCCGGTCGCGTCAGTGACTTTAATCTGAGGAGCCAAAGCGAGTATTTTGAAAGACATACTAAGTGGATACTGCATCTTGTTCCGTTCGTTAGATTGAGATCTTTAAGGACTATAATTTAGCTTGCCGAGACCAGATGATAGAAAAAATTAAAAGCTTGCAGCCATCTGTTTCGTTCCTCACCGAACCATGAACGCCTCAGGTTAAACCGTTGCTAATCGATCAAGCACCCGCGGTATCCAAGTACGGATCCTGCCCCATTTCTCGCTGCATGTCTTGTCGAATTTTCTCGTGATGCAAAAGAAGCTTTCGCCCCTGAAAATGTCGGCTTTCAATCTTTTGCTGAGCCGTTCGAAAAACACTGGCGAATCGAGAAAGCGTTTTGGACGCGTGTTGCTGATGCATTTTTAACTTGTTCGACCGCTCTTCCCCCAATCCCAGCTCCAACAGTTCGTCTTCCAGCGACATATATTGGCGAAATGTTCCAGGATCCCCCTGACGTCCGCAGCGTCCAATCAACTGGCGGTCGATACGAGCTGACTCGTGCAGTTCTGTGCAGATCACGTGCAAGCCACCCAGATCCAACGCTGGTGGTGAGACTTTGATGTCAGTTCCGCGGCCCGCCATGTTGGTCGCAACCGTGACCCGGCTGACTTTTCCTGCGCCCTCAACAATGGAGGCTTCACGCTCTAAATTATTCGCATTCAAAACATCGTGCTCAACGTTTCGCTGCTGTAACAAACTGGAAAGCATTTCAGATTTGTCGATCGAACGTGTCCCGATCAAAACAGGCCTACCAGTGCGGTGAATCTCTTTTACTTCATCCGCGATCGCGATCCATTTTTCTTCCTCCGTTCCGAACACCAAGTCCGGCCACTGTTTCCGTTTGGGCGGTTTATTTGTGGGAACGTCGATCACTCGCAGGCTGTAAATTTTCCGAAGTTCGTTCGCCGAATTGGCGGCCGTTCCCGTCATTCCAGCCAAGCGATCGTATCGCAAAAACAGATCTTGAATGGTGATTCGAGCTGCCTCGCCAGTTTCGACACTGACCTCCAAGCCTTCTCGCGCTTCAATCGCCTGGTGCAAACCGGACCGCCATTTGCGGCCTTCGGCAAGTCGCCCCGTGAACTCGTCAACGATGACAACCTCACCATCTCGAATGACGTACTGCCGATCCCGGACGTAGTTCAACTCGACAAAAATCGCTTGCTCAAGCTGATCATAAATTTCGACCATTGGCGTTTGTGAAAGCAATTCGGGCTGAGGAAGCTTGCGACAATGACGCCTTCCTTCGACAGTCAGCGTCACCTTTCGAGATTTAGGGTCAATCTCAAAGTGAACTGTATCCACAAATTTTTTGCAGGCCGAGAAGGACCATTGGTACAACTGAACTTTCGCTTTGGCGACTTCATCAGGAACGCTGCTGACGATCAACGGCGTTCTGGCTTCATCAATCAGAATGCTGTCGGCTTCATCGACCAACATAAAATTCAAACCGCGCTGAACCGCACTTTCTCCATTTAAAGACGATGAATCCGAACCGTCTTCGACCAATCCAGCAATCAACCCCGCGTCGCCCAATTGCATACGACGTTTGAATAAACGATCGCGGAGAAAGTCGAACCCGACTTCTTTTGCGGTCGAGTACGTCACATCACAGGCATAGCTTGCTGCGCGATCGGCGCGGGACGAATCCGATTGGACAACGCCGACGGTCAGTCCAAGTAGTTCGTAGATGGGCCGCATCAGTTCCGCATCGCGTGATGCGAGGTAGTCGTTTGCGGTCGCGAGATGGGCGCCTTTTCCGGTCAACGACGCCAAATACATTGGCAATGTCGCCGTTAGCGTTTTGCCTTCGCCTGTCTGCATGACGGCAATACTGCCATAATGCATTGCAACACCACCGAGCAACTGGACTGGATAGTGACGCATATTGATCGCGCGTCGACCGGCTTCTCGGACCAACGAAAATGCTGGGACGATTAAATCATTGAGAGATTTGCCACTGAGGGCATCATAACGAAGGGCCAGGCTCTTTTTTCTCAACTGAGTCGCATCTAATTTTTCTAGCGAACCAGCCTGTCGTTCGATCGCGGAAACGACCCCACGCCACCGAGTGATGGCGCCTTGATCAATCGTTTTGTAAACACTTGAAAGCAAGGACATGGTGGGCTTCAGTCAAAGTTCAATTTCCAAGTTGCTTGAGTGGCAACATGAGATAATTCGTGGCAACACTTCGGAGCATTTAAGAACATCTCCGTAATGCTGTAAATGCGAGCCTTTAAAATCAAATTCCTTTCGACGAGGCTTCCCAACTCCGTTGAGACAAACAACGTTTTGCAAAACCGGGCTCTGAACGCTTACGTCCAAACTAAGGAAGCATTCGACAGCCTAGAAACGCTCTGAACCAATATCACGACGCTGCCAACCAACCTGGGTACCGACATTCGAGGTCGAGCCTGAGTTGACGGTTGTATTTGCCTGAGCCAGAACCGTCGGCGCGGAGCTCGTTGGAAATTGCTGAAAATTCCCTTGAACGGCACCAGGAAAATAACCTGGCCCCACCAACATTGGTTGACCACGATACGTCGTGGGAGCTCCCATGATGGTAGGTGTTCCTCTGTAGACCATGCCGCCCTGTTGGTAGTATCCGTTTTGAGCTACTTGCGTTTGTGGAATCGGCGCGTTGTAAGCAGCTGTAAAATTGCCGGGGACAAATCCAGTTGGGTTATTTCGAGCCGGTGCAATTACCGAAGTTGCGTCTGTCACTGCCAACCGCGATGGGTCTGCACGCTCATTGGAGCGTGTTGTTTGATAGTTTGAGTTGTCGGTGAAAGACTGCCCTGATCCCGGAAGCGGCGCCGTGGATGCTGTCCGGGTTGGTACGTTGAATGGAGTTTGAGTTCGGGCAACATTATTCATCCCATTGTTAGGGACTTCAACAAAAGTGGTCGGTGCCGTTAGCACAGAACGCGACGGCTGTTGTAGCTGGTTAGGCGTTCCGTTGTTGGTCGAATTCACATTAGACAAATCATTGCCGGTTTGTCGCCACCCAAGCTGACCATTGTTGGACGTGGCAGGCGTTGGAGCGCGAGAGTTTGTATTGAGCACACTATTGCTACTGCCGGGCGTGTAATAAGGCTGATTGTTGGCAACGGAAACGGGCGAACCACCAGGTATTTGCAGGCTGTACGTTGCCGGTGCTGCAATCGTTGGCGATCCGGCAAACCCGCCGTAGGCTCCGCCATATGGGTTGCAGCGATTGCGACAACCAACGCTCAACGCGGTGACGCATGCCAACACAACGACTAATTGAATTCGGGACATCAAGCATTCCTTCTCTTTTGCCAACACGACGTTTCGACGCTCAATGCTGCAAAAAGACAATAAAAAATGTCAATTCGGCTAAAGTTTTGGCTTCTGCACGAATCTAAGCGGCGGTACGTTAGCAGCTTCGCTTGTCCAAGCAAGATCAATTGCGACTCAATTTACGAGCTAGTCGTGCTGTCACGCGATCCAGAACAGCCACCGTTACGAAATATTGTGTTACCCAAGCATCACACGGAGTGAACCTTCAATTCCAACAAAAAAACGACCACCGATTGGCAAAGCTATCTGTTTTAGTCAAAAATGATTTCAGTCAAAAATACCGAACAGGAAAGTCAATAAACCCTATGCTCCCTTCACTACCCAGCCGTTGTTTGAAAACCGTTTTGCTGGTCTTGGCTCTACTTTCTTTTCACTCGGCATTCACCAAACCGTCGCACGGCCAGGCACCGCAACCCGATTTGATTTTGACAGGCGGCAACGTGTACACCGTCGACGCTGCCAAGCCCACTGCTCAGGCGATCGCGATTTTGAAAGATCGAATCATCGCAGTTGGCACAAATGAGGAAATCAAAAACCTGATCGGTGACGAAACTCGCGTGATTGACCTCGACGGAAAATTTGTGATGCCGGGCTTTATCGAAGGGCACGCGCATTTTGTCGGCTTGGGCGAGTCGATGATGATGTTGAAACTTCAAAAATCGAAAAACTGGGACGACATCGTGGAGCAAGTTCGCGAAGCCGCAAAAGTCACGCCTCCAGGCGAGTGGATCATCGGGCGCGGCTGGCACCAGTCGAAATGGGACAAAACGCCTGAAGGTGCGGTTGAAGGTTACCCAACTGCCGCCGAAATTGATAAAGTCTCACCCGATAACCCCGTGCTGTTGACGCATGCCAGTGGCCATATGAGTTTTGCAAACGGTTATGCGATGCAGATGGCTGGAGTAACTCCGAAAACTGAAAACCCGAGTGGCGGTGAAATCTTAAAGAGCGAGTCTGGGGCGCCAATCGGGATCTTTCGCGAGAAAGCGGCTTCACTGATCCAACGTCGGTATCAACGGGATATGGCAAAACGATCGATGAACGAAAAACTGGACTACACAGCCCGCGCGATTGAGCTTGCTTCTCAAGAATGTTTAAGCAAAGGAATTACGAGCTTTCAAGATGCAGGCTCGACTCTCGAAACAGTCGTGTCACTAAAAGACTTCGCAGCCCGTGGAAAGCTAGGGGTTCGACTGTGGGTCATGATTCGGGATTCCAACGAACGGATGGCGGGACGACTCTCACGATACAAAATGATCGGTTACGGAAATGAATTCCTGACCGTTCGTGCGTTAAAACGATCTATCGATGGCGCACTTGGCCCTCACGGAGCTTGGCTGCTGGGACCGTATGAAGACCTGCCGACAAGTTCGGGACTGAATACGGCTTCTGTGGAATCGGTAACTGAAACAGCGCGGATGGCGATTGAAAACGATTTTCAAATGTGCGTTCATGCGATTGGCGACCGTGCTAACCGAGAAGTGCTTGATATTTTTGAGAAGCTTTTCAAAACCAACCCAAGCAACATCCCACGCCGGTGGCGAATCGAGCACGCTCAACATCTTCACCCTGATGACATTCCGAGGTTCGGAAAAATGGGAGTGATCGCATCCATGCAAGCTGTACATTGCACCTCGGATGCTGTGTTCGTCCCCAAACGATTGGGCATGCGTCGCAGTAAAGAAGGAGCGTATGTTTGGAAATCGCTAATGAATTCGGGAGCCGTTGTGACAAACGGAACGGATGCTCCTGTCGAAGACGTTGATCCTCTAGCAAGTTATTTCGCGAGCGTGACTCGAGAGCTTAAACCCGGCATCACGTTTTTTCCGGAGCAGGCAATGACTCGCGAGGAAGCCATTCGTTCGTACACAATCGACGCAGCCTATTCCGCGTTTGAAGAAACATCGAAGGGATCTTTGGTCCCAGGAAAACTCGCAGACATCGTTGTTCTTTCAAAAGACCTAATCAACTGCCCCTCCGAGGAAATCAAGCAGACTAAAGTCGAGATGACGATCGTCGGGGGTAAGGTCGCCTACTCGGCAACGGACCAAAAAACGAAATAGGGCAGACCGAAGCAGTCAGCCGATACTCATTCTTACCCGACCACTTGCATAACTAGAAGGAACAAAGGCCCAGCACATTTCGGGCGGCGAAAAGGGTTCCCAAAATTCAATTTTAAAATCAATCAAGGATCGAGAAACACACTTTGGATAAATTTGGGAAGTGCAGGCAACTTTTGTAAGATAGTCAGAACTATTCTCTAACAAAAGACTTCCTTCATGTCACAAAACCCCTTCAACGCGCCTCAAAGCACTTCTCCACCTGCCGATTTCTCAAAAGGTCAGCAGTACACCTATCGACCGCTAGGTGTGTTAAGCATCCTGATCATGCTCTTTGTTGTCGCAACGTGTTTGGCACACCTCTTGATCTCAACTGTAGAAACAATTGGATTTTTGATGTATCCAAATTTTACGGATCCAAATGCTGAAGTAGGAAGCCAAGCGGAGATGAATCTGATTTACGCCATTGGTGGCGCGGCGATCTTGAACGTGATAGTTTACTTGGTTGCGGTCATTGCGGGCTGCATGTTCTCCTATCGCTCCAACGCAAACCTACGTTCTTTCAATGCAAAGGGACTTGAATTCACACCTGGCTGGTCAGGCGGTTGGTGGTTTGTCCCGATTGCGAGTTTGGTGAAGCCATTCAATGTCATATCGGAGATTTATCGCCACAGCACCCCAAGCAGCAAGACGTGGCACCTGGGGCTTTGGTGGGCTTTTTGGATCATCGGAAACATCCTGGGTCAAATCGAGTTCCGATTGTCGCGTGTCGCGGTCGACCTAGGAGGCGGAGGCGTCGCATTGTCCTGGGCTTCTACGTTGATGTTTTGCTTTGCCGGCGCGTTGTGGATTTCGATCACCAGGACGATCAGCAAATCACAGGCTCAAACCGCTGAACCATCGGTTCATCCAAACTTCTAGTAGCATCCAAACTTCTAGTAGCATCCAAAAAGGTTTTCGCTCGGCGAGAAAACGCCAAGCGGAGGCAGGCCCAACATAACGCTCGCCTGGCTACAGCGAAATGACCACGGCCTACTGACTACTGACTACTTAAAAAACTACGCCTCCCAACCATATTCATTGAGCGAAACCTTCCCGCGATCAGTGAACACTACGCCTTCACTCTCTAACATATCTCGCTGGCGTGTATGACAGTCCGGTGATTTACGCGGACTGATTTCACCTTTTGAATTGACGACACGAAACCAAGGGATACCTTGATTCGGCGGCAACGATTTCAAAATCGCGCCGACCTGTCGCGAGTTCCGAGGCACACCAGCCAACCGCGCGATTTGTCCATAAGACGCCACTTGCCCTTTTGGAATGTTCCTGATCATCGCGATGATGGCCTGTGTGTTTTCGGATGGCGTTTTCGCACGCGAATTTAAGCCAACCCTTGCGCGAGATTTTTTCACTTGCGCCGATCCAGCTGATTTGCCCAGATTCGAACTCGAAACGGTCGCCTTAGTTTTCGATTTTCCGATTGCTGCTGCTTTCTTGGCAACAATTTTCTTGCTGACTTTCTGTTTGGATGCCTTCTTTTTACTCCGAGCAAAAGACTTAGCGATATAGGAAGCCGCATCAGGCGTCTTGCAACTAGTGTCGCCGTGATCCACTTCAACCACACCAATCCTTCTCGCCGCTTGGATCGCGATATCTTTAAGTTCCTCGCTTGCCATTCCAATTGCAATCAAGCAACCGTTCATCGTGTACCGCGTTCGATTGGGGGCGTCGTGAATGGTCTGTTCAATCGTATCGAGGTAGATTGCAAGCCGTTCACGCGAAAGCAATCCTGATCCTGCGACTTGAGCCAACACTCCCCACCCGCTTGTCGACTTCCATTCGTTTTTTGACTTCATCCAAACATCGGCACGTTTCATCGCGAATGTTGTCTGGGAAATGAGTTTGCAAAAACCGTCCAGAAGGACGTAGCTGTCTATTTCTTTGAGCCACTGATTGGCGTCGGCTGGCTTCAACTTTCCGGGCTCCGCAACCATCGTTGCGAGAACCATTGCATCATGATTTCCTGTTTCCCATAACCCTAATGCAAGTTCATGATCGGTTTTGATTTTCTTTGTGAGCTTCCCAAGCACTGCATAACTCACACCATACATCGTTCGCGTGACGCCGTGACGACCGTAGGTTTTTCGAGTCTGAGCAGACCCAGCCGCCTTTAATTCAGAAACCACTTCTTTGAGCTTCATTGCTTTTCCCTGACAAACAAATTACCAAATCGACAATTGCCCTGAATGACAAATGGTGCGGCCGTTCAGTTCTTTGCCATCAACTTTGCAGCCTCGACCGCAAAATAGGTCAACACTCCGTCACACCCCGCTCTCTTAAACCCAAGAAGACTTTCCATCATCACGGCATCGCGATCCAGCCAACCATTTTGGACGGCAGCCATTATCATCGCGTATTCACCGCTAACTTGATAAGCAAACGTTGGCACGCCAAAGTTTGCTTTGACGCGTCGCACAATATCGAGATACGGCATGCCCGGTTTTACCATCACCATGTCGGCACCTTCGTTGATATCCAACTCGACCTCACGCATGGCTTCGTTAGTATTTCCAGGATTCATCTGGTAAGTGTGTTTACCACCGCCGCCAACGTTGCCTTTTGAAAGATTTGATTTCGAGCCGATCGCGTCTCGGAATGGGCCATAAAACGCGGAACAGTATTTCGCGGCGTAACTCATGATCATCACGTTTTCAAAACCGGCCTGGTCCAGCGCCATACGAATTTCACCAATGCGGCCATCCATCATGTCCGACGGTGCGATGATATCGCATCCAGCGCGAGCCTGAACCAACGCTTGCTCGCACAGCATCTGAACACTTTCGTCATTCACCACCACGCCGTCGCGAACCAAACCGTCTTGCCCATGTGAAGTGTATGGGTCGAGAGCCACGTCGCAGATGATTCCAATATCGGGGACAGCCGACTTAAGCTGACGAACGGTTTGGCAAACGAGATTGTCAGGATTGATCGCTTCCTCGGCGCCGTCTGTTTTCTTTGACGGATCGGTCTCGGGAAAAATAGCGATCGCAGGAATTCCGAGATCGCGAGCCTCGGCAACGGCGGGTTCCAAAACATCGACCGACATCCGAAAAACGCCGGGCATCGATGCGACCTCGTTCTTTTCATTGGATCCCGGCTGAACAAAAACCGGCCAAATCAAATCGCTTGGATCAAGCCGATTTTCCATCACCATCCGCCGCGACCAATCGGTTTGCCGAATTCGGCGCAAGCGTGTTTGTGGGTAGTGTGAAGAACTCATATTTGCTTTGTCTTACCTTTATTGTGAAATACCCAACGACTTTAGCTCAGGCGGCGTGGACCGCCATTGAATCATGCTGAGTTTGTTCTTTCAATTGGCCACTGAGAATCAATTCGATATTCGTTTTCGCGTATAATCGAGACAGCGGCATGGTAATAGATTGCCGCGCAGATTAAATTGTTTTACGAAACTTTGGCTATCTTCACTGGCCACTCAGACAATATTTCTTGGGTAACAACATGCAAAAAACGGCACAACTTGGTTTGCCAATCGCAACGCTACTTTTATTTTTACTCGTAGGCCTCGTCAACGAATCGACTGGACAAGACTGGGCGAACTGGCGCGGTCCTGAGCAAAACGGGATCTCACGCGAGACTAATTTGGTTGACGACTGGTCGCTTGAACCGCGCAAAAATGTTGACTGGGTTTCAGAAACCGGTGGGCGCGCGACTCCCATCATCCTGAATGGCCGCGTCTATCTAAACTGCCGAACCCCAGACGACGTTAACGACCCTGAAGAGAAAATCAACGCGCGAGAGCAAGTCGTTTGTTGGGATCTTGAAACTGGCAAAGAGCTTTGGCGTGACCAATTCAACGTTTTCCAAACCGACATCCCTGCCCCACGTGTTGGTTGGGCTTCGATGTGCGGTGACAAAGAAACTGGCAACGTGTACATGCACAGCGTTTGTGGATTGTTGCGATGCTACACGCCAGAAGGCAAAATCGTTTGGGAAATCTCGCTGGCTGAGCAATACGGAAAAATTTCCGGTTACGGTGGCCGAACACAGACTCCCATCATTGATGAAGATCGTTTGATCCTGAGTTTTATGGCGACAAACTGGGGCTCATCAAAAGGCCCGGCTCCACTGCACTACTATTACGCGTTCGACAAAAAAACAGGTTCACTCCAGTGGGTTTCGGCTCCTGGTGGTGCTCCAAGAGATACAAACTACTCAGTTCCAATCGTTGCAGTGATCGACGGTCAGCGTCAGTTGATTGGCGGAAACTGCGATGGGCACATTTACTCAATGAACGCTCGTACTGGAAAACCGATCTGGTCTTTCAAAATGTCAAAGCGTGGTTTGAACACGACGGCCGCTGTTGAAGGAAATCTAGTTTTCATCTCGCACGGTGAAGACAACATCGACAACACCGAATTCGGTCGCGTCCAATGCATCGACGGAACAGGCACAGGCGACGTTACGGAAACTCACGGTGTGTGGCGAAAGGACGGCATCAAAGCCGGCTATACAGCATTGATTGCCAACGAAGGAATCCTGTACTGCGTCGCTGACCTTGGAAACATGTATGCCTACGACACGAAATCCGGCGAAGAGCTTTGGATTCACGATCTTGGCACGGTTGGTAAAGGCTCGCCGATTTTTGCTGATGGTAAAATCTACGCGACCGAAGTCAACGGTAACATGTGGATTCTCAAACCAAGCCGAGAGAAATGTGAAACGCTTTCTCACGTCAACATTCCTGCTCGTGAAGGTTCAGGCATGGACGAGATCTACGCTTCACCTGCCGTTTCAAACGGACGCATTATTCTAGTGACACGCGATCGCACGATTTGCATTCGTGACAAATCGAAAAAAGCCAAAATTGGTGCAATTGTCCCAATGGCTGCTGAAAAAGAAGCCACAACAACAATCGACACGGTCCAATTGCGACCGTTCGAGACGGTTGTTGATGCGGGGTCCAAAACGGATTTCGAAGTTCATGCTTTTGACGCCAACGGACGTTTCATCAAAAAGATGCCTGCGGGTAGTTTGACGATCGACGAAAAAGGCCTTCAGGGATTCACCACAGAAGGCGGAACTCTGATCGCTCCGGCGGCTGGCGACCACACAGCCGGCACCGTTTCAACGATGGTTGATGGCAAGAAAGCCACGTCTCGTGTTCGGATGTTCAATCCATCCAAAGTTTGGAAATGGGATTTCAACAACCTTAAAGGCGTTGCCGTTCCACCGACTTGGATTCGATCTCACATCAAACTTAAACCGTTCGATCTTGATGGTGAGAAAGTCATGAAGGTCACCGGCGGCAACGATGCTAAGGGGCGACCTAGCCACCAGGTTGGACTTGGTTTGCCCGAGATGAAAAACTACGAAATCCAAGCCGACGTTTTGCTTAAAGAAGAACGACGACAGCTTGGAAACATCGGACTTTCCAACAACCGCTACAACGTGATTGTCAAAGGAAACGCCGGCAAGCTTGAAGTTCAGTCGTGGCCTGCCCACAAACGTATGGGCAAGCAGACCAAATTCATGGCAAAACCTGACACGTGGTACACGCTGAAAATGAAAGTGGACACAGCGGACGGCAAAGCGACGGTTTACGGCAAAGTTTGGCCGCGGGATAAAGAAGAACCTTCCGAGTGGACCATCACAGCCGAAGACCCACATGCAAACATGACTGGATCTCCTGGTCTTTATTATTACGCGTTGGTCGACTGCTATTTCGATAACGTGATCGTGACCCAAAAATAGTCGCCATATCTCTGGCCGGGCTTAACTGAAGCCCGGCTTTTCAAATTAACAATCAACTAGACAAATCAATCTCACGACCCGATTTTGAATCAAGGAAACATTATGAAAGCGACTTTTTCGCTTGATGCTTTAACTCTCAAAGCTCTGTCGTTGGTAGCGATTGGAACTCTATCGCTCGGATCCTTCAGCGGATGCAACGAATCACAAACGGCTGTTTCGGTGGCTTCGACAAGTGGCACCGCAATGGTCGCGCCGGCAACGGCAACGACTGCGAAACCTGCCACGCAAGATACAGCCGCCATGCCCAAAGAAACCAAAGACGCCGCCAAAGAAGGCTGGCCGATGTGGGGCGGGACGCTGGGCCGCAATATGATTTCAGCTGAGCCAAAAGTCTCACTCGATTTCGATTTGCAAAAAGGCAAAGAAGGAAACGTTCTCTGGACGCAAGGTTTGGGCTCTCAGACTTACGGAAACCCCATCGTTGCGAACGGGAAAATCTTCGTCGGAACCAATAACGGTGGTGGCTGGCGTAAAGACAAGTATCCACCAGAGCAAGACAAAGGCGTCGTGCTCTGCTTTGATACGGATGGGAAATTCATCTGGCAGCTCACTCGAGAGAAACTTGCCGCTGGCCGTGTGAAGGACTGGTTGCTGCAAGGCATCTGTTCAGTTCCGGCGATCGAAGGCGATCGAATGTGGGTTGTTACCAACCGCTGCGAGCTAATGTGCCTCGACACTGAAGGCTTCACCGACGGCGAAAACGATGGCGACGTCAAAGACGAGGTCGACGCGACGAAGCAAGACGCGGACATCATCTGGAACCTCGACATGATCGAGGAACTGGGAGTTTTCCCACACAACCTTGCCACGAGCTCGCCTGTTGTTCTTGGCGACATGGTCTACATTCTCACCTCCAACGGTGTTGATGAAGCCCACCTTGATGTTCCATCACCGCGAGCTCCTTGCTTTTTGGCGATCAACAAAAACACAGGCAAAGTCGTTTGGGAACACAACCAACCGTTTGACGGCATTCTTCACGGACAATGGTCTTCACCGGCGATCGGAATGGTTGGCGGAAAAGCTCAAGTCATCTTCCCTGGTGGCGACGGTTGGGTTTACGCTCACGACGCTGTTTCGGGCGACGAAATTTGGAAGTGCGATTTGAATCCAAAGGAAACCAAGTGGGAGCTATTTGGAAAAGGAACTCGCAACTCCATCATTGCGACTCCAGTGTTCGTGGACAACAGCGTTGTTATCGCAGTTGGACAAGACCCTGAGCACGGCGAAGGCGTTGGCCATCTGTGGCGAATCGACGCGACCAAAAAAGGCGACGTCAGTGCTGAACTTGGTGAAATCGGAACTCCTGGAAAAGAGAATCCCAACTCTGGAATCGTCTGGCATTACGGCGGTGAGTCAAAGAATGAATCTGGTGAAGTCGAATCACTTTTCCGTCGCACAATGTCAACTGTCGCCGTTTATGACGGAATGGTTTTCGCTGCAGACCTGAGCGGCTTCGTTCATTGTGTCGATTTTGAGTCGGGCAAAAGACACTGGGAATATGACATGCTTTCAGGCGTTTGGGGCTCACCCTTGGCCGTTGATGGCAAGGTATTCCTGGGCAACGAAGATGGAACGTTAACCGTTTTCAAAGCTTCGAAAGAAAAAGCCGAAGTGTTGGCGAAAAAAGAGACCATCAATTTCTCATCAATCTACTCTACGCCTACTTTCTCAGACGGCATCATGTATTTGTCGGATCGAACTCGACTGTATGCAGTTAAAGTCGGCGAGACAAAAGAGAAGTAACTGAAAAGGTTGAATCAACTCAAAAGAAACCTACTGAGAATTCGATGGAACAGTCTAAAGAGATATAAAAAGAAAAAGCAAACCAACAAAGTTTGCTACCTTCTAGTACCAACCAAGCCGCTCGTTCTCGAGCGGCTTTTTTTGCGCTTGGTGGTGCAACTTCTTTTCTGAAATTTTTGTTTAACACGTTGCCTACTTGAAAGTGTGTGCCAGTTCGGCTTCTTTTTGAAGTGTTCAAACCTTTAAAAAGGAGCCAATGTCGTCAAGCGTGCCGAAGACTAGCGCTGGAGCAGTCTATGGAATTGGCAATGCGGGGATTCGGTTATCAAGCTTTCGCCTTGGACGGTTATGCGGCTCCCACGCTGGGTCGAACGAGCAAACCAATCGCTCACAAAAAAAGAAACCGAAGCAGTGCAAACCTGCATCAAACGAGGAAGTCCATTCGGAGCCCAAGAATGGGCGCAGGACACAGCGAGGGAGTTAGGGCTCGAACTTACGTTAAGCCCAAGAGGAAGGCCTAAAAAACTTGCCTAAAATGACAATCTGGCTCCTGACACCTTTTTCCTTGTGTCAGCGTTCTTCATCGCCTCGGCATCCCGAAACTTCTCGACGATTTGCTCTGGAGTATGCCGTTTTCGTTTCTTTGCCACTGAGATTCTCCTTGCCCTAATGGCTCTAGGATACTTTCGTATCACATGGAACTGAATCTGGGGAGCATTCCAGTACCACCGTAAGTAGGATGGACATTCCTGTCCGTCAGAGCATGTCCTACGTCCAACAAGCGCCCCACAATCGTGCTCTCAACGCCGTTCGCTGAGACGATCGTCTGACCGTTAAATGCTGCCGCGAACGTCTAACTTGAGTGACTCACAGACCATCCAGTTTTAGTATCGGCACTGGCAGAGAAAGCCACAGTACGATGCGCGCAGTCGGACAGGAATGTCCAACCTACGTACCAACTTCCCCCAACCCCAATCGGGATAGGGGGAAGCCTCTCTGCAGAACTAAAAGGTGTCACATGCAGAACTAAAAGGCACAGAACTAAAAGGTGTCAGAACTAAAAGGTGTCAGGAGCCTAATTGGCAGACTGGTTTGTTCTCGTTTTATTTTTGGTATATTGAGTGCGCTTAAAGCGTCTTAGGAGTCCAACAATGCCTCGTCCTCTTCGTGCCGACTATGCTGGCGGGATTTACCATGCCTTAAATCGCGGAAACGCCCGAAATGACATTTTCTTTAAGGACCAAGACTTCGAAGCGTTTGAACGCGTGGTTGACGAAGGCCTTAAAAAATACCCTGTTGATCTGATTTGTTATCAATGGATGAAAAACCACTGGCATATGGTGATCACGCAC
>JBGCDK010000059.1:0-24436 GCA_045105295.1 Mariniblastus sp.
AACGCCCGAAATGACATTTTCTTTAAGGACCAAGACTTCGAAGCGTTTGAACGCGTGGTTGACGAAGGCCTTAAAAAATACCCTGTTGATCTGATTTGTTATCAATGGATGAAAAACCACTGGCATATGGTGATCACGCACACAATGCAACGGTAGGCTACGGACATGTTTACCAAGGTCGTTACAAGAGTTTTCCCGTTCAGGATGATGATCACTTCCATACCGTATATCGGTATGTCGAACGAAACGCTTTGACCGCCAATGTCGTCAAGCGTGCCGAAGATTATCGCTGGGGCAGTCTATGAAATTGGCAAGGCGGGGATTCGGTTATCAAGCTTTCGCCTTGGCCGGTTAAGCGGCTCCCACGCTGGGTCGAACGAGTAAACCAATCGCTCACAAAAAAAGAAACCGAAGCAGTGCAAAACTGCATCAAACGAGGAAGTCCATTTGGAGGCCAAGAATGGGTGCAGGACACAGCGAGGGAGTTAGGGCTCGAACTTACGTTAAGACCAAGAGGAAGGCCTAAAAAACTTGCCTAAAATGACAATTTAGCTCCTGACACCTTTTTCCTTGTTTGACACCTTTTTCCTTGTTGACACCTTTTTCCTTGTCGGGGCGATCGCAACCCCGATCGCTTTTTCTTGTTTCGTCACGAGTGGACCTATGACTCAGTCCTCGTGGAGGAGAAGCTCAACGAACTTTTTGAATGGATTGGGATCGAAGCTAGTCAGGCAGTCGTCGCAAACATATGCAATGTGATCGACTGCATGCCGACGACCCAGGTCCCTAAGGCATTTTGCGAAATGACTTTTCAGGAAAAGCACTCCTATTTCCGCGCCAAAGCGGAGCGGTTTCTCACATGGAGCGGGTCGCAAAGGAAGCAATTTGTTGAAATATGCGGCGGACTAATGGAGCGACTAGAATACGAAATACCAGAAGGGCTTCTTCAGAATGCAATGCGAGCCGCTTAGCGATGCCTCAACGTAAGTGTATTCAACTACGCCTTCATAATCACAGCTTCTTAATCTTTTTTTTTCGCGTCGGAGTCTCCGCGGTCAGCACATGAACCACGCATCCCAGGCCACTATTTTTCTCTTACTTAGTCCCCAGCTACCGGCGATCCGTTTCCAGTTATCGAAATTAGCACAAAGACGCGTTGGCCTTGGAGCGTCCCACACACTGCAAAAGCAAACGGCCTGACACATCCGTGCGTCAGACCGCTTGTTGACCCAGCATCCTAAAACGAAGGATCGATTCGCATTGCCACCTGTTCATCGTGAACAGGCAACGGCAAACGAATGTCATTCTGTGGCCAGATATGACATGCACCTGCGGTCTGGCAATAGCGGAGGACTTGCTTTTAGGTCCGGTGTTTTATTTGTATCGATGGCAAACTGTTGGGCTGATGCCAATGCTCATTTCCTATCTCGGTATCGTTTTACTGTCCTCACTTGCGGTACTACCCTCACCTAAAATCTCCGACTGACCATCCACTGGCGGGTCAAACGTCGTTTGGGCAATCTCATCAAACTCGTCTCTGTGTTGCTCGAGATACGATTCCCACTGCTCGTCATTCCATAGCTCCCAATGTGAACCGACACCGATGAAAGTTACTTCTGTTTCGATGTCAGCCAACTGAGCCAACGAAGAGGGGATTCGTATCCTGCCTTGCTTGTCGATGTCACATTGCTCTGCACGAGCATAGAAAAGGCGAGAGAACGACCGAACGTTCTTTGAACTGGCCGATGAGGCACTCGCTCGACTTCCTAGCTCATGAAGCGAACTCGTAGTGTGGAGCTCAAGACACCGATCGGTTCCCGGTGTCAAAAACAAACTCGAAGGATCTGGAATCGCGGAGCGTAGTCGCTTGGGAAGAAGCACCCTCAGCTTCCCATCTAACGCTCGTTTATAGGTTCCAGTAAAAACCACAGTTTGCTCTTGCTGTTCAATTTCTATTTTTACGGAAGTCTCAGTCTCAATGCGGTACAAACTGTGAATTTACGTCGACCACAAAGCCTAGAAAGGACTTGGCCAGCCACTTCTGGCTACTTTTCACCCAATCAATACCACTCACTCCCACTGAGACCCAAGATAAGGATTTGAATCCGCCGGTCAATGCGTCGTTAAACCCTGATTTTTTCGGTTCGAAGCACAAAACATCCCTGATTTTTCGGCGTTTAAGCTTGGTTTCAAAACGTGAAAAAAATAGAAAAAATTCCCAGTCAAATTCGTATCGTGCAAGCAAAAAAGTTACTTACGACTTTCGCGTTGAAGCGAAACAGCATAAAAACCTGTGACCTGCGAGATTAGGCTGGAAACGGATGCGGCGAACGATTCTTGGGATCTATGTATTTGTTTTGCTTATCAGTGCGGCAAGCTAACTTTTGAACCCAACGCTGTGAAACAATATGGCTAACGACGGAAACAGTCCTGATACCACCCCCGATCCAGCGACGGATCCGGCAACAACCGGATCCCCAACCGATAGCGCGGACTATTACAACTTTGATCTCCCAAAAGAGCTGATCGCACAGCATCCTCTAAAAAACCGGGAAGACGCGAGACTGATGTCGATCAATCGAACCGACGATCAGGTCGAGCACTTTCACGTTCGAGATCTCGATACACTGCTCTCACCGGGCGACTGCCTGGTCCTGAACGACACGAAAGTCGTCCCAGCTAAACTTGTCGGCTACCGGACCTCCACCGGTGGGCGCTGGCAAGGCTTGTATCTGGAAGAAGACGAAAACAACAACTGGCGGGTGCTTTGCAAAACGCGAGGTCGAGCTCAACCGGGCGAGTCCATCACGCTCCAAGATCGCTCAGGCGTTGACCGCATGACGCTTGAGTTGGTAACGCGACTTGACGATGGATCATGGGTAGTCAGACCAGACACTGCAGCACCTGCCGAAGAGATTCTAACCACAATCGGACGCGTTCCCTTGCCGAACTATATTCGCGGCGGCAACATGGTGGACGCCGATTTGACGGACTACCAAACCGTTTTTGCAAAACAAGCCGGCGCGGTCGCGGCACCAACGGCAGGCCTGCACCTAACCCAGCCACTACTAAACCGTTTGATCGATCGCGGAATCAAAATTGCGACAGTGACGCTTCATGTAGGCATTGGTACGTTTCGACCCGTGACGGTTGAACAACTTTCAGAGCACGAAATGCATTTTGAGTGGGGGTCCATTGACGAAAATTCGGTTCAGCAAATCAATTCAACCAAACAACAAGGCGGACGCGTTATCGCCGTCGGAACCACCAGTGTCCGTGTACTGGAAACTGCCGCAGCGACCGGAGAGCTTGCTCCCTGGTCAGGTGAAACCAACTTGTTCATCCGACCGCCCTACAAGTTCAAATGTGTCGATGGCTTGATGACCAATTTTCATTTGCCTCGAAGCACGCTTCTCGTTCTCGTCCGAACGTTTGGCGGCGACAACCTGATGAAGCGGGCCTACCTTGAGGCGGTTGAGGAAAAGTATCGCTTTTACAGCTATGGCGACACGATGCTGATCGTTTAGGAACGCTGCAGAGGCGTTACGAAATCAGGTTCAACTGAATTTGGTTCGCAACGGCATGCAAGCCTTAATGGTTTAGGCCAATTGAGCAAACACCTGATCAACCAATATCCAGTTGTTAACGCTCCGTCAGATCTTGGCTCACTTTCAAGCCAGGAGCGGCAGCAACTTTATCGCGCAAAAAAAGACACAACCTTCAATTGAAGATCGTGTCCTTTGTTTTGCAAACGGACTTGCTTGAGCCGAACGATGTATCGTACTGAAAGACTGTCTATTGCTGCGAAAAACAGCTCTTACAAAAGTCGTCGTGCTTAGCGTCGACGACGTCGCAGCATTACGCCGCCAAGCAATGTTCCCAATATGAAGATTGATCCCGGCTCTGGAACGGCTGCTGAAGTAAATTTAACCGAAGTCTGAACAAACGAACCTGTTTGAGTCGGATTGTTGTCAGACACATTGAATGTCCAAACTCCCGCGGTTGTTTCGCCCGCGAAAATCGAATCCAAAGAAACCAATGATTCATTGACACCACTGGCAGAGTAGGTGCCGGGCGTTACAACATAGTCCGTATCTCCGTTGGCTGCCTCCGTCCAGATACTCGCTGCGTTGTCCGAGAACTGGTATGTGCCATTCACATCTGAAGAATCGCCCGTCGACGTTGGGCTGGATGTGGTTCCAACTCGGTGCATCAACGTTGCCGATTTGCCACTGACCGAATGAGATACCGTTACGATCAAGTCACCGATGTAATCGTGATCGAGACCTTCAATACAAAAGTGAGCGTTAGAAATCACTTCTGCGTCAGTGATTGTTACCGTGCTCAAACGACCCGTTGAGCTGTTGTCAGGAATCGTTCCACCGTCACCGTTACTGTTGCCAGTCACGTCAGCCATTGCAGACGAACCGATCAAACAGGTGAGGGCGATACAGGTGATTAAATTTCCGAGCAATCTTAATTTCATAGTCAATCCTTTTAGTTGTGTGATTGCATGTTGCGTAGACGGATGTCTTTAAGGCAGGGATGTGATGGAATACAAATCAAAAGTTGTGTTGTCAAAGTTGAAAATTCTCCTTGCCCAACTCCGTTGAGCGATCACATTCGGCGGCAGTTTATGAAAACAGGCGGTTTGAGAGCAATAGGATTTTGAGATGAATCTTATCCAAGAAAAATAGTGCCAGCACGCAGAAACATTGCAAGCACATATCGCGATCTGAGTTCGCTCCAAGCGGTATAAAACGCGCTTTGGTCAGCATTTAGCAACATGCATTGGTCGGCTTCTACACCTTAAAATTTCAAACAGCTGCATCGTCGAGTGTCAAAAATCATTTAGCGATGCAAGTATCTTGGCGAGAAAAAGAACTGCCTGGCTTGCAAACTAGAATTTTCAGCACGTCCCTTTTGGGTTGTGGCGTGATTCCTATTTTACGAGGTAAACCCTCGGATCAAGCAAGTTGCTGACTTGTTGTCGTTTCGAGCGTTCCAAATTTCAAGCGTTCCCAATTCCGATCACTTCCCAGAAAGCGATCTACACTCAACGAAGCGAAGACTTTGGCGAAACAAACTCCCAACTTCAATCAGCCACATTGAATGCCGCTTTGGAAACACCCTGCAAGCGCACTGTCATCTTGCAGGGGATTATTTCCGTTGAGACGACCAGCACTAGAACAAGCAAGTCGAGGCAAGAGAGCAGTTGGTCGTTTCGCGTTGGCCGAGATTGAACAACCCACGTTTCAACAAATGTGAAATGCTACGCCAAAACGATCGAGGCGATTTGCCCAGTCGGTGAAAAACTTGATTTGATGATGCATTTACTGTCCAGTGGCATCTCGGATGTCACGACGTTCACATCGCACTGCGGATCAACTGAGTCGCAGTTGATTGTTGCGGGCACAATTTCCTCTTGGACTGCCAATACCGACGCAATCAATTCAACGATTGAAGTCCCCGGACCAAGATTGCCAAAATTGCTTTTGTGAGCGACGACCGGCGTGTCACCAAAAACATGGCGTATGGCTCTGGCTTCCACCAAATCACCATCAATGCTTCCGGCGGCATGGGCATTTACCAGCCCAACATCGCTTGCGCTTACCCCAGAATGCTCCAGAGCCGCCTCGTAGTTCTGCTGAACTCCAAGCGTAAACAAATCGCTGGTTCGATTTTGGTAGGATCTCGACCAGCCACCCAGTCGCGCAAGAACCGTTGCACCTCTGGCAGCAGCGTGCTCGGCAGATTCAACCACCAACGCACCGGCGCCTTCACCTGCAACCATTCCGTCGCGGTCGATGTCGAAAGGCCGAACGGCTTTGTCGGGTTCATGGATCCGTTTGCTCAACATGGATGTTCCACGATAAAGCATTGCCGAAAGTGCCATTTGCGAGCCCGTTCCGCCAGCAACAATCACGTCCGCCGAACCTCTTTGGATCAAATCAGCCGCCTCGATCAAGGCGAGCAAACCCGACGCTTCTCCTTGGCATATTGAATTGCTTGGTCCACGAGCGTCGTTGGCGATCGAAATATGTGACGCGACCATGTTGGGCAAATACTTCAGCATCCAAAGCGGCTGAATCTCACGCATCGCGAATTCGCCCCAGCGGTCGTGCTGATAATCTTGGTCAACCGTACATCGGCGAAACACATCTGCGACCTCATTGGGGTCCGCGAAAAACGTCTCTGTTCCGAAAACAGTTCCGATTCGATCCGGGCTTACAGCGCCCTTTTCGAGTCCCGCGTGCTCGACCGCCATTGCAGCAGCGGCACATCCGAACTGAATCGGATCGCACATGATCTTCAGTGCCTTGCGCGGTTTAATAAACTTTTTCGCATCGAAGTCTTTGATGTTCGAAGCGATTCGAAACGGCAAATCTGTTTCGGCAAACCTTTCACGAACCGCAACGCCGCAAGCGCCTTGTTTCAGCGACTCCCAGAATTGCGAGTGCCCGATTCCGATCGGTGACACCACGCCGAGTCCTGTGATAACGACTTCGCAACTGGGATTCATTCAAAACAGCTTATAGAAATTTTCGAAAATCGATTTGGCGAAGTTAACAGCCGCGCTAAAGCAAAAGTACAGGACCGGAGTCCACGAGAGGCTCGTCATTATGACGTTTCGTAGTCATATATTCGATAGGTCTTGTCTCGTTTGGTTCCACCGCGCTCCAACGTTCCTCGTGATAGTTTATTAGACTCAAGAACCCACGAGAATTCCGCGTCCTCGATCCCCCAAGCCACAATGTCGGGCACGAGTCGCGTCATTAGCACCAAACCCAGTCCCCAGCGTTGGTATTCGGGCACGACGTTGGTGCTAATCAGCCGCATTTTCTTGATCTTTTTACGCCCAAACAAAATTCGCAAAAAACCAAATGGGAACAGTTTTCCATCAATCTTTTTGATCAACGGGTTGTAATCAAGCAGACCAAAAACAACACCGACAGGCTTACCGTCGACTTCGGCCAGCGACGTCATACCGTGGACGATCAGCATTTTAAGGCCTTTGGCTGTTTCCCTCAGCTCACCCTCGGACATTGGCGTGAAGCCCCACTGACCAGGCAAGGCTTTATTGTAGATTTCTAAAAAGCTATCGACGTCTTTCGCAAAATTCTTTTTACTGATTGGACGGACTTCGACATTGAATCGCTTGCGTGCTTCTTCGGCGATGAAGGCAAGTTTGGGATCGAGATCATTGAGCATGTCAACGTTGCCAAGAAACGCGTACATGTCTTGTGATTTGAAAAATCCGTACTCCTCGATCAATTTACCGTAGTACTCTTTGTTGTAGGTCATCATAAACGTGGGAGGCGTGTGAAAGCCTTCGACCAAGAGGCCCCACTCATAATTCTGAGACGGATTCGCTGGCCCTCTCATTTTTGAAATGTTCCGTTCGGCAAACCATGCCTTCGCCGCATCAAACAAAGCGTTGGCGACTTCTTGGTCGTCGATCGACTCGAAAAAGCCAAACATGCCACGTTCTTCTTTGTGGTATTCGTTGTGAGCTCGGTCAACGATTGCAGCAATCCGGCCGACGATCTTCCCGTTCTCTTTTGCAAGGAATGTTTGGATTTCCGCGTTCTCATAGAACGGATGCGGTTTGTAATTCAACAGCTCTTTGATATTCATAATCAAAGGCGGAACCCAATTTGCGTCGCCTTTGTATAGCGCCCACGGGAAACGAATGAACGCCTTTTGCTGAGCTTTGGAAGTTACAGGCTCAATCGTGATTGTTGTACGCGTCATAGTCAAAATGGCTTTGCCGGTCTTGTAGTAAGTGACCGCGAAATAAAGAGCGAAGATTGTTATCGAATTTGAATGGGAAAAAGTTAACCGTTTCGAGATGTCCTCAAAAACGACTCTGAAATCCCTTCACGCATTCGCTATACTTTATTCCTTTGTCGATCCATTCGACAGTCTGGATTGAGAATAATCGGGCGAGAATCGGCTTCAATTAGTCAAATGTCGTTCAACTTTCACCAATCCAAATCCTCGCCTCATCAACACTTTTTTAACAAATCATCGATTGATCGAAAAAATGCGAATCTTGATCACTGGTGCAACGGGTTTTCTCGGAAACAATCTTGTTCGTGCACTGCTCAAGCAAAATCATGACGTGGTCGCTGCGATTCGGCATTCCTCGGACCTCAAAGCCCTCGATGGCCTTGAGATCGAGACAGTGCACGTGAATTTGAACGACGCATCCGAAGTCGCAATGGTTTTGTCAGATGTCGATGTCGTCATTCACTCGGCAGCCATGATCCAGGTAGGCTGGACCAAGCTCGCAGCGAGTCGAAAAATCAACGTCGAGGCAACTGCCATCATCGCGGAGGCTTCACGCAGAAAAAAAGTTCGCATGATCCATGTGAGTTCCGTTGACGCGCTCGGGATGGGATCAGAACGAGAAATTGTAGACGAGACGAAACTCGATCCCCCCAAACCCGCGTGCTCCTACGTTGTTTCCAAACGTGAGGCAGAATCGGCTGTCATTCTCGAGGTCGCCAATGGCCTTGACGCGGTGATCGTCAACCCAGGCTTCATGGTCGGGCCTCACGATTGGAAGCCATCGTCAGGTGAGATGATGCTTACGCTCTACAAGAGTTTCATCTTTTTCGCACCGGCTGGCGGATGCAGCGTGGTCGACGTTCGAGATGTCGCTGACGGAATCATTTCGGCAATCGAAAACGGACGCCAAGGCGAACGCTACATTCTTGGCGGTGAAAACATGACGTACTTCGACCTGTGGACAATGATGGCGGCAGTGATGGATTCACGGAAACCCAAAAAGGTTTTGCCAGATTGGATCGCCAACGCGGCTGGGAAAACGGGCGACTTGATGAGCAGATTTTTATCCAGCGAGCCGACCGTCAACTCTGCTGCGACTCAAATGGGACAAATGTTTCACTACTACAGTAGCGAAAAAGCCAAGCAAGATCTCGGATACAAAATTGGAAGTGTAGAAGACGGAATTCGCGACGCTTGGGATTGGTTTGTCCTTAATGGTTACACCAAGAAATAGCTGCTGCCAAATTGGGAACCGCTAAAGCTTAAACCAACTGAAAAAGCAAACTAAAAAGCCCGAACCCTGCGAACCAAAACTACGAACCAAAAAACGTGTGCACTGAAAAACTGCCGCAAAGAATTCGACACCAACTGCAACCAACATTTGATCTTTGCGAACCAGATCTGGAAACCGAATGCGATTAGCTCGCTTGACCGGCCCAGTATTTCGAAAAATTAATCTTGGGCGTGTATAGCCCCGCTTCTCGGCGTTTCAAAATCGCTTGCAATCGTCCAGCGTCATCAACCGCCATGAGCTCGTCGTCGGGGACTGAAACATCCGTCTCCCAGTGGTGACCATCAACGAATCGAGCAAGCTGATCGTTGGGCACGTTTTCGACCTTAAGATCTAACACCCCTTGGGGCGCGATCAGGTGAGATTCGATATTGTCGATGGTCAAATCTTCGGCTTGCACTGCATCTGCGATATCCAGGTCGCCAATTTTGGTGCGTTGAAGTTTCGTCATCACCGCACCGGTTTCCAATCGGCGAGCGATGTCACGACCGAGCGAGCGAATGTAAGTACCAGTTCCACAGCAAATCTCCAATTGAAAATTTGGGTACTCGTACTGTTTGAGTTCAATTTGGTAGATTGAAACCGGCCGAGCCTTCAACACGACCGTCTTGCCTTTTCGAGCAAGATCGTAAGCACGTTGGCCGTTGACCTTGATCGCAGAAAATTTGGGGGGCATCTGTTCGATCTTGCCGACGAATTCAGGAAGCACACTTTCCAAATCCGATTGAGAGATTGGTTTCTTTTCCATCTGCGTCAGTGTGCCGTACTTGTCTTCTGTGTCTGATTCGAGCCCAAACTCAAAGGTTGCCAAATAAGTTTTTGAAGAACGCTGCAAGTACTGAATCAGTCGCGTCGAGGGTCCTACACAGATTGCGAGGACTCCGGTCGCAAGAGGATCTAGCGTCCCTGCGTGACCAATTTTTGATGGGCGAACAATTCGCTGAACCACGTTTACCGCATCGCGCGAGGTCTTGTGAATTGCTTTGTCGATATTGAGAAAACCAAACAAGTTATTATTTTACGCTCGCTATTTCTTTTTTAACTCTGCGACCTCAGCCTTGTAGGCGGTGATCTCTTTTTCAATCGTCACAATTTCTTCTGGATCGTCAGTCTGCTGTTTAGCATCGGCCAATAGCTTTTGGCTTTTCTCGATTTTCTGACGCAGTATTTCGAGCCGTTTTTTGGTTTTCTTATCCATAATCCCATTGTTTCGTTAGCGGATCGTGTTGGGCCAACCAAGGGACCAACAAAAAAAAGAGTCCGCTCAGAAAGCGGACTCTATCTTTATACGGCACTGATTTGCAGTTCGTCAACATTGCGACTTGCTGCAGCGGACAGATTACTGACCACCAACGGCTGCAGCAACTGATCCGCCGCTTCCGACGGGAATGACCGGTGCAGGCATTCCTTCGAGAGCTTTTTGGTAGATCGCTGCTGCTTGCTCACCACGAATCGAAACTGGTGGAAGATTAGAATAAGCAACACGAGCGGGGCCTGAGCTTGCGTAAAAAGTGTTGATTGTGTCTTTCACAGATGCCATGCGAAGATCGTTGACCTGTTGGTCGTGGCTTTTATGTAGGAACACTTCTTTGTGTGCCATCGGCATGTTTTGCATGATCGCAGCAACGGCTGTCTGACCAAACCGATTTAGCTTTCCTGTTTCAGGATCAAAATGAGCTGCGCCAATCAAGCACTGCTCTTGGTATCCTTGGTCAACCATTGGTCGCCACATCTGGTGATAAAGCTGCCGGTCAGCACAAGCAAATGGCTTTGGCCATGCTGCGTTCCGAGCCGCAGTACGCGCGTTGATCTGTTTTGTCTGCTCAAGCCGTGAGCGAAGTTCTCCGCTGCCCAGCGAACAACCGCCACCACGACACGAGTTGCAACCGCCGCTGGATGATGGATAGCCGAATGAAACCGCGGGAGCCTGATTGCAAGTGTTGCACTGTGCAGAGCAATCGCCCGTCAACATGGCAACGCTTGCGATGGCAACCGCGACGAAGAAAAGGGATTTTGATTTTTGCATCGAATTAGCTCCGTGACACGATCTTTTGGATCCGTTATTTAATCTTTGAAGTGTTTCGCGAGGAAGGCAGAGTGAGCCCAAAACCGAACGAGACAAACAAACTTGCAAATGCGAACAATCCGCAACAGGCTTTCTTATCGGTATATCGCCATTTCATCGTGCTAACGAAATATTCGGGTTTACAAAAAAGAAGGCCCAGTGATTGCGTTTTTTGACAAACGTATTTGGTTGTTCCACCAGTCTTAACTAGGAAAGAACTTCCGAAAAGTTAACCCTTGATGATTGGGAGATATTACCGGCGGCATTTCATTGCCACCGAGCACACAAAAGCCCAATTCTTTTAACACTTTCTGTTTGCGCAAAAAAAGCGGCTTGGAGAACCAAGCCACTGAGATCGTATTTTAATTTTTGAGTAGAGTTTTCACTCGCACATGGTTTACTTATCCATCAATGGAAGCATCTCGTTCATCATGGTGATCGCCGCAGGACCAACAAGAACTACGAAAATACCAGGGAAAATGAACAAGACGAGAGGGAAGATCAACTTCACCGCGGTTTTCGAAGCTTTTTCTTCCGCGATCTGACGACGACGCGTTCTCATAGCTTCACTTTGAACACGCAACGCTTTACCCACGCTGGTTCCAAATTTATCCACTTGAATCATGACCGAAGCAAGCATCTTGAGGTCTTCCACTCCGTTTCGGTCGCCCAACTCCGTAAGAACTGTTTCACGAGTCGAGCCCATCTGCAATTGGTGATTACTAAGCTTGAACTCACCAGCCACGATCGGGTGTGAGTCCATCATTTCGTCGGCTACACGCCGAAGCGCCTGATCCATTCCCAAGCCAGCTTCAACACAAACCACCATCAAGTCGAGTGCGTCCGGAAGACCGAGGAACAGTTTCTGTTTTCTGCCGCCAGCAATGAACCCCACGATGGTCTCTGGCAAGAACATGAAAACGACGCCCGCACCTAGTGCGTAAATCAACGTCCACATGTTCATACCGTTCGCGATTAACGCGACTCCACCGCAGAGCATAAACCCCGTTGCAGCAGCGATGACTTTGATTGTTGCAAACAACTGTGGAGCGGTTTCACCACGCATACCAGCGTGATTCAACTTTTCCTGAATCTTGTTGGCTTCTTTTTCACTCTTCGGTTTTAGAGCATCAGAAATTTTCGGGCTAGCCGATTCCAATAGCTTGGCAATACCTTCTTTGGTGCCACCGGGAGATTTAGTAATGTCAACACCGGAGCTACGGTTCTTCATCCGCTCCAGGCGCGACTCGCTCTTTGTTTTGCTGTTGAACATTGTGTCAGCAACAACCCACGCACCAATCGCGATCGCACCAAAGGCAGCGAAAGGAAGGAGGCTAACGAAATCAAGATCTGCAATAAGTAATAAATCCACGACTACACCTTAATATCAATGATTTTCTTGATTGCGAAAGCACCTACGAACTGCAACACGCAAGCTCCCATCAACATCTTTTGACCCAACGGATCAGTGAACAACATCATGATGTAGTCATAGTTAATTTTGAGCATTACGAGGAACAATGTCGGAGGCAAGCCAAGAAGCACGACGCCTGAGATACGGCCTTCCCCCGTCAACGCTTGGATCTGCCCGCGAATTTGGAATCGCTCGCGTGTCAGATGCGAAATTTTGTCAAGGATTTCAGCAAGGTCACCACCTGTTTGACGCTGAAGAATAACTGCCGTTGCAAAGAATCGAAGATCCAAGTTGGGCACACGTTCTGTCATCTGCTTCAATGAATCTGTCATCGTCACGCCGAGGTTCTGCTGCTCGAACGCTTGATGGAATTCGGGGCCCAGCGGAGCCTCCATTTGCTGACCCACCAACTGAATACCGGCTGGCAAACTTTGTCCAGCGCGAAGCGCTTGAGACATCAAGTCCAACGCCGCTGGCAACTGCGAGCCAAATGTGTCCAGTCGCTTGCCACGCACCCACCAAACGTAGAGGTAAGGCAAGATGCCAAACATCAAAACTGCGATCGGAATGACTGATTTCCATGGTGAGAAAATGAAGCAGGCAATACCAGCAGCTCCACCCAACCCCAGGGTTGCAATCACGAAATTCTGAATGGATATCCCGGTTCCAGATTGCTCCAGGAACGCCGTGATGTTGAAAAAACGTTTGATGGTTTCTTCGAACTGGTTGGGAACATCGTCCAGCGGCGAATGCAACAAACTCGATGCTGCCGATTCCTGTTTCGACACGCCCCGACCACCGTTCTGGGTCAGCGAGGTCAAACGATCCTCAATCTGTTCGTTTCCGCCCTGGAACAAAAGCGCGGCGGCGAAAATCATTCCGCCAATGCCGATCGCGATCGCTCCCACTAAAATATACATCATCATGTCAGAACTCGTTTTTACAAGTCGTAGGTTTTATTCGAAAAGTTGACTATGTCTCGTCTACAGATTCCAGCAGGAAGGGGCTGCTAATCCGTTTGTTTGTTAGCAGCAATTAGTCTTCCATCATTACGCGTTCGCGGAAGATACTTGCTGGAAGTTTGATTCCCATTGCCTCAAGCTTATCCATGCATTTTGGACGAACACCAGTACAAACAAACCGACCTTTGGCTCGTCCGTTTTCATCGACGCCCGTTTTCTCAAAACGGAAAATGTCCTGCATCACGATAGTGTCATTTTCCATACCGCAAATCTCAGTGATCCGCGTGACTTTACGTGGTCCCCCCTGAAGTCGGTTGGCCTGAATGACCAAGTCAACCGCACTGGCGATCTGTGTTCTCATCGCTTTGATTGGAAGTTCGAAACCAGACATCATGATCATGGTTTCCATACGAGCGATGCAGTCACGAGGCGTGTTCGCGTGAGTCGTTGATAGCGAACCTTCGTGACCCGTGTTCATCGCCTGAAGCATGTCCAACGTTTCCGGTCCACGACACTCACCAATGATGATTCGCTCAGGACGCATACGAAGACAGTTTTTCACAAGGTCAGTCGCTGTAACCGCACCCTTGCCTTCAATGTTGGGAGGACGAGTTTCCAAACGAACAACGTGGTCCTGTTGAAGCTGAATTTCAGCCGCGTCTTCGATCGTAACAATACGATCTTCGTTCGAGATGAAACTGGAGAGTGTGTTGAGCAATGTCGTTTTACCAGAACCAGTACCGCCTGAGATAACGATATTGAGACGAGCCTTCATGGCTCCTTCCAACAACATCACCATCTCCGGTGTGAACGCTTTGAAGTTCAAAAGATCTTCAAGCTTCAACGGATTGGAACCAAAACGACGAATCGACATCGCGGCACCATCGAGAGCCAGCGGTGGAATAATCGCGTTGACACGAGAACCGTCTTCGAGGCGAGCATCAACCATCGGACAGGTTTCATCAACACGACGTCCGACTTTTGACACAATACGGTCAATGATCTGCAGCAAGTGGGCGTTGTCACGGAATTCAACCGTGGTTTTTTCCATCTTACCGCCACGTTCGCAGTAAATATTCTTGGGGCCGTTGATCAAAATATCACTGATCGTCGGGTCTTTCAAAAGAAGTTCCAATGGCCCCAATCCGAAAGTCTCGTCCAGAACTTCTTCGACCAAGCGATCTCGTTCAGAACGGTTCAGTAAGTTGTTCTCACCATCACAAAGGTGCTCAACCACGACCCGAATTTCGCGGCGAAGAACATCACCTTCCAAATCACCAACCCGACTTAGGTCAAGTTTTCCAATTAGTTTGCCATGGATCCGCTGCTTGAGTTGATCGAATTCGTTTATTTGTTTTTTTGCTGTGCTCATGTGCTTATTCCTAAAGGCAAAGGAAAACCAAAGGTGTGCTGGTCGAGATAGGCGAAATTCATGACAGAACGTCCCTATGTAACGCCATGACAAAACATACAACGCAAATTGCGCATGGCTAAAAGTCAACCAAAATAAACACGCTATTCTGACAGGAGTTGTAGAAATGATTGTTGCAACCTGATCTTTCTGAATTGTCCAAGTAGCATTCAAGTGCAACACTCCCCAAAATGGCTGTACTTACCCCAAACCACGTTCACATTCGTTACAAACCATTGCACACACGCCACACTTCCATGAAGAAATCTCCAACCAGCCAGCGTAAGATGCCGCCCAAACAAACTGCGAGCCAAGTCCAAACCGAATTGCTCGAGCAAGAGAACCCTGAAAAGGCTGCCAACTTTCGACGGTTCTTTAAGACTGGGCCGGGCGAGTATGCTGCAGGAGACCAGTTCCTTGGGGTGACCACTCCCAAGCAACGACAAATCGCGAGCTTATATAGTGAGCTTCCTCCAGGCGAAATCGAGAAGCTCTTGGCCAGCCCGGTCCACGAGTGTCGGCTGACCGCAATTTTCATCCTTGTTAACCAATTCGAACGAGCCAAATCCGATGATGCCAAGAAAACCATATACGAGTTTTACATCTCTCACACTGACCGCATCAACAACTGGGATCTCGTCGATAGCTCCTGCCACAAAATCATGGGGCCCTATTTGAAGGAACGAAGTCGCAAAAAACTCTTCCAATTTGCCAGAGCGAAAAATGATCTTTGGAAAAACCGGATTGCCATCGTGACGACGTTTTACTTTATCCGGCGTGGCGACCTCGAAACGACGATTGAGCTGTCGGAAATCTTGCTTGACCACGAACATGACTTGATCCATAAAGCCGTTGGTTGGATGCTGCGCGAGCTGGGCCAGCAAAACGAAACAATGCTAATGCTATTTTTGAAACAGCACTACAACGAGATGTCACGAACAACGCTGCGGTACGCGATCGAGAAATCCCCCGCTGCAACAAGGAAAAAGATTTTGGCTGGAAATTTTTTCGTGTAGCTAGATCCAGTTAAGCCGGCCCAGCCGAGCCCAAGCAAGTAAGCCCTAAACGAGCCCACCCCACTCAAGAGCGTCTAGTCAACATCACTCTAATCAAGAGCGCTCAGACACCAAACGCCGCTGCGTGTTTTATTTTGGCGATAAAGCTTTTACCAAAAACGCTTCGGCCAGTTTAGCGATCCCGGGCGAAGACGACTCTCTCGGTCCCGCCACATTCATCACACCAATGTTGTTTTGGACAATCCAATCAAGCAACGCGACGTCGTTGGCTGGTTCAGGCACTGGATCTGCATCGGGCTTTTGCCCCAAACCAGGATCTGAAATTAAATCAGAATCCAAATTGGAATCAGAACAACTCAAGTCAACACAAAAGAACGGCCGCTTGTGCTTCTTTGCAAACTTGATCGTTAACTCCGTGCCGCCAGAGATTTGATCTCGAAACAAGATCAACGTTCCATCCGACTGGACAACATTTTTCTCCGTTCGAATTGCATAGTTTCGCTGGGGCGTTTCTTGCAATTGATAAATGGCCGGAATTGAACCATCTTCTGCTCGCCTGCCCAACGGACACCAACCTCCATGAGCAATATCAAGAAAAATTGCCACGTCCAACGCGGCGCGATCCACGCCAGTTTGTGCGCCAGAGACAATTTTTATCAATGGAAAGGACATGCGAAATTCTGATTAGCAATTTTGAAGAGTAGAATTTGAGATGCCATTCTATCTACTGCATCGGCAACACCAACCGCACGCCAGCAGGAAGCCCGGTCGTAGCCGTTGGCTGTGTTCGAAACAATTTCTGGTTGAGCGAGAAAACCTCGGCAAAACGTGAAGCCTGCCCAAGCTCTTCTCTAGCGATATTGAAAAGCGTATCTCCGGCACGAGTCAAATAGGTTCGACTTGGGCCAGCCGTGGTCAATTTTGAGTCTGGCTTGGGACACAGATCTGGCCAAAGGCTTATCAAGTCCTGTTTGGCAGGAGTGCCTATTACGACTCCTTCAACGAGCTCGTCAAAATTCGGCACAGTCGGTTCGTTGTATTTATAGAGTGCCCGAAAGTACCGACCATCCTGATAGATACCTTCTGCAATCGACCAAAAACTGTCGCCCGATTGAACTTTGTAGTTTCGCGAACCCGACTGGGGCCTCGATGCTCGGACGATTGTTGAATTTGATTTTTGGAAAGTCGATTCTTGGAAAGCTGAATCGGTGAATTTCGAATCACCCAAGTTCGAACCACCCACGTTTTGATGGTTGCTATCCCGATCGACATTCCCTCGAATGACATCCCCTTGAGCGACATTCCCTTGAGCGACATTCCCTTGGTCCGACTGCCCTGCTCGCCTCGGCCAGAATTTGTTTGGCAGGCGTCCAACAGATTGATTGTTGTTAAAATCTTCAACCACTGGTCGTGGTGTGGTCATCGTAGGATTCGAAACATGCGCCAATGGTTCTGCTTTCGATCTCAGAAATTCAAAACTCGATTCAGCATCGCGCAATGGACTAGATGCGTCCCGTTCGCGTTGCGGTCGCAGACCGATCGAACCCGGATCGGAGCGAAGATTAAAATTACTCTCAGGCAGCGATTCTACTGCCGAACTACGAACTTCTTGAAAGCCAGATTTATCTCGAGCCGCCACAACTCGAGCGCGATCAAATTGTTGCACCCGATTTGTCCTACCCTCAACATTGGCCGGCTTGCTGCTGAAATTCAAATCTGTTGCTGAAGCGGCATCCAACGAAGGCGTCGTAAAACTGTCAGATTTTTGGTCAACCAAATCCAATGCCGACGACTTCGGTGTCGTGATCACTCGCTTGGTTGGGGGCGCAGTTCGAAGGACTGGAGTTGTGTAACCCGCTGGGACTTCTCGTTTGTATCCTGCGCCGGAACCAGAATTGAAATCAGCATTTGCGTTGAGATTAGTATTGGCTTTTTTGGTCGCCCCTGATTCTCCGAACGACTCAGGCAATTTCAGTCGGCTGAAAACGTTGCCTTTGGATGGCTGATCTCCAAAACTTCCGCCCCCGCTGGTCGGTAGCCCTTGGGCCGGTTTTGATTTGGGAACGAATCGGTTGGGACTGAACTCACTGGGAATACTTTTGACTTTGTTAGATTCACCAGTTCCATTGGAAGCTATCGAAGCGAATTGGTTGTCAGTAACGATATCAGACTGAGCCGAAGCTAATTTGACAGGAGCCTGCTCCGCGATTCCCTCTCTTATTTCGCGTGCCACGTTTTTCTTGGACTGTTCATCCTCAGGAACGTTTGCCTGAAAACCATTGTGACCGAAACTACTGGAGCCAAAATCTTCAGCTCCGAAACTGGACTTACTCGCAATTCTCGCTGGTGGCTGAGCCGGTGAAACTTTTTCGTTAGGCTTAAATGTATTGTCAGCGGCAAACCCATTAACCTCGGGACTCGAAGTTAACAACTTGGATCGCGCATTGCGGGATGAACCCATATGTCCTGAAGCAACCTGCCCTGAAGCAGCCTGCCCTGCTTGAGATCCAAAATTTGAATCGCGTTGGCTTGGATTAAATTGGTTTTCAACATTCGGCGAAAGCCTCGTGGCATGAGTCTGCTCAAACGCGCGACTTCGATCAGCGGGAGCACCGCCCTGCCAAACCGTTCGAGCAACTGGAGCGTTGCGAACATGCTCCGGCAGTTCCCGACCACGTCCGGAAATCTTGTAGTAAGCGACGTACAAAAACAAAGCCAACACAACTGCGACGCAGGACAACCCGATTTGGGCTTCGCGCAGAATTTGGGCTTTTGAGCTGGAGCTAAATGGATCTGACATCAGTACCGCAGTCAAAAAGCAAATGAAAATACCTGCGGGACTATACATAAACTCCCAAAGGGAGAATACATCTAACCCGGGATCACTTGCGAGATCAAACAATCGACAAAGCAAAGTGAACCGGCGCACATCCAATCACGCTAGCAACCGGCAACGAGAATCTATTGTTCCGGGCGTCGCTCGCACACTCGCAATTTTGCACTTCGGCTTCGCGGATTTTCCTCAAGTTCAGCGTCAGACGCTTGGATCGGTTTTTTGGTCAGAACATTGACTATCAGGCTTTCATTCATCGCCTGTTTTACGATTCGATCTTCGAGCGAATGAAAACTGATGACGGCCAATCGCCCACCCGGCTTTAATAACCCCGGCAATCGCTTCATCGCAGCTGACAGCCACTTCAATTCCTCATTGACCGCAATTCGCAAAGCCTGAAACGTCCGCGTTGCGGGATCAATCGACTGTTGTTTCGTCCGCGGAATACATGAACGAACAATGGAGGCCAATTGTGTCGCGGTTTCGATTGGATTGTCATGTCGAAGTCGAACAATCTTTCTCGCAATCCGACGGCTCATACGTTCTTCGCCAAATTCATAGATCAAATTGGCAAGATGTTTTTCGCTTAGCCTGTTGACCAGTTTCGAAGCCGGCTCTCCCGACAACGGATTAAAGCGAAGGTCGAGAGGTCCGTCACTTTGGAAACTGAAACCACGATCTCGATCAGCAAGTTGATCGCTAGACAAACCCAAATCCAACAAGATCGAGTCCACTGGCTCTATCCCGTTCCGATAAAACAGTTCGGGCATGTCAGCGTAATTCGCAACGATGAAATCAGCATTCTCATCCGGCACGCGCTCACGAGTATCCTCAACAGCGGCAGGATCGCGATCAAGCCCGATCAAGTGCCCAGTGGGCCCAATCAAATCCAGCAACCGACGCGTGTGACCACCGCCACCCAAAGTTCCATCTACGACAAAATCACCCGGTTTCGGGTTCATGCCTTCAAGGACTTCTTCAGGCAAAACGGGGATGTGTATGGTCACGGAAATTACTGTCAAATGAGCGCGTTAATTTGAACTCGCCATGCTAGTTCAATTGCGATCAAAAACAAAGATCCGATCCGACACTCCGCGGCGAAGCTTTCGCTACTATCTACGCGAACCAGCCGTAAAGAAAGACTTTCGCCGCGTTTTCGTTTTCTGCCCAGCAGAGCCATTTTGACTAGCAATTCGCTGACCGTGAGATTTGTAGATTGAAAAATCAAAAGCAGGAATCTGATTGTCGATCTTGATCGCTTTGGCTTGTAACCTCAAAACTTTTTCAAAGTAAAGAAATGGATAGCTTGTGTTGGGACGTTTTTCACGCACCCATTGAAAACTCGTGCTAACCAGTTTCGAGGGAATCTTGCCTTCCCTGACCTGCAAGACAACCTTGGCGACAAACTCTTTCTCCTCGTCTCGGCGAGTTTTTAAAATCGCGTTCAACTGTTTTTCGTACTCGATCAATTGTTGTTTCGTAAAATTCTCAGGGAGAAAATCATCTGCTGAAACAAAACTTGGCACGAACATAAGTGCAAACAAGCATCCAATCGTTATGGAAACAATACGTTTTGTTGTCGATTGAGGATTGGCAGCCATCGTTACTTCCTTTGACAAAAATTGACACTGGAACTCGTCTTTTAGATGGATCATCCAATTGAAAACAGGTCAATATTTTCACTGGGGCTAGCGAAACACGGGATTATCGAAGGTTTCACGAAAGAAGCGTCAATATCTCCGCTCAATTCTCGATCAGTCACGGGCAGAAAAGTCATCAGCCGAGGAAACGCGAACAAACGTGCAACGAATTCCACCGTCATAGTTTCACATTTGAGCGGATGAAATTTTGCATGCCTCCGCTCCAAACAATACAATTCAGTTTCCCGATAGCTATAATCGAGCTCGAAACCTTATCTGACATTCCACTCTTGTAACTTCCTACCATGTCATCCCTTTCGTTCTCCTGCCCTAAATGTGACAAAGTCCACGAAGGGATTAAGCAAAAAATGGCCGGGCACAAAGTCCGTTGCCAATGCGGGTTCGTGTTTCGATTGGGCCCCAAACGAGCCAAGCAGCCAGGTGCGGCTGATGACATTATTAGGAAACAGAAATTAAAAGCGGCAACGAAAATCAGCGACGAAGTAATCGATGCGATTGCGATTCACTCCGACGAAGACATTTCCGATCCCAACGCCATCGAACCATTAGATGCAATTCCAGTGGCCAACGATTCGCAAGAAGAAATCTTTGACGGAATTCCAGTTTCAGATTCCCCCAGCCCCGCAAGGCCAGTCGCCCCCGCTCGGGACAAGCAAGCTCCGCAAAAGCAAGCTCGGCATAAGCAAGCTCGGCATAAGCCAGCGGCTCGCAACCAAGCTCCAAGTCAGCCGCGGCAATCGGCCCCTGCCCAACAACCCTACCCCGGACAGTTCCCAAGCCAAGCTGTCAATCAAGCGCGACCAGGCCAGCAAGCCCCACCTGCCTACGCCGCCCCTCAACCACCGCACCAGCACCAGGCGTATTCGCCTCCCTACCAAAACCAACCCTACCAAAACCAACCCTACCAACGCCAACCACACCCAAGCCCGGGTTATCCGCAACAAGGCTACCCTCATCAAGCGTATCCTACCAATCCATTAGTCGATGTTCCTGAGTTTGCTGACGTGCAGATTCCGCAGACAGCTGACAACCCACATCTCCAATCTCGGTCTCCGCTACCAGGAACGCCGGTTCAGAAAAAGAGAAGAATGAGGCGCCGGAATGAAAAGCATCTCAAGTCCAACATCGGTCCGATCTGGACTCTCATTCTCTCGGTCATTGGCATTCCTGTCATGATTTTTGTCGTGCTCAAATTTGGCGAGGCACTACTCCTTCAGTATCGCTTGCTAGGCATAGGTGACCCAACTGGCGTTCTTCCAGGCGGCGGTTTTCTCAGCGTCGGTTCGAACCTGACGGTTAGCTTCATCCTAACCATCATCATGACGATCGCCGTAGTTGGTACGACGATTTCGATGATCATCAGCGGCGTGGTAGCGATCATTGAGCTGACGCGCGGCGTGCACTTGGGATGGGCTTCGAAAATAGCCGCGATTTTTGCGACCGTGACCGTTGTCGGTTTGTTTCTGATGTTTGCCGTCAACGTGTTTACGCTTTTCCAGGCCGTTGAGGCGATGAGTGAATTGAGCGAACAGCTTGGACGAAAATTCGATACATCAAAACTCGGATACGCAATCGGACGAATGGCGGGGTACTCATTCTCAATGGCCATCATCCCAATCATCGTTGCCGTCACTGGGTTCGCAAGAAACGTCAAGAACTAGAGTCCGGCAGTCTTACTTCTTTTGCATGCCACCCAAAGACAAACTCGCCGGTGTTGAGACGTGTAAAATTCAATTTAACACTCGACTCGCTGGAGTTCAGGCCGTTTAGCCCAACCCTACTCGCCCAAACCTACTCGAGAGATCAATCACCCGCTAAGGCTCTTCTTTCGTTTCGCCGGACAAAATGACTTTGCCCTCTTCAATTTCGATCCCTGTCGGCCTCGCGTGCACGCCTTCAAACTCGAAAAAATCCTTTGGCAATTTCAGCAAAGCCACCGGATCGCCTTCGGTTTCGGTCCACTCGACATCGACTCCCGCGCTACGAATCGCATCTGCAATCCGATCTGCAAATTGAGCGATAGGAATCGGCAAAACCCCAACACTGACTGTCTTGATACGAACGCCGATTCTTCCGTCTTCGGTGCAAAATACATCCGTCGACGCGATAAGGATTCCCTCAAACCGGCCAGACTTAACCCGCATCGCGAGCTTCAAATTCTGGGGCAACATCACCACTCGAGGGTCTTCAACGATTTGGGGCAAACTGTCTGGGAATTTCTCCGGCATATCCGAAGCGATCCAACCGTTGACTTGCGCCTCAGTAAAAATAGCCTGCCACTCCGATTTTGATCGAGCATCATTCTGAAGATTCAAAACCCGTTTTTCAAACTCGTCACCTTCAACGTCGGCGACCTCTTCGTCAAGCGACAACGCGGCTTGATAAAACTCGGGAATCGTCTGGGCTGATTGGTAGACCCAATAAGCACCAGCGCTTGCGAGCAAAACGAAAAACAAAAGAAAGAGAACCAGCAACTTGATCCATCTTTTCAGGCTGCTCGAAACGTGACTTAAAACGCGACTCGAATCGTGTGTGTTTTTTTGCTCCGGTTGATCCAACTGTTTCTCTCAAACTCGACGTGACTAGTCGTTCGTCAGATTGTTGGCACCAAGACACACTAATTGCCGATCGCGCGGTTTTCTGCTGGGTAAAGAAGACTTCCACAGCCCTTGCAGAAAACGGCTTTCTTCATCATGAGATCGCTAACCATCTGAGTGATCATGCGCTGGTTGCAATTGCCACACGTTTCGGTGTCCGTCGAAGCCAATGCATCCTCGCCCATGCCCGCAACCAAGCGGCGGTACTCAGTCGCAAGATCAATCGGAACACCTTTTTCAGCCTCAGCCAACTCAGCGGTCACGCGAATTTTCTCACTTTCGAGCGCTTTGAGATCAAGTGCCACCTTATCGGTCATCTTTTGCGTTTCGGTTTGCGATTTGGCGTAGTTCTGCTTCGCCTGCTCCGCTTCCTCCGTCAACACGTCCAGCTTTTCCAGTTGTTCAAGGATCTCATCCTGCAACACACTATTGGCTTGCAAGTCAGCCGCGATACGGTCTTTCAACATCTGAAACTCTTTGTTGGAATCACAAATGTTGAGCTTGTTCTTCATGTCTTCGATTTTGGCTTCGCGTTCTGCCAACTGCATCTGTTTCGCGTTGGACGCCTTCCGCAGTTCCGTCAGATTCTCTTTTGCTTGCTCCATCGCCTTAAGAAAATTCGCTTCATTCGCGGCGACGACTTTTACTTTCATCGGTCCTTTGCGGATCCGCTCGGAAATGTCGCTCAACTGGCGAAGCATTCGATGCAATGATCGGAGTAATGTGTAATCCAAGCTCACTAGGTCGCTCCGGCAAAATGGTTTAGGTGTTCCCTCATCCTAACAATAAAAAAAACTGCTGACCATGAGTGGTAAAACTCTATCTCAAACTGATTTTTCAAACGTAGGCAAGAACACCTAATTTGGGCACAGCTTGTGCCGCGGCACGAGGTCCGGCGGCTGTACGTGGTTGCATTATTGGGTTCGTATCTAGGATGCAGATCGGTCAGCGTCACACTTGCCTGGTTGAACACAGAAGCCAACTCCACAGGCCCCCATTCCACAGAACCTCACTCCACGAAAGCCAACTCCCAAAGCCGAACCTACGGAAGTCTTCGAGTGCCGCCCCCTCCAACGTCTACTCTACCCCAGACTGAGCTGTAGTTTTCTCGCACCAACCCGACTTCCTCAGCAACCCGATTTCCTCAGCGATGCGATTTCCTCAGCGATGCGATTGGCGGAATCTGTTGCAAAACGATTTTGCTCACGCCGAAGATACCAGACAAACATTTTCGTAAGCCACGTTTGAGGTCGCGAAAACGAGCCGATCATAAAGTCAACCTCGTCCGTCTCGCGATTCCAAGAGACTGAAAACCGCTCCTCCCCAGACGCAGCATGACAGGGCAACGTGCCCAACCCTAACGAAAACAATTTGCCAGTTTCCGTCTCCTGC
>JBGCDK010000060.1:0-20436 GCA_045105295.1 Mariniblastus sp.
CCGACCCCGATGTATCGACCGTCGGTTCGTATTGGATCTTTCGCGACCAAAATGACTTTATGATTTTTGATCGCGGGCCTGCGGGAGCCCAAACGCTGCCGGCCCACGCACATTGTGATCTTCTGACTTTCGAAGCCAGCCTCGGAGGGGCGCGGTGGATCGTTGACAGTGGACTTTACAATTACTCTGACGATCCAATGCGTTGGTATTGCAGGTCTTCCTTAGCGCACAATGTTGTTACAGTTGACGACCAAAATCAAAACGATGTCTGGTCGAAATTTCGCATGGGCTATCGTGGTGAACCATCTCGGTTGATGCACGGTCGTGATGGCGATTTCTGTTGGGGCCAAGCTTCGCATGACGGCTTTCGGCGACATGGTGTCGAAAGAATTGACCGCTTGATTGGAATATCCAAATCAAAATTTTGGTACTGTCTCGATCGAATCAGTCCGACTAATAAAGATGTGTCTGGCTTTATTCACCTCGGTCCTGAAGTTCGTGTCACCCAAATCAGTGAGTATCAGTATCAGCTGAAATGTAGTGACAAAGAGAATCAAATTTGCTTTGTTGGTTGCTCGGAAATCAAAGTGATCAATGGTTGGTACTGTCCAGAGTTTGGCAAGCGTCAAAGAAACCCAGTGTTTGAATACCGATTTTCGAGCGTCGAGAATACAACGAAACCTCGAATCGCCGGCTGGTGGATTCAGCCGGGAGCAAAGGGCGATCAAACGAGCCAGCTGGAATTTGCCGCGAACCATCAAGTGGCAGAAACCAAAATTACGCTGTCATCCAATCCAGATTCGCAATTAGAATCGAGCGAGAGCAACGCCGGCATCGGTGACCTACATACTTTCAATTGGAAGCAACAATAAATGAGACTCGCCTGCATCGTCGGTGCCCGCCCCAACTTCATGAAGATCGCGCCTATCCTTCGCGCGTTTGAAAAACACCCTGGCTTGCAACCGACTTTGATTCACACTGGCCAGCATTACGACGCCAACCTTTCGGATGTTTTTTTTGAAGAGCTTGGAATCAGCCGACCTGACATCTCGTTGGGAATCGGTTCAGGAAGCCACGGAAAACAGACAGCCGACATTTTGGTTGCCATCGAAAACATATTGATCGAGGCCCAAGAAAAAGGTGAAGGTTTTGACCGAATGATCGTCGTTGGCGATGTCAACTCAACCATGGCGGCCACGATTGCAGCGGCAAAATTATTGATCCCCGTTGCCCACGTTGAAGCGGGACTTCGTAGTTTTGATCGCACCATGCCTGAGGAGATCAACCGCATGTTGACTGACTCTGTTTGTGACATGTTGCTGCCGTCTGAGCCCGATGGCGTAAAAAATTTGATTCGCGAAGGCCACTCCGAATCCAGTATCCATCTGGTCGGAAACGTGATGATCGACACGTTGCTCCATCAGGTAAAACGTGCCCGACAAAGCGACATTCTCTCGCGACTGAAACTCGAGGCCGGTCACTTTGGCGTTGTCACGCTTCATCGACCCGCCAACGTTGATCATGCGGATGTGCTTGAATCGCTGATCGACGTGTTGGTTGAGATTTCTGACAAACTGCCGCTCGTGTTTCCGATTCACCCAAGGACAAAAACTCGACTGGAATCTTTTTCGTTGAATGAAAAACTCGAATCCGCCCAGAACGTGACGTGCCTTGGACCGCTAGGCTACAACGATTTTCTTTGTCTGACATCGCAAGCCAAAGTCATCGTAACCGATTCGGGTGGACTTCAAGAAGAATCAACCGCGCTCGATGTACCTTGCCTAACGATGCGTCCCAACACGGAACGGCCAATCACCGTGACCGAAGGCACTAGTACTTTAGTCGGGAGCGACGCAGTAAAATTAAAACTGCACCTGACCGAAGTCATTTCAGGGACTTACAAAAAAGGCCGCTGTCCCGAATTGTGGGACGGAAAAGCCGCAACGCGAATCGCTGAGATTTTAGCTCAAGAGGCCGACACGCTTTAAAACGGCCCAATGATCAGGAATCCGGTCTTAACTCAAATCAATACACCAATTGCGAAGTGCAGCTGAGCCACCCGCGAATCACCGACTCAAACCGATCCGTTGATTCTGTCGTAGCTTCATTTTGGGAATCTGGCTAAAATGTTCTATTTGCATTTGTGTCTATTTTGATTTGTTTCAAACGAAGCGTTACGTCAAAAACAAGCGACGCTACCCACCGAAAAACCAGACACAGATCCTAACAATTCTCAAACACCATGCCCCAAGCCACGAACGAAATGACTGAATCCAACGTTTGCGAAACGCTTTATAAATCGATCGACAGCCAAACCGCCAAAGTCGGCGTGATCGGGCTGGGCTATGTTGGGCTCCCGTTAATTGACGCCTACATCTCGGCTGGATTTGCCGCGATTGGATTCGATGTCGATTCCAAAAAAACAGACGCGTTGAAAAAAGGCAAAAGCTACATCGCTCACATTGAGCACAGCAAAATTCAATCGTGGTTGGACAAAGAAAAATTCGACGCAACGACGGACATGGCTCGTTTGTCCGAAGCCGACGTGATCCTGATTTGCGTTCCGACTCCGCTGACCGATAGTCGCGACCCCGATTTGAAATACGTCGAGATGACTGCCGAGGCGATTGCCAAAAACTTGCGCCCCGGTCAAATGGTCATCCTCGAAAGTACGACTTATCCGGGAACGACAAAAGACGTTTTGCTGCCGATTCTGTCCCAGTCGGGTCTCGAAGCCGGCAAAGATTTCTTTCTCGCGTACAGCCCTGAACGAGAAGATCCGGGCAACCCAGATTTTACCGCCGGAACGATCCCTAAAGTCGTCGGAGGCCTCGAGGCCAACAGCCTCAAATTGGCGACAAAGTTTTACGAAAAAGCGATCACTAAAGTCATTCCCGTTGCTTCATGCGAAGTCGCGGAAGCCTGCAAGATTCTTGAGAACACTTATCGCAGCGTCAACATCGCGATGGTCAACGAGCTGAAGGTTCTCTTTCAAAAACTAGACATCGATGTCTGGGAAGTGATCGATGCGGCCAAGACAAAACCGTTTGGCTTCCAAGCGTTTTACCCCGGACCTGGGCTTGGCGGACACTGCATTCCAATTGATCCGTTTTACTTGAGCTGGGTCGCGCGAAAGAATGAAGTCCAAACGAAGTTCATCGAACTCGCAGGTGAGATCAACACAAGTATGCCACTCTATGTGGTTCACAAATTAGCAGAAGCACTCAACCAAGCCGGCAAACCGATTCGCGGCAGCAAGATCGGCATCTTTGGCGTTGCCTACAAAAAGGACGTTGACGATCCGCGAGAAAGCCCTTCCTTCAAACTGATGGAATTGCTCTCCGAACGCGGTGCGGACCTCAGCTATTGCGATCCTCATATTCCCAAGCTTCCAAAAATGCGTCACTTCGATGTCCCCGATTTGACCCATCAGGAACCGACTCCGGAATACCTTCAATCGCTTGATTGCCTTTTGATTTCAACGGACCACACCGCATTCAACTGGGAAGAAATTGTTCCTCATTCACAGTTGGTTGTTGATACACGCAACGCGACAAAGAATATCACCACGGGCCGCGAGAAAATTTGCAAAGCTTAAAACGGTTTCAAAACTTGTGTAACACAGGCCAGTTGGTTTCTAATGCAGGCGTCCTTGACTAGCCAGATTTGAAACACGCTACTTTTGTTGAATCAGTTGAAAGCCTTTTTTAGCAGCGGCTTTGAAAGCGGACCTTTTGAAGCGGTCTTTTACAGCGACCTTTCACACAGCGAATCATTTTCACAGCGACTTTATTTCCTCAACTACAACGTCAATAAAGCCAAACTATGACTCAGGACGAATCGCCTAAAACTTACTTCGTAACAGGATGTGCTGGATTCATTGCCAACCGCGTCGCAAATTTTTTGCTTGATGCAGGGCATAATGTTGTTGGTATCGACAACATGAATGATTACTACGATGTAACGCTAAAACAACATCGGCTGGATAAACTGACGCACGATAATTTCACGTTTTATCACGAGGACCTTGAAGATCGTGGCGCGTTGAAAAAGATCATGGACGCTCATTCGTTTGACGCCATTATCAATTTGGCTGCCCGAGCCGGCGTTCGATACAGCATGGTCAATCCGACGGTCTACATGACGACCAACGCGATGGCGAATTTGTATTTGCTTGAAGAGATGAAAGACCGCGGGATCAAGAAGTACATTCTCGCCTCGACGTCGTCACTTTACGCGGGCCAGGAAATGCCGTTTACGGAATCGCTGGCCGTTAACACGCCAATCTCATCGTACGCGGCTTCGAAAAAAGCTGCTGAAATGATGGCGCACTCCCATCACTTTTTGTACGGCATCGACGTTTCGGTGGTCAGGTACTTCACCGTGTACGGTCCAGCCGGGCGACCAGACATGTGCATTTTCCGTTTCATCAAATGGATCGACGAAGGTGTTCCTATTGAACTGTTTGGCGACGGAACTCAGTCTCGAGATTTTACTTTCGTTGATGACATTGCCCGCGGTACAATCGCAGCGCTAAAACCGATCGGTTTCGAAGTCGTAAATCTTGGCGGTGGTAACCAGCCAATTTCGTTGCTGACGATCATCGAGAAACTTGAAAATCTACTTGGCAAAAAAGCGTTGATCGAGAACCAGCCGTTCCACAAAGCTGACATCAAAGAAACGTGGGCGGATATCTCAAAAGCCGATCGCTTATTCGATTGGAAACCAACGGTGTCTCTCGATGATGGATTGGTCCAATGTGTCGATTGGCACAAAAACAATCAGCCTTGGTCTTCCGAGATCCTACTCCCGTAGGGGTGAGCGGCTGTGCCACAGATGGATGAGCGGTGCCTCGCTCGGATGATTAGTTTTGGGGCCCCATGCTCGCTCGCAGAACGAGCATGCTTACGCTCCGCGTAAAAAATGGCACTCGTCAATTCAGGGCTGACTGACCACTAGATTGATGAGACGCAAAGCACGCGTCATTATTCAAAATCTAGATCGTCTTGGAGATTCAGCAGCCAATGCCGGATTTCTACGGAGGTTCTCAAAAGCCACAACCTCGACGAGGTGTGATGTATTCTCGCCGCTGGTCGCCTTTTCCATCGCCTTGGGACCAACTAGCCACCACTCTCGGGCGTTTCTGCCTCCGTAACCTCCGATGGAGACCGTCATATGCGCTTCTTCCGTCATGACCGAGACTATGACAGGAAAATCGCTTCTCAATCAAAACTGAGCCTAGGTTCAGCTTTTCTTGAAATCCGTCAGCAAGTAAAATTGAACTAATTCCTTCGTCGTCCATCGCACCGCGCGCCGCCTCTTGGCAAAACCATCAGGCAATCTGCCGCCTCTTTCCTCTGCTAAAAAAATGACCAACCTACCTGCGGAATCCCAACCAGCAAAAACTGGTGACGTAAAATCAGAAATGATCAGGATCTTCCTTCCTTACGCACTGGCGGTCTTAATCCAACTGCCGATGCTGATGCTGTATTTCCGCACACTGTGGGCTCGGCCTCACTACCAACCATTCTCGATCGCGATTTTGGCAGTGGCGGCGTTAGCGCTTTACCGTTGGCCTTTCGGCAACACACAGCCTTTCCACCGAAGTATCGTCAGCGACATTTTGATGGTCTTGGGACTTGGTTTCGCATTCCTGGGCATGTTGTTTGTTGAGCCTTGGTTTGCAGCATTGAGCGCGATGTTATTGATTTCAAGTTTGTTCGCGCGAACGATTGACCGCGAAGGCGAAACGACTCTTTGGGCGTGTTCGTTGCCGCTCTACGTTTACCTGATTCTGCCAAACGGAATCGACACAAATCTAATTACAAAGCTTCAACTTTACAGTGCCAACTACACCAGTCGCTTGCTGGATCTAATTGGCCTCGGTCATCACATGGATGGGACCGTGATCAATGTTCCGTCGATGAAAGAATACGGAATCGAGCAAGCGTGTAGCGGTGTGCAATCGTTCTTTACTTTGCTCTTCGTCGCTGTTGTCTTCATCGTGATGTCGCGACGGATAAACATTCCGACGCTTGGGATAGGCGTATTGTCTATTTTGGCCGCGGTCACTTGTTTCGTTCTTCGCATGACGTTGTTTACGACAGGAATTTTCAACGAGATTTTCTTGATCGCAGGAGCCGGTTTTATCTTGCTGACATTGCTCGGCTTTCGTGCGGCGGCTTTAATTTTATCCGCCGTGTTCTGGGCGGTATTCATGAATACGATTCGGATCCTGGTCATTCCTCTTTCAGATTACTTTTTGCAAATCGACCTTTCGAGCGGTCTTTCTCACTCGTTTTTGGGCTACGCAACCCTCGCACTTGGCATATTGATGCTGTTCAGCACTGACCAATTTTTGTTTTTCATGTTTGGTCCTGTAGAAGAAACGAGCGGCGAGTCAGGTCCGTTTGGAAGAGTGATCACCAAATTTTGGAACGGAATTTTATCGGGTGAAAAAACGGAAGAAGAAAGCGAGTCTCGTCGCAAGGCCCGTGGGTACCAACCGATCGCCAAGACAGGCCAAACATTGATTTGGACACTTGCCGGCCTAACGATCGCGTTTGGGCTGTGGGAGTTCGTTGACGTTCAGCGTTCTTATCGCACCGATTTAAAGATTCGATTTTTTGACAGTGACATGTTGGTTGACTTTGATCAAAACGACATGCCCGAATCAATCGACGGCTGGAAAAAGATCAGGTACATGCCAGAAGAGCGGTCATCGGGAAGCGATTTGGGGCAACGGTCTGACTCGTGGCAGTTCGCCAATGTTGGTGCCGCCTCCAACACACAAACAATGACTTACTCAACGGTTGCGTCATTTGACCAAACATTTCCGGGCTGGCACGAGCTTACGACTTGTTACAAAAATGTTGGTTGGCGATTGGTCAGCCGAAAAAAGCGATCGCCGTCTCACCTTGTTGACGGAGAAAGCTCCGACAAATGGACTTACATCGAAGCGAATTTTGAACGTCGGGGCGAAAAGGGATACTTGTTATTCAGCCACTTCGACGCATTCGGTGAAGGAATCGAAGCCCCGGAATCTTGGGGCACGCTGAACTCGTTCTTCATTCGAGCCCGCAACCGATTGTCACACCGAATTCGAGCCCAACTGTTTCGCGGTGAAGCCTATCAAACTCAGGTTTTCGCTACTTCGTTCACAGATTTTTCACCAGAGTTAAAAGAAGAAATCGGGCTCCGTTTCCTCAAGATTCGCGGTCACATGAAAGATCGTTTCATGGCAAAACAAGCGGGTGAAAGTACGACTGAAACAGAGACAGAATCACCAGCCGTCGCAGATGCTGGTTAGCCAATCGCAGCCCCAATGTGTGGTGGACGCTCCGCGGAACGCGAGCTTCCTAAAAGATTAACTAACCTACGATCTTACAAAATTGAATTGACTGCTTTCATGGGTGCCTTTCGCCTGCGTAAACATGCTCAGGCGAGTATGAAGCACAACACCCATTCTGAGAAACGGATCCATTGAAGGGTATTCTTCGAGTCTGACGGCCCTGGCATTTCTTTGGCCATTCATTTCTCCAGCCAAGCATTTCTTCAGCTCAGTCACGTCCGTCAAATTTTTGCAATCCTATCCAAACCCACCGCCGCCAGGGGTTTCCAGTCGCAACACATCGCCTGGTTTAACTTCGATCTGGCAACTGTTTGGTAGTTCAGTTGCTTCCCGTGATTTTGAATCGTAATTCTTAATCAACCAATTGATTCCAGGTTTGCCCGGACGACCATTTCCGATTCCGTACGGGGCTTTCTTGCGTCGGTTGGTCAATAACGAAACCGTCAACGGCTGGAGAAATTCGACTTCACGAATCATTCCATTTCCACCGCTACGCCAGCCGGCTCCACCGCTTTCCTCGCGAATCGAAAACTCTCTCAAGATCACTGGGTAGCGTGACTCTAGCACCTCCGGATCGGTCAACCGCGTGTTGGTCATGTGCGAGTGGACAGCATCTGCGCCGTCGGCAACCGGCGTCGCTCCGGTGCCCCCGCCTATGGTCTCATAGTATCCAAACGTCCCGTTACCCATCAACCAATTGTTCATCGTGCCTTGGCTCGCGGCAGCCAATCCGATGGCTTGCTGGTTGGCGTCATTTGATTGTAATCGGTCCGAAGCAGACTCAACCGATTTCCCAATCGCTCCCAACAACACATCGACCACACGCTGTGACGTTTCAACATTGCCACCGACAACCGCTGGGCACTTTGCTGGATCCTCGTCACTGGTTGGATTCAAAAAGCACTCGGGAAGTTTAACCGTGACAGGTTTCATCACGCCTTCGTTGAGTGGAATATCTTCGTCGATCAAGCAACGCATCACGTAGATCACGGCCGATGAAACGATCGCTGGGTTCGCATTCAAATTCCCATCAAGCACCGGATCGGTTCCAGTGAAATCTATTGAAATTTGATCGTCTTGCTTGTCAATTTTGACGCGGATGGTGGCTCCGTTGTCCAGAGAATCTTCGAAAGCAAACTGACCGTCTGACATTTGCAAAATCGCAGAACGCACTTTTTGTTCAGCAGCGTTTTGAATGAATGTCATGTAGCTGAGCACCGTTTTTTGCGAGTACTGTTTTACTAGGGCCAAAAGGTCGCGTTCCCCGGTTCGATTAGAAGCCACTTGAGCGCGGACGTCGGCGAGATTCTCAGTTGGCGAACGCGAAGGGTAGGGGGGTGCGGTTAGCAAATTTTCTAATTCTTCAAAACGTTCCGTGGTTAGTTTGGATGCCGACGGACTTCCACAAATCAGTTTGAAATTTCGGATCAAAACGCCTTCCTCTGCCAAACAAATCGCATTGGGAGGCATCGAACCGGGTGAGATTCCGCCGATTTCTGAATGATGTGAACGACTGGCAACCCAAAACAACAGTGTGTCGCTGGCCTCGTTGAAAACGGGTGTGATAACGGTGACATCGGGTAAATGTGAGCCGCCTGCAAACGGATCGTTCGTCACAAACACGTCGCCGGGATTGACGTTTTCATTCAACCGAATGATCGCCCGCACCGTTTCGCTCATCGCGCCCAGATGAACTGGAATGTGTGGCGCGTTAACGACGAGATCACCCGCCTGCGTAAAAATCGCACAACTGAAATCCAAGCGCTCTTTCACATTGACGCTCATCGAAGTCATTTGAAGCGAGATGCCCATTTGACGCGCGATGGTGGAAAAGTGGTTGTTGAAAATCTCAAGCTTGACCGGATCGACTTTAGATTCAACTTCCAAACTCTCGGTGTCCTTAAAGCTTGTTTGCCCCGGATTCAATTGCAAACGCGAAAGCAAAATTTGACCATCGGCCAATGTCGTTGCTTCCCAGCCAGCATCGACGACCGTCGTTGATAACTCGCCAGCAATCATGGCTGGACCAACCACTCGATCTCCCGGCGACAACGATTCTCGATCAAAAATCTCAGTTGCAACCTTCTGCCAACCCGTGGTCGCTGAATCGCATTCAGATCGAGATTGCCACATTGACTGAGTCTTATCGCTGTGACGCTGATTCGTTTTTGTGATTTTGGCAGACGGAAGCAAACGGCTGCCAGTTCGACGGCCTTCGGCTCGAGCGGCCACAATTTCCAACGGCCTATCCGACGTGAAGCCGAACCGCTGCTGATGGACTTTGGCAAAGTCATTTTCTAATTGAGCCCGCTGCTCAACGCGGTCAGATTTTTTTGCATCCAATCGGATCGTTTGGCAAACTTCTGTACCAAAGTATCTCAGATCAAGGCTGTGCGTGAACTGAACTTGATCGTCATCAAATGAGTCAGCCAGCTCCGACTCCATCGACTCCCACAGCTTATTCACAGCATCCAAACTCGACTCGTCAAAAGCAGTTAGCACCGACCGAACAGCGCTGACGGTTTGATCGGCTAACCGAATTCCAACGGCACTCAAGATTGAGCCCTGTGGATGGTCAAGGATTTTTTCCATCCCGATCGCTTCGGCTACGGCGCAACAATGCTGGGGGCCGGCGCCTCCAAACGCGATCAACACGTAGTCTTTGGGGTCGTAGCCACGAGCGATTGAAACGCTGCGAATCGCTGAGGCCATGTTCTGATTGGCGATCGCGAGAAATCCAGCGGCCAGTTCATGATGCGTCATTTCGAAACCGGCATCCGCCATTTGACGTCGGACTTCTTCCAAACGATTCTCGACCGCGGCTTCGTCCAGCGGAAACGGAAAACGATGCTTGACGATTCGACCGAGGAAAAGATTGATGTCCGTCACCGCGAGTGGACCACCACGTCCGTAACACGCCGGGCCCGGGTCGGAGGTTGCACTTTGCGGTCCCACCATCAACTTTGTTCCATCAAACCAGCATACCGAACCGCCCCCCGCGGCCACCGTTTCGATCGCGACCATCGGCGTCATGATTCGCACGTCCGCCTTTCGCGTTTCAAACTCTAATTCGATTTCCCCATCGTAGCGACCGACGTCGGAACTGGTTCCGCCCATATCGAATGTTAAAACACGCTTGAATCCGGCTTGTTCGGCAACTCTAGCCGCGCCGACGATACCACCGGCGGGTCCGGAGAGAACTGAATCTTTGCCAGAGAATTTCTCACGACGGACCAATCCACCCGCCGACGTCATCAATCGCAATTGGCTGTTGGATGAAAGCCCAGATTGAATCTGATCGAGATAATCACCGAGAACAGGATTCAAATAGGCATCGAGAACCGTTGTTTCTCCCCGAGCCAGAATTTTGATCAAAGGCGCAACGTCAGACGAAAGTCGAACATCCTTGAAACCAATCTTGCGAGCGACTTCACCGATCAATTGCTCGTGTTTGGGGTATCGAAAACCATGCATCAGGCAAATGGCGACCGACTCAATCCCTGACGACTTCAGTTCCATCAGTTGCCGTCGAACCATCGCAAGATCAGGAACCACCTCAACCGTCCCATCAGCGAGAACTCGTTCATCAACTTCAATTGAAGTTTCGAAAAGCGGTTGCGGTTTGACGACAGTCAGTTTGAAAAGATGTGGTCGAGCCTGATCACCAATCGTCAGGAGGTCACGAAAACCGCGAGTTGTTACGAATGCGGTTCTCGCTCCATTTCTCGTCAAAAGCGCATTGGTTCCGCGTGTCGTTCCTAGATGAACCGAACAATCTGGGATAGGGTCTGCCGGATCAAGCTTCAATATCTTGCGGATCGCCAACAAGGGAGCGGGAATCGTTCGATCCAGCTCACTGAGAACTTTGGTTTGGTATTGTTTGTCAGGATCAAGCGAATCAATCGCCAGACAATCGGTGAAAGTTCCACCAACATCGATCCAAAAGTGCCAATCTGATTTCGCCGTTTCAGTAATTACTTATTCCCAACACAAATAAGATGTGAATCCGTACGAAGATACATTTTGTCGTTGGAGATCGCGGGCGTGGACCGGGTGGGCTCGCCAAGTGAGTGCTTTGAAACAAGTTTGTACTTGTCCGAGGCAGCGATGACCAACAAGTTTCCTTCTTCGTCCATAAGATAAATGTGATCCGCCGTAGCAACGGGTGATCCTGAAAACCCGCGAGACAACCGCTCCTGCCAAATCTGTTTCCCTGTTTTCAAATCAATACATTGCCCAATGCCTTTGTCGGTGAACAAAAACAGTTTCCCACCAACCGCGATAGGACTGGGAACATAATTAGCCGATTGGATTTGAAACGCTTTTTCAGGTTGGGCTGTATCGCCAGGGCGGATCGCAACCAAATAGTTGCCACCGCCGCCGGAACCGCAACTGCCGATGATCAACCCATCAGCAACCAAAGTCGAGGCAACCGTTCGTTGTGCAAACGGCATCGCCGACCAGTTACGTATTCCCGTTTCAGGATCGAGACTAAAAAAACCATCACCCGTGTTGCAAGAAACGATTTGCTCTTTGTCAGAGGAGTCTTTGTAGACGCAAGGCACCGCGTAACAGGATCGTGTAGCCTTCAACTTGGTTTTCCAAACGTCGTCACCCGTTGCAGCTTCGAGCGCGATCATGTGGCTTTCACCAGGCTCGCCGCGGCGGACGCGATCAGCCTGTTGTGAATTGAAAAATATCACTTTGTCTTTGTAAATGATCGGTGATCCACCAAAACCATGTTGAGAAACCCACGTCCCAAAATCACGTTCCCACTTCTTTTCACCGTCATGAGTCACTGCAACCAACATCGTATGAGCCGGGCTTGCATAAACGATATAGACGTGGTTTTTATCGACTGCAGGCGTACTGGAAGCGAAACTATTTCGTCCGTGGACTTTGTAAGGTTCGGACTGGAATGACTTTTTCCAAATCTCCTTGCCAGTTTTTCTGTCCAAGCACTGAAGCGTCAAAGCCGCAGTTTTCTGATCGCAACCTGTGACAAAAATCTTGTCGCCCCAAATCACCGGAGCGCTTGACCCCGTTCCTGCCAGTTCGATTTTCCACTCGAAATTGTCGTCCGTAATTTCGCTGGGAAGTTTTGCTTCTGCAGCAAGGCCGGTTCCGTTGGGTCCATGAAATCGCGTCCAGTTTTCCTGCCCGCTAGAGGTGTTAGAAACACAGGCGAGCAAGCCGAACAAAAACGCGATGGAGAGTGTGAAAATTCGGAACGTCATGAAGCACCTTTTGATTGTCAAATTGGACCGGCAAATTATATCACGAGGTCCGCTCTCGCGTCACAAAGCAACTCTAATATCGCGAGCGAGGGCTTGTGCGCGAACTTGATCGGGAACTTGATCGAGAACCCCTGTTGGAATACGGGCGAGGCACGGCAGATTCCTTTGGCAAACCAAAATCTTCGTCTTGAGAAGTCACCCATTGGCAGATGCGCCAATCCATCCAATGCCGGTCGGGGTCGCGAACTCCTTGGCTGATGAATCCGAGATGGCCTCCTTTTTTGGTTGAAATCAACTCGATGTAGTTCGACATTTTAAACTCGCCAAACATCACATGAGGCACGACGGGATCATCGCTTGCTGCCAAAATAATCGTAGGCACGCCCACTCGATCGAGCGTCGGAGCTGAACTGGCGTCCGCGTAGTAGTCTCGTGCTCCATCGTAACCCCAGCAAGGTCCGGTGATCTGATCGTCCCAGTGAATCAATCGAGACGGAAGTGGATTCACATTATTGTCGACCATGTCTTTTACATGACGACGGCGAATGGTCAGCTGCGATTTCAGGCTCTTCATGAAATACGATTCGTAAACCCGGTTGCCCATCCGCCGCAGGTTCCACGAACAATGAATCAAATCGATGGGCGGGCAAATCGTTACGGCCGAATCGACGTACTTGGGATGCTCGGTACCCCATTGGCCAAGCGCTTTTAAGATAATGTTTCCGCCTATTGAAAATCCGACCAAGCTGATTTTGGATATCGGACAAAGGTGATGTACAAAATCTACGACTGAGAAAACGTCTTTGTAGTATCCGCCGTGAATGTGCGAACGAGAAATAAACGTACTATCACCAAAGCCGCGCATGTCGACTCGTATCACACGCACGCCTCGCCGCGTAAGTTTGTCAGCGGCGCGAACCATGTAGGGTGATCTATGGCACCCAGCGAGTCCGTGAAAGAGGATCGCAATTCGGTCGCCTGTAATCCAATTGTCCGGTTTGTCGTCGTGGATAACCAACTGATCGCCATCGGCCAACCACACCGCGTGCTTGACCGCTTTGTAGTCCGGTTGATTCCCGCGTAGGAAATAGGCTCCTACGGTTTGCAAGTGAGCCGAATTTAAAAAGCTCAACGGTTTAAAAGGTGGGTAGTCAGCGACAAGCACAATGAGTTAGCCAAGAATTCGTGAACGGTAATTCAAAGCCTGAATTATATCTCACAGAATCACGGGACGCATTTCAAAACCCCTCAAGTGTTCGTGAACACCTGATTTTAGAAACACTCACGATTCGAATTGGGGTCTTGAATTCCCTACCAATTAATTAGGAAATAAACCCTTTTGTCTCAAGCAATGCGATGACTTTGGCCACACAATCGACGGGTGAGGTTTTATCCGTTTCCAGTACTAGATCCGCATCCGCTGGCGGCTGGTAAGTGACTCCGGTTTCCTGCACGTCGTCTGCTGTTAGTTTTTTCGCAGACTGGTTTCGCTCGCGGCATAGTTCTTCTGGAGCCGTCAAATGCACTACAATGAAATTTTCCGAGCCAACAACTTCCGCGGCTTTTTTGCGGATCTCTTCGTTTGGAGACACAAGCGACAACAAGCAAACCATTCCGGCCTTGTTCATCAATTTCGCAACCTCAGCGGCACGTCGAACGTTCTCGCTGCGACCGTCTTTGGAGAAATTCAAATCGCGACTAAGTCCCATTCGGAAGTTTTGACCGTCGATAACGTTCGCCGTTCGTCCCATATCAAACAGTTCTCGCTCCACGCCGTATGCGGTAGTCGATTTTCCAGCACCCGGAAGCCCGGTGAACAAAACGGTAACCGGTTTCTGTCCGAATCGAGCCGATCGTTCTTCGCTGGTGACCTTACTTATTTCTTGCGTCAACGACTTGCTGACGGAAACTTTTTCCCAACTCGCACCCGTGTTCTCACTGGTTCGTTGATCAAGAATCATTCCTGCCGCTACGGTGATATTTGTGAGTCGGTCGATCACAATGAACGCACCGGTGTCTTTGTTGTTTCGATACCGGTCAAACGCGATCGGCTGGTTGAGGACAACATTGACTCGGCCGATTTCGTTGACTTCCAACGTTGGAGCCGGGTTGCTCTTCATGGTGTTGACATCGATTTGGTATCGCAGCGTGGAGAATTTTCCGCCAACCAGTTTCGTCGTGTGCTTGAACACGTACTGCTTGCCGGGCACCATCGGAGCCTCCGACATCCAAACCAACATTGCATCGAATTTTTGTTCGAGCTTGGGAAGGTTACCGGGTTTGACGATCATGTCGCCACGGCTTGAATCAATTTCGTCTTCGAGCGTCAACGTAACTGAGAGCGGGGCGTGTGCTTCTTCGAGATTGCCATCGAATGTGACGATCTCTTTAACCTTGCTCTTCTTTCGTGATGGCAACGACATGATCTCGTCGCCAACGCGAACGATTCCTGATGCGATCGTTCCTGCAAAGCCACGGAAATCGAGGTTCGGTCGAATGACGGCCTGAACTGGAAAGCGGAAATCTTTTAAGTTTCGATCGGAACCGATGTAAACCGTTTCCAAAAAGTTCATCAATGTCGAGCCTTCATACCACGGCATGTTTTCGCTGCGGTCGACAACGTTGTCACCAAGCAATGCCGAGATTGGAATGAAGTGCAGATCTGTTGGCGCCAGCCGTTGGGCGAACTCGCGATAGTCGTCACAGATCTGCTTGTAGACGTCCTCGCTGTAGTCAACCAAGTCCATTTTGTTGATCGCCACCAAAACGTGTTTGATGCCGAGCAACGAAGCAATGAAGCTGTGTCGTTTCGTCTGTTCCATCACTCCATGGCCGGGCCGTGCGTCAACCAAAATGATCGCCAGGTCAGCCGTTGAAGCACCCGTTGCCATGTTTCGCGTGTATTGAACGTGGCCAGGTGTGTCGGCGATGATGAACTTACGTTTCGCCGTTGAAAAATAGCGATAGGCAACGTCGATCGTAATGCCTTGCTCTTTTTCCTCTTTCAAACCATCGGTAAGCATCGCCGGATCAAAACCGCCTCCGGTCGTGCCGTGCACGACGGAATCCTTTTCCATTTTCGCGAGCGTGTCTTCGTAGATCATTTTCGAATCGAACAAAAGCCTACCAATGAGCGTGCTTTTCCCGTCATCAACACTTCCACAAGTCAAAAAGCGAAGCAGCTCTTTCTTCTCATGAAGGTCTAGATAAGCGTTGATGTCTGTTTTGATCAGGTCGTCTTTATGAGACATGGTTTTAACTAATGCGGAATTCGGAATGCGGAATGCAGAATGAAAGAATCATTCGCGTGAATATGTTGGAAAGCTGCGGCAACGTTGTTTGGCAATCTGGCCGACGTTACGTTAGCGGTTCTTGGTCTGAGATGTTTCTGATCACAATGCGGTATAACAATGGATTAAAAGAAGCGGTTTAGAAGTAGCCTTCTTCTTTTTTCTTCTGCATCGAGCCTTCGGAGTCGTTATCGATCACTCGTCCCTGTCGTTCAGACGTCGTTGCGATCAACATCTCTTGAATGATTTCAGGAAGCGTTGTCGCGGGCGACTCAACGGCTCCCGTCAGTGGGTAACAACCAAGCGTACGAAAGCGAACTGATTTCATCATCGGTTTTTCATCCGGCTCCAGTTTCAGTCGATCATCGTCGACCATGATCAAGACGCCATTCCGCTCGACGACGGGACGCACTGCGGAAAAGTAGAGCGGTACGATTGGAATTTTTTCGAGGTGGATGTACTGCCACACGTCGAGCTCGGTCCAGTTTGAAATTGGGAACACCCGAATGCTCTCGCCCTTATTGATTTTCGAGTTGTACAAACTCCAAAGCTCAGGCCGTTGGTTTTTCGGATCCCAGTTGTGGGTTTCGTTTCGGAAAGAATAAACGCGTTCTTTGGCACGGACTTTCTCTTCGTCGCGACGAGCACCACCGAACGCTGCATCAAATTTGTAAAGGTCAAGCGCTTGCTTGAGGCCTTCCGTCTTCATGACGTCGGTGTGTTTTGGGTTGGTCAACGGATCGAGCCCCAGGGCGCGTCCTTCTTCGTTGATGTAAGTGATCACGTCCAATCCAAGTTCTTTTTTCGCGTACTCTTCTCGGAACTTGTACATCTCCTTGAATTTCCAAGTTGTGTCGACGTGCATCAACTTGAACGGAGGTTTGGCTGGATAGAAAGCTTTGAGCGCCAAGTGCACCATCACTGAAGAGTCTTTACCGACTGAATACAGCATGACCGGATTGTCGAACTCTGCGGCGACTTCGCGGATGATGTGAATGCTTTCGGCCTCAAGTTGCTTGAGGTGTGTGAGCTGATAGGAAGACAATGGAAAACTCGTTGGTTGGCTTAAGAAACGGCGGCGAAACTACCATTGGTATGATCGGCAATCTCGTAGATGGTTTTTGAATAAGGGTCGCCAAAGAGTCAGCGAAACCCGAACTTTCCATCTTAATTACGGCCCAAAAATGTAACAATGGAGAAAAACGCGACATTGCTATCGTGCACGCCTTCCCCATAGGCATGTACTAAGGGGCATGTAGCCAGCAAAACGAGCGTGGTCCCAGCAAAGCCATCCACCATCCGAACTGAAGGGCGTTTACAGCCCTCACAATCAACAAAACACGAACCAATGTGGTTGGTCAATGTTTCAATTCTGTTCCATCAGATTGAACGCTTCCAACACTTTGCTCCTGTGTTGCGAGCCAAATACGAGGATCATTAGCTGTTTCATGATTTCTCGTTCGTTCGAAGTCAGGAATGATTCGCCGCCTCCGATTTGGGAAATGGCCTCGAATGACTTCAGCTTTTTGGTACTGCGACAGGTAACGGTGCTGACAATGCCTCGCTGTTTGTTGCGAAAATCCGAGGCCCATTTCTGACACGTTACGTTTTTTCTTTCGTGGGGAGGTGCGTCACCGAAAAGCAGAATCACCTTGCGGGCGCTACGTCGAAACTGATTGTTCTGAACCGCCCATCGCAGCCCCTCGTCGACGGCTTCGGGTTGATCACCACCGCCTTGGGCGCTGATTCGCGAAAGGTAACTTGCAACCGCTCCGATGTCATCAGTCAGCGGCAGACCTTTGACGACATAGGCATCACCGACGTCGCGGTAAGTACAAATGCCGATCCGCGTTTTGGGAACCATGCTTCGAAGTGCGTTTCCGATTCGCTGGACCTTCCCTTTGACTTGGTCAATCTCTCCTTGCATCGAACCGGTACTGTCAAAAACGATCACGATATCAAGTCCATCCTTTTGTAGGCGCTGAATCATTTTGCCAAACGCCTCGGAGCCGCCTGCCAACACGGATGATTGGTTTTGCGATTCGATTTCGAAAGACCGCCGCGCCCCTCCGCTGATTGCTCCCAGATTCAAATCCATCGCATTGTCGGCCAGCGGGTTTAGATCGGTTGGCGAAAGCATTTCATTTTGCAGCACATCAACCGCCGTTGACTCGGTTGGATTTTCAAGCTCCATCGATTGAAGTTTATCAACGGGGCTTTCAACGAGCTGCTCGCGCGACAACTGACCGATCATGATTTGATCGCCTTCGCCGCCCTCACCGTTTGAGAAATTGCCCCATGGCACCATTGCGAAAACGACAAGGACCATAAGGTGAAGGATGACGGCTGAAATTCCTGACAAAGAGTTTTCCATCCAACGGCTTGGTGGTTTCAGCTGCCTCTCTTTGCTGCCGTACTGCAGGTTGGATTTCGGAAGAATTACTGTCGCGCGGCAATGCGGACACTTTCCACGTTTTCCAAGCTGATCCTTGGTGATCGAAAACGATTCGCCGCAGTGAATGCAGTAGATATTCATGGGCGATTAATCGGTGCAAAAGTTGGAAAATGCGAACTTGGAACGTGCGAAGGGTTTGGAAAACGTTTTGGACTTCATATTCATCGGTCGCTTTCGAGTCATGATTCATTTTCGATCAACAGGCCCGAAAAATCAAATTGGAAATCGTCATTTGTTTTATCGTCCCCCAACACTTGGTCTTTGTTGCGCTGATTTTGGCACCAGAGAACACCTGTAATCGTTGCTGAACAACCAGAATGAAAGACACGAGAATACAAGCCTCGAATAAGCGATTCCCAAAGCTTCTATTTCATCTTCCATTTTCGGAATTGGAAACTCACCAACTGCCCCAAATGATCGCTAAAACCCAAATCGACGATCTTGTACTTGGTGAACTTGATTTCTGGATTGCCAATTACGTGATCGATCCCAATGATGGGCATCGTTCTGGGGAACGTGACATGCGGGCCGTTGCCAGTTTGTCGATGTGCGATTGCCCAATTTCGAAATTTTAGGTTGTAGGAATTCGCCGGTGCATTGAAGTCACCCGCGATGAGAGTTGCGGAGGGATCTCGAGACTCAAGCCACCGATCCAGGTCAGTTTTCTCCTGTCGGTGGCGCGTGGCTTTTGCGGCAGCATCAGCAATGAAAACTTTCAAGCCGTGCATGATCGTGACGGGTTTGGTTGTGTGGACATTGACCAGTCGCAATGGGATCGTCGAGTTACTGGACGAACCGATTCGCGAACCAGCTCCAAAATCCGGCCGAATATCACACTCAATCGCCATCGTTCGATACCCTGTGATTCCGGTGAAAACTTCGACGGAATTTGGGTCGGGGAGCAAACTCTTTTTGATTCCGACCATACAAGAAAACACGCGGCGGTCTTCATGCTCAAAATTGTGGTTTGAATCACCCCAAAAGAAATAGTAGTCCTGCAGTGCGGTGATGAATTTTGGTCGCTTGTGTGCGCTGACTTCTTGGAGAGAAAGCAAGTCCACGTTGTTGGTCGCGCAAAAATTGGCGAGCTCATCCCGCATTTTAAAATCGTTCTCGACGTTGAAACTTAGCAGGGTAAACTCCGATTTTGATCGCGACGGTTTCTCTAGTGCAGAGATATTGATTTGCCATGGCAAATCGTAAATCAACAGCAACGAACACAGTGCAACCAAAGTAAGTCGCATAAATCGGCGACCCAGCAGATAGCAAAACATCATCAACGCGGCCAACAGGAGCAGCACCAGTCGCGGCGGATACGTGAGCAACATTCCGATTGGAAATTGATCCAAGCTCAATAGCGCTGCCACGCTGCAGGCGATCAAACCATAGAACAAAACTAGTTCAATCGCACTCGCCGATCGCAGCCGCCAACCGTTCACGCTGGATATCGAGCCCACGGGGTTTCGCTGTGACTCTTTTTCCACGCTTGATTCGCTGGAACTGCGGGAGTCTTCATTTGTTTTTTGAATAGTCGAAATGGTGATACCTTGCTGTGTGACTAGCACCTATTTTGACTCAGAAGTTTGAATTGTGGCAAAAAAGTTTGGGAGGACTGCCAACGTTTTTCAATCGCTTCGGAATCATTCTTTTATTCTTTGAAGCTTTAGATAGTTTCCGCGCGAAAAACGAGATCCAGTTTCGTTAGTCCACTGTTGGGAAGAGCTAGTGGTCCGTCAAAACTGAAATGAATAGTTTGGTAAGTTTTGGGCTCCATGCTTACGTTTCGCGTAAACATGGCCCGTCAATTCAGGTCTGATAGACCACTAAGTTAAGAGAACGAGAACGACCCTGGCACATTTACATACTCACACAATCAATACCCACGTGGAAATTGACTCAATGAAAACTCTTAACACATTTCCCGCAGGCTTGGTACTCGTTTGTTTTGCGATGCCTACGCTGGCTCAGGATGCAGAAAAAGCCACAGAAAATTCGACTCCAGTCTTGAAAATCGCCCTGCGAACGCGCCCCTCGACCCCACTGCTCATGTCGAACTTGGTGTCGACTGGGAATCGGTTACCATGAACATGGCTCGTGGTGACC
>JBGCDK010000061.1:0-4857 GCA_045105295.1 Mariniblastus sp.
GAAAATGATCGGTTATCGAATTCGATCGCTGAGGCGATTCCTGGTTCCGAGTTTCAACGCTGGTCAAAGTGCAGCGTGACGTTTGAGGAACGGTTGCACACGCACATTTCACGGACGATCGCGCATGGCTGGAACCGGTTAAGCAGCATGAGAGTTCGGAGGTCTTGGAACGCATAGTGTGTTTGTGGAATGTTCTTGAGGTCTTGCAATGTATTCTGCGTTGACTTTCTGTCGCGATCAAAAATGCGATTAGAACGTAACTTTCTTTTGCAATATTTGGCTCGGATGGTGGAATCGGATCGCCAATATGATCACAATAGAAACTCAAATTCAGCTCAGAAATCCAAGACTTTCTACTTGAGAAAAAAATGAACAACCAGCTTCTGCTCTCCCTGTTTGCGTCACTCGTTTTTTGTTTTGCAGGAGTGTCCGGTTTTACCCAAGAAGAGGGTAACACAAAAACAGAAAACGCTAAAACGGCCGAAACCAAAGCTGCCGAAACGAAAGCTGATGCTAAAGCTGCCGATGCCGAGAAGGCGGTTGAAACTCCTGCGACTCAAGAGGGGGCCAGCAGGCCTGAGGTCGGAGGTGAAATTCCTAATTCGGGAAAGCTCGCGAAACCTGACGCTCCGCAGGGACCGACGGCTGAGGAAAAGGCAGCGAAAGAAAAACTCGCCAAAGAACGAGCTGAGAAAAAAACGGCTCACGAAAAAGTTATGAAGGCTGCGAAAACTGGTGAAGTCGTCACGCTGCTGGATGAGCTGAAGAATCCAACGGGTGTTGCGATCCAGCCTGAAACAGGGCACGTATTTGTCGCCGACAGTGGTAACTTTCGCGTTGTTCGATTTGCTGATGGAATGATGGAGCCGGTTATTACCGATTTTCCAAAAGACAAATACGGCAAGGATCCGACGTTTGATGTTGGTCCGTTGGGATTGTTGTTTCTTGACAAAACTACTTTGGTTGTAGGCGGAGGCGGAAAACCAGATGGCGAAGAAATGTTGCGAGTCTACAAAATCGCTGAACTCGGTTCCGATCCAATCAAAGCTGACAAAATGCACGGCGAAGCAAAAATGTTGCCCGCAGCTGATGAGGTCGTCGGTGAAGGCAACTTCTACGGTTTGGCTAAAGGTGACAAGGGCATCTACGTGACATGCAATGGCGACGACGTGAAAGGATGGGTTTCTATCGCGACGGTAGAAGCCGATAAAAAACTGAAAGAGTTTGCTCGCAAGATTCCCACAAAGGAGCTGGTCGAAATTGATGCTCCCGTTGCAATCACGATCAGCCCAGAAGGCCATATTACTGTTGGCCAGATGGGAGAGATCAATGAAGCAGGCGATAGCCAACTGACTTTCTACGATGAAGAAGGTGAAATGTTGGCGAATTTCGCTTTGAAACTGAACGACATCTCAGGCTTGGCGTACGGTCCCAAATTCGGCCGATTGTTTGCGACAGATTTTAATTGGCTCGATGAAGATAATGGCGGACTTTACAAAATCATTGGAGTCGGCGATTCGGGTTGCAAAACAGAGGAGATGGCCAAACTCAAACGCCCGACGGCTCTTGCGTTTGATCCTGAGGGGAACCTGTTTGTTACATTGAGTGGTGACGCTGATAAGCCCAATGGTCAGTTGGTTGTGATCAAGGGTTTGGACGTCGACCAAAAAGAAAAAGAGAGGCTGGAAAAAGAAGCGAAAGAAAAACAGGCCAAAGCCAAGGAAGAAAAAGCAGCGAAGGAAAAAGAGGCAGCAGAAGAAGACGACAAATAATCGCAGCAATTGGCTGGGCTTGGAAAAGGGCTGGTTGCCAAGTCGGGTTTTATCGCCAATAGAACTCGGTGGCTCATTGCGTAGAACTTTTTTACACAATATTCTTACTGTTGTGACGAATGAGTGTTTGCGTCTGGGCGGCCACATAGAGGTGGCTTGGTTCGAACTTTTTACTGGGATATCTAATGGTTTGGTTAATTGTCGGCGGCGTGATTCTGCTTTTGTTCCTCGGCGTAGCGATGTGGGCCATGGGCGTTTACAACAGTTTGGTCAAATTAAGAAACCGATACGAAAACGCTTTTTCACAAATCGATGTGCAGCTTAAACGTCGATTTGATTTGATCCCCAACTTGGTCAACATCGCCAAGGGGTACATGACTCACGAGAAAGATACCTTGGAAGCTGTGATTCAGGCACGTAACCAAGCGATCAGTGCGACTGCATCGGCTGCCGCGAAACCAGGTGACGCCGAAGCGATGGGGAATCTGTCAAGTGCTGATTCTCAACTCAATGGTGCACTTGGTCGGTTAATGATGATCGCGGAGTCTTACCCGGATCTCAAAGCCAACGAAAACATGTTGGCACTTCAAGAAGAACTGACTTCGACAGAGAACAAGGTTTCGTTTTCACGTCAGAGCTACAACGATGCTGTAACCAATTACAACACGCAGCGTGATCTTTTCCCAGCGAACACGATCGCTGGAATGTTTAACTTCAACTCAGCAAGATTGTTTGAGATCGAAGAGCAAGCCGAACGCGAAGCTCCCAAGGTTGAGTTCTAACGAATTGCCACCTCGTGATTGATTAAGCTTTCTTTGGCTGGAGCGCGAATTCTAACGCGCACTTAAAACGAGTTTTCAGAGCAAGGCGACCCGTGGATTTTTTCGCTGCCCAAGATTTGTCACGTCGTAAAACGAAGTGGCTTGTCCTCTACTACGTCATGGCTATTATTGCCATCATTGGTGGGATTTACACGGTCCTCGCTATCGCACTGACGGCCAGTTCCGAATCGTCGATCGAGCTTCAGTTGGGACTGTTGGCTGCAACAACTTTTTTTACGTTGTTGGTCATAGGTGGTGGAAGCCTCTACAAAACGATGGAACTGCGTTCCGGCGGCGAACAAATCGCTGCTTCGGTGGGGGGCGTTCGGGTGCATCCGTCAACGACGAATTTGCAAGAACGACGGCTGTTGAACGTCGTTGAGGAAATGGCGCTCGCGTCAGGCGTCTCTGTTCCGCCGGTTTACATCATCGAAGGCGAACCTGGGATCAACGCTTTCGCGGCTGGCTACACGCCATCGGATGCTGTGATCGGAGTCAATCGTGGAACGATCGAAACGCTGAATCGAGATGAGCTTCAAGGCGTTATCGCCCACGAATTCAGCCATATTTTGAATGGCGATATGCGAATGAACATCCGTCTGATCGGCGTGTTGTTTGGAATTCAAGTTCTCACGATGATCGGCTACTTCATTTTTAGATCCATTGGTTATTCTGGTGGCGGTCGAAGACGAAGCTCAAATAAAGACTCTGGCCAAGCGATAATTGTGATCCTTGCGATTGGAGCTGCATTGGTCGCGTTTGGTTTGATCGGTCAAATGTTTGCTCGTTTGATCAAGGCCTCCATCTCTCGTCAGCGTGAGTATTTGGCGGATGCGTCCGCAGTTCAGTTCACACGCGACCCCGGCGGAATTGGTGGAGCTCTTAAAATGATCGGCGCTAGTAGTTCCGGATCAGCGGTCAAGTCATGGGAAGCCGAGCAGTTGAGTCACATGTTCTTCGCGAGCTGTTTCTCTTCGAAATTTGTCGCCCTTCTAGCGACGCATCCACCGCTTGTGCCACGCATCCAAAAAATCGATTCAAAGTTCGACGGTAATTTCGCTGGATACGCAGCCGTGCGTCAACGAATGGCAGCGGTAAAAGAGAAACGATTGGCAAAGGAACGTGCGAACCTGGAAAAGATTGGGGCAATGAATCCGCTTGGTGGAATTTTTCCTGCGGACATTGCCGGTAAGTTTTCGTTTGATCCAGCACTCTTGATCGCCACGATCGGAGCACCCGACCAAAAAGACGTCAACCGTTCACGGGCTGTGCTGGAGACGATTCCCGAGCCAGTGACGACCGCCGCTCATGATCCCTTTGGAGCTCGTTGTGTCGCCTTTGCGATGCTGGCCAGCGATGACAAATCAATGCGTTCCGAGCAAATGGCGTTGATCTTGCGGCATGAGGGAGAAGCTTCATTAAAAGCAACCGAGCATTTACTGCTTTCGATCGACACGTTGCAGTTGGTTTTCCGGCTGCCTCTGATGGAAATGATTCAGGGTTCACTTAGTGCCCTTTCTCCACAGCAATACCAGCAATTTCGAGCGACCGTGATTCGGCTTGTTCGTTTGGACAATAAAACGAGCTTGTTTGAATTCGTAGTCCGTCATCATCTGTTGATGCATTTGGACCGCCGTTTTGAAGTGGGACGTCCGCCGCGCGTGCGTTACGAGTCGACTGATAAACTTTCAAAGCAGATTGAGATGATGTTGTCCGCGTTTGCGTCAGCGAGCATCTCAGGCAGCATACTTGAGAACGAAGAGGAGCCTGATCCCGAACAAGTTTTGCAGTCGTATCGTTTGGCGATGCAGGTTGCTGGTTTTGGGGAGGCGGCCGAGAGTAAAGCGGAACTTCGCGACTGGGAAGTCGAACAGTTGGAGGATTGCATGCGGCATCTTCACCGTGCTTCCCATGCAGTGAAAAAGCAATTTCTGCACGCGGCGGCAGTGCTGATCACGTTCGATCATGAGATTACGATCGCAGAGTCGGAGTTTTTCAGAGCCGTTGCAGAGTCACTTGATTGCCCGGTTCCGCTACTGGCAGCAGGGCGAACAAAGATGGTGAGTTTGCAGTTGAAGGCAAAACAGTAGTTCTCGTTTCGTTATGCCATTGTTTTCGAGTTAGTTATTCGTTCGGTGCCGCTCCATTCGCGGGGTTACTCCGCAAGTAGCGTTTGGCGTTGGGTGTGCGAAGGGGCACCACGGTAATTACCTCACCAGCCGCACTCACGGCCTGAAGGGATACTTTTTCCTGCCGCACCCAAG
>JBGCDK010000062.1:0-7172 GCA_045105295.1 Mariniblastus sp.
TGCCCTAAAACTTTCGCGTAGCCGAAATGCGTTTTCTTGGAATGTCGATTTCCATAACCTTCACTTTCACCACATCGCCAACGGAAACAACTTCACTGGGATCACTGACGAACTCATTGGATAGCTGCGAAATGTGAATCAAAGCGTCTTGATGAACGCCAATGTCAACGAACGCTCCAAAATGCGTCACGTTGGTGATGACGCCCTCGAGAACCATGTTTTCCTTGAGATCTTTCATCTCATTGACTTTCTCGTTGAATTTCACCACCCGAAATTCGCTACGAGGATCGCGACCTGGCTTACCAAGCTCAGAAATAATATCTTCGATCGTAGGCAACCCGAACTTACTATCTACAAACTCTTCTGGCTTCAATTTTTGGCTGAGCGTCGGACTACCAACCAACGTTTTGAGATCGGACTTGAGAACCTTGGCCATGCGAACAGCCACGGAATAACTTTCAGGATGAACGGCTGAGTTATCAAGCGGTTGTTCACCCCCGCGAATCCTTAGAAAACCGGCAGCTTGCTCAAATGCTTTCTTGCCAAGCTTGGCTACCTTGTTCAACTGCTTGCGATCGTTGAATCGCCCATTGCTGTTGCGATAGTCGACAATATTCTCGGCAAGTTTTGGACCGATGCCAGCCACGTAACTCAAAAGCGGTGCACTGGCCATATTTAAATCGACTCCGACATTGTTGACACACGACTCAACGATTCGGTCAAGGCATTTACGAAGCTTTGTTTGATTCACGTCGTGCTGATATTGCCCCACGCCGATAGATTTTGGATCTGTCTTCACCAATTCGGCGAGCGGATCCTGAAGACGCCTGGCGATGCTGATCGCACCGCGAACGGTAATGTCGAGATCAGGAAACTCTTTCACCGCAACATCGCTGGCGGAGTAAATCGACGCCCCCGATTCACTAACCATCACCTTGGTAACGTCGAGATTACTGTCCTTGATCAACGCTCCAACAAACGCGTCGGTCTCACGGGATGCCGTTCCGTTTCCGATCGCAATAAGGTCAACCGAGTGCTTTTTAATCAGCTCCAAAATTGTTTTGCCCGCGCCTGCAATATCGTTCTTGGGAGCCGTCGGGTAGATCGTGGTGTTGGTAATGAATTGTCCCGTTCCATCGACGATCGCGACTTTACAGCCAGTTCGAAATCCTGGATCGAGCCCAAGCGTCACGCGCGGTCCAGCCGGAGCGGACATCAACAGTTCGTGCAAGTTCTTGCCAAACACAGCAATCGCTTCGTCCTCGGCTGACTCCTTAAGCTGCGCGATCACCGTTGACTCAGTCGCCGGAATCAGCAACCGCTCGTAGCAGTCTTCGACACACTCAATCAAGTCGTTGAAGAATTCAAATTGGCGATTGTGAACCAGCCGACGTTTCAGTTCGGAAACTTCACGAGTCCCTTCGATCTCAACTCCTATTCGCAGCACGCCCTCAGAAGCACCGCGCAGCATCGCGAGAACTCGATGGCCAGGAATCCGCCTGATCGCTTCGCCTCGATCAAAATATTGCTCAAACTTCTCCGCACCTTCCGCCGTTTTTTTTCCACGTTTCACTTTCGAAACGACGTTACCAAACTTAGTCGCTTGTTCAACGAGCCATTGACGCGACTCAGGATCCTCGGACCAAGTCTCAGCAACGATATCGAGAGCCCCTTGAAGGGCCGCATCAGCATCAGGCACTTCCTTTTTGGAATCAACAAAGGGCTTCAACACCGACGATTTTGGCTGACCAATCCTCTCCTGCGTTAACAACAAATCAGCAAGCGGTTGAAGCCCACGCTCACGTGCCGTCGTCGCCCGCGTCCGACGTTTGGGCTTGAACGGTAAATAGAGTGCTTCTAGCGTGCGAAGGTCCTTCGCATTTTCAAATTTCGATTTCAATGCGTCAGTGAGCGCACCTTGTTCGGTAACGCTTTTGAGAACGGTCTGCAAACGTGCGTTGAACGCGTTGGCTTTTTCGAGAGCGTCCTCAATCGCGCGCAGTGAAATCTCATCCAGCGAGTTGGTTGCTTCCTTGCGATACCTCGCGATAAAAGGGATCGTGTTTCCGGCATTCAAAAGGTCGATCGCTGACTGAACTTGCTTCGTTGGCAGACCAAGCTCATTTGCAATCGCAGACGTAATTTCGCGTTCAGTTTTCATAAGTCGTTTCGGAGATTGTGTTGAGGCAGGACGCAATTGACAATTCATTCATAAATCATCACGCAGGTTTTAAGCCTTTGAGAACCATGACGTCCTTGTGTGCTTCGAATCGATAATCTGGTGCCCCCAACCGCTCAAACGTTTCCTTGACGATCGGCTGGCGAATATCGGCTTCAGTATAAAGTTCATTGAAGGATTTACTGGCGAACTTTTGCGCGTAGTCTTCAAACGATTCGTAGATCGTCCAGCTGAAGTATGTGACCATCTCGCAGGTTTCGAAGCGAGGCATTGCCAAGTTTCGCAGCGCCGACTGAGCCGCCGCACGCTCGACATCTTCGTTGTGAAAATGACGCATTACATCATTGAGCGGGCAATCCGTCGGCTCGATTACATAAAGGAAACCACCAGGTTTGAGCACGCGAAAGATGTCTTCGAACATCCGCGGATAAATCTCTGAGGGTACATGATGAAGCGAATAGGCAAAAAACACACCGTCGAGGCTATCGTGCTCGGCTGGAATCTGATCGGCTCCTGCTTCCACAAACTCAATCCCGTCGATTGGTCCAGCTTCGCGATTCAATTGCGCCTGTACCGAGTCGGGGTCAATCGCAAGAACAGACGCGCCCTGCTTTGCTAACTCGCGTGTAAACCCAAGATTGCCGCAGCCAACATCGAGGACACGTTTACCGGCAAGTGAAACAAATTGCAGAATGACTTCTGCATTGGCGATCCGGCCAAGTTTTTTTGGTTCTGTCAAAGTAGTGCTATCTTCAGGCAACTGTGGAATGTAATCGAATTTACGCTTGGGCATTTTTGAACAAAAGTCACAACAAATTCCAAACGTTGACGCCTCGGAAGCTTAGGTTAGATGAATCTAATTTGTTTTCCAATCCACGTCCTGGCTTCGCTTCGACCGCAGGCAAGTATTTTTCGAACTCTTAATGTAAGCAAACACGGCTTGGTTCGTCATGGACAAAGTGAACTGGTTGCTTTTTTCGTAACAATGTTTGTGCTTGTGGCAGCGGCATCCATTTAATTTCGGCTCAATTCTCCACTGCCTAATGATCTATATTTTTATCGTGATTGCTGGTCTATGCGTCGCCTACGCCAACGGTGCCAACGACAACTTCAAAGGCGTTGCCACTCTATTTGGGAGTGGAACGACGAACTATCGGCGGGCATTGTGGTGGGCGACCGCGGCAACGCTGCTAGGATCAATTGCAGCATTCCTGATGGCCGGCAACCTAATAAAAAGCTTCGGCGGCAAAGGATTAGTCGAAGACGCCATCGTCATCCAACCCGCATTTGCAGCATCCGTTGGGTTAGGCACTGCGTTGACAATTTTCATCGCGACTCGAATTGGAATGCCCGTCTCGACGACGCACGGGTTGATCGGCTCGCTCATTGGAACGGGGTTGATAGCAAGTTCAAATTTGAATCTCGGCAACCTCGTTTGGAAATTCGTCATTCCACTTTTGCTTAGCCCGATTTTGGCAGTTGCGATCACAAGTCTGATCTATCCAGCGCTGCGATTTCTTCGGATTCGAATGGGCATCACGCGCGACGATTGCATTTGCGTTGGGAAAGAAACCGTTGAAGTGCTGCCGACCGACTGTCAAGCGGCTGCGATGGAACGCGTCGAATTCTATTCTGCGAAACTTGGCAAAGTCGCAACCTGTCAGTCTCGCTATCAAGGCGGTGTCATGGGAGTCTCGGCTGCTGGGATGCTTGATCGGACGCACTATTTGTCAGCGGGCATTTTAAGTTTTGCCCGTGGACTGAACGACACACCAAAAATTGCGGCTTTACTACTGCTGGCTCCAGTCATGAATGTCGGATTCAGTTTGGTCTTGATCGGAGTCGTCATCGCGATTGGCGGATTGTTCAGCGCGAGGAAAGTAGCCGAAACGATGAGCCATCGAATCACAACGATGAATCACGGCCAAGGCACAACCGCCAACATTATTTCAGGAACAATCGTCATCGGAGCCAGCTACTTGGGAATGCCAGTCTCAACAACGCACGTCAGCTGCGGCTCCCTGTTCGGCATCGGAGCCGTAACAGGGGGAGCAAGAAAAAACACGATCATCACGATCCTGTTGTCTTGGGTTATCACATTGCCCATGGCCGCAGTGTCAGCCTGCGTTTGCTTTTCAATCTTAAGATTGATTTAGTCGTTGGTTTGAACGCGGGCATAGTCTCAGCGTTCAAGCTCTAGGCTTCAACGGACTTGCACCAAATTTTTAAGGGTGAGACAAAATCAATTTGGCAAAACTCAAGCTTCACTCTTCCACATTTCTTGCTTCGGCTTCCTCCTGAACAGTCCTTACAACCTTGTTGACAAATCGCCGAAAGACTGGGCTAAACTCCTGACGCAATCCTGACTCAGTGTGGTGTCCAACTTGTATGTCTTTCCAACAATGCTGAACAGTGGGAGACGCTAACCAGTTGGTGAACACCCCCTTCCATCCCCGATGGACAGGATGCAGATAATTGTGCTCAAGATCGAGAGAGAACCACACGTTTTCAAGTAGCGTCATCATCTGACCCACCATTAAACTTTCGGCCAGAGGAACCGGACCAGCCACCACCACAGGAGCTTCATTGCCCTCCCGATTGCCGTATAGCTCATTTGCAAGACGCGCCAATTTATCATCGCCACGCAATCGCTCAAGCACGGCAAGATACTGCTGGTTTTGCCCGACGTATTCGCCGAGAAACTTTACCGGCCGCGGCAACCAATGGTCGTAGATTGATTTGAAAAGAGTCTTGTTCTCCAGCTGATCGCGTTTCACTTCCCTCATTTTTTCTTCGGCTTTGAACCCCTGACATGACTGGGTTGCCAGGCTCTCAAACATGGGTTCATAAGTTGACTCCGGTTCGGCCTCTCCTTTTCCCGAGGGGCCTGGGAATGTCAAATTCTTGAGCATGCTATCCACTGCGTGAACACCAAGTTCGCGGTAGGATTCGAACTGATTCTCATCAAAGAATTGATCGCTTGTACTTTGATATGGGAATCCAGTTTTGCTCATGGCGCGATAATTTCGAATATCCTCAGGTTCATCACCTGTTACTCCAAGTGAAATCCAAACGATAATGCCTTGATTGTTTTCGTGAACAAAATTTGGGTCGTTGACCGATCGTTGTTCTCCTGGTGAGTGAACGTTGTCGTAGTGTATGCGACCAACGACGAGATGAGCTTCACAAACGCCGTCTTCATTGGGTGTGATAGGCTCCGAATCCAATTCGATTCTCACATCAAAATCAATCCTTGCCATCCTGACGACACGGCCGATGTTCTCGTGGAAATCTGGCGCCGAATCTGCATCTACCGTCACAATGTACCTGCATCGCCGCCTGAGCAACTCATACACACCCATATTTTCGAAATGCCCGCCATCGCTTAGGTACACATACTCGTCAGTGGCTGCAGCGCCAAACATTTCGCTCAACAGCTGATTGAGCCCATTTGTAGGTTCCGTACGATGCCGAGTTTTGTCGTTACTAGGATTCCCAAACCAAGCACCAAGCCGGACATTGAACAAAGTTAACAGTGCCGTAATCGCTGGTGCAGAGTGATAGCCCATGTTTGGAGAAACAGCTGCACCAGAAACGGCGAGTGCATTGCCAAGCGTAATGTCACCCGCGAACGATTTTGTGCTGCAATATTTCGTTGTGTCGCTACCACATGCAAACGGGGTGAACACGAAAGATTCGGCTTTACGAGATTGAGTCGCAAGCTGAGCCTCACTCGGCGAAGCATTTAAATTCAGAGCGCCATTTACCAAATGGACGGGACCAGATTTAAAGCCCACCTCGCTGCCAGAGTAACCTGAGTCAGGACGCAACTTTGAAAGGCATATGTTGTCTTTAGCATCGAAGTTGGTTAGCAGGTTTGGGACGCGTTTTGTATTGGATGCCCCCAGGTAACATCGAGAAAGACGGTTGGCATACAAGTTCTGCAACGAGAACGTGTTGACACCGATGAAACGAGTGTAAGCCCAAGACAGAAGATAAAGACAGGGGAATGCAATGATATACAACACGATAATTGGCGTGCCGTTCTGATCTCTTTTGTAAACAGGTATGTCATCCAAAAACTGGGTTGCATTTGGAAACCGAACCGTCTCCCAGAACCCGCGGTTGCCAGTCATGGCTCCGTACGCGTCGTAGGTTGCCCAAGTCCATAGAACCGACACCAAGAAGAACACGGTTATCAAAAAGAGAACCGGTGCAACAGCCGCAACCAGTTCCGACACTTTGCTTTTTTGATCTCCGGTACTCGATGATTGGGCCGCAAGCAAGCCTGACAGAATTCCGCCGAGCCAACCAACTCCAGCAAGACTCACGCTCCAATGTGTCCAATGATGCGCGAGCAGGTCAAAAACCCATGGACCGTAAACGGCAATGGAAAAGAGTGCCGCCCAAACGAATGCGGAAATAATTAGCCGCGAGTTAATAGCGGACCACCACTCACGCTCCAGCTCCGTCAGGTTGACTCCTGCCAAACCGACATAGACCATTTCACCTAGCACAAAAACCAACAGAACAATAGGAACGCCGAGCGTGGCTACGGCAGGCACACCCATTTCCATCAACCAAAAAATTGCCAAGGCAAGCGTACCTGCAAAAGCTCCTCCCACAGCTCCTGCCAACAATCCCCACAACCGATTGCGCTTTTGATCACCACAACATACCCCTAGAGCTCCGAACCCCAACATCGAAACAACCATCACAAGGGTGACTTGTTGAGACCAGCACGAAAAGCAACCAAATAACGCTACCAAGAACGTTGGAGCACCAATAGCCAACCATCCGATTTTAGTAATCTGTCGAGTTTCTTTGCTTTCACATACTTTAAAAAAGTACCTCATCCCCAACACGGCCAAGAGAGACGAAATGGCGAAACCCAATGCAAGAATTAGTTGCCCCATGGCGGGAGTAACCTTACCACCAAACGATAGGGGAGACCCCTCCCGTGTATTGACCATCACGACAATTTCTACGGTCC
>JBGCDK010000063.1:0-83247 GCA_045105295.1 Mariniblastus sp.
CGGTCTGATTTTCGCAAGTTGCACTACTAACATCAATTAAAGTTCAAGACTGCCTTGAGACAACCGTCTTTTCGACCAGAGAAAACTTCGTAAGCACGAACGGCATCCGATACGCCAAACTGATGCGTAATGAACGAAGACAAATCAAACTCCCCGTCCACCACACGTTGACTCAATTGGTCCATGTAATGCCTCGCAGGACAACGACCTGTTCGATAAGTCAGATTTTTGTTGTAAGCATCCACCGGCCCAAACGTGAAATTTGGCGTGCAGTGGCATCCAATCACCGACAAAACTCCACCCGGCCGAACCGCGGCGTAGGCAAACTCTTGTGCTGCGGGCAAACCAACCAACTCCATGACCGCATCAGCTCCTCGCCCATCAGTCGATTGTTTTATTTCCAACAGCGCGGCGTCTCCTGGAACCAACGCAATGGCTCCTAGCTTGGTAACTTGCCCCCGACGACCAGCGTCCAAATCAATGGCGAATATTTTCTCGGCGCCGAGGCTGAGAGCGGCCAACACGCACAACTGGCCGACGGTACCGCAACCGATTACGACATAAACGCCCCCCGGCTGAACCTCTGCCATTTCCGCACAGAAATAACCCGTCGAAAAATTGTCACCCAACAGTAACGCGGCTTCGTCGGACAACCCCGCTGGCATCTTCATCAAAGTGGCATCAGCCATTGGCACCCGGACAAATTCACTTTGGCAACCGGCCAAACCCTGACCGTCTTGTACCCATCCAAAAAGCTGCCCGCCAGTACATCGTGAACTCAAACCAGAATTGCAATAGAAACATTTACCGCAATTTGTTGAGAACGGTGTAAACACTCGGTCACCAACGGCTAATCCACTTAACGCCGCGTCGGTTCCTAGTTCGACGATCTCGCCGACCATCTCGTGCCCCATCACCGTTCCGGGATCCAGCCCCACCTCACGCCCAAAAAACGGATGAAGATCACTTCCGCACAGACCGGCCAATGAAACGCGGACAATTGCATCTCGTGGTGTTAAAACGACTGGGTCCGCCAGTTCCCGTGAAACTACTTTCTCAATCCCTTGAAAACAAACGCCTTGCATTTCATCGCCTTAATCAATTGGTACAAAAAAAGTCTCGCAACCCGAAGGTCGCGAGACATTTTAGTTTCTATCTGTTGCCAAGTAAGGCTACGGAATTTCAATTCTCATTTGAACTTAAACGATGAAGAAGTTTGAGAAGAAGACGTCTTTGAATCCGTTGGAGAAGTTCCAGAATCCATTTCCGCCATTTTGCCCAAAGAACTTGCGGCCATCAACGCTCGCGTCACCTTGCAACGTGATCGTGTTGTAACCACCCATACCAAAGAAGTTGTATTTGGTTTCGCTACTCGCCGTCACATTAATCTGATTTCGGAAGTCAGTCGCATCGAGTCGTAACGTTTCCATTGAACCGTAGCTAACACCACCAAAGAAGGTGTTGGCTCCATTGCCACCGTTGGTGATCAATGCTGGCCCGATGTTGTAGTTATACGATGCCTGTTTTCCAAGATCGTTCATGTACAGTCGGTCATCACCAGAGTTACCTTCGACGTGTACCGAACCGCGAATCAGGTCAAGACTTCCATTGTTGTCTGCCAATGAAGAACCAATGTTGATCGAATCGTTTCCTTCTCGACCAAACACGTTTGTTGTCGTGTCGGCGTTGGTACCGCGAATGACAACAGTGTCATTTCCTTCACCAGCATCAATGTTCAACGTCTTCGATGGAGCAGGTCCGAAAGTCGAATTGACGAAGATCAAGTCTTCTGAGCCCTGTCCCATCACGTTTGTCGTTGGAGCACTCATTCCAAAGATCGAAATACGATCCGCAGACTCCGCAGCCATCACGTTCAAGATTTCAGTTCGCTCGTTGTAGATAACGCTCTGGCCACCCAACTTGACAAGCCCAGATCGCAACATGATTGGATCATCAAGAACTGTGCCGTGAACCGTCAAACGATCGCTTCCTGAAACTCCAGAATCGACTGCGACGATCAAGCGATCGGCTCGGTCAGTGTAGAACACATCGTAAGTATCCGAACCATTCTGGCCATCGAAGTTAGCGTTGCCGAATGATGCAGCAGTAACCGTGAATGTGTCGTCACCGTCTCCACCGAATCCAGCAAAGATACCCGATTGAGTTCCTGCGTTCAGTGCGATCGTATCGTTGTCGTCACCCGCATCAACACGGATCTGGTTGATACCGGTAAAGTTATTAACGTTGATCACATCGTCACCGGACTCACCGATGATTCTCAAGAAGTCGAGCGACATGCGATTGACTTCAATCGTGTCGTTTCCTTCTTTACCGTTGACGTACATTGCCTCAAAATTCATGTTGAAGCCAACTCTGTCTGTGTTGACCTGGAAGCTTTCACCGCTCAAGACCAGGTTATCATCGCTCGCAGTCAGCTGAGCAACAATTCGGTCTCGGGCATCTGTATCCGTTCCAGAATCGAGAGCAAAAATCCTTCGACTTTGATCCGTTCCAAGAGCCAGCTGGTAAAGGTCGGAACCTTGTTGACCGTCAGCGACGACCGTACCAAGTGCACCTTCTCGAACAGTGAAGCGATCAATTCCGCCTCCGCCCAACATCGTCAAAGTGTTCGTTGCCAGGAATGTGTTGACTTCGAACAAGTCAGCAAAACCATCCGCTCCGATCAATGTGACTCCGTTATCCTGCGAACCATTGGTGAACGTTCCACCCGTCGCAGTGTAAGAGATTGGCAATGTCGACAATCCTGTGATGAGGTCACGATTGATCACTGCATCATTGGTCGCAGTTTGACTTCCTGTAACAACCATCTGGTTTTGATCAGTTCCACCATCAATGGTGATCGTTCCCGTCGCTCCGGCAACATGATTGTTGACCAAGAAACGATCTGAACCGGCGTCGCCAAGGAAAGTGTTAGTATCCGTAACCGCGTTGATTCGGAAAAGGTCGTCACCGTCGTTACCGCGGAACAAGTTCGTTCCAGATGTTGAATTCACATTGAAAACATCATCGCCAGCAAGACCGTCGTACTCAACATCTTCGATTCCGACCAAGTTGACGGAAGCTCCGTTAACATTAGCCAATCCGATTGAGTGCGTGATCGTATCATCGCCCGTGGTACCGAAACCAACGAACTTGTCAAACTCCGAACCAATGCTGTCTGTGATAAACAAATTTGTAGTCGAGTTAAAGTTCACGATGTAAGTGTCGTTACCCGAATCCCCAAACATGTTGATCGTTCCAGACCCACCGTTGATCACGTTGAACGTGTCATCGCCAGAACCGCCGTGAAGCGTGATCGTGCCCGTCCAACTTGAATCCATGTTGATGTTGAACGTGTCATCACCAGCAAGCCCATCAAAATCAAAGTTCTCGATTCCGATGATGTTCCAGGCACCATTGAAACTTGGGTTGGAACTATTGATGTCAAACGTGTCATCGCCCGGCGTACCGAACGCGTTCAACGAATCGTTTTCAGCATTGATACTGTCAATGATTGAGAAATTAGCAACCGGATCAACGTTTTGGACAAAGTAACTATCGTCATCCAACTCACCGCGAAGCGTTAGTGTTCCCAAACCAGCATTCAAGACTGTGTACTGATCGTTACCTGAACCACCAAAGACAACGGTCGTTGCTGTGCCAACCAAATCGTCGATCGTGAATGTATCAACATCAGCCGCACCGTCGATTGTCAAACCTGCCGTTCCGCTGTTGAGAACGGTAAAGTCATCCATTCCGTCGCCACCATCGAGGCTGGCCATTCCGGTCCCAGCATCGCTAAACAAGAAAGTGTCGTTTCCACTTTCGCCGTGCTGAGTAATTCCCCCGCCCGAGTTGGTGACGCTGAAGTTGTCATCGCCGTCACCACCAAGCATCGTCGTTGCCGACGCGCCGAGGTCGCTGGCGACAAAAGTATCATCCCCCAAGTTACCAAGCATTGTTGCTCCGCCACCTGAGTTAAACACAGTCAGTGAGTCATCGCCCATTCCTGCATCAACCGTCACAAAACCAAGTGCGATGTTATCGAGAACGATAGTGTCGCTTGAATCTCTGGCCCGAACGATCAAGTCAGTCGCTGTGTTGATGATGCTGAAATCATCAACACCATGCGAACCATCAATTTCTGTCATCCCAATGAAGGTCGCTGGGTCAACATCCATCGTTAGGACACCGGCACCATCCCCGTTAACCAACCAACCCGCGTCAACCATCGACTCGACAAACAAACGATCGTTGCCATCACCAAGCAGATTCAATCCGCCGGCAACCGTTGGAGTTCCTTTCGTTCCATTAAGAATGAACGAACCATCAACGATAAAGTTTTCGACTTCGTCAGAGTAGAACGTATCTGCAATGACAGAGCTCACATCCAACCGAAGCCGATCGGCAGGAGATTGTGAAGGTTGATCAACCGAAATATCCAAGACGTTTCCATTGGCCCCGACACCCATGTCGTTGACCATAAATGTGTCCGAGCCCAGCCCACCAACGAACTGTACGTCGTCTGACATCGCTGAGCGAACTTCGAACATATCGTCGCCGCCAAGGCCGTCAAAGCTAAGCGTTTCAACTCCGACGTAGCTCAAAGTTCCGCCTGCAGCTGTTACTGTGTCACCATCGAAAACGAATGTGTCACTTAATCCTGTTCCAGTTCCGAACAAGCGATCATTGTGAAGTGCAACGACATCGGTAACAGAGAACATTCCGCCAGCACTAAAGTCGATGTTAAACGTATCGTCGCCAGCACTACCGATTAGAGAAATCAGCCCGCCGACACCGATAGCACTCATCACATCATCGCCAGATTTGCCGTCGACAATAACGCCATTGAGTCCAGCATTGAGAACATTGATAGTGTCAGCTAGAAGACCACCCCAAGCGGTTACGATTCCAGCACCAACGTTGTCGATTGTGATCAAATCCTCACCATCGCGCGTGTCGATGAAAAGATCAGTTCCAGTATTGGAAACGTTGACCGTATCGACGCCCTGGCTTCCCTCGATGCGGCTAAGCCCAGAGAAAGTTGCAGGCTCGACGTCCATCGTCAATGTACCGGCACCGTCCCCTGTGACTTCCCAACCAGCAGCAAGTGAAGAATTAACAATCAACTCTTCGTCGCCATCACCGATCAAATTCAAACCACCTGCAACCGTTGGCGTTCCGTTGATGGTATCAAGGATGAACGAACCGTCGACTTCAAAATTCTCAATCGAGTCTGCGTAGAACGTGTCTGTGATGTATGACGCAATATCGAGACGCAGCTGATCAGCTGGCGTAGCGAGAGGGTCTCGAACCGAAATTGTCAATGTATTGGCGTTGCCGCCCATGCCCATGTCGTTAACCCAGAAACGATCGTTTCCAACGCCTCCGTCGATCGTGAAGATATCAACGCTGCCGCCGCGGACTTCGAACAAGTCGTCGCCGTCGCCAGCTTCAAAATCGAAATTTTCAATACCGACGTAAGAGAGCGAACCAGCTCCAACTCCGCCTCCGCCACCACCAAGACTCATTCCATCAACGTCGAAGATAAAGTGATCTCCACCGGCCGTTCCGTTGGCAATCAACGTGTCACTTTCGGTGTTCGGGGAATCAACGATGTTCACATCACCTGTGCTGTTCATGTCGACAACATAAGTGTCATCGCCCATTTCACCGAACAGGTTAATTGGACCGCCGTTGTTGGCGACGTTGTACAAATCGTTGTCGTTTCCGCCGAACAACTCGACGCCGCCACCAGAGTTAACAACATTGAAAGTGTCTTCCCCGTCCCCAGCCTCGACAGTAACGATTCCAGCACCAGTGTTGTTGATGTTGATCACATCATTGGCTTCCCGAGTTCGGAAAGTCATATCGGTGCCGGTCATGGTTACGTTAACAGTGTCAACGGCATGACTTGCGTCGACTTCATCGAGACCAGTAAACGTCATCGGTTCGACGTCGGTTGTAACGATGCCTGTCCCATCACTAGTCACATCCCAAAGCGCATCAAGCGTGGTCTCAAAATTCAAATGATCATCACCATCACCGATCAGGTTAATTCCACCTGCAACGGTTGGCGTTCCATTGACATCGTCAACAACGAATGAGCCATCGACTGTATAGTTTTCAATCGTGTCGCCAAGGAACACTTCGGTGACATTCGGACCGCCGATTTCAAGCAGCAATTGATCGGCAGGATCGCCAGCAGGATCATTGACTGAAATACCTAGCGTGTTGGCATTTCCACCCGCGTCGACAATGAAAGAGTCATTTCCGTCACCACCAGTGATCTCAACAACGCCATCAAACGTCGCGTTGTTTCCGCGAACGATGAATGTGTCGTCATTTTCAAGTCCATCAAACGAACCGTTCTCAACACCCACGTAGACCAACAGGCCATCGTTAACATTGACACCACCTTCGTCAAAGATAAACGTGTCTCTGTCGGTACTTCCGCGACCAATCAAAGTATCGCTTTCAGTTCCAACACTGTCGATGATTGTGATCACACCTTCTGGGCTGAACGTAACATCGTAAGTATCGTCGCCAGCTTCACCGAGCAGGTCGATCGCTCCAACACCCAATCCTGTAACAATAAACTGGTCGTTGCCGATTCCACCACTGATCTCAAGGTCAACATTGGAAGATCGAATGCAGAAATTATCGACTCCACTACCGCCTTGAATCTGGTCAACACCTGAAAACATGATTGGCAAACCGTTACCAAGCACTGGAGGTGTAACAGGATTCAGATCGTAACCAAGACCTCGCAAAAATGCTCGATCTTGCTCAACCACATCGCCCCATGCTCCATCGCGAGAAGTTCCAGCGAGAGCAGAAGCAAGCGTATCAAAGTCAATTAACTGACTATTTGAGTTGACCGGCAACTCAATAGGATTGCCAGCGTCGTCGATGCCCAAGAAGTAAACACCGGAATTATCGCCGGCCCAGCTTCCTGGATTTGTTGCATAGTTCTGGACTTCGAAAGTAAAGTCACCGGCGTCGTAGTTATCAACCAGCACATTATCGACATTGTCACGGTACTGAAGATCCATCACAGTAGCGCGGTTGCGAGTACCGCGAGGATCCGTTGCACCACGAATTTCGTTTGGAATTTCCGATTCCATTCCAAGAATGTTGAAGAACGTGCTACGTGTCAGTCCACCACGAACGTTGTCCAACAAAGCTTGACGGGATGCGGCTTCTTGAGCAGGAGTCGCGGTTCCACCGTAGAGATCAAGGTCGAGGTTGTAGTTGATCACACCGTCGCTGCCGCCTGGGGTTCGATCACCACGGCCAGTCAGGATTGACCAAGGCGATGCGACCCATAACATCTGTCCATTGACGTCCGTGAAACCTTGGCCAAACGCAGTCGCCGAGGCAAACGAGTCGCCTTCGTTGTCATTGATATCAATCGCTAGATCGAAATCACCGGCAAACACAGGTGCGATCACAGTGTCAAAATAATTCTGCAGCTCACCACGAAGCTGTTCACCATAAGTTGTGTAAACAGGATCAGTCACTGGAGTTGTGTCAAACCACAACGAGCCTGGTTCGAAATTCAGTGTGAACCGAACCGAGTCTTCATGTTGATCTACGCAGTCAGCAGGGAAGTCATCTCCCAGCCCAGCAAGACCTGAGCCATCCAGTCCGATCTCCCAGTTGGTTGTCTCGGAGGTGATCATTTCAACTTGATCGTCGCCATCACCTACGAAAACGACTCCACCAGGTTCACTCGTTGCAGTACGAGGTTCACCGAAATCCATTTCACCGTTTGTGTCGTCAACGATGAACGTGTCATCGCCGCCGCCGCCATCAAGTGTAAGGCGATAGAGATTAGCTTCTTCGTAAACATTTAACGGATCAACGACGCCATCAATTTCGACTTCAATTTGCGTCGGATCGCCGTCGACTTTTCGGACGATGATTGTGTTGTCATTTCCGTCGGCGACAATTTCTGGACTGGCCCCGACCAAAGTCAATTCAGTGACTTGAGTTTGTCCGTCAAACGAATCGTCAGACCACTTGCCAAACACCCAAACTTTATCTGGATCATCTGGATCAGCGACGGTGCTCATGTAATCGCCCCAGCGGTTACCATCACCATCGAAATAACCACCTTCGCCGTCTTTGATGATGAACGGCTCTTCAAAAACCATTCTACCGTTGTTGCTGTAGCCGACTGACACGGAGTGTGCTGGGAACCTATCGATACCTACGGTCGTGTGCCCAATCGCAACTGCACCATTTCCGGTTACGGAGATCGAAGGATAAATGTAGTTGTCTGTCGCATGCTCAAGAGTCCCTGACTGCGATACAGATTTCGTATTTACATTGAACTCATACCATCGAATTGCACTGGTCGATCCGTTGGAAGACATCACGGTATGGGCAGCCCACAGACTGTCGCCATGGCGAACCGGTGCTGACAGAAACTCTGTTCCGGCATTGGTCAGATCTGGATCAAACAATTGCCGCACGAACACAGGCGGCGCTTCGTACGGATCGACAGTCACTGGATCGACAACCTGGGTTGCACCGCCAGGAATGTCGCCATCAATGATTTCCACCCAAGTAATCTGATTCCCACCATTGCCAGCCAGGATTCCGTGCGTTCCTGCAACGGTTCCAGTTACATCCAATTGGAAGTGAAGGTTGTTCGCACCACCAAGGATAGATTTGTTGCCGTGATTCGGTTGGACGACAACCAAGTCTGTGTCTTTGTGGAGAACGTAAGTTAGATCTGGAGCAAAGGGGCTTCCTTGGTTCAATGTGATGTACAAGTTCTCATCATCAACGGACAATCCAGCGTTCGCAGGGTTGCCGCCTGGAGGCAAAATTCCACCATCGAAAATCGCATCTGGAAACCCATCGTTGTCCGTGTCATACGCGGCTCGCAAACTTTGCCAATCCTGAGTTGGATTGGATGTTCGAGAAACGGCAACCAAAATCGCGCTTTGAACGCCATCGAGCCCCGTGTTGATATCCTGGCGACTGACCGAGGTCATGAACCAACGTCGTGTGTCGGCGTCGTAAAGAACACGAGCTTCGTTCGTGTTCAAAACCATCTCACCGCTTGACTGAGCGCCCGCCCCGCCACCATCGGTCCAGAACTGATCCAACGGTTTGTTGACTAATTCAGCACCAGTAAATTTGTCGTAGATCTTAAACACGTTATCGACGACTTCGATCACATGGTTAGGACCAACAGCACCAGCGACGTCAGCCGGGTTACCGACTCCACCTCGTCCAAACTGTTCACTGGTAAAATCTATCCCCACATCGACCGCGAGCAATTGTCTTGGCTCAAGCGTTTGGTAGTCGTTTGCGTTTTGGGCAGCGGAGTTTCTACGGCGGTTTTTATTGGAATAAAACCGACGAAGGGAAGACATATGGCGATTAAGACTCATTCTCAAAATCCTCTTGGTATGAATTCAGACGTGGCGAGAAAGACAAGTAGGAACTCGTGCCCAGCGAATGACATGGCCCCAGAAACGTTCTTAGAACGTGCTCCAAGGCAAAAACAAAATAAACGTATAGGTAAGATATTAATCAAAAGCTTCGCTAAGTTCACAAAATTCCTTTGATGGGGAGACCAATAAATTAACCCAATTACTAAAACCCGACAACTTAGTGATCCTCAAAACGAAATTTACGAGGCCGATCACACTGCCAAAAAACTCGTCTTTTTGCGTGCAAAACTGCGATCTGGGGAGACGCAACCTGTCTTAGGCATTCAGATGTTGGGCGGCCGAATGAGTTCCCCACTCAATCCCAATTTTGGAAAAATCCGGCATTTCTTTGAATTTGAATCAAGGAATCTGGATCTCCCAGACAGCGGGGGCTATCTGGGGTGACTAGGCGGAGACATGCCGTGGCTTCGGCAATCGACAACAGCCAATCTTCGACAACTCACACAACCATTCAGATGAACGGTTGTGAAATGAAGTTGGTGGACATTTTTCTAGCGGTTCGGACTCTTTAACCCGGGGCAAAAAGTTCCAGCGAGAAGTGCTCGACTTAGGGCTTTTTTTGCAGCCAACAGCATCAGGTCAGCCAAGCGGTCGCCGACGGTTGGTTCAATCCCACAACCAAATTGCGGGTTCTCCACCGGGCGCACGTTCTCGTCGAAAAAACGCGGCCAGGTTGCTTTGGTTTAAGCATGCCATTGAGCAGGAACTCGACATTAAACGAATTTCAATTTGCAGCTGCCGTTGTTTTTGGTGTTGGTGTGTACTGGGCTCTTCGCACCCAGTGCATCAACAGCTGGCCGCGGAGCGCCGTCACAAAACACTTCCCGCCGCAGTATCGCTTCGCCGGCTACGCCTGATACTTATACTCCTGTTCAAGAGCCGTCTCTTGAACTTTGTCCATTAGATTGTTAACTGTCTCTCGGTCAAACCCGGCCCGATCGGCGGCTGTTCGAATGGTACGCATTTCAAACGGCGACAAAATGCCGTCGGCCAAAGCCAGCTCGATCAAACTTTGCAGAAACGAATCCGATGTTTCCTCTGATTCATTCGCGGGACGATCTGAGGCACGCCCGATTAACTCGTTGCACTTTACTTTGTCCCACCCCTGCTTTTTGCCCCAATCGTAGAGGAAATCCATTTCGTCTTTCGCCATTTCCGCATCCCCCATGGCTAGGTTCGTCAAGCTAATGAATTCAAGCTCTTTGATTTCGTCGACTTGCAACTCATGACCATACTTGCGGTCCAAGCTATGTTTGACTGCTTCTTGTGTTTGCCGAGCCTTACCTCGTTTCGACCAAGCCCAGTAAATGCCCGCCAATGCGCATCCGATCAACAATCCCAACAATATTGGATGCCCCGCCACGTAGGCACAGACAATTGTGAACACCGCTAATGGGATACCGATCAAGACGCTGAAAAGAAACACGCCTTGCTCGGCCAACCAGCCAATTCCTGGGATACCGAACATAAACCCAACGATGCTTGAAAAGAAAAACACGAACCCAAGGACGACAACTGCTGTTCCGCCTGCACGCACCATCCACTTCAGTCGGACAATGTCCGTTTTGATCGAAGCCAGCGCAACGTCGCGATCGCCTGCAACCAAGTAGTGCAGTACCCCCGTGTCGCCGATCATCGAGTTAATGAACCCGGTGCGTTTTTCGTCATCGTATACCGTGCCTCTTCCATCCGCGAATTTTCCAAAATAGGTCGCTACACTCGGGACGGGAATACCGCGATAAGAAACGCGTTCATCGCCAAGCTGCCCCGAACCTCCACTGGACAGATAAAAATAATCGCTTCCCGTTTTGAAAGACGCGGTCAGCCCGTTACCAGTGAGTTCCAAATCCGCAGGAGCAATCTCGCGTTTGGAATCAACGAACGCGATCTGATCCACTTCCACTTCAAGATCACCGACCTCGTAGTACTCGGGAAAGAATCGTCCGGAAGAAAGACGCTGCCTGATACCTGAGTTTCGAGAATTACGCTCGACGTTACTCATCCAGCGTTTTGACCATGTCACGTGGTCGTCTGAATCCTTTTTTCTGTCCCATGCGTAAATCTCTGCTGAACGCGAGACGGTTAGATAGCCTTCGAAAGACTTGACATATTCTCCGTGGATCGTAAGGCCGCGATCCATGGATCCAGTGTGAGAAATCAGCTGATTGTCACTGGCTTCATCGACGGAACTGACCGCGGTTGTCCGAGCCGCTGCTCGATAGTAATCAAATCTGGTTTCGTTTTTCCAGAGAGCAGTCAACGCCATGAAGATGATTGTCGGGCCCATCAAAAACCCAACAACGCCGTTCTTTTTGTCTTTTTTTGCCATCGCGATTCCTTCAACCCTTCTTCAACCCTTCTTCTTTTGACGACTTTGTTATCGTCATTTGCCAAAGGCACTACAACATTCGATTCGCAAATTCTGTGGATTTATTGGAGACCGCGCATGAAAAAAGCAGGCCCAATGCGGACCTGCTCTGATAATTCAAGCGTGCTTAAACGATTACTCGAATGCAGCCGTTACGCCGTCACGAATTCCAGTCATGGCTCGGATAATGTCCAGAGTTACTTGATCCGAAACGAAAGTTGATGATCCATCAACCATTGCGACCAAAGCTCCACCTGGGTGGTTACTGCCCATTGGGAGTTGGTTCATTCCGTACGCACCAGGACCATGAACAGGCGATCCGTCAGCAGCGTGCTGGTTGATTTGGTTTACTCCAACTGAGTTGGAACTGAAAATCTGAACAATCAAACGTGCTGCTGGCGGAGGGTTTGTACCAGGAGCAATTGCTTGGTGTCCAAAACCCCATCCAGGATAAACAGGTGTGTAAGGAACAGCGCCCTTTGAGTTGCTGCTTCGTGATTTTTCAATCATTGCAACAGTGTTGGAGGCACCATCGCGAACATCACCAAACTTCTTGGAATTGGTTCGCGTGTAATACGCACTCTCTCCATTTGGGGCAGTTGGCACCGATGACCAAGGAGAAAACATACCTGAATAGCCAGCCACGCCACCGCCGCCACCAGTGGCAGCCACTGGGAAAGTAGTGGATTGAGTGAAGTAGTCACCCAAAGAACCGTAGTAATGAGAAGTGTAAGTTCCCTGATCAGCAATCGTTACGAGTTCGTCTTCTTGTGTCGCAGAAGAACACATGAACAAAGGAACTCGGGCGTTTGACAATGCTGCCAAGCGAGGTAGAGCGGGTGAGATTCCAGATGCACGCAAATCATCGTACAAGTTGACTTGCTCGATGAACGGGAGAAGAGGAACCAACATGCTTTCACCGTACAGGTCACCTCCAGTTGGGGCCGATGATCCAGGTGGAAAACGCTGATTGCCACTCTCGTAAATATGACACGCCAAAACGACCTGGCGAATATTGTTCAAACATGTTGCGCGACGCGCTGCTTCACGGACTGATTGGATAGCTGGCAATAGCATACCGACCAAGATGCCGATGATCGCGATCACGACCAGTAGTTCAACGAGGGTAAAACCCCGTCGTTGGGAATGTGTGGATGACATTCAGTCTCCTCCAAAGTAAAAAAATGATGATGACGTTGTGGTAGGATGAGGTTTACCGGAAAGATCCAAATTGGAGCCAAGGAGTGGTGATGTCTCCGTCACCGGAATGATAAGAGTCTAACAAATCCTATCGGTGTATCCCAGTACATTCTAACATCCGAGCTTCTAGGGTGCCAAGAAAATGGGTTAACAGGCTCCGAAACACCGCAAATAGTTATTTTTGTGGCTTTTCAGTTCAACTTTCCTCAGCACATAAATTCACGATTTTCCGGTTAGGCCCGCACGTCACTTGGGTTGTCACGGTTTTTTCTCATAAACGACGCTTATATTGAGTAAAACGTCTTGGACTGCACCAGCCCCATACATAAGTAACGCGGATGCAAGCATTTCAACGACACGAAATTTTGAAATTTGCAACAATTTTTCGGAACACTCACCCCCAACTTAGGGGCAACTAGTTGAAAACGCTGTATTGCGGTCGTGCGACAACCTACACAAACCAATGCTAGGAAAGGGTTTGGCTGGTCAAGCAAGATTTGCAACGACTTCCGCCGATCGCAGTGTCGAACATCGGGTAGCCCAGATTGCCGGGACGAAAGTAGAACTTCACCCAGAATCCCTTGACCTGCGGGATCTGAATCTCGCGGATAGAGAGCCGCAGCTACGGACTCCCATTGTCGGCCCATTCGTGCCTTGAAGATCAGCCAGCAAAACATTTTTTGCCTCTCATTCCGATTTCGTGTCGAACGCAACTTGATCCATTGGTCATCCTTGCAGATCAAGCCAGCCACCCCAATCACCCTACGCCACCTCAGCTTCCCAAACAAAGGCCCAAAAGCTCGATCTTGCAAGCATCGACTTGGCTCGTTTGACCACTCGTCAGCCCCAGAGATTTCCATTGAATGAGTTGAGCCATTTCGCTACGTTCCGCACCAATTGGCACCCAGCTGTAATAGTCGCTGGCCTTCTGAACCGTCGTAGTGAATCATGCCCAAAACTTTCCCATCTGTTTCGTTAATCTTACGCACCGATCAACCAGCCATTGATCAGCAAATTCGCGAATCCGTTTTGACATTGGGTAAGTGTCGATGGCGTGCCGAAGTTCTGTTGATCGATCCTGATACTGAGGACGAAACAGAAATCGCTCAGAAAGTCTGCTGTAGACCTGTTCCGAAATCATTCGCAACTCTTGGACAGGCCATCCAAGCCGCCAAACATCCACTTGTGGCCATCGCTGACCCGGGTTTCGCAATCAACTCTAACGACTGGCAGTTCGTCTCGGAGCGCGCCCAAACGCGTCCGATCCAAACCTTCTTTTACGAGAACAAACAACCCAACAGTTTCAAACGATTCTTGATCTGCGTTTACAGTCTCTTTGTTCGAGCCCTGTTTGGAATTCGCAAACATGAATTCACACAAGGCATCACGCTGATTGAGCGCGATGGAATTCCGGATGAAATCAGAAATCCCAATCCAGACACGACTTCTGTTTGGGAGTTGCTAACTGCCTATCGGTTGAAGGTTCAAAAGTCATCCGAGATGAAAACAGATCCCTCGATTGAGAATCAGACGTTTCCGCTGGGACGCATCCGATCGAAAACAATCTACCGATCATTTGGAATCGCGACTCACTATTGGTGGAACCAAATCATGTTTCCACAAACACAATTAGCCCTTCCCAAAAAACGATACAAGTCAAAACAAAAAATCGCCACAACATTGGTCTTGCTGGGGCTCGCGTGCATGGTCTTTTTGACTGCGTTGAATTTTCCTTTGTTCGAACCGGACGAAGCCCGCAACGCACAGCTGGCACTCAATGTTCTCGAAACAGGGGATTGGATGTCACTGAAGCTCGCAAACGAAAGCTACTGGGACAAACCGCCGCTTCAGATTTGGGCGATCGCGGCAAGCTATTCCGTGTTTGGCCCCAGTCCATTCGCAACTCGTCTTCCTATCGGGCTGGCGAGCGTGCTCACAGTCATGCTCACTTTTTTGTTAGGAAAAATTGTTGTCGGGTTCAGGCCGGCAGTCATGGGAGCGGTACTTCTCATGCTTTCGTGCGGATTCGTGTTGTGCGGGCGTTACGTGACAATGGATGCAACGTTGACCGCGACCGTTACGGCGATGCTACTCTGTGGCTATATCTCGATCCGCGACGGGTTCAGGAGAAAGTTTGCCTTGCTCGCAGGAGTCGCATGCGGAATCGGCATACTCGCCAAAGGCCCAGTGATCGGCGTTCTGGCTGTGCCTCCATTGGTCGCTGCTGCGTTTCTTTCACAAACAACATTCACAAGCAAACGATCCCCAAAACTGATTGGCCGTTTGATTTGGTTCGCCGCGCCAGCCGTACTAATCGCAGCTCCATGGTTTATCGCAACAGCCATTATTCACCCTGATTTCCTAGGCTACTTTTTCTGGAAACATCACGTCGTTCGATTTTCAAACGCGTTCAATCATCGCGAGCCGTTCTGGTATTATTTGATCGGGATTTTTCTGTTTATGTTCCCAGCGTCCTACCTTCTGCCTTCAATGGTAAAATTCATGACGTCCAGGAAACCGGAAAATCGCTTGGTTCGTACACGAGAACAAGGCTTCCTTTTTCTATCCGCAATTTGGATCATTGGATTTTTCACGATCGCGGAATCCAAATTGCCAACCTATATCCTGCCGGCATTCCCTTTGATCTGCCTGTTAATGGGTGTGCTAGTTGAAAGAAAAATACTTACAAAGCCTGCGGAAGGAATCGCGAGCAAGAGAACGTTCCTCGAGCGTCTCCAAACCAAGGCACCTCAAGCGTTGGCTTTTTGGACAGTGATTGCTTGTGTGTCTCTAATCGCTCTATTCGAATTACAAACAGTCACTGCGATTGCCATCGTCCTCACGATTGCTGTAACCGTCGGACTGGTGGCGTTGAGTATTCGAAAATCGAATCGGCCAAAAATTGTTTGGTCTTGCTTTGCAGTAATCGGTCTTCTGTTGATGTCGGTTATCGCACATCAAATTATTCCGTCCGTATCAGCCGAGCGGTCGATCCATGTTGCAGCGCAGAAAATTCAATCCGAGCCCGCCTATGCCGATGCTCCGATTGTATTTTTCGGTCGTGAATCCTACGGCGCAGGTTTGTGCTTGGACAACGTGAAGCAATTCAGATTCAATCAAACGGCCAGTGTGGTGGAATTCCTACGGGCAAACCCAAGTGCCATTTTGATTGCCTCCAAAGACACAATGAAAACGCTTCGTTCTGATTTGCCTTGGACTATCAAACTAGAACAGTGCGAAGACGCGCGGCATCTGTATTTAAGCCGCCCGCACCAAACGGTGATCGCTCGCGAGCAAGCCTCCAGGCTCTATCGATAGACAACGTTTTGGTCGTTAGCCGCGATTGAATCTGCCCGTTTTGAAATCAGCCCGCAAAACATGCCCACCCTGGTTGGAGTTCTCTGGAGTTCCTTGACCTCTGCTGTTGATGAACTGGTGGCAGCCCAACCTCTGATCGAGGGTACGCGACTCACTGGGTTCTAAATTTTCGCCGCGCAAGAACTCTATTCGCGTTCCAATCCGCGTCAAAATCTATACTTAATCCGTTCAACCGGTACAGCCGGCTACTTTACCTGACCATTGAGGCTTTACTGAGCAAATTCTCCGGCTTTATCCTGCCAAATCAGCTAAGCGGTGTATCTTTCCATGTCACAAAAATGAAAGTGACAAAATGATCAGTTGAAACCTCTTTTAGCAGGACAAAACCAATGGCGAAATCAAAAAAGGCAGTTGCAGAGCTTAACGAAATTGGAAACCGAAAAACGACTGATCGCCGCAAAAAGAAGTCCAAAACAGAAGCCAAGGCTGCAGCCCCAGCCGTTGAGCGTCGGAAAGTAAAACGTCGCCGTCAGATCGACCCAACCACATGTGAGCGTGAGTACAGCGATCCAGAAATCGAATTCATGCAAGCCATGGACGAGTACAAGCGAGCCAGCGGTCGCATGTTCCCAACTTGCAGCGAAATCCTCGAAGTCCTCAGCAAACTCGGCTATCGCCAAGTCGAAGAAGTCCAAACGATCTACGACCCAAACGCTGACGAAGAACCAAAATCAGAGGAAGAATTAGACGAAATCGAAGAAGAGCAAATCGCTTAAGCCAAGTTTCGCCAAACCTTTTTGCTTAGCCCACAAGCTTTTTGCTTCACAGCAAACCCCAACAACTGAAGCCACTTCCAATTCACGCTTGCTATTTTTAGTGAGCGTGATTTTTTTATGCCGCTCGCTAGTCAAAAAAGGCCCCACACTCAGCCATCGCCTTTCACCAATTAAAAATCGATACGAACAAGCTGCAATTGACCCAGATTACCAATTTCAATACTCTTCGCAGACGCCTGCAACGCAGCATTCATTCCTTCGTTTTTAACCACTTCAATCAAGTTGTATCCCAAACTGATAACTCGATATGTGATCTGGGAATTGACGAAGATCTTTTTGATTTCTTCTTTTGGTTTCGTTGCGCTGATGTTAATTGTGGGCGTCGTCGATGAAGCCGCTGATCGGGGGCTGGGCCCAGAAATTTTGATTCAACTGGTGCCGTATATTTTTCCAAAAGCACTAATGTTTGCCATGCCGGCAACCTGTCTGTTTAGTGCCTGCGTGGTGTTCGGTCGGTTAGCGGCTGATAACGAATTGATCGCGGTCCAAACGATGGGCCTTCATAAATCTGTCGTCATTGCACCTGCTCTTGTGATGGCTTTTTTGCTTAGCCTATTCGCTGTTTGGGTTAACGATGTTTCCTTCGCCTGGAGCTATTGGGGTATCGAAAAAGTCGTGCTCGAAAGTAGCGACAAAATCGTCTACGGCATTTTGAAAAACGAAGGTAGTTTCAAGACACCAAAATTTTCAATCGAAGTCCAAGGAATCGAAGGAAGAAAACTGATCCACCCAGTCGTCACCGTCACCGACGACCGAGAAACAAGACGAGTCGTTGCAGAGGACGCAGAACTTCGAATTCAACCCGACACCCACAGTCTCGTTTTCGCAATGGGCAAAGGACATTTCAGAGGCGACAAAGGACTGTCGTACAATTTCCCAAACCAAGACCTTGAGATCCCTCTCAAGTCGCCTGAAGAGATCGCAAAATCAACTGGCAACCCCAGCCACCTGTATCTAAGCCAAATCAAAGACGAAATCACAATTCAATCGGCAAAGCTAGAAGAACGCAAAAAAGAGAATGCGATTCGAGCGTGCAGCCAAATGATCACTGGCAACTTGATCGGGCTGACCAATACCGATTGGGAAACGCGGATGGAAGATCAAATCAACGCGGAGGATCGTTTGGGACGATTGCATGTCGTGCCGCACCGCCGTTGGGCCAATGGTTTCAGCTGTTTGGCTTTTGTCGTTATTGGAATTCCGGTTGCACTTCGTTTGCGAACGGCCAACTACGCGACCACGTTTGGAATCTGCTTTCTGCCAATTCTCTTCATCTACTACCCACTGTTCATGTTCGGTTTGAACGGAGCAAAGATGGGCACGCTTCCTCCTTACGGTGCTTGGCTTGGTAACATCGCATGCATTTGCATCGGTGCCGTTTTGATGTATCGAGAATTCAAAGAATAACTTCGCCGTAACTCGATATCCCGCGCCTCATTTCAACGAACCGCGCCCGATTAAATGGGGAAACTCTGGCCAGACATTCGCAGAGACGCCACAAAACACCGCGTAATCTTCTCGCGTAGATTGATTGCAACCTTCACCAGAACATTCGTTCAGCCCCATCCGTTCGCATTCACAGATTTTCTTGGTAAAACGAAGTTGAGCCCACGCGTTCCCAACACTTCAACTCCCTCAGTATGCAATTGAATTATGAACCGCAGTCAAAACACTCGCACGATCGTTTGCAGCCTCAGTTTCGCTTTCGCTGCTCTCTCTTTCTCCCTGCTAATTGAGCCTGGATTCGCTCAAGAGCAAACCAGCGTTGCATCCGCGAAACTTGGCGAGACAAAAAATGTTCATGTCATCGGCGACATTTACACTGCCGGGCAATTCAATCCTTCAGACCTCGCGTCCATCAAGTCCGCAGGCATCAAGCACGTGATCACGCTGCGTCGTGACAAAGAACTAAAATGGAACGAACAGAAAATTGTCGAAGAGGCTGGGCTCAAGTATTCGTCCATTCCATTCGCCGGTCCCGACACAATGACCGATGAGATTCTCGATAAAGTCTGCGTCCAACTAAAAACCAAAGACGGCATAACACTTTTGCATTGCGGGTCCGCGACTCGGGTTGGTGCCGTCTGGATTGCCCATCGTGTTTTGAACGATGAGGTATCACTTGAACAAGCCAAAAAAGAGGCCAAAGAAATCGGATTGTCCGTGCCAGCGTATGAAGCCAAAGCAATCGCTTACGTCGAACAGAAATTGACAGAACGAAAAAACAATCCATCAACAGCCTCTACCGCCAGCGACGAAAAAAGCGTGCGGCCCGGAATCAATGATGGCTTCCTTGATCCAGACCTCAACCCTGAAGAGTGGATCAAACGTTTTGAAATCGAGAGCCGCGAAATCTTCAACGGAAGAAAGGAAATTCTTGCCAGCTGCGGGATCACATCTGGAAACACAATTGCCGACATCGGCGCGGGCACAGGTTTGTTCACGCGGATGTTTGCGGAAAAAACTGGAACCTTAGGATGGGTTTTCGCAGTTGACATTTCTCCACGAATGATTGGCCACATCAACAACCAATCGTCAAAACTCAAACAGAAAAACGTCACGGCTGTTCTTTGCCAACAAGACTCGGTCAACCTTCCACCAGCATCAGTCGATCTGGCATTCATCTGTGACACGTATCATCATTTCGAGTATCCCAAATCGACGATGGCATCGCTTCACAGCGCTCTAAAACCTGGCGCCACGCTGATTGTGATTGATTTTAACCGCATCCCAGGGAAGTCTCGCGAGTGGACCATCAACCACGTTCGAGCGGGCAAAGAAGTCTTCCAAAGCGAAATCGAATCTGCCGGGTTTGAACTCGTTGAAGAAAAACAGCTCAATGGCTTAAGCGAAAATTACTTTTTGAAGTTCCGCAAAAAGGCCAATTAGCCCTCAACCAATTTCAACCAATTTCAACCAAGTTTACGAAAGCACGACCGCCGCGACATGGTTTACTCGGTCAAGATTTTGTCTTGGTAAAACTTTCGCCACTCAAGACACTCCGCATCTCCCGTTTCGAAATCACGACAAACGTTTGGGCGATGCAGATGATTCTTGCATTGCCGTGTTTCCAAATCGAGCCAAATGCAAGGACCATCAAACGTCTTGGGATCTTCGCCGTAATCGGGCGCATCGTAGTCCGCAACAAACGCCAGCCACTCGATTCGTAAATTGTCAGGCAACTTATGCCAATACGATTCACCAGGGTGTCCCGCCTTGAGATCTTCGCGCAGTTGCGGGTCTTTTTTAATTTTCTCAACCAACGTCGAATTGGCGTCTATCTCGCTATCCATCATAGGTTCGCGAGGCAAAATAAATGCCGGGTAGCCCATGTGAAAACAGCAGACGCCGCATCCATTGCAATCCGCGATCAGAGGTAGGGAAGTTTTCTTGTTGTCCGACATTAGTTTTAAAAACTCCAATGGTGAGAGACTGTTGGTTTCGTATGCTCTTTGATTTGAAATGTAAATCACGGTACTGATATCTTATGTGAATTCGTCGCGATCTTTGGAATTCGCCCTGTTCGACAACGGGGAAAATTATATACGCGTGTTCATCGCCCGCTTCAATGCCTGCATGGCTCGGGACCCGATCGTCGTTTTCGCCGTTGAAATCCTGCCTCGCCCTAGCGAACCAGAAACCGCACCAGCAGGCATTTCCTCCAACTCGATCACAACTCGGTATTGTTTCGTCAATTCTTCAAGCGTAGTTTGATCGTCCCTCACTTGTTCGATTCGTGTTTCGAAAATTTCCCCCACGGTACCCTCAAAAACTTCGTTCAAAATTCGATCGAATCGAAGACGTACCATCTGCCCGGATGCGACCAAGCCAATATCAGCTTCGTTCACAAGCAATTGGATTTGGCACAACGCTGGAGCACCAATCGTCATCAGGTGTTGACTTGATTTCACAAGACAAAAACGATTTCCCGGCTCAGACACAGAACCAATCCGAATCTCCGATTCTTCGCTGCCAAACTCCCCCGACGATGCCACCAAGTGTTCACTGACTGGAAAAACCACACCATCACTTGGCGACAAAATGACCATTCGAGACAGCTGCTCTCGAAAGGTAAAAAGTCTTTCCTCCAGCGCAGCGACGTTGTTTTTTGCAACCTTGATCCTCGAAGCAAGCTCCGAAGCATCGGTCGGACGTCCATTACCTCCCAATCCACTATTAATTTGGTTGCGTGACTTCAATTGAGTCAACTCATTCTTGGCACGATTAAGCTCGATTTCCAATTGAGCTGTTTGCTGTTCGAGAACGTGATTTTCTAGGCGTGCGACTTCATCACCTCTTGAGACCCGCTCATATGGCTTGGCCATCGAAACAACCTTGCCATCATGGGGCGAAAACACTTGGCTCGACTGAAGCAACGCGACTTCGAACTCGCCGTAGACTGAGCGGGGCAGGGGAATAAAACAAACGAAAGCAATCAATGCCGCAGCTACGAGTAATGAAAGCACCGAACGCGACCAGCTGAGCCCCGATCGAACGTTTGAATTTGAACGCGATCTAGAATTTGAACGCACGTCTGAATTTAAACTTACGTTCGCCCTTATCATTTGCTTGGCTCTACCAAAAACCATCATCAACAACAGCAAACCACAACTCCAAAGTCCAATCTCTCCAGCCCCCCACCGTGCTGCAAAAACGAAAATCGCCCAAAGGATGACTCCGACCACAAACCATCGGTACAAAAATGACAACAATCCATACGCCAACAAACCGGCACTGAATTCAGATCGTTGTTGCGGTTTCCAAAACAAATTCGAAACCACTGCCCCAAGCTGCTTGTTTGCCGCCGCGCTCAAATTCGGTTTCTCTATCCAATCAGAAAGCAAATAATATCCGTCATAGCGAAGCAATGGGTTCCCGTTAACCAAAACCGTATTCACCGAACACAGCAAAACCACATTGAACAACATCGCATTTAGTAATCCCGGCGGGGTCAAAAACCAAAACACACCTGCGGTCGCGGCCAGGCAAATTTCAACGTACATTCCGGCAAACGAAACCATCATCCGTTTCCACCGCGAGTTGATCGTCCACGCATCAGAAACGTTGCAATAGAGCGTCGGTATCAACGCCAACAGCATGACTCCAATTTCGAAACATTCGCCACCATACCGACGACAAGCCAGCGCATGACCAAACTCATGCAGCACTTTTACAATTGCCAGCGTCAAAACCAGCGACAAAATCCCCTGCGTAGAAATCATCGACTCGATAGCAGGAATGCGTTCTGCTACCGATTCGAAATTGCCGCTCAACAGTAACAACACACCCACGGCAAACGTCATCAAAACGCATATTGTTGCCGGGTGAAAAAACACTCGGCCGAACCAATCCAGCTCTCGCAAAACCGAACTCGGATTGACTCCGCGAAATCGAATTGCCAATGGACTCATCATCCAGCCAAACCGTTTTGACTTGACCGCGTCGCTATTCGAGTGGAAAAGCGAACGCCCATATCCAATTTTCTCAACGACCGCCAAATTGTCATTCACCAGTCGAACGGCAAACGTTTTGACTTGTTCTTTCGTCAATGAACGCGAGCGAAATTTCCGTTGCCAAGCCTCGAGGACTTCGCCAATCGTCCGATCACCATCAAACAGATTTGCAAGAAAGAACTCACGCTCGGAAAACTGAAAATGCGTAAACGACACGGGATCTTTGATCACCCAGACGTTCGCCAATCCTTGAAGACGTCGCGTGAACTTCAAATCGCCACGCAAGCGCAGACTCATCTTCGCGTCATTACCATCGCCCGAACTTAGATTTGCATCCACTGTCGCCATCACAGAACTCTATTCTATTTCGATAGCAATATCGCCACGCAGTCCAGCGGACAGGCTTCCGTCCGCATTGGGAATCTCTACCCAAACCTGCACCAACAAATTTACTGGATTTGCTTCAGGGCTTATGAAAACCAATTTCCCCTGAGTCTGCCAGTCACCCTTCTTGGCGGCCAACCACGGCTGGGCAAAACGCACTCGGACTGACATTCCGTTGCGAACCAAACTGGCTTCTTCGGCAGTGATAAAGCCTTCCATTTTCAAGCGATCTGTTCTAACGATCTTGCAAACCGTCTGGCTCGAATCGACCCACTCGCCTTTGCGTTTTTCAACAGCGACGACCAGCCCGCTCATGGACGCTTTGATTTGCGTTTTTTCTAGCTCGGCCTGTGCGGCCTTGATTTCATTGGAAGTTATTTTGGTCCTATAAGCCGCCGTTTCAAGATCTCGTTTTGCTTGTTCCAGTTTCAATTCGGCGCGATCTCTTTCAAGCTGCTGTTTTTCCAATTTGGCTTCAGGAACAGAATTTGACACTCGCATGTTTGCCTGTTGGCTTCGACGCAAGTCAGACATCGCGACTTCAAAAGACTTTTTCGAATACTCGAAATCAACTTGACTTTCGGCAGCCATTTTCGCCAACTCATGCTCAAACCTCGCTCGCTCCAATCGCAACGTCAAAGCGTCCGAATTGATTTGAGCGATGACTTCGCCTGCTTTCACTTGTTGCCCTTCAGCGACCAAGAGTTTCGTAATCACTCCAGAATTCTCCGCTGGCACGTTGCCAGTCTCAGAGATTTTCACCAGCGCTTTCTCGATCAGAATTTGTCGAGATTGCTTGGCATACACCGGGAATTGCATGATGCTGCTGACAAACAAAGCAAAAAAGAATATCTGGAACTTCCTACCGCGGTCGAGAATCGAAGTCATTACGAACACTTTCTGGTTCAATTGCTGGCAAGATTCGAATGGAGATATCGCAAAATGAAGTTTCATTTGGACAGAATTACCCTCTAATTGGCCCATCAAAACTTACGCAATCCGAAAACTTTAACTCCAATGGAGTTGTGAATATACCATTCCCAATGGCTTATCGGATCGCATTGATTCAACTCTTTTGACGTTCCGATCTTTAATTTTGAGTGGCACCACCTCAAACATCATTTGAGTCAATGAATCTCTTCAAATCAAAAAACAAACGTGATCCAATCATCGAAAGCCCCGATTGCAACTCCGGGTCTCTTGGTGACGCCTCAGTTGATGGCTCTTCAGCAGACATTGGATACATCAAGCTTGAGCCAAGGCAGGTGTTGAGCGCGAGTTTTGTATTCGGAGCTGGTGGATTATTGCTAGATGGTTTTGACGCAGGGCAGGACCTTTCCTTCGGCCAACAAAACGCGGTAGTGAACGGTGTTTCTCAAGATGCTTACATTTTCACCGTCGACTCAGGAAGCTGGACCGGCAGCACCGCGAATCCCTTGGTCGAACTCGAAAGCATCAATGGTGGCGCAGACAACCAATTGCAAGTTGCCACCGCTTTTTTTGGAAATGATTTTGACGCAAGCCTCGCATTTAACGGTCTGATCACCGGCGCAAATAATCAAGTTGGGATATCGCAACTCAGCCCATCGTTCACGTTTGACACACTTGAAATCGAAAATTTTACAAACGTGGATCAATCGATTGAACTTAACACTACCGGTGACATTTTTACGGGTGATCTGACGGTTGCCGATTCCAATCCCGATGACAACGTGAACCCAGCGGCTCAGATTCGAATTACAACAACCGGTACGATTGAAGTCACAGACGACACCGCAATCTCAAATGAGATCAACAGCTCACAGGCCGGAATCTCGATTCAGGCCAGCGGCTCCGGCAACGATGTTTTCGTTTCCGGAACACTCGAGTCGGCAACAGGAGACATCGAGGTCGCTGGCCAAGACGAAGTCCGCATGCGAACGTCTGGCAGCGTCATTGATGCGGGTAATGGGCGAGTGACGTTGAACTCCATATCGGGCAACACTTCGGTTGGGGCGATAATGTCACAAGCGACTGGCGACGCGATTTCGATCGACTCTGCCGCCGGCATCCTCGACAACTCCACAAATGAAACAACCAATCTCTCGGCTTCCAACGGTCGCATCGTACTGGATGCAGTGGCAAATATTGGGGCCGCTGGAGTTGGCGATATTGATATTGAATCTCAATTTCTTGAGTTCAACACCGACGGCCCAATCCACCTGACGGACAGCGCATTTGGTTTGACCATCGACCGGAATTCGTCTGCAGCCTCCGGCTCTATCGTTGCTAGTGGCGACGTGACGGTTGATGCAAATTTGAACTTCGATGGTGCAGTGCTGATCGAAAGTGGTAACGATCTGGTCATTGCAAACAACTCTGTGATCTCAAATTTCAGTTCAGTGACGACGCTCGACACAAACGCGCGGTTTGTGATGGAAGAATTTTCACGAATCGATGCCAACGCTGGTCGTGTGATTGTCAATTCGAATGGAACGGCTGCCATTTCTCAAATTCGATCCGACGCGGCGGGTGACGCGATCGTTGTTAATGCGGGACAAAGCATCGTTGATGCGACAGGGGCGGAATCAGCCAATCTGAGAGCGAACAACGGCCGAATTGTTCTGACAAGCAACGACAACATCGGAATTGCTGGAGTTGGCGATATCGACATACAAACCGAACTCGTCAGCTTCACTGCCCGCAACGAGATCGCACTGTCGGATGTTTCCGGAGGCCTAAACATTGACGATGACTCTTTCGCTGGAAACGGTTTCGTTCAAACGGTCGGAACTTTGACGATCTCTGCCAATGTCGGGCTCAATGGCCAAATGGATTTCATCGCAAGTGACAATTTGATCATTGATGACAATGTTGCAGTCACACAAAACTCGAATGACCGTTTGCGTTTTTCAACAAACGAATTCCGGATGGTCGATGGATCACGCATCAATTCGGCTGGGCAAGTTGTTGTCAACGCGACCTCGGATGTTTTACTTTCGAGGATCAACTCAGCCGCATCCGACAATGCAGTTGTAGTAAATTCGTCAGGTAGCATTGTTGATAACACTGCCCTTGAACTTGAGAACATTTCGACTGTAAATGGTCGGACTGTCCTAAACGCCGCCGGGAATATCGGCGGCGAAAACCAAACCGATATCGATGTGCGTTCCCAACGCCTTCGTTTCAATACGCCCGGTGAAATTGTTTTGACAGACCTCGATCAAGGAATCGAGATTGACCAAACATCATCCGCCAATCGGGCCACCATCCAATCAACGGGCAACCTCGTCATCAGTGCCGACGTCGGTCTCAATGCTTCCTCGGAGTTCACAACAATTAGTTCAGGCAGTGTCAATGACGACATTCGAATTGAAAACGGCTCAATCGTTTCATTGAGTTCCAGTGTTGATGCTGTTGTAAATTTTACAGCCGCCGACGATGTAATTTTTGACACCGGTCAGGTTGTTACATCAGGTGGAGGCACTCATCAGGTTATTCTTTCTGCCGACAATGAGGACGCCATTGATAGTGATCGCGGATCAGTCTCCAACGCCAGTGGTTCAGGCCCATCCATCATCACCAACAATTTGGAAATCACGGCATATGATGGGATTGGAGATTCCACTAACGGCCTTAACCAACCGCTGAGAGTCGATGTCGAAACCCTAGTAGCGCTGAACACAGGTTCAAGTGACATTCGAATCAGCGAAGCTGATGCGATCGAATTGACCAACGTCCAAACTGCTGACGGTGCTATTTCGATAACCACAGGCGGTGACATTTTCGCGAACAACGTCGTCGCGGGTGAAACGGAACCAAACGAAGATAATGCCGACAACCTAAGTTTGATTTCAACGAACGGATCCATCAGTCTGTTGAGAATTCTGGCCTCCGACGATCTTTACGTAAACGCATCCAACGGTGAAATCATTGACGACGTTCCTGCATTGATCGACGTCGATCGGAATGCGTGGTTCGTTGCAGATACATTGATTCAACTTGCAGATAATGATCCAGACTTTCTACGTGTGGTTGGCAATGCGACCTTTGATGCCGATAGAGTGGTGCTTGGGCAAGACCGGCAATCGCCTGGTTCCGGTGGATCAACCACATCGTTTGGATCTGTCACCATTATCGCTGAAAATTTGGTACTTATCGAAAACGATGCTATTGAGTTTTCCGGAATCAATAATTTCGACGAGCTTTACGTTTTCACGAACCAGACGATCACCAACACGGCGAGCACGATCCTGAACGTCACGGGCCATCTTCAATTGAATGCAGGAGCGGGAATCGTGTTGGGCAATCAAGTTGATGACTCAATAAACCTCGGAAGCCTGGGAGTCGTTACTGACAACGCGCATATCGAACTTGACTCATCAGTCGTCATCGCTGCGAGCTTTCCCGACCAAGACATCGCCAATTTCGGGTTGGACATCAGCCAAGGAACCGAAGTCTCAAACACGCTTTTTTTAGCTTCGACCGGGTCGATTGAACAAAACGCAGACGCGTTGAATGTTGCCAACCTTGGCTTGGCCGCCGACGAACATGTGCACCTCGCAAGTGTTTCACAAACGAATCAATCCGTTGCGATCAACGCCGGGACGTCCACAGCATTGTCTGATGCAGTGGCAATCGAAACGATCCAAGCTCTCGCAAACTTGGAAAATAGCGAAGTGAATGCTGGACTGGAACAATCGATTGCGATCCGCCACGAAGGTCAGCTGAATGTGACAACGGTTAATTCACATTTTGACTCGGCGTCGGTTGTTGGATTGCAAACGACCGACGGAAGTATTTTTGCGACTTCGGTTGGTGAGCTTTCGATCCGAGACAACATCGTCGCTCGATCGCCAGACCTGGATCCGCAAGCCACGATCTACTCCCAATCTGGCAACGCTACCACGCCTGGCGTTTTGTTTGAAGGCGGCCAAATCGAAGTCATCGGCAATTCGAACGCGGGAATCGTGAACGCCAACCAGACGTTTGCAAATTTCTTTGGTGACGATGGTTTCGTCATTCGCGGCACAACGGAAATCCTCGTCCTCAACACGGATGGATCAGCCGATCAAGACATCGTGTTGGACTATGGACATACGGGCGAACAAGGATACCGGGTCGGCATTGTTTGGGACAAAGACAATCGCCCTGGCAGTCCAGCCGAAGTGATCAACACTTTTGTCTCCGGCCCCAACATCGCCACCGAAGCCTTCGACGATGATGTGATCTATCGAGACAATCCAACGACCTTCCATCCATTTTCAGGGCAGGGCGGTGAGCGTGTGACGCTGCCGAAAATTGGTGCTTATTCAAAAGAGGCTGTGATACTTCACCAAGACGTGCCCAACGTGTTTTCGACCATTACCGTTCGCAATGATCAAGACATCAATCTTTTCACCGGCTCGCTTGCATCGGCTTCCAATGCGTTAAACGAAACAGATCAGACTTTAAGAGCAGAGTTTGACGCACCGAAAAAAGCAGTCCCAAACATTCCTCGGATCAACCCGATCAATCCCATCGAAATAAAGACGACTACCGAGTTGCCGATCTCTTCGTCTGCTCCCGAAACTTCTAATACATTGACGTTCGACCGCGACGTCCAACCATTCGAAACGGGTGACTTAAAATGGGTGCAGGTTTCTATTCCTCTTTCAAATCTTGAAGAGTTTGGAAATGAAGTTCGAATTAAAGACCCGACCAAGGTATTCCCAAAATCAGACGACGCGGAAACGAATGAACTGCCCGATCAAATTGGTGAGAACGAAGTCGAAAAAATCATCGACGAAATCGAATCAAGTAAAAAAGCAGAGCCCGGTTATTGGTACAAGGTATTCAAAGATTATCAAAATCGAGACGATGAGCTCTTCTTTTACCACCTAAAAACGGGTGACATGGAGAGCGGCGATTCCAAGTTCGATAACTTAAACGAAAATCAGGAACTTGAAAAAGCGAATCCTATCGAGCCTGAATCAACACCCAAAGAACGTCCCGGCTCCGACTTTGAACCCAACTCAGGCTCCCAGCTCGATGCTGATACGGATGCGTCTTTTCCGATCCAACAACCAGAGACGACTCACTCGACTGTCGGACCTCACTCGCTCTCAGCTGCGGGACTGATGGCGGCCACACTATTGCTTCAACGAACCAAAATCCAATCGGATCCAACAAAATCTGAAGACGACGAACCTATAAATCCAAAGCCTGAACCAAAGTTCAGTCGGCTTGCCCGCATGAAACGCAAAATTAAAAATGCGTTGAATTCGATTCCCCCCACCGATCCTTCCTAAAGGCATTCCAAGGCCGCGTTACAATGAAATCGATTAACTGTACTCACTGTGGAAAACCAATTGTGTTGGAAGACATTCCTGCGCAGTGTCCGCATTGCGAACAGGATTTGTCAAACCTTCGAGCGAGCCGTCTTGAAACAATAAAACAACCACAAGGAACAAAAGAATCGAACCTTCCCGCCACAATCACTGATCCAACAGCAACACTAGAGACCCCCGACGATGCTACAGCAAGACTGCAGCGCGCAGCGAAAGTCGAAAAAGCGAAACTTATACAACACCAGGCTTCTAAGAAATCAACGGCTGATTCATTTGGTACGTCACCTTTAGCGAGCCCAACGATCAAGCAAGAGGATGCCGTCCCAAACGCAGCAGCCCCTACGCTTAAAACTCCTCCACCGTCCTCCACAGAACCGACGTTAATTACTCCCAGTGAATCCCAGCGAGCCGCAGAAAATTATTCACTTGGGCTAGACACTGTCATTCCGCCGCGATCCGTTTCGCGTACCGAGCATAAAGGCCAGCTACAAGATTACAAAGTTGAAGACTGGCTCGGTTCCGGAGCCTTTGGTGTTGTGTTCCGTGCGATTCAGGTACCGCTTGATCGTTCCGTCGCAGTAAAAGTACTGCAAGAATCCGAAGGCGAATCGGATGAGCGCAATCTCAAATTGAAAAATGAGTTTCTTCGCGAAGCTCAATTTACGGGAAAGCTAGAACACCCGAACATCGTTCCGATTCACGACATTGGAGTGACGACCAACGAAGAAGGCAAAGTCAATCCTTTTTACGCGATGAAGGAGATTCGCGGCCAATCATGGCTGCAATCGATGCGGACCAAAACCAAGGCTGAGAACCTTGAGATCTTTAAGCATGTGGCCAACGCGGTTGGGTTTGCACATAGCAAAAACATCCTCCATTGCGATCTGAAACCTGACAATGTGATGTTGGGTGAGTTTGGCGAAGTGCTTTTGGTTGACTGGGGGCAAGCCGTTGATTTGCTGGACGATGAAACGATGCGCCCCGGCGGAACTCCGGCATACATCTCCCCCGAGATGGCGACTTATTGGTCCGACATTTATCTCGACCGAAGAGAAAGCTCACCTGCAAGAGCTTTGGTAGGCCCAAAATCTGATGTGTACCTTCTTGGTGCGGTTCTGTTTGAACTGATCGTGGGTTACCCGCCACATTGCAACACGCCAAATGAACATCCTTATGAAGTCATTCGCCGAGCCTCGGAAAACGAACTGGTATCGCACACGCCGCATGTCAACGATGAGTTAATGCAAATTGCGCTGTGTGCTCTTCGTCATGGCGAAAAAGAATACCAAAGCGTCGAGGAAATGCTGGCCGCTGTCAACGATTACGAAACTCGCAAGCTCAGCATCGAGCTACGCCAACGAGCTTACGAGGTTCTTGAGTCAGCGAAGCAGAACTCGGACTACGACGGATTTCAAAGAGCCAGATATGGATTTGAGGAATCGCTTCAGACGTGGGACGGTAACAACGTGGCCAAACGAGGTCTGCGTGATGCCCGAGTTAGCTGTGCCGAACTTTCTTTGAAAGATCAGAACTTTGATCTTGGCATCGGGATGCTCGACAATCCCGAGACACAGGATGAAGTTGAGCTCAAACAAAAACTCGTCGATGGAAAAAACAAACGAGATCGACGAAAAAAATTAGTTGGTTGGCTGGCAGCTGGATTAGCGGGTTCGATTTTGCTTGGGATTGTCGCCAATGGTTTTATGATCAATGAAAACTACAAATCTGCCAAACTCAGAGATGAAGCGCTGGAAGAAAAGGGCAAAATCGAGGCCAGTATCGCACCTCTAAAACTTGAGGTTTCTTCTAAGAAAACAGAACTGGCCACCAAAACCAATGAGCTGGCTCAAACTCAAAATCAAATCAAACAGCAAGCCGTTCTAATCGAGCGAAATCAGGAACAAATTGCCGAATTCCCCAAGAGACTCAATGCTGAAAAAGAAAAATTCAACCTTGAAATAAACACACAAGCAAAACAGTTTGCCGTTCAAGCAGAACAGAGCAAACGCGACCTCGAACTTCAATTAGCCAAACAGCTTCAAGAGAAACAGAAACAGTTTGACGAAAAAGTCGCCCGGCAACAGGCCGAATCGAACCGCGAACTTCTCGCTGAACAAGCAAAGCTCGAAGACACGAAACGAAGATTCGCGCAAGAGGCCGCCAAACTAACCACGCAACTGGCAAACCTGGGCGAGTCATCTAAATTGCTCCGCTATAAGAGCAACCTATCGGCCGTTGCCCAGCGTGTCCAAGCGGGAGACTACCGCGAGTCACGAAAGTTGCTGGACTCGTTTGAAGACAAAACAAATTGGGAGTGGTCTCGATTGAACCAAATGAGCCATCGAGAAGTAAAAGCCATCTATCCCAGTGAGAACCTCATTCAGTTTGCTGCATCACGTAACGGAAAACGATTCGGATTGGTATTCGATGACAGGATTGAGGTTCGTCAAACCGATCAGTTCGAGAAAGTTGCTGTTAACATTCCAGTGGACGGCGCGACAGCGATCGGGTTTTCCACCAATGGTGAAAAACTTGCTATCGGCAGACCGGCCGATTCAGTTTTGCAGCCTGGTAAAATCTGGATACTTGACCTGTCCAACCCCAGTACGCCTCGACAAGAACTAATACTGGACGCCCAGAGCCGGATGATTTCTTGCATTGAATTCAGTACCGATGGCAGACAAGTTCTATCCGTTGGCGTTCCCTCCAAATCGCGCCAAAGCACATCGCAGGGACTTGATGAGGCATTGATGGTATGGGGGGCCGATGGAAAACGCGTCGAAATCAACCTTGTGGTTGGCGATGGAAAACGACCAATTTTTTCGACCGCCACTTTCTCAAATGACGGCACAAAAATTTTAACGGCCAACCCCAACGGATTGCCGCAAGACCAACGAGTTCACCTGTTTTCACGATCGCAAGATGGCATTCAGTGGAATTCGACTTCGCCCTTTTCGGGCATCAACACCGCTATTTTCGCAAACGATTCTGGAACACGAATTCTTGGTTGCGTTCGCGAGCCCGTGTCTGGAACTTTTACTTTGTCGCAATGGCCCGTAGTATCTTCTGGCGACATTGCGGCACAACAAAATTTACAGACGATCGCGCAGCTAGAGCAGAAAGCCCTTGCTATTCGCAAATCAGAAAATTGGCTGGTGACTTCCGGTCAAGACAAAGCGATCACGCTCTGGGATTGGCAAACAAAAACGTCGACAACGTACAAAGGCCACGCAAGAGACGTCGACGCCAATACGTTTGTTGATGCAAGAACACAAGAAAACGTCGTTTTGATATCTGTCGCGACCGGTGCCCAGCCTGAAATATTGAAAACCGATCTTTCAACGTACCAACAAGACATTGAAAAGAAACCTGCTTCTCGAGTCATCGGAAACGACGAACCGTCTTTGACCACCTTCCGTTCGTCCACAACCACATCTGGCACCGCAATCGCAATGGGCAACGATCTTGGACAAGCCTCGGTTGAACGAGACGGGAAAAAGATTCAATGGGACGTGTCGGCTTGGACCAATCACATTCTGTCAAAGGACTATCTGTTCGCGCAATCTCGCGACGACTATTTCTATAAATACAACCGAGCGACCGGAGGATTGGAGACTGTGATCACGCAGCTTCGATCATCTTCGGCCATCGACGATTTTCAAGTTGCATTGGATGGAAACACAGCATTGATCGTTCGAGACGACGGACAACCGGTACTTGAAATCTGGAACCTTGCGGAGCCAAGGTTATTAAGAACCATCGATTATGGAAAAGAGAATGTTTTTGGAACGGGAACGGAAAAAGAGCTTTTGACGTTTAAGCTGTCGCCCAACGGAGAATGGGTCGTCGGTGGCAAAGTCGGTTTGTTTGCTTGGTCGACCAGGACTGGTGAGATCCAGCCGATAAAGCAACCGCGTTCGCAAATGGCTCGCAACGCGATCAGCTCGATCAACTTTCTCGATGACAGCTCAAAATTCCTTGCCAGCTGGAAAGATCGGGTAGATCTGATCGATTTGAATTCAGGGGCGCAACCGAAACGATTTAACACTTCAAAAATATCGTACAGTAAAAACGAGCCAAACGTATTGGATGCTCGAATTATTGGCGACAAGATCATGGTGCTTGCGAAATCTAATCCTACGACAAATTCAGCCGCTGGAATTGTGCTGCTTGATTTGAAAAACGATTCATCAGTAACAAACTTTTCCAGTGCTCGGTTCGCCAAATTCAGCGACGGAAACCCGGGCAACATCATCGTCGTCAACAAACCTGGCTCAAGCAGTTTAGTCCAACGCTGGAGCAGTTCGAGTAATCAAACCACTCCGATATCGCTCGCTGGCCTGGACGGCTTAGGACGACACGAATCTACAAACTCAAAAAAATCTGCGTTCGAAACAGTGGAACGAGCATACGAAAATACCCGCGGACGAATCACGATTCAGTCGTCCACCAAAAGCCGCCGCGGCGCGATTGCACGTGATTGGAATACTGCCACAATCGACCCATCCGATCCGCTCAATCCAGTGACTGACTTGCGTGTTATTGCGAAACCACCAATCGAATCCTGTGGACTATCAGAAGAGCGAGCCTTTACCTTCGACAGCGGTAAGATTCGATTTTGGAACCTGCGAAACGGTTCTGTTCAACCTGCTGGCATCGCAAACGGCACGTACGGTAGCTGTGATCTTTCGCACGATGGAAAGGTAATTCTCGCGACTTCAACCAACGGATCGGACATTGTCGGAATTGACATCGAATCTGGTTCCACACTGTTCAAACAAAGATCCGAAGTTCGGCCAAGCGTTGTCGCTTGGTCACCCAACTCGAACTCGTTTGCTGTCGGAGGCGAATCTGGCTCGATTGAGTTGTGGACGTTTGAACAAGGAACGGCGGTCAACACTGGTTTGCGATTGGCGATTGGCCAAAACCAAATCAAACAAATTTCATTCTCGAAAACAGGCCAATCACTTGCCGCTGTTTCCAATAACGGGTCGGCTTTTGTTTCACACAAACTCGACTCAGGCTGGGGTCGACCCATCGCCATTACGCCAGCGGACGGTCAAAAAATTGCAGCCTGCGACATCTCAGATGATGGCCAACGAGTCATCGCTGGCACAACAAGCGGTCGATTGACCATCTGGAATTCTGAAACGTCGTCCGACGCAACGACACGGAACTCGATTGATTTGTTGGAACAGAGCGAGGAGCGAGAGTTACTAAACCTACAGAACCAGCATCAATCTCCCGTGAAATTTGTAAAATTCGTAACTAACTCGAAAGGTGCCTCGCAAGTCGTTTCGGGCGAAGCAAATTCCGGAAAGAATGAATTTCTGATTTGGAATGTGGCTCCTGCGAGATAATTTCCATCGGCAAATGGAATTCGCACACGCAGTGTCACTGAGCAAGCGAATTCCTGCAGGTGAACCAAGCGTTCAACTAAATTGTCGTTGGATTGTTGCAGAGCCCACGTTGATCAACGAATTCGATGACCGCATGATTTGACAGCGGCAAAAAAACTCCGAATTGAACGACAACCAAATGAGTTGGCACCGTTACAAAACGAAACGGCGTTTGACCGCGTCAAACATCTCGCGAGTCCAAACGAACCAAATCGAGCGACTCCCACAGAAAACATCGCCAGTGATCGTCGCTCCCTGTCGTTTGGTCAACAGTTCGCTCGGGACGTTACACTTTACCAACGTTACGGCTCCAAGTTTTGAATCCTGAATCGCAGACTGCCCAATTTCAACGACCGCAACGCGGTATTTTTTGGCTGGATTGGATTCAAGAAAAAACTCGAGTTCAACCGATTCTTCCGTATCATTCGCCGCATCAAGAATATACCCAATCCGGCGCTCCGGAACGCGGAACACCAGATTCCACTCGCCATTCAAATTCGCGACCTTCAACATTGGGTCGCCCCACCGAATTGGTTTATTGGTTAGGTTTTGTTTGACTTGCCACGTCATCACCTGGCCTTCGATTGGGCTAACGATCGAAAGTTTCTCGCGTTGGGAAAGAAGGAACTTCTGCTTCTCAACCAGCGATGACTTCTGAAAATCAAGATCGGAAAGGTCACTTGCCAATTGTGCTGTGACATTTGGATCAGCATTTGCGCCGGAAACTTGGTTGAGAGCAATGCGTTTTGCATCTTTTAATTGTTCCAACTTTTGCATCTCGTTGACAGTCGTTTCAATTTCGAGATCCAGATCAGTCGACCGAATTTGAATCAGCGGTTGGTTGATAGAAACTTGATCGCCATGACTGACATGAACCGAATCAACAACCCCGGTGTAGGGTGCAAAAATATTGCGTTCCACAACTGGACGAAGTTCGCCATTGATGCGAACTTTGAAATCGGTTTTGATCAACATGGACGCAATAACGACTAATGCTAACAAGCCAACTACTGCCCCGAACCGCGAAAGATTTGCAAAACGAAACAGTTTCCCAACTCCCGACAACGAGCGGCGGAACGGAATCGAGCCAAACGCTCCTGCATTCGTCAATGCGATCTGGGCATGAGGCACGACGTGGGAAATTGCCCGAGCAAATTGAAAACGATCAATCTCTTCGGTAGACTCAGCGAAAAGGTATCCGGACAATTGGCGTTTGGACCGATTACCGCGCACGTCAGAAGAAAAAATGGGAACAGCAAAAACGAACGGCAAGCCAGTTTTGGCAATATGATTTTCAAGCAATGCTGCCAACCTTGGATCGGTTGGGACTTGGTCTGAAAATATCGGTTCGTTTTTTCGGCAGGCACGGGCAATCAGGGAATTCATATTGCGAACCAATTCCGTTCGCCCTTCGACATTGGCAACCGAAGAAACAGTTAGCAATCTTGGGCGACCTTGGTCCACCGAGAAAACGGAAACGCGTTCGCATCCCAACAACGTGCGGGCATCGTTGGCGATGAAGTGCCCAACTTCTTTCGAATCCAAACTCCGATGCGCGTTCACAGAAAAAGCAAACACTTCATCGTTGAAACTCAATTGCTTGGAAATCTGTTTTTGATTTTGAAAACCAACAAACTCGCCTGCAATTTCCGCGACGCCGGCAACGACGTCTTTCTGTACCGACGAGGCATTCGGTTGAGCGAGACGGACGATCAACCATCCCCAAACTCCCTTGGATCCTTGGATGGGCGAAACAACAATGTCCGGACGCGCAAACCGCTCGATCCAGCTGCCTTGGCTCAATTTTGAATCGCGGGGCAGAGCGGCCAACTCTTGTTTTGCGGTACTATTTCCATGAATCAACAAAGCAGAATCGTCGGGACCGGTCGCTACGATGGCTGACCATTTCGGATTGACGATCGTTTCAAGTACCTGCTCAGCTTTCGAGAAGAACACTGCAGACTGTGTTTCTGGATCGCTAGCCTGATCGGCTAAACCGTCGATCAACGAATCGAAGACCGCTAGCTGTACTTCTGATTCATTTTCTTGCATGCATACACTTTTAATATCCGACAATCCACCAACGTAGGCTTTGCTGTGTTCCTAATGTGACAGGTTTTGGATCCGGGTTGGACCTCAAATGGGAATTAGGCAGATTTTAGCTGATCCGATCAACTGTCATATGTTCTCTAACCGATAAAAGTTAGCAGTAGTTTGAACGCGCGGGAAGTGCGCGCAAACTATGTTCAAATTTTTGACTTAGAGACGAAAACATAGCATGGTTCGCCGTTTCATCATCTTCGCTTTGACGCTGACCTTTTTGGTCGGTTGCAAATTTGGCGGAGATGATCGCGCGAGACTCAACTTCTCAAGTGCTCTGGACCTCGAAAGCCACGTCGATTTGGAACTTGGGCCTTCTTCCAATCCCGACCTTGTGCCTTCTTTGGCGAACCTCGGTCCTACGGAATCGTTTGAATCATTCGACACCGGCCCACTGGAAGACTTCAATTTCTCGCAAGCGGGGAATTACCGCCGGATCACACTGGAGGACTGTCTTCAACGCGCACTCCAAGACTCACCCGTCGTTCGTGAATTGGGCGGTCTGATTTTGCGAGCTCCTGATTCTGTCGCGACCGATAATGATCCTGCAATGGCTTACGTTGATCCGCGGTTTGGCGAAGAAGCCGCCTTGAGCTCGTTTGATACGAACTTTAATAGTCAGCTACTATTTCAAAAGAACGACCGACTGTTCAACAATCAATTCTTGGGAGATGAGGGCGCGTTTCAACAGGATCTCGCAAACTATAGAACCGGAATTTCAAAACTCGCCGCGACGGGCGGCCAATTTGGTTTCAATCACGTCATTGATTATGAGCTGAACAACTCGCCGTCCAATCGGTTCAACGGGACGAACGAAACAAGTTTCGCATATGATGTTGCGATGGAAGCACAATTTCGCCAGCCGTTACTGCAGGGCGCGGGAACGACCTTTAACCGAATTGCTGGGCCAAATAACGCCCCCGGCGTTTACAACGGCGTATTGATCGCGAGAGCCAACACAGATATCGCGCTTGCGGATTTCGAAACGCGAGTTCGTGATCTTGTTAGCGATGTTGAAAATGCTTACTGGGATCTTTTCTTTGCCTATCGTGATTTGGAAGCAAAAATTGAAGCCCGAAATGGTGCTTACGACATCTGGCAAAATGTTGAAGCCAACAAAGGCGAGAAAAGCGCTGCAATCATCGGGCAAGCCAAAGAGCAGTACTATCGTTTTTCCGCCGATGTCGAAGACGCGATTCACGGCCGACTGAATGAAGGAACCAAAACCAACAACGGCAGTTCGAGCGGAACGTTTCGCCGAGCCGGAGGCGTACGAACGGCTGAGCGTCGGTTGCGTCTGATCACGGGGATGAAACTCAACGACAGTCAATTGATTGTTCCTGCCGACACGCCGATCGACGCTGCGTCGCTGTTTGATTGGCGTCAATCGAGAGACAACGCACTTTCGTTGCGGACTGAACTTCGTCAACAACGGTGGAAAGTAAAACGGCGTGAGCTGGAATTATTGGCAAGCAAAAACAACCTTTTGCCTCGCATTGATTTATTGGGTAAGTATCGCGTCAAAGGATTTGGGCATGATCTTTTTGGTGATGGAAACGAATTGATTCAAGGTGGAACACTGGAGCAACAGCTTGATTCAAGCGCCTATGGAACGTTGGCCAGTGGCAATCTACAAGAGTGGGAATTGGGGCTCGACATGAGCGTTCCAATCGGATTCCGCCAGCAACATGCGGCTCGAAGACACGCCGAGCTGAACTTGGCTCGTGAACATTCGATTCTTAAAGAGCAGGAACGGCAGATTATTTTCGGACTGAGCAATGCGATGGGCGAGTTGGTGCGAACGACGAAAGTCAGAACAGCCAACTTGAATCGTTTACGTGCAGCAAACGAACAATTCGGTGCCATTCAAAATATCTGGAGAGAGCAAGACACCACGATCGATCTGGTGCTTGAAGCCCAGCGACGTGTGATCGAAGCAAAATTGCAATACTTCCAAACGCAGGTTGAGTACATGCTTGCGATTAAGGCAGTACATTTCGAAGAAGGCACACTGTTCGCCTACCACGATATTACATTGACCGAATCAAAAGCAGCGAGTTTGGCCGAGCGGCAAGCGTTTCAAAAATCTCGCGTCAAAAAACGTACCATCGATTATTGGATCCCGGGACTGAAAACCAGCCGTGGAGCAGCACCAGTCAACCAACATTCTGGCGGAACGTTGAGAACACCTAACCAGATTGAAATTGCCGCTCCAACGCAAATCGTAATTCCAAATCAAACAAAGCTTGAATCGTTTTCTTTAAAAGATTCAACGCCCAAGCAGCACATGCCTTTAAAGAATCAAGTTGTGATTCATTCGAGTGAAACCATCTCAACTCCTCCACCAATGGTTGAATCAGCGGCCAACTTCGATCCGCCAAGACGCGTCAATTTGGTAATCAGCGATTCCTCCTTGACAAGAGGAACGGTTGCGCCACACATGCCACTCCATCCAATTCGAGCAACTCCTCTGGATCAGCAACAAAAATTGAAAAATGGCGACCCCCAAGGAATTGCCAGACAAGCGGCATTCGAAAGTTTCTCTGACTCCGGCCCGGTTCAAAACGCCACGTTCACTGATTTGGAAAACTGATTCCGCTCACTGGCAGCCAAGCGAGACCCACGCGAATTTAACCAATGTTAAACTTTGCGGATTAGCCAAACCGTAACGACCAAGACAATTGTATTGGCTGCTGGAAAATCAGCACGTCGATCCTAAGGATACGGCTTTCTATTGGGAAAGCGTACGATTTATTTGCTTGGGATTTCCATGACCAGCTGGATCAAATTGAACTTCGCTGTAACGCTAGTGGCTTGCGTGGCAACCTTCGTCGTTGCTAGTTCTCTCAAGGCGCAGGGATCTGGCGTGAGCATCTCGTTCTCGGACAGTCCTCCTAATGCTCAAGTTCGACTTTTCGATTATTCGAACAACCGCCGGAACATTCCTTCGCAATTGAATCTGAATAGGCAAAGCTCAACCCACCAAAATTCGCCCCGGCGCAGTCCAGTCCAGCAAAGTTCGTTTCAGCAAAGTGATTTTGAACCGAAGGTCGATTCACAGGGTCAACCTGAGAGTGATCGAAACGTCAATCGAAATCGACTGCAGCTTGACAGCCCAAACTCACTGCGTGCACGGCAAGAAGAATCTGACCAGCCAGTCGAGCCGCCGACATTTAATCTTCGCGATAACGTAGAGACCGAATCGCCCAGCGAGTCATCCAACAAAAGCACTGAAACTGAAACGCGATCGACCGATGACTCCTATCAGTTACCAGCCCTCAGTGATGTACGATCTCCAATTCCATCAATTCCGTTGATGGGAATCGCACAAGCGGATCCCAGCGGTTTGTTGGCGGCCGATCAAGCTCAGAATTTTAACCAAAACATCGTCGACTCTCACACGAGTTATTCGAGTTTAAAAATTGCCCCCACGCAACCAAAAACGACGACTTGGAAAGCACACAACTTCTATCATCGCCCGACCTATTTTGAAGATAAAAATCTGGAGCGGTACGGAAACGAAAACGCATTTCAAAACGTGGCCTCTGGAGCACGATTCTTTTTGGCCATCCCGTCAACCGCTTATCGAATCGGTGCACAGCATCCCAACAGCCGCGTTTACACCTATGGCAACAACCGTCCTGGAGATTGTGTGCCTTACCAACGCGAAGGATTTGTCCCAAGCAATCGTGGCACAGCACTCCAAGTGTTGACGTCTCTCGGCATTCTGCTGCCGTAATCGTGATCAGCTTGCCAAAATTGTAAGACCAGCTACTAAAAAACTATACAAGTCGCTGGTGATACGGATTGTTCCAATCAACCGTAATTTGGTTTGGCTCTGATTTCGAGACTTGAAACATCTGTGTGATTTTGCGTTTCATTTTTCGCCGGGTAACCCCTGCCAGTTCTTGGTCCGCCGTAAATCACAGCGACTCGAAACGAACCAATTGAAAATTGCTAAGGAAAAAATGCCTCGTTTTGTTTGCTGGCCGCTCGCATTCCAGTCAAAAGTGACATAGATTCGGCTCTGACTTGGGGAGTGAGAAATCGCTTCCCCCTTTCAAAGTTAGACCTACATTCCAATGTAAAGAGGAAACTCAATGTCAAATTCGCTGACAAGATTTGTTTTGACACTCTCGGTCATGGCGGCCGTAACAGTCTATTGCACACAAGACTCAAACGCTCAACGACGTGGATTTAGAATCGGCAGCGTCGTCCAAGCCGGTGGCGGCCAAGGATTTCGGCTGGGTGGCCAACGAGCAGGAATGCACTTTGGCGGTGGACAAGGTGCAAGTATTGGCGGCCAAAATTTCGGAATGAGATTTGGCAACGGGCAGGGAGCCAGATTCGGCGTAAGAAATTTCGGTATGCAGTTCGGTGGCCAACAGGGAACACAGATTGGTCGCATCGGAACGACTCCTGGTGTTGCTCCAGGCACTTACTATTACGGCGATGTTCGCAATCCTGTTTACGGTCAGCCGGTGCTTGGCCAACCGATGATTGTTCAAGGCACAGTTCAACCGCTTCAACCGCTTCAACCAACCATTGCGACGACCGAGCAAGCACAACCCGGCAACGGCACCAACGTTGTTACCGCCGGTGAAGCAGAGTCTGTCACAATGAATGCTGGAACTGTCGATCCACAATCTGATATTGCTCGTGCAAGCCTGACAATGGAAGCCAACACAGCAAATGGCACCCCCAATTCAGCTGGCGAGACCATTCTTTCAAATTCATCAAGCGATCCCAAAAAAGGCCAGATTGTTTTGAATTTCCCAGCCGACGCGGTCGAGAATTTCAAGTACAAAGTCAACGGTTCGGACTTGACAATTCAGCCAGGTGAAACTGTCTCGATGGGTGCTGGCCAGGATTGGAATATCGAATTTGACGCCGGTGGTAAGTTTGGCGAACGAGTTGCAACACTTTCAGAACCCGGTGAATTCGCGTTTGAGAAGACGGAGGCAGAAGGATGGGTCTTAGTCGAAAAACCTGCCACGGTTGCGAAACCTGAAAGCACGTTCACAAATGAGACTTCGGTTGTCGCACCTGCTGATCCGACAGCCGCACCTACCAAAGAGACTGACACACCAAAGGTTGAAACACCTTCTGTTGTCGTTCCACCAACAGAAACTTCACCTGCTGTTGAGCCAACGGTAGAGCCTGCGAAAACAATTGTTGCCCCTGTCGAAGGCACAACAACTGAAGCGGGTGAGCTTCCAACAGAAGCTGGCGTTGAGCCCGTCAAAGCCGCGAACGAAGCGGCACCAGCTACTCCAGCAATCGGGGACGATTCGGGCAATTAGTTTCTGGATTGAACCAACTCGCATTTTGTGCCGGGCAAGATAAACTCGAGCTTGAAAGTTAAAAGGGCAGCCATAACGGCTGCCCTTTTTTATGCATCGAGAACCTAGCGAGAGTGGCTACTCCTGCGTAACTTTTACCGGTTCTACGAAATCGCGACTCGCTTGATTGACTGCATCAACCGTCGTGACGCCTTTTTGAATCCACAGCCGATATCGAACAAACAAGGGTCCATCCGTTTTCAAGTCGTAGTCAAAATATGAGCCAAAACGTGCGTAGTCCCGCTCGCTAAACCTCGACGGTTTTGGGTTTTTCGGCGAATCAAGATACGAAATCGAATAAGCCTGATTCTCACTTTCCACGCCTCGCGCACGAGCAGCACGCTCGGACAATTTCACTGGCAGTTCAATGACGACTGTATTCCACGGCAGATTGACATGATTCTTATTGATCTCATTCTCGCCCTTCTTGTTTGACCAGTTTCTGAACTTTCCTGGCTCAGCGACACCATCGGGCCGAATGTAAAACGTTTTTGCTTTCGTTTGATCCGGGACGTCTTGAGAAGCGCGAAACTGGACACCCGCGTGTTGTGGATCGCCTCGGAATTTTAGCGCTCCAACTGTCGACTCTACTCGCGATCGAAATTCAATTACCATCCCATCAGCCACGTCGAACGCGGTCACTTCACGGGTCTCGTTGGCGAACGCTTTTCCGTCACTGCCATTCCAATCGATGTAGTTGATGTGGGAACCAAAAACCGGTCCGGTCTCAGGAAAAATTGTTTTGACATGCGTTTGAGAACATCCGTTAGTGCCGTGCCAAACATCGGCTTTCATTTCCTTGCCGTCTTTTTTGTAGCTGATTCTGTTGTAACCAAAAAACAGACCGCGATGATGTGGGAACAAACCGTTATTTTTGATTTTCGAAAACGAACCATCGCCCGGCCCCTTGGTCATCAACCGGTCACCTGTCGGCGTGAACACGTGATGAAAAACTTTCATGGTTGCGTACCGGCGTTGGGGTGACGACTCGTCCAATTTCTCTCTCATATAACGAAGAACTGGTTTGCCTCCGCGTTTCAGATAAGTCGAAACATCAGCGTCTTCTTCCCAAGTGAACTGCGTATTCGGATTCAGGCCGGAGTCGAGCGCCGTGAACTTCAAACTTGCTCCCGCCGCCAATTCTGGCAACACGAAAGTTAGTTGCTGCAACTCGTCTTTGACGTCGCTACCCAGTGGTGCTGCCGACAGTTGGCCCAACATCAAACGACCGTTTTCATCCGCGAGTGTAACGGTGTTCCCTCCGAACTCTCCCACGTTCACAAACCCTTGAACCAAGCTGTTTTTGCGATCGTGTTTTCCAGCGTCGACTGTGAACTTAAACAACTCCTTTGCAGTCGTTGGGGTCGCGGCAACTGCTTTCATCTTCGCCGATACGACTTCAGCTTCCTTCAACGCTCGTAGCACGTTGCCACCAAGGACTTTGTGAATTTTCTCTTTGTCGTAACCGCGATTCAATAGCTCCTGAGTAATGTTGGGATAGCCCGAAACGTCTTCGAGACCTTCAGGTAAAAAGCTAACGCCGTCGTAGTCAGATCCAATTCCAACATGGTCGATACCGGCGACGTTGACGACATGGTCGATGTGATCGCAAATTGTTTTCACATCTCCCAAGTGCTTTTTGTCGGTGGCGGATTTGGGCAACAAGTCCGTAGGGACCACGTACCCAGAATAGAAATTGATCATGACAACACCGCCATTTTTCGCCGTCAATTTCAGTACGTCATCGGGCACGTTGCGCGGTACATCGCAGATCGCTCGTGCGGACGAATGAGAAAAAATCACAGGAGCCTTCGAGATTTCCAAAGCGTCTTTCATGCATTTCGGAGAGACGTGAGAAAGATCGATCAACATTCCAATGCGATTCATCTCGCGAACGACTTCTTTGCCAAAAGGAGAAAGCCCGTTGTTTTTTGGTTCATCGGTTGCTGAATCTGCCCAAGCCAATGTCTTGCTGTGGGTCAGCGTCATATAGCGAGCGCCTTGGTCGTAGAGTTCCTTTAAGACGATCAAGCTGTTTTGGATTGAGTGACCGCCTTCGACTCCGATCATCGAGGCAATCTTTCCCTCTTTTGAGATGCGTTCGATGTCTGCGGCCGTATCGGCCATCTCAAAAACATCCGGATAGCGTTTGCACATATCGTGTACCAACCGGATCTGTTCCAGCGTTTCGATAAGAGCCCGTCCTGAACGGTCGGTGCTTGCGGGAACGTAGACTGACCAGAACTGTGCCTTAACGCCGCCTGCTTTCAGTCGAGGAATGTCGGTGTGAAACTCTGTTGGCTTCGCAATGTCGACACGATCAAATGAAGAGCCAGCATTCTGTCGCATTGCCCACGGCAAATCGTTGTGCCCGTCAAAAAGCATTCCGGATTGGTGGATCTCCATCGCTTCTTTTGAGATCTCGACGGTTGGCTTTTTTGATTCCTGAGCCGCCGCGGGCCTAAGTAGACCGCAAATAAAAACTGCAGCGATGAGAAAATTCAAACTCTGAGCAAAACGCATGGTCGCCTCGTGAAAACTTTACTTCGAAATACGAAGAGATCAGTTTAGCACAGTCGACGTCGATTGGGTCGGGCAACTTGGCTGAGGTGTGATTCGATACACGCTTTCAATTGACAAATGAAACCGCATTAAGAAAAAAACGCCTACGGCTTGCGTCCGACTACTAGTGCGTGGGCGCCGCGACCGGGGCGGCTGGAATAGCAACTTGCCTCAATTCCTGTGGCTGAGCGATACCTGTCCTTGAGTTCATTGATGATAAAATCCAAATTCTCGCGACGCACCAACGAAACGGTACATCCACCGAATCCGCCACCGGTCATTCGCGAACCAATGACGCCGTTTCCCTCGCCAATCTCACTGGCAATTTCAACCAAGACATCCAATTCGTTGCAGCTGACTGCAAAATCACTCCGCAATGATTCGTGACTGGCATACATCAGGTTGCCAACGGTTTTCCAATCGCCGCGATGAACGGCCCGAGCCGCGTCGACCGTCCGTTTGGTTTCAGAAACAACATGTCGTGCACGCTGATGCTCTTTGGCAGTCCATCGCCCTTGGGCATTTAAGGCCTCCTCCGCGGTGACGTCACGCCAAGATTCTTTTCCGATTTTTCGAAGTGCCGAATCACATTCAGCTCGCCGAGCCGCGTACTCTCCGGTCGACAATTCATGCTGAACATGGCTGTTGGTGATCAGAATGGAAATCCCGTCGTCAACAAATGGCACAAAATCGACTTGCTGAGACCGACAATCAATTAGCATTAGCTCACCGGTGCGGCCAAACACGCTACTGAACTGGTCCATGATGCCACAAGGCACACCCGCAAAATCATGTTCGGCTTTTTGGCATAAAAGAGCTTTTGTTATCGGTTCTAATTTGTGGTTGGTGAGTTCCTCTAGCGTTGTTGCCATGGCGACTTCGAGTGCAGCGCTGCTGGACAATCCACTTCCCAGTGGAACCGTCGATCCGATTGCAGCATCAAACGCTGCGATCGAATCCTCGACTTCATTTGAGAATCCAGCGAAAACGCCTTCAACGTAACTGGTCCAGCCTTTGCGACCTGGTCGAGTTTCTTTTCCGATCTCAAAGGTTTCGGTTTCGTTCAACAACGAACTATAGACTCGAGTTGGGTGCCCCGGAAAATCGGACGAGGGAGCAGCTGCAATAACGACATACAATTCGAGTGCCATTGGCAAAACGAATCCATCGTTGTAGTCGATATGTTCACCGATGAGATTGACTCGGCCAGGCGCAGCCGCGACCACTGTTGGTGCGCGTCCAAACCTCTGGCGAAACGAAGTCTCAACTTGTCGCTGCAATTCCACCAAAGAGTGTGAGTGATTCAGTTTGATTGTGTCCCCAACGAAGTCTAACAGTCGTCGTTAGTTTGGTTTCAATTGACGTTTAAGCCACTGACGAAAGTATAACGGGAAAACAAATTCAATTTCATTCTCACATTTCAATAATTTGCAGGAGCACGCGTCTCGACGACCGTTGGAGCCGACGTGGGCTGAGATGTCGGCCCGAACAACATAGGACTGAACACTTTCACGCCGATGCAAATGGCAGCAGTCATCAATATTGCCGATTCAATCAAAGTCGGTTTTCGGAGGAATTTTTTACGGGTTGAGGGCGGCGGCGGGACATTTGGCGCCGCGTTTGATTCTGGTTCTTGTAAATGAGCCAAAAGCTCTCTCAAGATTTCAGCTGCCTCGGATGCTGACTTGAATCGGTCAGCAGGCCTTTTCTCCAACAACCGATGAATAATGTTTGCAAGTGGTTTTGAAATTTCTGGCGAGAGTGCACGAACATGTTTGGGCTCAGCGCTACAGACGCGATTTAGCACAGCCATCGGATTCTCACCATCAAAAGGAGGACGTCCGACCGCCAGGAAATACATAACACAACCAAGACTGAAAAGGTCTGTCGCTGCATTGACTCGGCCACCATTGCATTGCTCCGGGGACATGTATTGTGGCGTCCCAGCGATCAAACCCGTTCGTGTCAGGCTGACATCATCAGCAGTTCGAGCAAGCCCAAAATCAGTGATCACGATTTTTTGCCCACCAGACTGAAGAAGAATATTTGCTGGCTTGATGTCGCGATGAATGACGCCTTGCTCGTGGGCCGCAGCCAAACCAGATGCGATCTGCATTGAGAAACGAACGACTTCTATCGCGGGCAACGAGCCTTTCGATTCAACAATCTCCCCTAGCGAAACTCCGGGCACATAGGTCATCGCCAGATACGGATGCTCAACATCCGAGCGGACCTGATAGATGTCGATCACGTGTTCGTGGGAGATCGCGGCGGCTGAACGAGCCTCGCGTAAAAATCGTTGCCGAGCCGATTGATGATTGGCCAAATGAGGAAGAAGCATTTTAATAGCGACCGACCGATGGAGATCCGTGTCGTACGCTTTGAAAACGACGCCCATTCCGCCGTGGCCGATCACAGATTCAATTTCGTACTGATTTAGCCGCCCCGCCAATTCGGGATGCGTCGGCGGTTGCAATAATCGAGAAACGTCAACCGAAAGCTTGGAAGTCGAATCGATAGTGGTGCGTCCAACCGATACATCCCCCCCCGCATTACTGGCTACCTCATCAACTATCGCATCGTCACCTGTTCGCAAAACTTCGGCTTCCTCGATCAACTGGGCCGTTGATTCTACGATCGAACGACAATTGCCCCACAACCAAGCGTCTGCAGCGAGCGATTCCATTCTTTTTTGGCAATCGCCGCATCTGTCAAAATGGTTTTGCTGTTGCTCTTGGCCGCGAGTAAATTCCTCTCCAGAGATTAATTCAATCAGCCGTTCGTCTGACAAATGAATTTCACTAGCAACGGTTTGATTCGACTTAGGTTCCATCGGCGTCGCCCTCCGCAGATAAGTCAGTCTCTTTCTCTATTTCTGTTTGAACAGTTTGATCTTTACCCGAAGCGTCGTCATGGGATTCTGAAATTATCGAGCAGTCTCGAATGAACGAAAGCGTAAGGGCCGGATCGTTTAACAAATCTGCCGACATTAACTCGGTCCACTCATCGTTGACTAGCACCTTGATCTCCGATTGAAGGCGACTCATCACTCGACTGCGAGAAATGTAGACTGCTCCCAACGACACGCCCAACTCTTGGGCTACCTCTTGTGGCTGTCGCTGATCGATATAGGTTAGCCAAAACGCCTGCCACGTTTTTTCCTTGAAACACTTTCGAATCTTTTGAACGACATACAGGAACACTTGCCGGCGAAACTCAATATTAAAGTAAGTCTCGTCGTCGGTTTGGGCTCCCATTTCAGTCGCCAATAAATCACTGGCTGCTGATCCAGTGCTTTCGCTCTTGAGCACATTGCTTCGCTCAATCAGCTTGATCATTTGATTCCTGGCCACGCGGACTAACCAACCACGAAACGACCCGCGTTCGCCCGCGGCGTTTTCTTCAATCGGCTTCCAACTCAAAATCGCCTTGCCAAGATGGATAAAAACTTCCTGAACCGCGTCAACGGAATCTGTTCTATTGAGTCCCAATTTCGAAGCCGTTCGCATCAGCATAGGTTCGTAGATTTGGACAAACTCATTCCACGCCTCCTGATCTTCACGATTTGAGAGGCGCTGAATCAATTCAACATTTGTCGTTAGATGAGTCATGGTCTTCAATACGGTCGGTGAGAAGTAAGTGGACGATTTCCAGGTTTCAATCGTCGAAGACTGTTGATTTGAAACCATTCACGACTGGCGTATTGTTTGGAAGCGTTTCAACGACATTGGTTCCTATAATCTGGGCTTTGACTCCGAACAATCACAACAAACGTTGAAGAGTTAAATTTACAAACCAAATTTTGCTGTCCTTGATACCAAACGTATAATTTGACACGAACAATTTAGATTGCGAATCAAAATTTTAAGAAGCGCGACTGCACCATTCTAGTTTTCCAGAAAAATTTGTTAAGAATATTGACCCCAAAAATAGGTTGTGGAAAATAAAAATTCGGCGAAGAAGTGGAGAGAACAATGTTCGCTTAAGGGACTTTGAGACATGAGACGATCCCTAGTTACCGGGGCAACTGGATTCATCGGCAATCGACTTGTGAGGCACTTGATTGAACGAGGCGATGATGTCACCTGTTTGGCACGGCCAACCTCCGACGTCAGCAAATTGCAGAAACTGCGTTGTCGAATCGCTTATGCAGATCTACAAGAAAATCATCCAGATGTCGCGTCTGCAATCGCCGCGTGTGACACCGTCTATCACTTAGCCGCCGCCACCCGCGCGGTGAACTCGTCGGACTTGATCGAAACGAATTTACGCGGGATCCGCACAGTCCTAGATAGCTGCGCGTCTGCAGACACCCACCCTACGCTGATTTACATTTCTTCAATCGCGGCCCTGGGCCCTAACGCGGACGGAACGCCTCACACCGAATCGGCTAAGTGCATGCCGGTTAGTTTTTATGGTCGCAGCAAATTGGCCTGCGAAAATCTTGCCAAAAAATATTCTAACAGAGTCCCAATTTCGATCGTCCGCCCGCCCATCGTGCTCGGACAAGGCGACTTGCATGGACTAGAACTGTTCCAAATCATTTCAAATATTGGCTGGCATTTCGTCCCAACGTTTTCGACTTATGATTTCTCTGTCATTCACGTTGACGATTTGGCCAACGCGATCACTTTGGTGGCTGAGCATGGTAACCGTCTTGCAACAGAGAATAGCGAATCAAAAAACAAATCATCCTCGATCGAAACGGGGCAGGGGGTCTACAACGCTTCGACGGATACGATGACTTATTCCATTCTTGGAAGAACGATTGGTGAAGCACTTGGCCGAAAACGAACGCGGGTCCTCCGAGTTGCCAAACCGTGCTTGTGGGTCGTGGCAGCGATCAACGAATTGAAAGGACGAATCTTTTCCAAGCCGCAGTATCTCAACCTCGACAAATATAATGAAGGCACCGCCGGCAGCTGGGCTTGCTCGAGCGAAAAACTTAAAACGGAAACAGGATTCGCTCCAGCGTACACTTTTGTGGAACGGCTCAAGCAAACAATTCAGTGGTACCGCCACGAAGGTCTATTGAACTCACCCAAGCAACAAACTGACTCGTCGCTCCAACCTCGCCAGCCCGCGACTTAGTCAAGTCCAGGCTTGGCTGGCGATTGATATTATTGGCTAACCAACATCTTCTCCTTTTCTCCGTAAGCCCACGTTTGCCTGATTTCCAAATCAAATTCTTGGCGAGTGCTCTCTTTCAAAAAACGGTTATGGAAACCGGCGATAGATAGATGACCGGCCGCAGCGGATGAACTACATTGTATCCATCCACATCCACTCCAATGAGCGATTGCCATGCAGCCACCAATTTCCCAACAGTGTATTTTCCTCCTCTTCGTCGGGCTGTCTTTGATGGTAGCGTCCTCGGACACCCGCGGCAACGAAACAACGGTCGAGAAAACGGAGGCTCTACCCAACATCGTTTTCATCATGTCGGACGAGCTTGCATACTACGAGCTTTCACACATGGGCAACTCTCACATTCGCACTCCAAGCATCGACAAAATGGCGAGAGAGGGAATTCGTTTCACCCAAGCACTCGCCGCGGCGCCTGTTTGTGCGCCACTTCGTTGTGCATTGATGACCGGCAAACACATGGGACACGCTTCGGTGCGGTCCAACGGTGGAGGCACACCGCTTCGCGCGGAAGAAGAAACCATCGCTTCCATTTTGAAAAAGAAGGGTTATGCCACAGGCGGATTCGGAAAATGGGGTGCCGGCGGGCGTGACTCGACAGGTGTCCCAGAAAAACATGGCTTCGATGTTTTCTTTGGCTATTACGATCAAGTCCATGCACATTCTTTTTACCCGCCGTACCTTGTACGAAACAGCGAAGAAGTCGTGCTCGACGGCAACAAAGGAGGACGAACAGGAAAAACATATTCTCATTACGCCATCATGGATGAAGCGTTGCAGTTCATCCGAACAAACAAAGACCGCCCATTTTTCTGCTATCTCCCAATTACTCCTCCACATGGGATGTACGACATTCCAAGCGACGATCCGGCTTGGGAAATGTACAAAAACGACGAATGGATCAAAGACGAGTCGATCAAACAAGACGTCAAAAACTACGCTGCCATGGTTTCAATGATCGACAACGATTTACAAAAAGTCATTGACCTGTTGCGTGAGTTAGAAATCGAGGACAACACGATCGTGTTTTTCACAGGCGACAACGGTGGACAGGATCGTTTCAAAACAAAACAACAGCCACGTGGATTTTTTGGCCCCAACGTTGATCCGAAAACAGGAACTGAATTCCGTGGCGGAAAAGGAAGCCTCTACGAAGGCGGATTGCGCATCCCTTTCATCGTTCGTTGGCCCGGCAAAATCAAACCTGGCCAAGTGAGTGACCTCTTGTTTTATCAAATCGATATACTGCCAACCTTGACTGAGCTAACCAAGGCCGAAGCACCAAGCGATGTGGACGGACTTTCAATCTTGCCCGAGCTACTCGGTACCGATGTTGTCGGCCGAAAACAGCAACAACATGAATTTCTCTACTGGGAGTTCGGCGCCCAAGTTGCTGTGCGAATGAACAACTGGAAAGCGATTCAACCGAAAAAGGATCGACCGTGGGAGCTGTACGATCTTGCAACCGATATTAGCGAAACGAACGATGTCGGCAGTGAAAATGCAGAAGTTTTGGAGCGAATGAAAAAGTTCGCCGAGAGTTCACACACGCCAGTTAGTTTTGGAACGTACACCAGCACCGAGCGTCACAAGCGTGACCAACAGGCAAAATGGGGGTCGACACGCCCACAGCCACGCTCCAAAAAACAAAGAACCAAAATGAATCGCATCAAGGACAAAAATTTGGTTCCAGCAGACGCCATTACGCTAGTCAGATTCAGCAGCGAGAACCGTGGAAACGATCGGCAAGCGATTTATGCAATTGATGGGAAACCGAACACGATCTGGCATTCTCAGTTCAGTGACGGTAAGCGTGCAGAGCACCCGCATGAGCTGGTCATTGATTTGGGTCGTGAACGAGAGGTGTCAGGGTTCCGCTATTTGGCTCGACAAGATGCAGCTTGGAATGGCGCATTCGGTGAAACTGAGTTTTCAATCAGCAACTCCGCGAGCGAATTCCCAGAACCACAGCTCAAAACGGAGTTTAAGAAAGTCAAAACGGCTCAATCCGCCGACTGCGACAAACCCGTTACTGGCCGTTACATTCGAATTCGAATCAATTCGGCCGCCAACGGAGGCGTCTGGGCTTCCGCAGCCGACATCGGCATCATCGCAAAATAATGCCTTGCTCAACCTGAGCATGAAAGTAGGAGCAAAGCCGGGCATTTCCCTGAGAAAGCCCCGGTTTTCCACCAATTCAGTTGAATCGACTTGCCACCGTAACTAGCTTAGGAAGAGGTCTCTATACAAATATTCGGCGGTCGCACCGCCAGCGAGTCTAAAGGTACGTCCGCGCAAAAATCTCGTCGAAGCAAGTTTTGCGTTTCACATCATGAATTTCCGCCAACCGAGCTATCTGATCGCCGCAGTGATTGCGTGCCTGTACGCCATTACGGCAGCAATCAACCCGCAAAGCGGACAGGATCCTGTTGTCCAGACTTTGCCTGCACCGCCCTCAGTCATCACGAACCAAGGCGGTGAATCAGTAAATTCTATCGATGCAGCGACAACCGATCAAGCAGCATCTCCAACTACAAATTCGCCGCCGCCATTCGCTAAACTTGACCTTTCGACGTTGCCGATGGACAGCAAACCTCGAACGCGTCGTGGCGGAGGCTCGGGACGATCCCAACTCGGTTCGGCAGTCCTTCCTTCCCAATCTCTTTCGCCGCAGTCTCCCCGATCGACTTACAAGGGCGAATTGCAATTGGTGCCGCAACGCGTAACAGCTGGATTCTTTCCTGCTCAAATTCCATTGCCTGGGCCAGACACCTCCCAACAGAACGACACCCAACCAGCAAGTCAGCCAATCGCTCCGTTGCAATCTAACAACCAAGCCAATCCTCTCAACGGCGTACCGGCTCAAGGGCAGACCTACCCCGCGTCACCCAATGGGCCCTTTATTCAGCCCTTTATTCAGCCCTACGCAGCACAGCCGAATTTGCTTCAACCCAATTTGGTTCAGCCCCGATCCACTCAACCAAGAATTGGCAATCAATTCTTGCCAGCCCCGACGCTCAGCAATCCAACCCTTGCTCAACCATTCTCGAGTCCAGCAATCGCTGGCGCCCACGGAATCGGTTGCCCTTGCGGATGCCAGCCACAATGCACCACCGCAACAATTTTGGTCCCGCAGTGGGAAACACGTTTCGTCAACATGCGTCAAACTCGCTATCGAAATGAGATACGCGAAAAGAAGTTCCGAACGTACCAAACCGTTTACGACAATATCCCAAAGACCGAACCTTACCAAGTCAATATTCCCCAACAACGAACACGAACCTACTCGGTCAATGTTCAAGAGGAATATCAAGTTCCCGTTCAAGAGAACTTTACCGTCATGGTACCCAAACCGCAGCAGCGTGAAGTCATCGTCGATCGCGAGGAGACTTTTAAAGTTCCTGTCGAGGTGCCCTACCAAATCATGGTGCCACAAAAACGAAAAACTCAAATCACGAAATACAAAACGGTGATCGACAAAGAACCCTACCAAAAGCGATACGCCGTCGAAGTCCCCGTTGAGAAAACACGGGTCGTCATTGATTACGAAAGAGTGCCCAAAACCAAAGTTATCCGCAAACCGATCGTCACCATGAAAGACGAAGTTCGCGAGCGCTCAAAAGTCGAATACAAAACGGTTGTCAAAACACGAACGATCACCGAAAAGTTCGTTAGGTACGTAACCAAGACAGAGCCTGTTACCGTCACGAAATACAGAGATCAACCAGCGGTAATCCCGTACACCGAAGAGTACTTTGAGTACGAGGACCAACCTGGCGAATACACCGATTTCGACATCGCCCAAGAAGCCTCTGTTATCGACAAAGAAGTAAAGTACAAAGTCTCCAATCTCGTTACCGATGAAGTCGACGAGACTTACTACGTCAATGAACCCTTCGAAGAGACGATCACAAAGACCTTTCCAATCAAAGTCCAATCACCACGAACGGTCACCAAAACCTACAAAGTCAAATTGCCGTTCACCGAACACGTTCCGCAAACCTACAACGTCGAGGTGCCATACGAGGTTATAAAAACGGCCGCGAGAACGGTAACTCGTCAGGTGCCTGTTACGAAATACCGCACGATCACACGAGACCTTGGCACTTGGAAAAAAGAACTTCGCAGCACACCGACCTGTACCATTTCACAGGACGCATGTGGTTGCACGACCTGCGGAACCGGAATGGAATCATGCTTTCAAACTGTTTGGTGTCCAAAAATCGTCACACAACGAATTCCTTACACCGACTTCCGCGACGTTCCTTATCAAATGACCTACCGCGTTCCTCAAACTTTGAAACGCACCGAGACACGAACGCGGATGGTTCCTGTAACAAGGTACCGTGAAGAAACGCGAACCGCCGAATTGGATGTTCTTGATTATCGTGACGAAACCCGGACGCAGACTTTCACGGTTACCAAATACCGTTGGATCGCCAAAACTAGAAAAGTCCAAGTCAAACGTGTCCAAGAGGCAACGAAAACCAAACTCATCCCCATGCTGACCTACGATCGAATCGAGAACGAAGAAAAAGTTCCTTTTACGTTTCGTGCTCCAGTTCCAAGAACGCGAAGAGGTAGCATCCCAACCACGCAACGAGTTCCATACACCGTCGTCGAACAAGTCGAAGTCAAAGTTCCCATTCCTGACACTCGTGATGTGGTGCAAGAGTATACAGTCCGGATTCCTGAGGTCGTTACAGAAAAATACACGGTCAAAGTTCCCGTAACGACCTACAAACAAATCGAGGAAACATACTACATCGAGGTTCCCAAACCTCGCGAGGAAAAGTACACAGAGATGGTTCCAGAATTCCGGGTCAAAACAGCTTATCGCGATGTCCCGCGGAAAGTGCCTTACTTTGAAACGCGTGAAGTCACCGAGATGGTGCCGCAAATCAATACTCGGACTTCATTCCGCACCGAAACTCGAACCGTTGCTGACAAAGTCATCAAGACCTTCATGGTAATGGTTCCTGAAACCCAAACCCGTACGGTTTACAAAACCAAAGTCCGAGACGTGCCTAAACTTCGGACCGAAACGTACTGGGAAGATGTTCCAGAAACCCGTTACCGCGTGCGTTTGGTTCCGACTCCACGACAGATCGCCCGCGAAAACGTCCGCCGTTACACGGTCAAGATCCCTTATGAAGTGACCGTTTGCATCCCGCACAAAATCCTCCGCATGGTGCCAAAGCAAATCACGATTCCGATCGAAACCTGTTGCGATCAGTGTTCACAGAATTTTACGGAATTGCACAACGCGGCTGGTGCCTACATAGATTACGGTGCACAGCAAGTTGGACAAGCTTGGCAGACTTTTGTTGGTGGTAACTAGCATCAGATCGCCCGCACACCTGCGCGTCTAAACTCTTGTTGAAATCTACACCCCACAAGCAACGCCTGTCACCCTTTCGTAGGACGGCTTGTCACCCTTTCGCAGGATGGCTTGTCACCCTTTCGTAGGACGGCCCGTCACCCTTTCGTAGGATGGACATTCCTGTCCGTCGCTGACTTCCGAGAATAAAAGCGTGGTCGCCTTCTACAATCCAGTGAAGCAAGCGAAAAATTACTCCGGGTCGCGTGGGAAATATTCTTCAACCACCGCATGAAATTCTTCGGCCGATCTGACCTTTGCCGCATGAGTTCGAAAATGCCGAGCACCGTGTCTGCCTTGGGCGTAGCAACAAGCGTAACGACGCATCAACTGAGAGCCTTTGTCTTCACCAAACCGAGAAACGATCAAATCAAAATGGTGAAGCAAACACTTTCGTTGTTCTTCAAGACTTGGATCGGGCGGAACTGGCTGGCCCAACAACGCGGCTTGGCATTGTGAAAACAACCAAGGTCGGCCAAGACAAGCCCGCGCGATCATCACGCCGTCGACGTCGTAATTCTTGAAAGCGTCCATTACTTTTTGGGCACTGTCGAGATCGCCATTTCCGATAAGTGGAATCTTTTTCAGATAGGGTTTGATTTCCGAGATACGGTCCCAATCAGAATGGCCGCGGAACATGTCTTGGGCTGTTCGCCCATGAACGGTAAGTGCTGCAGCACCGGCACCTTCGACGACTTGGGCCACATCAATCGCGTTGATTTGATCGCGAGTGCATCCCAATCGAATTTTTGCCGTGACCGGTGTCGGATGACAGGCTTTGACCACCTCCGAAATTATTTCGCCCATCTTGTCTGGCGTTCGCAATAAGTAACTGCCGCTTTTTGCTTTTTCAGTCACCTGTTTGACAGGACAACCAAAATTGATATCGACGATTGAGACCTTGTAGTCTTCTGCCAAACGCTTGCCCACTTTCGCCATTGTTTCGGGCTGGTTGTCCCAGATCTGAACCGCTAGAGGACGGGCTTCTTCGCGAACGCCCCACAAACGATCCGGGTGCTCTGGCGTATTCTCATCAAGCCAAACGAATCCCCGAGCGTTGACCATCTCCGTAGCGATCAATCCAGAACCGCCAAACTCGCGTACGATCTGCCGAAACGCATAGTTAGTGAAACCCGCCATCGGAGCTTGTAAAATTGGAGGATCGACCGTAACGTTGCCTATCTTGATCGGGCGAACGTGTGGCAGGACAAATTTCGTATTGTCGTGTGACGCACCGTCTTCGCTGGCCTCACCTGTTTGGTTGGCATCGTTGGAATTAGGCTGATGATTTGTCTGTGTAACTTCCATATTTGTATCTTGAAAGACATTCACGTTAGCGCCAATAGCTTCTTTGCTTAAACCAAAAATAAACTGTTTTTCCGAGCCCATAAACTTTGAGCAGCCACCCAAAATTCGTTCTTTTGGCCCATACATTTCCCGACGGTCATACTCGCACCAACCATTGGGATTTGATGCTGGAACACGACGGCGTGCTGCTAACGTGGGCTTTGCGAGAGCCGTTTGGTACGTTGGGTAGTACGAGAATTAGTAGTCCGAGCTCTGGTGATCCAAAAAAAGCTCGCCAAATCATCTCGGCCGAAAAACTGGCCGACCATCGTCTGGCGTATCTTGAGTTTGAAGGACAGATTTCAGGCGATCGCGGTTCGGTAAAACGTGTCTTAGAGGGTGAATTTTATTGGCTTGACGTTCAACAGCAAAAGACTGCCATGCTGAGTTTCGATGGTACTCAATGCTCACTCGAGTTTGTGGAACAGGAGCAAAGCGACGAGCTTGAAATTCGAATCTCAAACGCATAACATCGCGAGCTCACTCATCGAAAATCCAAGTTACTCGATCGAACCGAGGCGGATTTTCAATTTAACGGCTCGCGGCTTCTTCGCTGTTCATTTTGGCGACTTCTTCGGCAGTCTGCTTTTGCTCCTCGATCGCAATTTTATGCGCGCGATCTCCCTCATAGCCTTTTTTCCGAATATCCAATTCTTCCAACCGTTGCACTGTCCCGTAAACTGAAAGGATGTCACCGACACATACCGTCGTTGTCCCGTTGGGGCTCCCGATATACTTGCCGTTGGAACGGTGAATGCCCAACACCAAAACGCCCTCGGCCGACAGCTTCGCTTCCGCCAATGTCTTCTCGGCGATCCAATCGGTCTCATTCACTTTAAGCTCAAACACCACATACCCATCGGCAAGATGAAGCAGCGATACATAATCGCGCACGTCAATCGTCGTCCAAGTCTTCAGCGCCCATTCGATCAATTTCTCGATCTGTTGATCTACCCACTTCAGGGTTCCGACCACCCAAATCACAAGCAAACATCCAACCAATATAAAAACACGAGTCCAAGTATCCTCTTTACCGCTTTGAGCAAACGTTGCCATCATCGACGCGATCACGACTGCGATACCGACGTTGCCTGTCAGCATTAGAAACGCCAAAACTCGGCGACGAACTGGATGGTTTACAACTTGCTCGGATTCAGAAGTTGTAAATCCGACACCGGTGTAGGCTGACCGAGCTTGGAATCGCGCACTATCTTGCGACATGCCCGTCAACGTCAACGCAACTGCGCCGATCCGAGTGACCAGCAATGAGACAACCAAGGTGGCTACCAAAGTTATGATCCCGATTCCCACTGAGTTCTCCGAATTTCGTTTAGATGAATTTTGCCATTCTATCGAAGTCACAACTCTGTGGAAGATTAGCTTGGATAGCCAAGCTGAACCTATTCCTAATCACTCCGTCACCGGCGCAATTTTTAAGGGGAAGAACAGCACGGCAACATTGGCAAAGCATCAGCTCAGGTCACTGAATCAAAAAAAGAAAGCCCGCCACACTCGATGTTGCCATCGGACTTGGCAGGCTTGGATGCAAATGAAAATGGTGGTCTCGCCGCACAAAAGTGCCAAACCGGCGACACAAACAGAGGCTTACCTGTTGGAGTCAATCCTCCGGATCACCAACATCGACTTTGCTCCAGTCAATTGATATTCCTTCAGCGCCGATTCGGCTCAAGATCTTGCTTGCCAGCTCACGGTCCTTTTCAAAAATTTTGATCTGAATATCGCCCGGTGCCTCAGCAATAAACCCGGCGGTGAACCCTCCAGTTGCAGTTGCCACAATTCCTTCTTCTGATAGAGCTGCAACGATCGGCGTCGCCTCAATTTCCGACTGCACTCTCGCGATAATGATCAACTGATCCATGCCTGATCCGTCTTTGCTTTTAGCTAACATATTCAACTCCCAAGCCAGATTAATTTACAGACTGCTGAAATGAACGAGCCACCGACTAAATTGCAATGCCCATCCAAATACTTATTCGCTCTACCGATCAGAATGTTGTGAACAAACAACGCGGTGTTAATTGGCGACCCAAGTTGTGGATAAAAGCCGTTACGAAGTTGCTGACGATTACTGACATTTAGTGACGGCTGACAATTTTGATTCCAATATTTTCGCACCCACGGCGAAAGCACTGCGGACATTTCGACCATTCAATTTAGTCGAAAATTATTTTATTGTTTGAAAGGATGCCTATGAGCCTGTTTGAATTTATGTTTCCGCAACAAGCCGCTGCCTCTCATTTACGACAGATTGCGAACCGTCAAAAACGTGACGACCGATGGAATAGAATCCGAGAGACAGACCAAACGCATCTTGAAAATCGTGTTGACGAACTTGAACATGACATGGGAGTGGTTGCTTTGATTCTTGCATCCATCCTTGATACGGCAAACGAAAACGGAACGATTTCTCGCGATGAAATAAAACGCAAAATTGAAGAGCTCGATGTCCTCGATGGATTTAGAGACGGAAGGCTCCACGTTGGATTTCTTAGAAAATGGACCGAGGAAAACGGAGCTTGATGGGAACATCGTGAGCTTTGGCGACAACTGTCGATTTTTAATTGCATGCGGCCTCTGAAAAGAACTCGATTCTCAATGCGTCGTAGTGGCAGTTCGCTTGTTTTTGGCATCAATCGACCGACGAGATGACGATTTAAAGAATGGAAACGCTGGTTCAGCGATGTCAATCTGTTTTTGGTAGAATCGGAAAACGTTTTCGAATTCCATTTCAGGTCGGCGTTAATGAACTTCGCGAAAAAGTTAATCCTACTGCAGTGCATTGCTCTGATCGGTATCGTTGCACTGCCGCCCAAAACATCGTTGGCAAGTGACGCAAGACCCAACATAGTTCTGATCATCGCCGACGATATGAATTGGGATGATTGCGGCGCCTATGGCCATCCGTCGATTCAAACGCCGAACATTGACGGGCTTGCCGCCGAAGGAATCAAGTTTCAGCATGCCTATTTAACCACTAACTCATGTAGTCCTTCGCGAGCCAGTCTGATCACTGGCAAGTATCCACATAACACGGGTGCAGAACAATTGCATTGGCCTTTGCCAGCGGGAACACGAACCCTGGCGGAAGCGTTAAAACGTTCGGGCTACTACACTGCCTCGGCGGGCAAGTGGCATATGGGAAACGAAATTCGGGATCATTTCGACAGAATTTACGAAGCCTCCACGGCAGGCTTTGTTCTGCCTTCCGGTAAAGATGGTCAGCCTGCCAAGATGATCGCAGTTCAACCGAGCGGTTGTGAAGACTGGGAAAAAGCACTCGACGAGCGTCCCAAAGACAAACCGTTTTTCCTCTGGCTTGCAGCGCTCGATCCACACCGCGAATACAAAAACGGGGCTTTGGATCCGCCACATAAATTGACCGACGTCATCGTCCCACCGCATCTCCCCGACACCCCCAACGTTCGCGAAGACCTTCGTTTATATTACGACGAGATCGGACGCTTGGATCAATACGTTGGAAAAGTGTTAGCGAAACTTAAAACTCAAGGCGTCGACAAGAACACAATCGTCTTATTTATCAGTGACAACGGCCGACCATTCCCTCGCGATAAAACAACACTTTACGATGGTGGCATTCGGACCCCATGGATCGTTCGTTGGCCCGAAAAGATTTCCGCAGGTCTTTCAACGGATGCCCTAGTGAGTGCGGTAGACATTGCTCCAACGTTTTTGGAATTGGCCAATGCAAATACAAACTCGGAAACAGAAATGGCTTCACTCGAAACTGAAGGCACCAGTTTTGCCAAGGTTCTTTTCAATCCGTCTCTACCGCACCGTGAATTCGCGTTCGCGGAAGACCACTGGCATGACTACGAGGATCACGCACGTTGCATCGTCAATACGCGATACAAACTTATTCGCAACGATTACATTGACTTGCCTTCGACTCCATCGGCCGATGCAGGGCGTGGGTTGAGTTGGCAAAACATGTTGAAACTCAATGCAGCGGGCAAGCTACCAGCTCATCAACAAACGTGCTTTGTGACGCCACGACCGAAATGGCAACTATTCGATTTGCGGCGTGACCCGGGCGAACTCAACAATCGATTTGACGATCCTGCCTACAAGCCAATCCTGACACAAATGCAAACTGCATTGGTTAAATGGACCGCCGAGACAAATGACTACATTCCAAGCAAGCGAACTCCGGACGAATTCGACCGCGTGACCGGAGCACCAGATCATTCGGTACGTGTTCGTCCTCGACATTCTAAAAAGAGAATGTTTGGAACCAATGGCAAGTATTGAGCTCGGGATTCCAATTAGGCCGCTTCATCAATTTAGTTTAAGTGGCCCAGTATGATTTGATTGAATTTTTGAACCTAGAATAACAATTTAAAGTACAGGCAACTGCAAGACCACTTCCAACAAGTCGACACAGACGCCTTTGCAAAAACAATCGAACCGAAATAAGAACCGTGGGAAGACTTATCGTGATCTAGAAATTCATGCTTTGGCTTGCGTTGTTTTGTTTGGACAAAATTCGCCAAATTCTCACTCAATGCTCAATCGCAAAAGATCCCAAGGCAACGACGGTCCCCCCTCCATTGGCTCGATGCCGGTATAATTACAGCTTTCTATTTCGACGCCTACCATTTGTCGACTAACAAGTTGAACGTAAAAGAAGCCAAACCAAGTGAATCCCCCATTCGAGATCATCCCGCAAGCCGGAACGACCATCAGCTATGCCGCTTGGCAGAACTCAGTTCCGTTCATTACAAGCATCAAGGTTAAAAACCTCTCCGCAGATCCGGCAAACGGCCTTGAATTGCAACTGACGACGTCGTCAGGGTTTCTAAAATCAAAGTCGTGGAAAATTGATCGACTGCTTCCTGGTGACGATTTGGAAATCAGCGATCTCGTCGTCGAGTTGGACGCAGGCTATTTGGCCGGTCTCAACGAAGCAGAAAAAAGCCAACTCTCTTTTGAACTTACCAAGGGTGACCAATCGCTTGCTTCGGCTGATATTGATGTTCGCGTTTTGGCGCGCGAGGAGTGGGGCGGCATGAATGAAGGCGGAGAATTACTCGCCGCGTTTGTTATGCCCAACGATCCGGCCGTCGCGAAAATTCTAAAGTCTACTTCGAAAATTCTTGAGCGACACGGCCATTCAACGGCCCTCGACGGCTATCAATCCAAAGATCCCAAACGCGCGTATCTACTGGTGACTGCAATTTGGAATGCAGTATGCGGTTTAAAATTGACTTACGCCAATCCGCCCAAAAGTTTTGAAAGAGTAGGGCAGAAAACCAGAACACCTCAGACCGTAACAGACCAAGGACTGGCGACCTGCCTTGATTCGACGCTGTTATTTGCCGCGGCGATCGAGGCCGTAGGACTAAACCCGATCATCGTCATGACTCAGGAACACTGTTTCGCTGGGGCATGGTTGATTGAAAAATCGTTGAGCCAAATTGTTGAGCTTGAGCTAAGTGAACTACGAAAAGCGATAGCCGGAAATGAGCTGGTCGTTTTTGAAACGACTTTGGTTACACATACGCCACCGCCCCAATTTGCAAATGCCGTTAGAGCCGCAAAAAAAGCGACGCGTGAGTCAGAGGAACACCAATTCGTCGCTGCGGTAGATATCGCGCGGGCGCGAATGGCTCAAATCGTTCCGCTTGCCTCACACACCCAACAACCGCCACAAGAATCCAGCCCGGAAATTGATTCGGAGTTTATGCCCCTGGAGCTTCCGCCAGAATTGTCACAACTCCCCGCCTCGGTGGAAGAAAAACCGACGACCGCAACTGGACGCATTGATCGTTGGCAGCGAAAACTATTGGATTTGACGCTGCGAAATCGGCTTCTTAACTTTAGACCAACACAACAATCGATTCCGATTTTGTGTGAAAACATTGCAGTGCTGGAAGACCTTCTGTCTGCATCTAAGCGATTGCGTTTGATCTCATTGCCTGATCAAAATCCCATGGGTGAACGAGACCCCGAACTTCATCGGCAAAAGACCAATCGTGACATCGACACAGAATTCGCTAGACAGGCACTCAGTCGTAAAGAAGTCGCATGTGTGTTGCCCACAGACCAACTGCACAAACGACTTACCACGATTTACCGCGCCGTTGGTAATGATATGGCAGAAGGCGGATCGAACACACTATTTCTAGCCGTCGGATTTCTTCGCTGGAGACAAAAGACTGGCGACAAGAAAACTTATCGAGCACCCTTGTTACTGATCCCCGTAAAACTGACTCGGAAAAGCAGCCAATCTCCGTTCTACCTACGAATGCACGAGGACGAAACTCGTTTTAATGCAACACTGCTGCAGTTGCTGAAACAAGATTTCGGTAAAGACCTCTCCAGTTTTGAATCCGATCTACCCACCGATGAAAACGGCGTTGATGTTCCGTTGATACTTTCGCAAGTTCGCTCTCAGATCCGCGACATGACTGGATTCGAGGTGGTTAACGAATGCGCTTTGGGGCGATTTTCGTTCGCCAAATATCTACTTTGGCGTGACTTAGTCGATCGAACCGATCAATTGAAAAACAATCGGGTCGTCAGACATTTGCTTGACAATCCCGATAAGGAGTTTGACTCGTTCGGCGGAGCAATGCCTCGCCCACAAGACATCGACGCCCAGTACCATCCCAACGAAACGTTCCATCCGCTCGATGCGGACTCTTCACAACTGGCCGCTGTTATGGCTGTCCACGAAGGCAAGGACCTCGTGCTGATCGGGCCACCTGGAACTGGAAAAAGCCAAACGATTGCGAACATGATTGCGCAATGTTTGGCCAACAGTAAAACCGTTCTGTTCGTGGCGGAGAAAACTGCAGCGTTGGATGTCGTATATCGGCGCCTTAACCAACACGGGCTTGGTGACTGCTGCGTCGAACTTCACAGCAATAAAGCCGAACGAAAAAAATTCCTGACTCAGCTGGAAAAAAACTGGAAAAACAACCGGCGTGTAAAAGACAACGACTGGATTTCAGTTAGCGATCGTTTGAAGGTTCGCCGTGACGAATTGAACGATTACGTAGCCGCTATTCACGCAATACGCCCAAATGGATGGTCCGCATTTCAAGCGTTTGGAGTCTCGTCGCTGTTAGCGAATGATAACAATCCAAAATTCGATTGGCCTGAAACGACCCAACACGACAAAGCGGCTTACGAAAAACTAAGCTCAACTGCGAAAGATCTAAGCGTCGGATTTGAAGCGATCGCTGACTCTCAATCACTGCCTTTCATCACTGCGACAGAGTGGTCGATGAAGTGGGAAACCGAACTGATCGCAGTTACCCAAGCGTTGCAATCGAATGCAGAAAAACTTGAGCCCGCTATTGCGAATTTCACCAGCTCGATTGGACTACCGAGCCTTAACGATGCGTCGGTACCGCAGCTCGATGAGTTGAAGCTTCTTGCGCAAGTGTTGAAGGAATCGGCGAACGAAGACCTCCAGCTGATGTTTCACAAACAGTTCGCCCACTTCCCCAAGGCATTGCAAGACCTCAACGGCGCGATCAAACTCGCGTCCTCCGCTCGCGATTCAATGTCAGGAAACTACAACGAGAGCCTTGACAACATTCCCGTCGACGAACTCGACCTCCAATGGCGAGAAGCCACCTCAAGGTTCTGGCCTTTTTCATGGTTCGCAAAACGAAAAATTCGTTTGCTGTTAAAAACTTATGCCGATCCAGGGCCAACGGATGTCGATCCAAATTTGGATTTGAAAGCCATTCGGCAGCTTCGAGAATCACAAAAACTGGTTGATTCGAACCTGCTCAATGGAGCCTCGAAACACTGGCGCGGTCTTAAATCGGACATGCCAAAAATCACCCGACAGATTGAACTGGCCAAGCGATTGCGTAGTTCCATCAAACAAATCGGCGCCGCCAGTGGAGCAACGAGTTCACTTTCCAAAGCGATCCACCCCTTCATTAATGGAAATTCTGCCGATTGCGTTCTGTTTCGCAATGCGTCCGAGTTCTTATCACGGCTTAGAAGTTTCTACGGCGCAGTGAATGGATTTGCAAAAGTCGCCGGCTCAATGCCAGTCAACAAGCAAACTATTCAAGCCTGTCTCGAGACAAAAACTACGGCCCAAGAGATCCTAGAAAACCGCACGTCGCTCAAACGTTGGACGATGTGGTGCGGCGTAAAAAGCAAAGCGAAAACGCTGGGCTTGGGTACGCTGATTTCACTTATTGAATCGCGAAGCTTCGCCCCGACCGACGTCGAAAAACGCTTCGAAGCCGGATACGCAGATTGGTTTATCCCACGTTTGATCGACCAAACACCTATCCTCAGAAAATTCGAAACAACGTCACACGAGAACGTCATCGAGGAGTTTAAAGAACTTGACTCTCAGGCACGCAAACTCGCGTCGGGGCAATCTCGAAGAGGCATTTCTCACGCACTCCCAACACCGGAGGCGGTTCCAAAGAAGTCTGAGCTTGGCACGCTGCGTCATCAGATGCAATTGAAACGCCCCAGCAAATCCATTCGCGATGTCGTTACCAGCATGCCAGACTCTTTTCGAAAACTGGCACCTTGTTTGCTAATGTCGCCGCTTTCCATTGCTCAGTATTTGCCTGCAGTGCAAGCACCATTCGACGTCGTTATTTTTGACGAAGCGTCTCAGATTCCCACTTGGGATGCGATTGGAGCCATTGCACGTGGTCGACAAACGATAATCGTTGGCGATCCCAAACAGCTTCCACCAACGAACTTTTTTGGCAAATCAGAAGACGAAGAATATGACGAGGAAACAGAAGACCATGAAAAGGATCTTGAGAGCATCCTGGATGAGGCGTTGGCGTCCGGACTTCCTGAGCTTCAACTCAACTGGCACTATCGTAGTCGTCACGAATCTTTGATCGCGTTTTCGAATTACAAATATTACCGAAACGAGTTGATAACTTTTCCAGCGGCAGAAGACGATGGGAAAGGCGTTTCGTTGGTAAAAGTTCCTGATGGTGTTTACGACATGGGGAAAAGTCGTACCAATCGCATCGAAGCCGAAGCCATTGTTGACGACGCAGTCAAGCGAATGAAAGCGGACCTTAAACAGCCAGTTGAAAAACGTTTGACCTTCGGCGTGATCACTTTCAACATCCAACAACAAACACTCATCCAGGATTTGTTCGACTCGGCCATTGGAAAGTCTCCCGAGATCGAATGGTACTTTAGCGACGCGCGGATCGAACCTACAGTGGTGAAGAATCTTGAAAATGTCCAAGGCGACGAACGCGACGTGATGTACTTTTCGATAACGTTCGGACCGACGGCGACCAATCCGCGGATCGGTTTGAATTTTGGAGCACTCAATAGAGACGGCGGCGAACGTCGACTGAATGTTGCGATCACTCGCGCGAGGCGACAAATGCTGGTTTACAGTAGTTTCACAGCAGACCAACTCGACGCGACGCGCTCAAAATCTGTTGGCCTGAATCACTTGAAACAGTTTTTGGATTTTGCCGAATCAGGTGGCGAAAAACCATTGGGCGGCCACACCGAAGACAGCGTTGGAGGATTCGATTCGCCGTTCGAGCAATCGGTCGCCGAGGCGTTGGAATTGCGTGGCTGGCAAGTGCTTTCTCAAATTGGCGTTTCGGGTTTTCGGATTGATCTAGGCGTGCGTCATCCAGACAAACCGGGGGCATATCTTGCTGGGGTTGAATGTGACGGCGCGACTTACCATCGCAGCGCCGCCGCTCGTGATCGCGACATGACACGGCAATTAGTTTTGGAAGGCCTCGGCTGGAATATACTGAGAATCTGGTCGCCAGATTGGTGGTACGCTCGGGAGGAAGTGGTTGGGCGAATTGACAAACAGTTGACCAAATTGCTTGAAACCGACCGTCGCGAATCGGAATTGAATGAACTTGAAACAAACCCGACCGACGTTCTTGAATCGAATACTCTCGATGATCCTGACGAATCGATCCTGAATGAAACAGCAAACGAGCGTTCGATTTCTGAAACAGAAAAACAAGTGACAAACGAGAGCTCTCTGGATCCCAAAACTGACTCGCCTTCTGGCGGAGGCGACACCAACGCCCGTACTATCACTCGCGAGACCTACAAGCCCCTCGAACTGCGCGACTATTCGTCGTTTGCGAACCGTTTTTATGATGACGACTATCGTGATTCGATTCGGTTTATGTCGGAGCAAATTTTGAGCCGCCAAGGTCCGATGCGCGAAGATCTATTGGCCAACCAGATCGCCCGTGCGCACGGATTCAAACGGACCGGAGGAAAAATTCGCGACCACGTTCTTGCTCAGATTGAAGACTGCCCTGCGACCGACGAAAGCAGCGGCCGCTTCCTTTGGTCATGGGATCAACAGATCGAACCAAGTATCCCATTCCGGTTTTCCTTGAAAAACAATCCTGACGAAAAAGATCAACGAAGTATTGCCGAAATTTCGATTGCCGAAATTTGTGGTCTCGTTCAAGCGAAGTTTGACGAAATGGAATCCGCTCCAGACGCGGTTGTATTCCTTGCAAGAGAAATTGGGATCGGAAGAGTCGCACAGTCAGCTCGCGGCAGAATCGCCGAAGCAATCGAGAGGGCGAGAGAACTTAAAGGAAATTGAACACCAATTAAATCAAAATTTCTCTAATTCTCAGTTGAACGTTTGGTCATCGAAAACCCAACACACATCATTAAAAAGCTGGGAACGAACAGCCACCACCAAAATTGTCCCGGCGTGTATTCACTTAACGCGGCGAGTGAGTTAGTTCCTTCTGCGATCATTACCGAACCGGCCGGTTGCATGAACGTGACCAAACCAAGTATGGCTCCCGTTGAAAAAATCACTAGACCTCGCAATGTTAACGTCACTTCGACGCTGGAACGGAGCACCCAACCACCCCAAACAATAAATAGTGTCGCGATCAAAGCCGGACAGATCCAAGGTCCTAACCAAATCATCGGAATGAGAAAAAGGACGTCCCATTCCAACCAAGTTCTTGGCCAATCCATCAGCACCTTGAGCCAAACGTAATAGAACAAATCCCAAGTTCCAAATACAAAAACGAACGCAGCAAACGCACGCGTCAGGTTTTTGCGTTCGGCCAACAATGCCACCGTCACGATCATCACGATCGTGGCAATTTCTCGACTCAACTCCAAACTCGGATCGTAAGAATTGAGAAAGTGGAGGGGAAATAGCTCTAGTGGGTTTTCAGGGTAATACAGCCGCCGCATATAAACGACGACTGCTGCCTCCAACAGCGCCATAGCAATCGCAAAACTTGTCAGAAGAACAAGCGTCCAATTTCGAGATGAATTCGTTGGGAACATGTCTATCTTGTAACCGAATTCATGTCAGTATGGAAACCGGTCAAAGCATTCAAGTGCGAGAACTTATTAGTGAAATCACTCCCTGAGCTGAATATCTTCAGCGAAAACGCGGTTTGCTCGTTCAGCAGCGAATCGCAAGAAAAACAAAACGCAGTACCAACGAGGCTTGCAAAAATTTCTCAACCATCATGCCGCTTGGATTCAAACACGTTGACAGTTAACGATGGCCCGCAGCAACTACAACAAAACGTCATGCCCGAACGACCAACTGCCCGATACGTTTACCTGTGTTGGTATACCTGGCATGCCAATCTTCGATATTGGGAAATCCGTTTAGAAAAAGCGAAATGAATTTCACCCAGTCTTGAGACGACATTGTCAGGCAACCGTTGGAACCTCGGTTGTTCGATGAGTTTCCATTGTGAACATTGATGCCTCCCGATGTATGAAGGCCCGAGTTTGCGCTGATAATTGGAACTCTTTCGCGCATGTTGACGAGCAAGCCCGGACGCACTCCGCTGTAACCAACTTTGAGTTTGTCTGCACCTTGTCGTGGAGCACCACCGCCATGGTGGAAACCGATATGCAGTGGATAAGTCCCGTCCTTGATTCGACCGTGTGTATTCATGTTGTCAGGATAGATCGAACCGGTAAACCTTCCATTGATGGCACCGGAAAGCCTGAATTGTGATTCAAATTGGCCATTATAGTTCGGGGTCACCCCAGCCGAATGTTGAGGTATCCGATCAAAATGCCTGACCAACATTGTGATCTCACCGCTGACCGGTTTCTTGTTCCCAGGACCGCTTCCTGGACTTCCACCGTTTCCGCCTCCCGGAGAACCGCCGTTGGCAAGCGAAATCATCGTATTCCACGTGTTACCGCCAACATCGATTCGTCGATCCGGATTCACCATCCCGGCATACTGACGCTGGAAATTAGCAATGGCACTTACCGTGTTTGATTGCGACGCCGTCCGAGCGATTTTACCGTCAACGCCCTTAGGATTAATTTTTGAATTGCCAAGACTACTCGCAAGTTTGGTCAAAATCGTTTGAACCACCCTTACGTCGTCCGACAGATTGATTGATCCTGATTCGTACGCCCCAACCGAACTCTTTATCCCGCTAATCATCAATCATCTCCCGTAGATTCCGCACTTTTCGTTGTTTTGCCCTGCCTCTGGATGAATGATGCCGAAGCACAGAAATTCGGACAAATTAAAACAAAAATTTGGAACGGAGATGAACAGCCATAGAAACCACTAGAAAATTGTAGGCCCAGCAAACCAGTGCGGTTTAGGAAGCGAGGCAAAATTTCCAATGAAGATGTGTTGATGAAAGCGCCAAGCATCCCTTCATATTTTGCCGCGTCTATCTCACCTGTTCTCGCTGACTATTTCTTGTCAACGATTTCGTTCAGCAACTCGTCAAGCTGCTTCACAGTGTTTTCATTTTCAGGGAGTTCCACAACGTTCTTTGTTGCGAGATCAGTTTTAGAATGGTCGTATAACTCGCGAGCCATGACCTCGCCATTTTTCCTTTGCCAGCGTGTGTACCTCCAGTTTCCACTGCGAAGTGAGTACCCCATTCCGCCGCGAGGGTACTGACTCAATGCGGCCTTTTTGCCTGGCAGCGATGGGTCGGTGAAGATCGGGAATAAACTTTTGCCTTCGCAAGTTTTCGGAGTCACCAAACCACACCATTGAGACAACGTCGGATAGATATCGATGTACTCAGTCATCGCCTCAGTTCGCTTGCCGCTGGGAATTCCCGCGCCGCTGAAGATCAGTGGAACATGAGTATCCAATTCAAAATTTGTGTGCTTACACCAATCGCCATAGTCGCCAACTTTCCAACCGTGATCGCTCCAAAACACAATCAGAGTGCTTTCTCTCAGGCCTTGTTTATCAAGCTCATCCAGCACCCGCCCAATCTGAGCATCGACATAAGAAACACACGCTCGGTAAGCATGAATCATTGAGCGAGTCTGATCGTCCGAGAGATCACCTTTAGCGGGAATGCCTTGGTAAGCTCGAAGTTCTCCCCAACTCGTGGTGGCTTGATCTGCCGCACCGACGGGATCTTCGCGTGACGGAATCTCGATGTCAGCCGGATCGTACATATCGAAATATATCTTAGGAGCCACCAAGGGCAGGTGCGGCTTCTTAAAGCCAACGGCTAAAAAGAACGGACGATCGTCTTTCTGACGCAACTGCTTAATCGCTTCGTCTGCAATCACTCCATCGGTATAAGTGCTATCGGCGACATCCCCAATTTCGTACGCCGGGCCCTTTGTAAATTTCCGAAGTTCTTTTCCCCTCATTCCTGCAAGCCTACCTCGCTTCGTTTTCTCTGCGATCATCGCAAGAACTTCGGGCGTCGCATAAGCTGGCTGTGCACATGAATCAACCACATCCCAAAACGCTTTGTCGTCATTGCCATGATGGTAGATCTTGCCCAGCGACACCGTGCGATAGCCATTTTCTTGAAAGAATCGTGGCATCGACATCGCGTCAGGAAGCGTTTTGTTAAGCGGGTGTTGTAGATCGTATACGCCAGTCGTGTCCGGTCGCATTCCAGTCATTAGGCTAATACGTGACGCCGCGCAAATCGCCTGTTGGCAATAAGCGTGCTCAAACAGTAATCCATTCCGAGCAAGCCCATCAATGTTCGGCGTCTTCATGAAGTCGTCGCCGTAGCAACCGAGATCCAATCGCAAGTCGTCAACACCGATAAAGAGAATGTTTCTCTTTGGCGTCTGGGCAACAACGCTGGTGGCAAGTAAAAAGACCGAGGTTGCAAATAGGAGAGCTGTTTTCATGGTGTCTATTCTTTAAAAGCAAAATTACTTTGTGTTAAAAAAGTCGTAGGCGTTGTTTGAATATATTTTACGGTGGAATAGGCTTCCAGCGCTTCCAGCGTTTCCAGCCTATCATTGCATTGGCTTCGCTTGCTTCAACAGGCTTCCATCCTGTTCAGCATTTCGACAGGCCAGAAGCCTATCCCTCCTGTTATAATCCAGCGGTAAGCGAGATCGGTAACTTTTTCAGACCGTGTCCATTCGTCAGCGATTGCATTTTCTTACTTGATTCCTGCTCAAGCAAATTTCTACGCTGCAAAAGTTGCTTAGCAACATTGATTTGGTGGTAGCGAAAAACCATCCCTTCGTCGGCGGCAGCCCGGGAGCGATTTCAACACTCGCTTAAATATCAACGTCGGCTATATTTTCTAACTGTACCGACAATGAATTTGCGACAGCGATATTGAATGTCAATTTCACTCAATCCTTAATCGCGTCAAACACGATTCCCTTGAGCTTGTTTTCTGTCAAAAACGAATACGGCATGATCTGCTCAAGTGTGACAACAACAACATTGTCGGTTGGCGAAATCCAATAGTGCGTACTGGCAGCGCCTCCCCATCCATACTCACCGACTCGCCCGTCTGGATCCCAGTCGCTCATTTTATCGCGCACATTAAAGCCAAATCCAAACCCAACTCCAGTCCGGATCTCACCGCCAAACTTCACCCACCCCGCAGCTTTGGGAACTTGATTGGTCGTCATCAATTTGACGGTTTCTGGTTTTAGCAAACGCACGTCATCAAGCTCACCGCCTCCGGCAATCATCAACAAAAATCGCATGTAGTCCGACGCAGTGGAAACCAAACCACCGCCACCACCAGAGAATGGTGGGATCTTTAGGTAGCGACTTGTTGTAGGATCATCTTTAAGCGTCAAATTGCCTTTTCCATCAGAGTTGTAATTCGCAGCAAACCTTTCAGCCTTTTCAGCTGGAACATAGAAACCTGTATCGGGCATGCCTAACGGTTCGAAAATTCGCTTTTTGAAAAACACTTCTAGTTTTTCGCCTGATGCGACTTCGACGACTCTGCCCAGTACGTCAATCGAGATTCCGTACTCCCAATCGGTTCCTGGTTGAGAAGTCAGTGGAAGCCGTCCAAGTTTTTTGCCAAACTCTTCAAGCGTGACAGTTGTGTCCAGCATCTTTAGCCCTGCATACGCTTTGTTATGCAACTCTTGCTTGCTATATCCGTAGCTATAACCAGCCGTGTGTCGCATCAAATCGGCGACCGTAACCGCTCGATCCAAGGGAACCAATTTGTCACCGACGGCAACCTGAACATTCTTGAGTTCCGGGATAAATTTTGAAACCGGATCATCGAAATGCAGCTTACCTTCGTCGTACAACATCATCGCCGCAGTGGTCGTGATCGCTTTGGTCATCGAATAGATTCGCACGATGGTGTCATTCTCCATCGGCTTGCCAGCAGCAATATCTCGCTGGCCGTAGGACTTAAAGTGCACAACCTTTCCGTGGCGAGCAATCACAACGATACCGCCTGCGATCAGTTTTTGCTTAACTGATTCTTCCATTGCCGAATCGACGTTCGCCAGTTTCGCTGAAGACATTCCTGCCTCTTCAGGAGAAACAACTTTCAAACCAGCTGGCGCGATGCTCGATTGCTGAGCGATAACACTGTTAAAACGCGCAAGTCCGAAAACACCAATGGCACACAACACAAACAATGATTTCATCGCACAGCTTTCAAGGTAATACGGAAGTAAAACGGATCTTGATTCCGCTGGTAATTATACCGCTGGAACTATCAATGCAATTGCAAGCTCTCCGATGTTAAGGCAATTTTGGTGGCAAGGGAAAAAGAAGAATCCCCATACGAAAAGGAAGTTCGTCCCTTCGGTACACCCTAAAGAATTCGCTAGGAAGGATGTAACAGGTTGACATTCTTTCATCATTCTCCGAAACGCACCAATCGCGTTGCATGCGATCACGATAGGTCGCCAATGTAATACCGATCGCGTGAACATGCCGTACGGGGAGGTTGGACTTCTCTCCATAAGCGTGGACCTGGCACCCGGAGTTTGAAGAGTTTAATTGTTACCCAAGAGTTCAATTAGTGCTCAGGATATTAATAAATGTCGCCTTTATGCGTCGCGTAGATCACGTCGCGATGCTGATTCGTTTCGCCACGCAGAACCTTGGCGAACGAACGACCGTCAATCCTTTGGGGCGATGTTCCACCGGCAAGTTCAATCATCGTTGGACCACATCAATCCAACTGACCATCGCATCGGTCGCTGATCCAGGTTTGATCTTGCCGGGCCAAACCGCAATCAATGGTGTTCGGATCCCAGTTTCGTACAAAGACCATTTCGCGAACGGCCAAGGCATCCCATGATCGGAAGTGTAAACCAGCATCGTGTTGTCCAAGTCCAAATGCTTGGCGATCAACTCTCGCGTCTGCCCGATACGACGGTCAATGTCTTCCGCTCTTTCGACGTAGCGAGACATTTCAACGCGAGCTTCGGGCGTGTCGTAAATCTTTTGGCGGAATGACAACCTCGCTCGGTGCAATCCTCGCTTCTTCCTTAGTGGCCAAGCCGTATGGGTATCGGTCCATCCTAAAAACAAAGCCAACGGCGGAGCATCTTTCGGGCGAGATTTAAGAAACTCTCCACTTGGTCAAGTGTCATGGTCTGTTGCAAACCGCCTCCCCCAGAATCTTCACACCTTCAGGCACATACTGACCAAAGTGTTTTCCCCGCATGGCCGACCTTGCCATGAAAGACGACTTCATAACCTTGCCAATCAGAGTGGGTAGCAGCGATTTCAGACCGGTTTTAAGTTTGAATTCATGGTTCCCCACAATCCTATTGCTGTTTGCATCCTTCATGGAGCAAGAACCAAAGGCGTTGAAAAGAGTTTTTTCAAGCCGTGAGAATTGACTAAACGGCGAGGGCCTGATGGCGACAAGATTTATGTTCTGAGAAACTCGGGAACTCTTGCCCGACCTTCACTGGCGACAGGCAAGAGTAAGCATCGTAGCCACAGTTTCAAACCTCATGGTTATGAAAATTTGCAAAAAAGGAAACGATCAGAGCGAGGCCAACTATTTGCCTTTCCCACCAGTTCGCTTGGCTTTCTTTTTCTGTCCCGCGTTCTTCTGTTCATTTTTAAATTCAAAAGCATCCCCGATCATCTCTTTAGCCTGCTTCTTTTGCGTTGGATTGAGCTTTGACAATATTCGATCACGCGCCTTTTCCTGAAGCTTGGCAATTTCCTTGGCCAAATCTTCCTGCACGATTTTTTCGTATTCTTTAAGCTCATCCGACTGTTGATCCGTGATCTCTAAATCTGATTTGACTGGATTGCTTGTCAGGACTTCGACAAAGCCGCGTTGTTGCAGTAGGGCTTGCATTCGAATTTGCTTCAACCGGTTAAGTTGTTGTGGCAAAAGAACTGCGTTCACTTCCTCAGAGGCTTCGTCGCGGATTTTCTGTATCTGTGACACGAGGTTATCTCGGTTTGAAAAATCCAAACCTCTAATTTGCTCAGCGGCACGTTTTTGGACCTGAGCGCTGAGATCCTGAAGCTCTTTATATTGACTATCAACCATTTCGAGGTCGGCTCGAATTGCCTCATTGGACAGTAACCCCAGTGTACTTCCTGTTGTTCCATATTCGTTCGCAGTCCAACCTACGGGCTTGTTAAGCGCGATATCGTTTAACATTGGGATCATCGCTTGCAGCTCGGGACTTCCACCTTCCCCGTACGCCGCTCGCTTGGCTCCTCCCATGAACTGACTATATTCGGCTCGTGAGGAAAAAATGCCCACCGGCCCATCTTCGGCGGATTCCTTTTGACCAACAGCAAAACCAGCAGGCAAAAGGAACAGGGCAAATATCGTCATTGTTAACAATTTCATTTCGACTCCATGATCTGATCATTTCGATCTAAAGAATTTTGATTTATGACCAACACTAATAGATGAAGTAAGGCCAGTTGAAAATAGTTGAGACTGCAGATTGGGCACTTTATTTCTCTCGCCGGCTCTCGCGACCGACGGGCAAGAGAGCAATTCTCCTTACTAATTCAATCAAGCTTAACAGGCTTTGACATTTCTAATTCGCAATAACTAACCAGGCTCGCACAACAATCATTACAGGGTCGCATCGTTTCCGTTTTACCGTTTTATCTTCTGCTTTTTCTTTTGCTTTTCTTCCAACCGCTTCAAACGACGATCGAGTTGTTTCCGGCCAAGCTCTCGTAAATTCCCAACATCATTTTCCGATTCATGCAGCTTGGCGAGCATCTCTTTGGTTCGCTCCGGCATCTTTTTCGCTAACGAATTTTGCTCGCCTTCGTCCTTTGAAAGATCGAATAGTTCAACCAAATCTTCATCCAGCCACTGAATCACTTTATAGTTTCCCTCGACATAAGAAATTGCCCGTGTATCACCAGTACTATCCGGTCGGGCCGTCCACTTGTACCAAAACATCGAATCCCGTTGATATTGCATGCCCTCAAGAGCTTTTAAATAGCTCCTACCATCGACATGCTGTTTGGGCAGAAGCGAAGCGCCCGCCATTTCTAAAAATGTTGGATAGTGATCGGTTCCTGTGACTTGAACGGATGACGTTGCTTGGGGAGTGACCTTTCCGGGCCATTTGACGATCAATGGAACTCGCGTTCCGCCTTCAAAGATCGAACCTTTGCCTTGGCGAAACGGCGCGTTGGATGTCGCGAGCGGTCGATTATTCCCAGCGCCCCGAGTTGAAAGCCCGCCATGGTCCGATGTTAGAACCACGATTGTATTGTCCGCAATCCCGGCTCGTTCAATGGCATCAACAATTCGACCGAGGCTGTCATCCGTTTTCTCAACCATCGCAGCATAGGTCGGATTGTTCTGAACCATCTTTACGGTTCCTTGCCGATCGGTGACGAAATCTACATCCTTCTTCTTGCCGCCGACTTCGACGCCCGCCTTGCGAAGCTTCTTCTGATACTTTTTCGTAACTTCTTCTGGTGCTTGCATGGGTGTGTGAACAGCGTAGTGAGCCATGACTAACAGAAACGGTTCCGCTTTGTTCTGGTCAATGTATTGAACTGCTTTATCGGTCAAAAGATCGGTCAAGTAATCTCCTTCCTTGCCAACAACGGGGTTGTCGACGGCTAACCCTTTTTCGGTTGGGAAAGGGAAAAAGTAATCTCCTGTTGCGCCAGCTGAACCTGAATGGACGACTGTATCAAAACCTTGATCGCCTGGCCCGCCGCCCTTTTTTCCCAAATGCCATTTGCCAATGTAACAAGTGCGATAGCCGTGGTCTTTCAGGGCTTCACCAAACGTGATTTCAGTCAACGGTAAATGATGATTTTTCTTTTTGGCTTGATGCGCAGCGAATTCGATTCGTGATGGATACTTGCCAGAAAGCAGGCCTTGCCGCGATGGAACGCATCTTGAATAGGCAGCATAGGCATTGGTGAATCGCATTCCTTGCGCCGCCAACTCATCCATGTGCGGCGTTTCGTAAAGCGAACTGCCGTAGCAAGACAAATCACGTTGTCCAAAATCATCCACGAAAAACAGGACAATATTTGGTTTCGAGTCGTCTCCCATGCTGCAGGGAACGAAACAAAGACTGGAAATTCCAACAACGAATAAATGCCAAAAATTACAGTTGATAAAACTTTGCTGCTTGCTGTTTTTGCTTCGGTTCCACATATGGTTGACCTAAGTTCGATTTCTTTTTGACTGCAACGAAACAGTATTCCTGCCCAAAGACTTCGATGACCTCAGGCAGGACGATCGCGTCATGCAGCTGTGCGGCGTCTGCTACTTCGCGTTTTTCGAGGTAGGCTCTTCCAAAACAAAGTCGCTTGGAAATTTCGCCGCATCATCGCCATCTCGTGAACGCAATCTTTTGTTTTGCGAGTTACCACGAGGAGCGTTCATCGGAATGTCCATGCCGCCGAGTTCCGCCATCATTTTATAAAGTCGACTCTCCATCTCCTTTTTTTGTTTTTGGTGCTCGGGCGAGCGAATCAAGTTATTCTGCTCTTTCGGGTCGGGCTGAATGTCGAAGAATTCGTCGGTATCCCAAAGCCCATAGTAAGTCGTGTACTTAAATTTGTCGCTGCGAAGTGAAAACACGGTTGGCGACTGAGGAAAGTTCTTTTCCCAATAGTACGCGTAGAGAAAATAATCCCGCCAAGGAACATCGTTGCCCTTGGCCAGCGGCATAAAACTATCTCCATCCATGTGTGGTGGTTTTTGCAGTCCCATCGCTTCCATCACGGTCGGCGCAATGTCAATGTTGGCCACCATTTTTTCAACGGTCGTCCCGCCTTTGAAGAGCTCAGGGCATTGAACCAGCATCGGTACACGAATAGAAGTTTCATAAGCAACCCGTTTGTCGATCAAACCGTGTTCGCCAAACATGAAACCGTTGTCGCCCATATAGATGACCATCGTTTCGTCGTGAATGCCCATCTTTTTGAGTTGAGTCATCACGGCCCCCACACTGTCATCGACCGAGCAAAGCGATTCGCAATATCGTTTGTAGTATTGCTCGATATTGAGATCGCTGTGATAAGGAAAATCAACGCCGTGCCAACTGTTGCGTTGATCGAGCAACCACCTCGGGCGATTGAGTTTGTTTTCGACGAGCTTGGTCTCGCTCTCCGGTCGACTAAAGGGCTTGTCGGCGAACTTTTGATCGTACTTTTTTTCTGTCGTGGAGTTAGAGTGAACCGCCTTGTGTGACAGGTATAAAAAGAACGGTTGCTCGCTGTCTTTTTGTTGTTCAAGAAAATCAAGGGCATAACGTGTAAGCAACGGCGTGATGTATCCGTCCTGTTTAACACGTTTTCCATTCACATTGATCGTGTAGTTTGGCCCTGGCGGCAGGTAGTGGCCTTGGCCTTTGAAGCTGACCCAATAATCGAAGCCAGGACGCGGGTTGTCGTTATGTCCGCCCATGTGCCATTTCCCGACATAGCCCGTTTTGTATCCGGCTTTTTGTAAGTACTGCGGGAAGAACTGGGTTCCATCGGGAACCGCACGGTTGTTGTCGATCACCCGATGACGAAACGTGTAGAGACCAGTTAATATCGACGCTCGACTAGGTGAGCACAGCGAGGTTGTCACAAAAGCGTTCTTCATATGAACACCGTTGACGGCCATCGCGTCCATGTGTGGCGTTTCCGCAAATTGATGATCCATGAAACTCATCGCATCGTAGCGGTGATCATCAGAAAGAATGAACACTACATTGCGTGGCTTTGCTCCGCCAATTTTGATCGGTTCGATTTCTTTTGGAACCGAAACAATATCTTTAGAGGAAATCTTCACCCCTGAGGCATGCCCCCAGTGGCTCGGCAATAGCGCGAAAGCTGTGACGATGCAGAACAAAATTGAATAACTTTTCATCAGCCGAGAACCTTTTTTAAAGAAACATACGCCCTCTACTGTATCAAGCTTAAAGGAAGAAAATAAGATGTTGACAGACATGATGTGTTGCCCCGAAATGCGAAGAGCCACGATATCGCGATGGAAGCCAATACATCAGACCAGCGTCAGAAACGTCAGCTTTGCCATATTCATGAGCTTGAACGCGAGTGTACAGCCATTGGAACGCTTCGCGTTTGTCGTCGCGCATCCAGTGGTAGGGACGATAGTCCTTTTTGGAATTCCACAAGACGTCAGGATCCCAGTCGCCATTTTGATCCTTAATTCGTTTGTAGTTCAGTTTCCCTTGGCTTAGCGAGATCGCGTCGGAAATGCTCTTCCGCCTCACTTGGTCGAAAGTGGACGAGTTCATTGTTTAAGTCAACGTGCCTTGCTTCAATCGACCTAGCTTCCATGGACGACCATCTTTCTCCCACATAAAATAGAGAATGCCGCCAAAACAGTCATTCACATGGTTCCGGATTTCCTTCCTTCAACCGCATGGTCACCGAGCGTGTCAGTAACTCTTGCGAGAAAGACACTTAATCCGATTGCCGCCATACATCAAATCGCGAATTTCTTATGTTCTACAGAGAGGCGCTCAAGTTACTTCGAGACGATTCGATTAATTGGTCCAGCCGAAGGCGAAGGAGCCATGATGTTGTATTGATAGGTTCGATCAGTTGGAGTTGCCGAGCCGCTTGGTCCAGCGACACCGTAGTAGTGAATCGTGAACCGACCTTGGTTTGGAATCACTGTTTGGTTTGAGCTACTCGCTGGACAAAGAACAGTTGCGAAACGCGTGTCGCTTAACTCGCTGAGACGATTCTGAATCGACTCTGCACCGACAAGTGGTTCTTTCCTACGATCAGAAAGCGATTGTTCGTCAAGGAATGGCAAAAGGGAAACGATAAATCCGGCGCCTTTTCCGTCGTCCGCTCGGGGAAGCCCCTTGCCTGTTGATTCATAAGCCATCGTCGCAGTGAGGACTTGTCGAATGTTTGATGCACAGTGAGTTCGACGTGCGGCTTGACGAACCGTCTGGACCGCTGGAAAGGACAGGGCCAGCAAGATTCCGATCACGCCGATCACGGTTAGAACTTCGACGAGGGTAAATCCTTTTCTGTTGCTAAGTCTACTTTTGATTGAAAGGTTTTGCCAGATCGTGAGTCGAGCACTTCGATGCTGGACTGACGGGCTTGATCGCGGACGATCACCAATTTGTCGCGGTAGACCACAGGCGAACAGCCTTCACCAAGACTCGCGCCGATGTAAGCCTTGCCAAGATCCCGCTCCCACAACTTCTTTCCGTCCAAGTCATAACAGTACATCCCCGCCGATCCGAACCAACAATAAAGTCGCTCACCATCGGTCATCGGGGAAGCCGAAGCGAAATCGGCATCGTGATGCGTTCCTTCGTGAGGCACTTTTTCGATCGCCGTTTGTCGCCAAAGTTCTTTGCCAGTGTTCTTGTCCAAGCATAGAACTTCAAACTTGTAAAACGTGTTGGGGTGCTTGATTCCAAAAACGCGTTTCGGTTGGTCTTCCGGTTTAGCGGCGTTTGGATCGACTCGCCCAGTATTAATCGCCGACAACAAAAACACTTTGTCGCCCCAGACGATTGGCGACGCGTTTCCCTGGCCCTCGATCGCGACTTTCCAACGAACATTTTTTTCTTCGCTCCATTGCAGCGGAGGGTTCGCGGTGCTGCTGGTCCCATTGGCGTTCGGGCCTCGCCATTGATGCCAATGGACTCCTTTCGGGTCGATCTCCGAAACGACTGGCCTGTTTTTTGAACTCGGGAGTGCAGCCGTTGATGGCTTTGAAGAATCGGCCCCTGGATTCGCGAGCGGTTTATTCGAAAGCTTCTCACCACCAGCAACATATTCGAGAATCCTAACGAACGAGGCACCTGCGTTTTGCATTTCTGGTTGAATCCGTCGCTTCTCTTTCCAAAGCTTGCCGACTCGCGCTCGCTGCTCAGGTTTGATCACACTCATTCGGGCATCTACGTAAGCTTGATGCTTGCTTGGTTTGTAACCAGAAGGCAAACTGGCTTCATCGATCTTGGTCAGCAACCTTTCCAATTCGGTGTCGTCGGACTCTTGTTTGGAATTCGATTCCGGTTTCGTCACAAAAGACGCAACCGATTCGGGCTTCGCTGGCGTCTTCACCAGCCCGCAATCAGGAACGCCGAATGCGAAGATGAAAAACCAAGCGAATTGAAACAGCGACTTTTTTTGGTGAATCATGTTTCTATTTTCTTCTCTTTGCCGCGCTACTTTGACTCAATCGCTTTGGATACACTCAATATTCACCAACGACCTGGCTATCCATCTTTCTTCACTGCCTCCAACTAAGGAGCAGGAGAACTCGGTGGCAGCAATTCTACTTCAGTGACTTCCAATCCGCTTGGAGCACCCGTGTAAGTGAACGACCAAACGCCGGTCAGCACCAAGTCCTCGGGACTGCCCGGAAGTTCATCCTTTCGGTCGCGAACGCAAGGGGCGAGAGCAAACGTCTCAAGTGGATACACTAATTCAAACTCATTTTCGTCATCAGATTTCGAAACCTCCTGACGACCCAGAAACTTTCCAGCGAACTCGCCATTGGAATGGGCCATCCGAATTCCAAAGGAGACTTCGGCTGCGACTTTGATTCGCCCACGAACAACAAATCGCGAATTTGGCTCGACAACCACAGGTGAGTCTTCCGACTGAATGACTGGCAGCCCGAGAAGATGAAGCGTGACCTTTTGATTCTCTTGCGGCACAAAAGCGATCGCCTTCATCGCAGCTCGCCGACCACCACTGGCAGGGATCCACTTGCCATAATTCCCCCAAGCCTTCGTTGGGCCGAGGTCGAGTTGGCTTTTCCATTTGTTTGTCGAATCGGGAACACGCGCGGGGGTCATTTCGCGTTCGTCTCCCGCGACCACGCGATGTTTTGCAGGAACATCGACCTCGCGACCATCACTCAGCCGCTTTACGCGCACTTTCCCTTCGCGAACATTTAGCTCCGTCGAGTTCAGATTCGTTTTGATATCGAACTGTGTTCCTAAAACTTTTAGCAAAGCCGATCGCGTGTGAATCAACATTGGCTTGCCCGCCGGCTGCGGAGTAACGTTTGCAGAAAAAATTCCTTCTCTAAGACGAAGCTCTTTTTGACCCGCATCGGAGAACGTTAACATCGAAGTGCCCGAAATCATCACCGTCGAGCCATCGTTGAACTGAAGCTCAAACCAAGAGTCCGGCCCCATGCCCTCGATCGTCCCACCTGCGAGTCCCGTTCCGACTTTGACATCGCGCACGATTTGCCCACGGTCCCCCGTCCAAATCAGCGATCCACTCAAGCCCGTGATCTTGGCGATGGGAAGGTCAAGAATCGATCCCTGCTTAGCAATGCTAGGATTAGCGCCGTCGCTTGGGTAAGCCATTTGGTAAAGCAAGCCTGCCGATAACGCTTGCTTTTAACACGCCATGCCCTCGCTCCGGCACATTGGCCAAGCAATGCCGTAACGCTTCACGCCAAGACTCAGCTTCGTCGCGATGTCTTTCCATTTGAAACTCTTCAAAAGCCGCCTCAACCGCGTCATCCAACAAACGATCAACCAAAGATCTATCGCGTTGATATTTCTGCTTTGCTCGCAGTACTTCGATTCGGACAATGGACCGACACCAAGCCAAGATCGATGTTCCTTCTTGGAACTGGTCAAACTTCTTCACCACAACGATCATCGCTTCCTGCAAAACATCCTCAGCGGCGGCGTAATTACCCAACAGCGAGCGGGCATAAGCAATCAATTCCGAGCGGCAGTCCAACGCTGCTCTCAGCACACGATCGCGTTTGTCATCGAGACCATCCATCTAAAGGCATCAAATCTTTGGGGAAGGGAGTTGTGGCAAGCCGAAAGCAACTAAACGCTGGCAAATAAAAGCGCGCGAGCAAACACAACCAGCAAGCCACATTGTCTCTTTGCAAAGACCACGAAACAAGGCAGCCATGCATAGGAACTAACGATCCTGAAAAATCGTGGACAACTTCTTCCCAAGATTTCGCATTTCGCGTTACACAACGCTCCATTCAAAACGCTTCTTCGATGACGCTCACTTGGCTTCACGGCGTCACAAACGGTTAACGTTCCTGACCGAACACGCGTTGTTGGTACTGGAGCAGGTCCAGACGGTGGGATGGGCTCAAACGACTTGAATACCCTTGCACAAAATGCGGCTCGAGACTGGGCTCTGCTTTGGGTTTTCCACCACCCCTAGAATGCTGTCTCCAAGAAATTTTGGAGTCAGCTGGCCACTGAAGCTGTACCATTTTGGTCGCTTCGCCTCGAGAATCAGCAACGATGCGAGTTGCTCACGCGACTTCTAAGTTGCATCGCTGCGAAGTCGCAAATCCATTTCCGCGTTTAGTTTGTAGACTGGACCTTCAGCATTATCCTGGATCCAAAGTGATTCGTTATATGAAAAACCTCCACTAAACAGGGTCGATTCCGAAGTTCCGTAATCGAGGCTTTTCCCCATCCCCCACTGCCACAGGTCGCCGTTCATCGCTTGCTCTCGGGCTAAATCTGTGTAGATCGAGACCCAATACTGTTTTCCTGCTTCCATCGTGTACTCGATGTCCGCGTGGTATTCATAAACCGGCTTGTCGCCGAATTCTCCGTAGGAAATTGCTCCGACTTCGACGTGTTGCTGCTGTTGCTGCCCCCACGGCAAACCTCGTAATCTGGGAAGCATCAAAAGCTGGTAGTCGACCGTACTCATCAAACGAACCGGTTCCATCGGTGCCCTCAATGATGTCAATCACGAAACTGTCGCCCAAATCTGGTAGTTGTTCTGTGAAAAGGTCACGTTGGTAGCCTCCTGACCACTCAACTTGATTGATCGTTTGCGTATTCTCAAGCACGACAGAAGTCGCATACTGTTGAGAGTACGTGTTCGTGAAGTTGCCAGAGCTATTTCGCGAGGTATCTAGGCTCAATTTTTCTTTCTTTCCTTTGGCTAAACCGATCAACCGCAAAACTGGATCGCTGCTGTTGA
>JBGCDK010000064.1:0-33916 GCA_045105295.1 Mariniblastus sp.
CACAGACGACTAACAAAGTTAGTTTACCAATAAAATCAAACACTAAGCCGAAGCTGTCGTGATCTCAAAAATTAGCAGCCAATAAAGTACCGATTAATAAAAATCAGTTGTTTGACCGGGCCAAGTAGCTGGAATAAATGCTACTCAGCTTGGTTCACATGATCTTATGCTTTTAAAAAATTCAAAAAGAATTTAACAAGAGGTATCTACTAAATTGTCAAAGAACAAATCGGTACGCTACTAGAGCGAACCACGTCCAGAAAATCACACAAGTGCAACCTTCGGGACAATACAAGCAAGAAGAAGTCTCACTTGTGAGGAGTTGATTCTAGGTTCTCATCGGCAACTGTCAACGGCAATCAACAAGAAAAACAAAAACTAAACCCAAGTCTATTTTGACGCGTTAAAAACCATGCTTAACGGGTCAGAAGACGTTCCAGCCATTTACAGCTTGTGACTAAAGGCTTGGTTTGCAGGCTTCAAAATCCACATTCGGCTGACCGGAATCCAGCGCGGCACTGCCTGCCTAGTTATATGCTACGCCGCCAGCCCTGAAGAAATCGCATCTAGCGTGTTAAATAATGCCAAGCAGCAAAACGCAACGCTCGTGATCAGCAAAAGCCAGAGCAAAAGATTAAGCGTGGCCCTCGTGCGGCCTGCAGTAAATTTTCGAAGCAATACCTCTAATGCAATTGAGCCCAGTAATATGGCCGGCAAGCCAATGAATGCGTACTGATTAAACAATTCGCAGTAAGTAAATGCCCACTGCAAAACGACAGGCAGCTCCACTCCAAACTCATCGAACATCGCCATGAAGTTGGGTGCGATGAAAACCGGGAACAGCCCGAAGAAAAAGAAAACGAACAGGACTCGCGATATGTGGTTCGCCAATGAGTTGTTGGGCAATCGTTCCGCGCTAACCGGTTCGGTCGATGACGGAGACTTGAAAGGATTACTCACGGGATGCCTAGACTAAATAGAATTCAAAGAACATAACGAACCACTCGACTACCTCTTAGCCAAACCAAATTTTCTGACCTATAAAGACACCATACTCCCACAGCGGACAAAAATCACCAGCTACTGAAATTTTAACAGTCTGCAGACATAAGCTTTATTCCAAGCCAAATGTGCACGGAGACGATTCAAAAAGCTCGTCGTGCGCCCTAAGTTGCCTGAGTCGCCCACTGCTGTGGATACAATTTGCGAAGGGCCTGAAGCTCAACCAGACATTCCAAGCAAAGTCATCAAAGTTTGCAACAGCGGCCCAACGACGAAAGCAAAATCGCGAGTAAAGAATTCAACTAAAAGCTAACTTTTGCTCCTCGCAAAAAATGAAGTTCCAATAAACATCATGACCAAAACCAAAAAGCCAAACACTTGAACCCGCCCAAGGATACCGCCGATGTGAGGATACCAGGTTGGAGTCGAACCAACTTTCACCTCAACCAGTTGCTTACCTGCCCATCGGTCTGCACTGGTTTCAGTAAAGGAATCGATGCGGGATATTTCCCGACCGTACGAATCCGTTACCACTGATATTCCATTTCCCGTTTGACGAAAAATCGGAGTCCCGTTTTCTGTCGAACGGAAGGTCGCCATGCCGACATGAATGTCTCTAATTTCATACCAGTCGTTTGCAGGCACAAACAGCATGTCGACCTTGGCTTTGCCAACTTGTTTTATCACTTCTGGAAAATCGGCATCCCAGCAAATCACTGCGGCAATGCGACCGTAAGGTGTGTCCACCGTTGGGATTTTGCCACTACCAGCTAAAGTCCCCTCAAACATTGCGCCACCAAATTTAATGTGCTCAAGAACGACGTTTCCATCGGGGTCGATGATACGCACCATGTTGTGCCCCGGTTGGCCGGGAAAGATTGTCACCGAAGGCAACACGATGTAGATGCTTTCCTCGCGAGCAACCAACGCAGCGTCGATTAGAATTTGAGCAATGTCAGACTCAAACCCCATCATGGCTCCCTCCTGCAGGGTCACTATTTTTGCCCCCCTGTGGGCCATCGTCCGAATTTGCTCGAACTGGGCAGCGGCAGATGCTTTGGCTAGTTCTTGAAATCCTTCGATATCACCGTCATGAAAAAGTCTCAATGGAGCAATCATCACACCGTTAGGGTGAGAAAATCCTCCGACCATGACTGTGCCCGCAGGTAAATTCGGACGTTGCCAACTGGCAAGCAAAACCAGAACTCCTACTGTCGCCAAGGCACAGGTTGGCCACTTGGATTCCTGCCACGCAAATCCTGATTCCCAAATGTAGTTTACATTGCTTGCGAACCACCCAAGAACAAACGGCACCAGCCAAATTCCACCAACGGCAACGACTGGGGAGATTAGTTCAAAACCGGCTAGTTCATACGCTGTCGCTCCGAATGTCCCAAACGGACTGCCGCTATTAATCAGGTAGTCAAAACCACCAGCGGCAATCGGAAACACGAAAGTCAACCAATATGGGTTGGCCCCCAATTTCGAATAGCGTCGATAGAACAGCCGGTCGAGGAACAACGGAGCCAACGCCAAGGCACTAAAGACGCCGATGAAGGCTGGCTCCGCAAACAAGCCCATGAACCGAAACGCGGTGGCGCCCCTCCAGCTCACAATGCCAGCGACCGAACTTGCCGCCCAAAGCCCCAGCAATCCAAGCCATCCATTATCGACATCGCGACAAAACCGGATCGCGAAGATTGGAACGAGAACGGCTGCTGCGACACTGGCCCATCGGCCTCCCGCAAAAAAAGACAGACCCAAAAAGATAAAAAGCCAAACCAATCGAAGTTTCTTGCGTGTCGAGTCATTCATCGGTATTCCTGAATTCAATAACGTTAGTTTCGTGCTTCTACTAACGAATACAGAAATACAAACTCAGGTTACTGAGATTTGTAAAACAATTTCAGATTCTTTTTCACGAACAAAGGAGCGCCTGCCGTTCATAGCGGTGGTTGCGGCCGCCATCGACGGGCGAACGATTGAGTCTTGAGGTAGGAAGCTGCCGCGACATCCCAGCCGGCTTGGGCTGCGATCTCTCTTCGCGCATGACCGGTGTGATTGAAGCTCGCAATCCAGCGGCACAGGATTCGACATCGAATGAAATCGCAGGTTGAACATTCCTGTTCGTCGTTTTGGAGAAACTTAAAAACTGGAGTCGCAAAACGCGAGTCGACAATCACCAATCGACGGAAAAATCCAATCCACCTTTTTCCATTGGCAGGATTAATCTTCCTTCGCCAAAAATGGGATTCCGTTTAGGCTCAACGTTGAGATAAATCGCTGTTGGATGTCGGTGAAAGCTTCGAGCAAACTTTCTGGAGAAATTTCCCTTCGACTGATGACTCGGATTCGGCTCACTTCGATCATGACCGATGTGATTGAATCGAGGATTTTCACTTCACACCAAGTTAGGTCTTTGTCGTAGTCAACATTGACCGTGTCGAGTTCCGCGTCTTCGATGTGGTCGACGATCTGTTCGAGATCAAGTGGCGATTTCGCGTTGAATTCAAGTATCGTAAAACGCTGGCCAAAAACTTCTTCGAATGGGCCAGCGAAGATTCGTCCGGGTTCGCGGATTGATGTAATCGAACGCTGCCAATGGACGCGAGAGGGATTGTCTTCTAATAGACTTATATTGATTTCGTAGTTGAAGAACGGGGTAGTGATGACACCGCGGCCATCAGTCGGGCCGTCTACGGAAATTTCTTTCCGCTTTAGACCGTAAGATTTTCGAAGTGCAGCAAACACTTCTTGCAGGTCTTCGTCGAGATCTGATTCGGCAAGCTCACAAAGATACCGATGATCTCCTGGCCCGGCTGACGTGGGGACTTTGTGGTGTTTTTGAAATCCCGATAGATTTTTATACGGTACGTTTCGTTCGTCTACCAAACTTACGTCGTCCATTCGATCCGTCTTTGAATCCGTCATTTTGCTATCCGTCATTTTGTATAACTTGTGTTTCGCCGCCGCCAAAAATGGAAAGCGGTAAGACCAGGTCGGTTCGAGTTCTTTTTAAACGCTTGGCATGGCCTGAATGCGTCGCCAAGCACTTAATTGGCCAAGGTGACCGTTCTCGTGATTTAGCATCAGGTACGGCAATGCGTAACCCGCAGTCGGCATGACTTCGCTCCAGCGTGGCAGTTCAACTTTTTTCGCAAACACAGTGTCGTCAGCGTTACCCAATAGTTCAGTAACTAGATCGTGGCCTTTGATAAACTCGCTGACCAGTTCATCTTTGGGAGCATAAAGATCGCGAGCAGACTCGGGCTTGGACTGCATCCCAAACTTGTGGCCCTTTGGGTCTTCGAAAGCTTCGCCTTTGACGATCGCAGCCACGATTGGAATATAGACGTTCAAGTGACTGAGCACCCAAGCCGGATGGTTCGAGGCAGCACTGCCTTCAGGGGCGGGTTGGGCGACCATTTGTTCTTCGCTTAGGTCGGCGACAAGTTTTGGTGCGTAATCAAGATTCTTTTTCCAAGCGAACAATAGACCTTCGATGATCGGCGACATGACTTTCTTTCCAACAGCAACAGTAATGAAGTTTTTGTATGATGTTCAAGCAGTAGAGCGTATCACGACAGGACGCGATGCTGGAAGTAGACCAACTCTTGCTGCGGGAGCTGGGCAGCCAAAAGTTGCTTATAAAAAGGCTGCTCAAAAGCGAATTTTCAGAAACTAAATACCCAACACCAACCAAAGACCTGCCATGCGATTGTTTGAAGGAACCGAACTTGACCGCCCTCCGCGTTGCGAAACGTGCAACGAACTGGAGTCGGCGTGCAAATGCCCGCCTGCACCACCTAAGAAAAAACCGGCCGGGAAACAGACTGCAAGAATTCGTGTTGAGAAAAGAAAAGGGGGCAAACTGATCACAGTTGTCGCCGGTCTTAGTTCAGGCAACCCTGGTGATCATCTGGGCGAAATTTTGACGAGCCTCAAAAACGCCTGCGGTGCGGGCGGAACAATCCAAGCCATCGAGCCAACGAAAAATTATCCAAACGAAATGCGGCAGATCGAGTTGCAAGGCGATCACACGGATCGTGTTGAGAAATTGCTAGGTGAACTGGGGTTCAAGACAAAAACCTGAATGACCTGTGACCAAACAGAGCATGACCAAACGGGGCGGTGCCGACCAACGCCACGGTAAGCTTCCGTTTTCTTTCGTTTAAATTCGCATGCAATACTCTACGCATCCCTATTTTCTTGCGTGGCATGAAAGCGAGAAATTTCAAGGGAACGTAAATAGTTGACTTTCTCAATCCCCAAAATGTTTTCGGTCCGACTCAAATAAGGGTAAGATGAAAACATCATGTTTCTAGTTCAGGAGAATGCGATGGGTTTTCAGGCGATCAAATTTTGCTTCATCTTAGTTTTGCTCACTGCGTTCGCTTTGACAATCAATCCCTCAGTTTCTCACGCTTCACCGTTTCAAGAGGGTGATCCTTTCGACGATCCGTTCGGTGACGGTGAGGTCATCGATGCTGTAAAGAAACCAAAAAAGGATGATAAGAAAAAGGCCGAGGAAGAGCCAGAAGAAAAAGCTGAGAAAATCGCTGAAGAGGAACCGGCTCCAAAAGAAGAAGTCAACCCTCAGTACGCACAACTTCATTTGCGCGATGGGTCCATCATCGGCGGAGACATCCAAACAAAAACAATCTCCGTCAAAACCAGTTACGGAACTTTGGTCGTTCCTGTCGGTCGGATCGTTCGAATGTATCCCGGGCTCAAAAGCAACCCAGAACTTAATCAACAAATCGCTGAACTCGTCGAAGAACTCGGCGGAAAAGAATCTGCCAAACGCGACGCGGCTCAAAAAGGCTTGTTGAAGATGGGCGTGAAAATTCGCAACCTATTGCGTCAAGCAAAAGATGGTGGCAATGCTGAACGCAAGAAACGAATGGTTCAGATTCTGACAGAGTTGGATGAAATGGCTGAAGAAGCCGAAGAGGAAGCAATTGCACTTGAGCCGCAAATGATCAGTGAGGATCGAGTGGTCACGCCTGACTTCGCGATCGTTGGAGAGATTTTGGAAAAAGAATTTAAGGTGGTTAGTAAGTTCGGCGACCTGCGAGTTCAGTTGTCAGACATCAAGTTGGCTGATCGAAAAATCAAGGAAACCAAACAAACGATTCGAAAAACCGTATCGGTTGGTGCGATGGCCTTCTTTCAATCGACTCCTGTCAAAACCAGCATTCGTGTGAACAAAGGTGATCGAGTCGTCATCAAAGCCGATGGCATCGTTGAGTGGACGAACTTTAGCCAGTCAAGCACGCCTGCAGGTTTGAGTGGCAAAGGGCAATGGAACGGTATCAATGGCGGCAAGCTCACAGCGAGAATCGGGACTAACAACTCCAAGGTCGTCCAAGTTGGGGCCAGCGGGGACTTTATTGCCAAAACCAGCGGTGTTCTCTATCTCGGTATCGCGATGCAGGATAGCTATGCGACTGGGCGACGTGGCTACACTTGGACCGGATCCTACAAGGCAAAAATCGCAGTCACACCGGCAGAAGATTGAACCGATTCGAACCGAAATTCGGAGATTCCCAAAATGCGAGCGGATCTTTCGCCCGATCCAGCCATAAATTCGCATGGATGAATGTCTCAATTACAATGGACCGAGCTTAATTCGCTTTCTCATCCACCTCGATTGGATTTTGTCCTTTGAATAAGACATCTTCGATTACTAATTTGTTGTGCCGACTCACCGCACTTTTATTGACGGCAGGCCTGTTTCCCGAATTGGGAATTTGCCAAACCGCGACCAAGGTGACCTATAAAGCAGAAACCGAATCGGATTCTGTTCGCGAAATTCGAGTCGAAGGTTTGGTGACCGAACTTAAAAAGTACTCCATGACGGTGCAGGCGAATGGCAAAACACATCAGGTGAAACTCGCCAACGGTGCCCCGATTGGACTGCGAATGAGCCAGCCTTGGTACGACTGGAAAAATGATCAAGTCGTTGTAGATGCGTTTAATTTTCCCAACGCTGCTGGCGAAAGCGAACCCAAGGTGGTCAAGCGAGTGGCGTTAAAACTGCCGTCTGAGAAACTTTTTCTCATTTCACGTTTTGCCGACGTTGAGCAAATGAGCAAGACGATGGCGACCAATGTAAAACGGATCAATTTTTATCTGATCACACCCAAAGATCCTGGAGCCCATCTGCCAACGGAAGAAGAGCCGTTTATTGCGGGCGAGCTGGCCGTGCAAAAAAATGGCCAGACTCGTTTAAAGGTCAACGACCAAACGATGCCTGTTCGATTGGGTTTTCGTTACGCGACAATGAATGGATTCTCAATTACCGCGTTGGAACCCAACAAGACGCAAGTTTTTCTGTCTGGCATTCAAGGCGAGAACGAAGGCGAGATCATTGCCTCTCGTATTTTGTTTCAGCCCGTCCGAATCAAGTCTAAGTAAACGTCCGGCGTAGGCCAGAGGCTCCATGGATGGGTGCAGCTCCTGTTTCTGTTTCGACGATTTCTCTGGTGCGTCGATACGAGAAAGGCCGGCCGGCCATCAAACAACTTGCCTTGAGAATTCGTCTCGGATTCTCATGGCCAAGGTGCGACTACTTTTTGCTCTTTTTCGCTGGAGCAAATTCTTCCAAGCTGAGTGTGCCACTGGAATCTTTGTCTTTGCGATTGAATTGTTTAACGACAGATTCTCGTTTTGATTTTGGGCGGTTGCCATTGAATTCATCGACTGACAAACTTCCATTTTTGTCTTTGTCCATTCTTGCAAAACGCTCTTTGGGCGTTGGCGGTGCAAGAGGCGTGATCTTGTTTTCTGGCAACCCCTTTTTTAATTCTGCCCAACGAGGGTTTGGCTCTGCATTCCAAATCTTGATATTATCAATTTGAGAACTGACGCCGGCCATTGGGAAACCGAAATTGGTTTTCGCTCTGGCAATTTTCGAATGTGAACCAAACGCGACAGGGCCGCCATCGACTCGGGCAACGAACTCTTCGCCGGCGATCTCGATTCGCATAGTGTAAGTCTGGCCTTTGGCGAACTCTTGTTTAACTTGGCCCACAGTTACAGCTTTGTCTTTGGGGTCCTTTTTCACTTTTTCGCCACGAAGCGTAAACCCATTCGGATAGATCGTTGCGCGACAGATGTGGCCCTTGCCGTTAAACGAGCAGTGAATCACTTTGCCACCATCAAATTTAAAATCAAACTCCATCACCATCGTGCTGGGCAATTCGATGTTGGTGCGAATACTCGCAGCGTGATTATCCGACTCAAGTTCGGTACCACGGAGTGCTCCCGATTCGATTTTCCATTCGCCCTTGGCTGGCGACCATCTCTTATCGAGCTCGGCTGTGGAAAAATCGTCTTCAAATATTAGTTTGCCCTTGGTGCACATTAAAGCATGAGTCGTAGCACTGCCTCCTGTAGCACTGCCTGTCGCATCGCTCGCCGTTACACTTTGTCCAAGTGCACTACCAGACGCAAAAGTGAAGGTGAGGAATGCCAGAATGATTGCGGATCGAGAAAGCGTCATGATGTTCCCCTGAATGTTGTGGTTAGTTTAAAGCAAGCTCCTTGTGCTATTTCATGATGATCGAACGGCAAGAATTAACGTAAACAATCCCTGTTATGCAGCTAAGCATTTTTTGGAAGTCGAGTCATGGGAGAAAATGAAACGCTCGCTGGTCAGGGCATGAGCTAGATAGACCTTCCTTTACGCCAATGTGGAGACAACGAGCAGCCAGAAAGCCAATTTGCCCAGGGGATGGGTGACCACCCGAGTGGCGCTATCGAAATGGAGCCCGACGCACGTTTACGATACGAAAAAAGGCCTGGTGATTAACCAGACCTTTGTTTGATATCGTTTGCAACCATGTTCTGATTGCAAGTTCGTTTTTGGATTTGGATTATTACTTACTTAACCCAGCGATGACTTCGTAGGTTGTAAGGATCGGCTGTGGTGTCCGTTTCAACGTCGCTTGCTCCGCTACCTTCTGAATTCAAAGAAGCTTTGTAAGCCGCTTTAAGCGTTACGACTTTGAACCCAAGTCCTGCACCGGAACCGACTCCGTTAGCTGCAAATGGGTCAGTGCCGAAACCCGTGATCTTTGGCCAGCTTCCTGTGCCAGATCCTTTGGGAACGGCAAGATGACCGTTGACGCCGATAACGGCAAAGCCAAGGTCTGCCAACGCTCCGTATGTCGCTTGAGAAACGAACGTTGGAGCAAAAACGATTTGGCCAGAGTTTGGATCAATGTCACCAGCGAAACCAGTCATCAGTTCCTTCGTGAACGCGTCTGTGAAAACTTGATTGAAGAATGGTGGGAGGTCGACCCAGTGTCCTAGTGCCGTTCCTGGGCCACCGCGTTGCTCAAGTGGAACAAACGAGACAAGCGGGTTGCCAGTTTCCTGACGGAACAAAGGCAGAGCGTACTTGCCACCAGTGTACTGAGTCAGGCCAATCCCGCCGAGCGGAGCGGCCAAGTTGTTGAGTTCGAACAGAGTTCCGAACCCTAGTGCGTGAAGCATTTCGTGTTCGACAGTCGACTGAAGAATTCCGTCAGCCTGAAGAGCTGGAAAATCATCAAGATCGAATGTGATGTCGCCAGCAACCGCAACAGCCCAAGGCCGATCACGTGTGAACGGTGATGTTGGATCCTCGTGCGAGAGGGTCAAGATTGCAGTCGGACCGGCTTGAGCCAACGTTCCACCTGCACCGTCGATCGGTGCAACTGTCGCGGCCAGCTTGATCGATGAAAGCTGGTCTCGGATGACGCGGGGAATTTCAGAGCTATAGAACTGAATTCGAGCTTCGATCGCTGCTTCGGCAGCCAAGATGACTGGCTGAGCGGCTGGATCAACGTTCGAAATATCGATGTCGATGATGTCGGCTTTCACTGACGATGCCGACATCGCAGTGCAGCCTAGGCAAATCGCCAACGCAACGGTTTTTGTTAAGTTCAAAACGAGCTTCATTTCAACCAATCTCCCAAAGTGCCCAGTGTCAAAGGTTGGGCAATATTATTGCTATCTAAACGCCATCACGCAGAATTCTTTTCTTTAGATGTACGTCGTCCATATTAGTTCCAGTATACCACCATGCCAACGTTTCGAGGCCAAATCGTAAAAAAGGGAAGAATCGGTGGTTTGGGTTGTCTGGCAAGCATCAAAAAATGATGTCAAAACACGAAAAACTGACATGTTCGTCAAATTCCTGCTTTCTTATTCAACCCTCACAAACCAACACCCGATATATCCAGTGAGCGGAATCCCATGGATTTCACGTGGACATGGCAACTGCACAAGCAGGAAGAAAAGCGATGGCTTTGAAACAGACAATTATGATTTTTGCTTTACTTGCATCCCTTGTCGCTACGGAGGCGACTATTGGGCAAGTAAATATCCCAAGTGCTAAGTTCAGCGGCAAAGCTGTTGAATCGGCAGACAACACACGACCTTTCGCTTCGCCGGGCGTGTTTGATTACGACACGCAATTGTTTGCTCCTCTGGAGTTTACAAATGGGAAAGAGAAGGCTCCAAATTCTGGGTTCTTTTTCTCGCTCGACAAAACTTACACGAGTGTTGATCGAGCCGGCATCGTTGGTGACAACGGTTCAACGGTTAAAACGGGATCACACTACATTTGGGGTACCCAGTATAACTTGGGTTGGTTCTCAGATGACGACGATGGTTGGGCACTGACTTACCACAACGCTCAGGGTAGCTACTTTACGGCTGGCCAAGACGTTCTGGTTTCAAACCCAATGTTGGTAAGAAACGAGTTTGCGAACGTTGAAGTAAATCGGATTTTCCGACAAACGTTATCGCAAGGCGGTTATTTCGAGCCATACATCGGAATGCGTTTCATGAACTTCAACGACAACACGTTGGAAGACACGACGCAGACTATCAACGGCACGACGGTATTCAACCGCTTCAAGCAAAACGTTACCAACAACGCGTTGGGCCTACAGGCTGGTGGACGCTACAACGTTCGCCGAGGCCGCTGGCGAATGACAGGTGACGGAGCGATCGCAACTGCTTACAACCAGCAGCGATACTTTGCGACTGACATTGCTACCGCAGCGAGTGCTGGCGGTAACGGACCACAAGCGATCACTGAGACTTACCAATCAGACCAGGCATTCCTGCCAGTTCTTGATGGCCAGTTTGAAGTTGCCTACAACGTCAGCCGTGACATTTCACTGCGAACCGGTTTCCAAGCCAGCTACGTTTGGAACGGAGTTGCCCGAGCCAACACTCAGACAACGAACTTGAATCCGAACTCTGTGTTCAGCAGTGGCGGAGCGACAGGCCTGTTCGACGAAAGCTTCATCGCTGCCGGATTTATCTTCGGTGTTGAGTGGCGACGCTAAGGCTTAAGGTTCACGTGAAGCAATAGTCAACACTGTCATGGTGTTGAACGAGATCAAAAACGGGCGATGGAATTTCCATTGCCCGTTTTTTTCATTTGAGAGTTGGGAGTTGGGAATTGGTGGAAGGCGAAAGGAACGCAGAAGGCTGGGTTTCGTATGGCGGGATCTGAATTCGTACAAAAAGCCTAGTGGGGTCAGGGTAAGCGATAGCCACGATGGTGCGTCCAAGGTAAATTGGCTCCTGAAGAACCACAAATTCTAGGGTAGCCATTCGCTGCAGGGACAAAACTTGATCGCGTCGTTGAACAATCTCTTACCAGCCGATTTACTGCATGGCGCAGGACTGTTGGGCAAACTGGCAAAGACCCAGTTGGATCGTTGGACCGTGCTGTTGGTTCTTTGCGTCTTGGTCACGCTGACCGTGTTTATGGTCATTGGTCAATTTCTCAAACGTAAGCCTGAATCACATGTTGATCCAGCGATCATTCGTAACTTCAACAAGCGAGTTAGCTCGTGGTTGACGATCTGCGTCATCCTCGTTGTCGCGTTGCTTTCTCAGACGACCGTTGTGACAGTCGTGCTGTTTGGATTTGTTTCGTTTTGGGCATTGCGCGAATTTGTCACGATGACTCCGACGCGGCGTGGTGATCACCGGACTTTGTTTTGGGTATTCTTTGGATTCACACCGCTTCAATATGTTCTGGTTGGTCTGGACCTCTACGAATTTTACACGATCGTGATTCCCGTTTACGCGTCCTTGTTTATTCCCGCACGAATCGCATTCACCAGCGATCACAAACGGTTTCTTGAACGCACCGCGAAGATTCAATTTGGACTGCTGATTTGTGTTTACGCACTCAGTCACGCGGCCGCTCTGCTGAATCTTGAATTGGAAACATGGAACCAAGCCGCAGCTATTCTCGATCCTGAAACTGGCGTAATGAGACCTGCGGAACGCATTCCATGGGAGGGCTCTACGGCGGGTTTGCTGTTTTTCCTCATCGTGATGGTTCAGTTCAGTGACATGCTTCATTTCGTCTGGGACCGAATTTTTGGGAAATACGTGATCGCCGCAACGGTAAACGCGACGAAGACTTGGGAAGGCCTGATCGGCGCGGCGTGTTGTACGTCGTTGATGGGGATTCTGATCCAAGTCATTCTTGGCGTGACACCATTCACTTGGTACGGGGCCGGATTCATGGCGCTGCTGATCAGTGTTATGGCTTCGTCTGGCAGTATGACGATGTCGGCCATCAAGCGAGACCGCGGCGTGAAAGACTACGGAACGCTGGTCATGGGCCACGCCGGCGTGCTGGATCGAATCGATTCCGTTTGCTTTGCTGCTCCGATCTTTTTCCACGTGACGCGGATCTCCCTCGGAGTTTAAAACGGTCAGACGCTGGGAATGCTTAGCGTGACGGTGGCGGGTTCGTGTTTGAATGCGAATGCCGCTCGGTTTCAACTGAATATGGGAAGCTTTAAAATCACAGTCCACGTTTCGGTGATATCAATTCACCAATGCCAAGTTTACAATCGTTATTGATTGGCGTTCTCGTTAAACCATTCCTAGCTAGTCGCGATCTAGTAAGTTGTGGTCTCGTAAATTGTGTTCCTGTGAAATCATGGTTCAACCAAGTGAGCTGAGTGGCATGCGGCATTTTCTACTGTTTTTTGTTCTTGGAGCAATTGGTTTCAGCATCGCCGCTCAGGCACAGCAACCAAAATCACTCAGCTACAACCGCGACGTTCGGCCGATTCTCTCCAACAACTGTTTTCAATGCCATGGATTTGACGTTAACACGCGCGAATCTGGTTTGCGGTTGGACACGATCGAAGGAGCGACGGCAGAGCTTGAGTCGGGCGACGGTCAGGCCATCGTGCCTGGCAATGCAAAAGAAAGTGTTTTGCTGGATCGCGTGATCGCACACGATTCTGATCAGATGCCGCCGGCCGATTCTGGCAAAGAAATTTCCGCAGCGCAAATCGAAGTCTTGCGCACGTGGATTGAACAAGGAGCAAAGTACGAATCTCACTGGTCTTTCGTGGCTCCCCAACCAGAACGAAAACCGACGGTGGCTGATGAAGCCTGGCCGAAAAACTACATTGATTATTTCGTGTTGGCCAAACTCGAAAAAGAAAACCTCTCGCCCTCACCGGCTGCAGACAAAAGAAATTTAATCCGCCGCGTCGCATTGGATGTGACTGGATTGCCCCCCACACTTAAGCAGGTTGACCAGTTCCTGGCAGACGATTCGACCGATGCCTATGAAAAAATGGTCGATCGGTTTTTGGATTCGCCAAGGTATGGCGAGCACATGGCCAAACGGTGGCTTGATCTCGCACGGTACGCAGACACCAGCGGATATCAATACGACAAAGAACGCACAATGTGGGTGTGGCGCGATTGGGTAATCAACGCGTACAACGAAAACAAGCCGTTTGATCAGTTCACCGTTGAGCAATTGGCGGGCGACTTGATCCCAAATGCGACGGACCAACAAATTCTGGCGACCGGTTTTAATCGTAACCATCCGATCACAATCGAAGGCGGTGTGATCGACGAAGAGTATCGAACCGAGTACGTCATCGATCGTCTCAACACCACGACCACGGTTTGGCTTGGGCTCACTGTTGCGTGTGCTCGATGTCACGATCACAAATTCGATCCCATTTCGCAAAAAGAGTTCTATCAACTTTCGGCGTACTTCAATCAAGTCGCTGAACGCGGATTGAACGGATTTGAACCTATGCGACAGATTGCTTCTCCGCTTGCCGAACCTCCGACTCCAGAATTGGTCGCTCAGATGGACGAAATTGCGGAACAGATCAAATCACTTTCCAACCCCGCCGATGATCAAGTGGTGCTTGAATGGGCCGCGAAAATTACCGCAACCGAAACCAAGGGCTGGGAAGTCTTAGATCCGTTTGCGTTGAAATCGACGGGAGGCTCGGAGATGAAAAAGCAACCCGACTCTTCTGTTATTGTTGGCGGTGCGAATCCGCGAAAAGACATCTACGAGATCGAAGCTCGTTCCGATCTAACTGGAATTACAGCCGTTCGCTTGCAGTGCCTGACGGATGACTCGTTGCCCGGAGGTGGTCCCGGTCGACATTCGAATTCCAATTTTGTGTTAAGCGAATTCGAACTCGTTGCTGTCTCGGTATCCGATCCAACGAAGAAACAGAAAGTAAAATTCACCAAGGCGATGGCGGATTATTCACAAGCAAATTACGGCATTGAAAAAGCCATCGATGGAACCGTTAGCAATAACAATGGTTGGGCAGTCGACGGGCCGTCGCGAAAGGAAAAAGCGACTGCGATTTTTGTTGCCGATTCAAAATTTGGATTTGCCGATGGAACAAAATTACAGTTCAGGCTTCGCCATGAAGCCAGTTTCGCTACCCACGGAATTGGTCGCCCTCGATTTTCGATCACCCAAGACCCAGTGGAGAAGATTGAGATTGAAGGAACGAATGCTGCGGTCAACGTGGTTCTGAAAAAGGATGCTACGGACCGCACGGTGGAAGATCGCGTCGTATTGAAAGAGGCTTTCGAAGTAGAGCGTGCAACCCTGCGCAAGCGGCTGGAGGAAAAACAAAAATCGCTTTCTCCTGTCAATCGTTTTCCCAAAACAATGGTCATGAAAGACTTGGCTTCACCCCGAAAAACTCACGTGCTTACTCGAGGGCAATACGATCTCAAAGGCGATATTGTGTCGCCGGGAACGCTGGCTGTTTTAAATCCGATTCCCAACGACGTTCCAAAAAATCGATTGGGCTTGGCCAAGTGGCTGGTTGATCCGAAAAATCCACTGACAGCAAGAGTCGCCGTCAATCGCCATTGGCAGATGCTGTTTGGAACGGGCCTGGTAAAGTCGCTTGAGGATTTTGGCACGCAAGGCGATTTGCCCAGCCACCCAGCCTTACTCGATTCGCTGGCCACCAATTTTGTCAGCAGTGGTTGGGACGTAAAACGCTTGCTTCGCACGATGTTAAATTCGGCTGCGTACCGGCAAAGCTCAAAAGTAAATGCGAAGTTGCTGGAGCGTGATCCAGATAATCGACTGCTGGCTCGCGGCCCTCGGTTTCGATTAGACGCCGAGCAAGCTCGCGATCAAGCGTTGGCGATCAGCGGATTGTTAAGTCCGAAAATTGGAGGGCCAAGCGTCTATCCTTACCAGCCAAAGGGTCTGTGGATGGAGCTGAACAATCGCCCCGGTTACTCACGTGAATACGTTGCCGGCAAAGGAGAGTCGCTTTATCGAAGAAGCGTCTATACGTTTTGGAAACGCACGGTGTTATCGCCGATGCTGACTACGTTTGACGCCCCCGGGCGAGAGTTTTGCACCGTCTCGCGATCGCGAACGAACACTCCGCTTCAGGCGCTTCTGTTGCTGCAAGGGCCACAATTTGTCGAAGCCGCACGGCAACTGGCGGCACGTATGATGGTTGAAGGCGGTGAAGGCGTAAGCGAGCGAATTGGATTTGGTTTTCAATTGGCCACTTCGAGAGTTCCGACCAAGCAAGAAACCGAGATTCTTGCGCGGTTATTTGAAGACCGACTGAGCAGGTTTAAGTCAGCCCCAGAGGCGGCAATCAAAATGTTGTCCGTTGGAGATTCGCCTCGCAACACTCAACTGGAATCGGTCGAGCATGCGGCGTGGATGGAAGTTGCAAGGTTGCTGCTGAACTTGGACGAAACGATTAATCGAGATTAAAAATGAATCCAATCGAACAATCAAAATTACTTGAAAACCGGCGGCAGTTTTTTGGCCGCGCGACAACGGGAATCGGTTCGCTGGCGCTGGCTTCCTTGCTGAACCCAAAACTATTGAGTGGGCAAACGAACCAAGGATTGTCCCAAGAAGCACAGGCGGGAATGCTCGCCGGTTTGCCACATTTCGCCCCTAAAGCAAAACGAATTATTTACTTGCTTCAGTCAGGAGCTCCGTCCCAAATGGAGTTATTTGACTACAAGCCTGGTCTAAAAAATCTTCACGGAAAACCGCTACCTGATTCAGTGCGTGAGGGACAGCGTTTGACAGGAATGACGGCGCGACAAAAGTCATTTCCGATCGTGAATCCGCCCTTTAAATTTGCTCAACACGGAAAAAGTGGAACGTGGATCAGCGAACTGTTACCACACATGTCCAAAGTTGCCGATGACATTTGCGTGGTAAAATCCATGCACACCGAAGCCATCAATCACGATCCGGCGATTACATTTTTTCAGTCTGGGAATCAGCAACCTGGCCGGCCAAGCATCGGGTCTTGGTTCAGCTACGGATTGGGCAGTGAAAATTCTGACCTCCCTGCGTTCGTTGTGTTGCTGTCCAAGAACACTTTTTACCAAGCGCAACCAATCTATTCACGGCTGTGGGGAAGTGCATTTCTTCCGTCCAATCATCAGGGCGTAAAATTCCGAAGCCAGGGCGACCCCGTTTTGTACTTGAACGATCCGTCAGGCAACGACCGTAAGGGGCGTCGCAAGCTGCTGGATTCCTTGGCTGAGATGAATCACCTTCGAGAGAAGGAAGTCGGTGACCCAGAAATTTTGACTCGCATCGCAGCCTACGAAATGGCCTACCGGATGCAAACGTCGGTGCCGGAATTGACGGACACTTCAGATGAACCAGCCAGCACATTCGAGCTTTATGGAGAAGACGCGAAAACTCCTGGCACTCATGCGGCGAACTGTTTGCTTGCCCGGCGATTGGCGGAACGTGGCGTGCGGTTCATTCAGGTTTTTCATCGTGGCTGGGATCATCACAGCAATCTCGCCAAACACATTCCTGGACTCGCCAAAGAAACTGACCAAGGCACCGCAGGGTTGATCATGGATCTAAAACAACGTGGTTTGCTGGATGATACGCTTGTGATTTGGGGCGGCGAGTTTGGTCGCACAATTTATTCGCAAGGTGGAATCGGAAACTACGGACGCGATCATCATCCGCGTGCCTTCACCGTTTTCTTTGCCGGCGGCGGATTCAAGCCTGGCATGTCGTACGGAAAAACGGATGAATTCTGCTACAACGTTGTGGAGAACCCAGTTCACGTTCACGATTTTCACGCGACGATTCTGCACTCCATGGGCGTGGACCACAAACGTTTAACCTACCGGTTTCAAGGCCGTGATTTCCGGCTAACCGACGTGCACGGAAAAGTGGTGAAGGACATTTTGGTCTAGTTTTGCGGTTGAAAAACTCCCGAACATGAAATCGGCGAATCGGTTTTCACCCATTGATTTCCAGCAAGCTTTTTAAACCATTCCGATAAGCATGGATTCACTCGCGAGTGCTGCGATTGAGATGCATCGCTTCTTTGTCCGTCAGAGCACGATTGTAAATCGAAAGCTCATCAAACCCGCCAACATAATTCAGCCCCATCATGATGGCTGGCATTGGATCATCTTCGTTCCACGTCAATTTGAAATCACGTTCCATCTTGCCTTGAAGTTCGCCGTTGAGATAAAGTTTCGCGGTTCCTTTTTTACCATCGGTTGAATTGATGTTTTGAAACGTCATAAGAACGTGCGTCCATTGGGTATGCGAGAATGGCGGGGCCACGACTGTGATGATTGGCAAGTCCGATTTGGGAATCTCTTCATATTTTGCTTTCGTTGGATTCCAGTGAGCAAAATCAGAAAACACACCCATCCGAAAAGTTCTCGGGCTGGTTTTGTCAAAGTCACACCAAATAGAAGCATCATTCCATTTTCGTCCAGCGATCTGAATCGGATCGCAATAGTCGTCTCCGAGATCTCTGTCGGGATTGCATTTAAGAAAAAATGAAATGCTTCCTTCCCAATTTGGCCTTGGATAGAAATCCGCGGTGAGTTTTGACTTGTACAGGATGACTTCTTTCGTCTTATTTGCAAACTGCAAACAATCGCCTGAGACTCCACCGCTATCCTTGATCGCCACGCCTTTTAATGCACCTTGCTGTTCCAGTTTCTTTCGCTTGAGCGATTCCGCTTTATAGTGCCAGCCATCCTCGGCAAACAAATTGCAATCGGTAACTGAATTCATGGTTGACTGAAACACTAAAGCCGCTGCAATGCTGCCGCCTGTTTTATCTGCTTTGGCCTCAGCCGCATTTTGAGGCGACTTGCTTTCCTGGCTTTCCTGGCTTTGACAATCTGTCACAACAGCCAGCAACGCAAACCCAAGAGCGATGGAAAGTGACCATTTTGATACTGATGGCATTTGATGCGTCCACACTAGAATCGGAAAACTGTCATCATACGCGATTGTCACAAAAATGCGATTTCAGCTACGTAATTTTCTATCTGTACAAGTAGAACCGGCAATGCCCCAATGAAGTGCTCAGCGCAGAAAAAAAAGTTGTTCATCACGCAGTTGCTACTGAGGAGCCGGGGAGAGTTCAAATTTGTCACGAATCTCCAACAGTTTTTTCCACACTGCCGAATCGAACGGTTGAGGTGAACCACAAACAAACACGATGCCATGTTGATTCTTTCCCGAGATCACTTTGACGCGAATGTTTTGTTTCAGGTGAGTACCGTTGGTGAATGGTTCCTGCCAATTCAACAAGTAAACGAACTCGCCATTGGTTTGGCCTGCGTCAAGTTTTTGTGGCGAGATTGAAAACTTGTCCGTGTCGATTCTTTCTCCGTTCTTGTCGGAGCCGCCCGATGACAGCCCTTGGAAGTAAGTCAGCACCTGTTCGCCAATCAATTCTTCATTCAATTCACTTGGTTCTGTCAGCTCAATGGCAAACAGGTAAGAGATAAACCAATCGGAATCAGGCTTGCGAAATTCCGGAGGCAACCGCAAGTGCTCCAACCCCTTGAGTGACATTGTCGGGGCAAAACCTGGTGGAACGATAATTACTTCCTCAAGCCATTCTTTGGGCGCGACGAGAACTTTCTCGTAGTTTTGCCGTGCCGCTATTTGACGAATCGCGTTTTTTGCCGATTTATTATCGGGGTTCAGCTTATTTTGAGTCTTCGCTGATCCATTTGCGGCATTCATCAAACGTTTCGAACACTTGATCTTCGGAGATCAGGTTGGGAATCAATCCGATTCGCCGAAGCATGTCCGCCGGTTGAGTTTGCAATCCGGTTAGAGCAACCGTCTTTCCCTCTTTCGTCAGAGTGAGGATTGTATCCTCCAACGTGTAAAGTCCCGATTGGTCCATGTAAGGCACGCGTTCCATTCGCACGATCAGCGTGTCTGTCTCTTTTGGGAGGGAGTCCGCAATCGCGCGGAAGCCAGAACTAAATCCAAAGAATAGAGGACCATATAGGTGTTTGATGTAAACGTTTTTCGGAGGTTTTTTGGCGACTTCTGTTTCGTCGTCCCAGACAGGCTCAGGGTCAAGCATGGAAACGGTCGTTTCCGTTTCGGCGAGATCGCTGGCTTGCTTCATGAACAACACACTCGCAAGGACGACTCCCGCGGCAACCGCGTGAATCAAGTTTCCAAACACGGTCCAGATCAGGACAACAATCATCACCAATGCATCGGATTTTGGAACATCAAAAAGATGCTTGATACCTTTATAGTCGATGATCGCAACGCCGACTGAAATTAACAGTCCGGCCAACACGCACAAGGGAATATAAGAAACCAAAGTTCCCAAACCTAGCAATGCGATCAACTGAAAAACGCCGTGAGTGATTCCTGACAACCGTGTCTTCGCTCCAGACTTGATTGCAACAACCGTCCCTTTGGTCGCACCGGCACCAGGGATTCCACCGAACAATGCGGCAACAACATTCCCGATGCCTTGTCCAACAAGTTCCATTTTACTGTTGTGGCGATCTTTGGTGATGTTATCCGCGATCACGGAGGTCAACAACGAATCGATCGAACCAAGCAACGCCAACGTTACACCGGACTGGATAATGAAAACGTAGTGCTCGGGAGAAACAGTGAACAACGCACCGATTTTGAGTGGTGGAAATCCCTTGGGGATATCGCCGATGACTGGAACATCCAATCCAAATGCAAGCGCAGCACCAGTTCCAACTAACAATGCGACGAGAACAGAAGGGATTTTCTTCGTGATCAATGGAAATGTATAGTTAACAACCAGCGTCAAAATTCCCAATGCGACGGCGGCAATGTTAAGTGCAGCAAGTGGTTCGCTAATATGAGTGAAAACTTCAATCGTTGATTTGGGGGATTTACTGCCCATCAACGGCCACAGTTGAAGAAAGACAATGATCAGCCCGACACCGCTCATAAATCCGGACACGACGGGGTAGGGAAAGTAACGTATGTATTTACCAATTCCCAAAAGCCCCAGTGCGATTTGAAAGATCCCTCCCGCAAGGAAACACATCAAAACGAGGCCAAGTCCTTTTTCGATACTACCCGTCGCCTCGATCGCAAACAGAACGATAGACGCCGACACGACGGTCATTGGTCCGGTCGGCCCAGAAGCTTGCGTGGCTGTTCCGCCGAACATCGCAGCAAAAATTCCGACCGCAATTGCACCGTAGAGTCCAGCGGCGGCACCTAGCCCAGACTGAACGCCAAACGCTAGTGCCAACGGTAGTGCGATGATTCCCGCGACGAGTCCGCCGCTCAAGTCACCCTTTAAGTTTTTAAAGTCGTAGCCCATAACGTCAAACGTTTCCTGTTTGGTTGTCCGCGTCGTTCTAATGAAAAAAACATCGTGCTCACTGCTCAGCGTTAGCTGGAAAATCCAAGGAAATACGTGGGATTTCGCGGGAAAATTCTAACTCGACGCTTTCGCTAAAACGTTCAGAGTCTGTTGCTTTGTTGCAGATGAAAATCTCGAATTTAACATTCTAAAATCGCAATTCCATGCAAACTAGACTTACGTTTTGTCGAATCGAGATTATGGCGATTTACCGATAGTTTCTCAACCGACATTGCTGAGTTAGTCTTCCCAAATTTTTCAGAATCAGACGACTCCAAATTCAGGCAATCGAAATTGGGCTGCATTGTTAGAAATTGAATCAATCGTTCTACTCTAAGCCGTAACGATTGAGAGTGAGCCCTAGCGCAGTATCCTTCAACAGTTTTCAACCTTTACCGCAGTCGCATGGTTACCGAAGAACAAATTAACGCAGCCGCCAAAGCACTTCAGTGCGGTGAATTGGTCGCATTCCCCACTGAGACCGTTTATGGGTTGGGGGCAAATGCGCTTGATCCGATTGCTGTCGCCAAGATTTTTGAACTGAAAGGGCGACCTCGATTTGATCCATTGATTGTCCATGTTGCAAATCCACAAGACATTGAAGATTTTGTCGAAGCGATTCCAGAACTCGCCAAAAAATTGATTGAGAAGTTTTGGCCTGGTCCATTGTCCCTTGTTCTTCAGAAGAAATCAGTGGTGCCAGACATCGTGACGGCCGGACTCCCAAGCGTTGCCGTGCGTTGTCCAAACAACGACGTCGCGAGAAAATTGATTGATTCTGCTGGCGTCCCGGTGGCTGCCCCAAGTGCCAACCGGTTCGGGATGGTCAGTCCAACGACAGCACAGCATGTATCTGAACAGTTCGGCGAGCAATTGAAACACATCCTCGACGACGGGCCGAGCAATGTCGGTGTCGAATCGACCGTGATTGCATTCCCGAGTTTCAGCGATGGCAAACCGCAATTGCTACGTCCAGGCGGAGTGACGATTGAACAACTAGAGCCCGTCATTGGGAGGATCCAAGTTAACATGCATGAAGAAGTCCAACCTTCATCGCCCGGTCAACTGACACAGCACTACTCACCAGTTACCCCGTTGGTGCTCCAAGAGGATGGATGGAAGGATGCTCTAAACGAAAAAGTCAAAATTGGACTCTTGGCGTTTCAGTCACCCGATCGCGAAACTGATTACTCAACAGTTGAAATCCTTTCTGAGAACGGTTGTCTTCGCGAGTCTGCAACGAACTTGTTCGCTGCTTTGCGACGCCTGGACGATTGCCGTTTGGATTTAATTGTTTGCCAATCAGTTCCCGAGGTCGAGCTAGGTATGGCTATCATGGACCGCCTGCGTAGGGCAGCTGCAAAATAGCCAATCAAAATTAAAGGTCATTTGTGTTTGAAATTTTCCTGGTCATTGCTGGACTTGCGACGTTACTTGTTGGCGGTGAACTCCTACTTCGCGGGGCTACTAAAATCGCCGCGTTTTTTGGGATGAGCAACCTGATGATCGGTCTGACGATCGTCTCACTGGGAACCAGTGCCCCAGAAGCAGCGATTTGCATTGACGCCGCGTTGAGTGGTAACGCAGAAATTGCACTTGGCAATATCATCGGCAGCAACATCGCCAACGTGTTGCTGATTCTTGGATTGACTGCGGTGATCATCCCGATTGTCGTGCATCGGAAAATTATTCAGCGAGAGATCCCGATCATGATCGCTTGCTCATTGCTGTTTCTGCTGGTCGTTCTTGACGGCGAATTGAGCAGGATCGATGGGATGATTTTGCTGACAGGCATGATTACATTTTTCGTTTGGCAATTCCTTTCATCTATGGAAGAGCCCGACCTGAATCAGGAAAATCAAGAACCTGAAAGTGCCGACCCTGATGCAAATTCAGAATCGGGAAGCGGGTTCATATTCAGTATAATTTTCATCCTCCTAGGGATGGGCATGCTTTGGTTCGGCGCCGGTTGGTTGGTCCAAGGAGCAACTTCACTTGCAAGTTCCTTTGGGGTCAGCGAGTTGGTTATCGGACTGACCGTTGTTGCTATTGGAAGCTCTGCCCCCGAAATTGTAACGTCATTGATGGCGGCAAAGCGTGGTTTTCCTGAGATGGCGATCGGCAATGTGGTGGGAAGCAATATCGCCAACTTGTTGTTGGTGGGTGGGACCACGGCGGTGATTTCAAAGAACATTGTCGTTCCAGCACCAGCGATGGAGTTCGATATTCCATTCATGATTGTTGCGTCGCTTGCGTGCCTGCCGATTCTTGCAACGGGGCACAAGATCTCGCGGTGGGAAGGCGCTTTGTTTCTCTGCTGTTTTATTCTGTTTACGGTTTTCCTTTTCTTTCGCGCCGAAGTTACCGTAGTATTTCCGAAATGGTCCATGTTTGTTTGGCCAGTCGCAACGCCTCTGATTCTTGCAACCGTCTACGTGCTTATCACCAACTGGCTGAAAAAAAACAATTGACTATCACGAAAAAATGAGCCCCGAAACGCATGGCTTCGGGACTCGATGGTATTGGAGTGATTGATCGGATATCGCAATCGAATCGTCTATCGCATTGATTTCAGAAAAACGAATCGCGTTACCCCATCACGATGCACTCGCAAACGCACTCCTTTCGAAACGTCGACTGAATCCATCGCTTGTTCAAAATCGCTTATTGAGTCGATCGCCTGGTTGTTGATCGAAACGATGATGTCTCCCTCGCGAATTCCTGCCTGCCACGCCAAGCCAGAAGAATCAGCGTCGGTAATGACGACCCCACGATCAAATTCACTGTTCAGTTTGAGCTTCACATCACCGGTTAAGGATTGCACCGAGAGCCCCAGCTCAATTTTCGAGGCTGAATCAGATGAGTCGCCGCTGCCCGAGCGGTAACTGGCAAGCTTCGCCTGATCACGCAAGCCCAAGTTGATACTGAAACTCATGACCGATCCATTGCGCACCACTTCCATTTTGACTGTCGAACCGGGAGCGAGATCGGCGACTCGATTGCGAAGCTCGCTGGAACTGGAGATTGGTTTGTCGTTCAGTTGAGTGACAATGTCCCCGGGCTGCAGTCCACCTTGCTCTCCGGGACCGCCGGGCACGACGTCGCCGATCAATACGCCCTCACCATCAAAACTAAAACTTGACGCCAAACCTTCTTCGAGATTTTGAATCATCACACCAAGGTATCCGCGAGCGACTTTGCCATGGTCTACGATGCTATTCATAACGCGGTTGGCCATCGAGGATGGAATTGCGAAACCAATTCCGTTGTAGGCCCCGCTTCGGCTGGCGATCGCGGTGTTGATACCTAGCAATTCGCCTTTCAGGTTTACCAGCGGTCCGCCACTGTTGCCTGGATTGATGGCCGCATCGGTTTGGATGAAGTTTTCATAACTTGCGATTCCCATGTCGTCGCGTCCCATTGCGCTAATGATCCCCGAGGTCACTGTTTGGTTCAGGCCAAACGGACTTCCAATTGCGACGACCCATTCGCCAACCTCGGCAGATTCAGAGTCTGCCCACTCGACGGGTTGCAGACCAGATGCATCAATTTTCAGGACTGCAAGATCCGTTTCAGGATCAGATCCAACAACTTTTGCCGAATACGTTCTGTCATCCGAAAGCGTAACGTTGATTTTCGCTGCGCCTTTGATGACGTGGTGGTTGGTGAGAATGTGCCCATCTGAGCGAACGATCATTCCTGAGCCCAACCCTTGTTTGCCTGGCAATTGTTCTGGAACCTTGAACGATTGAAATGATTGTAAATTCTTGTCTTCGAAAAACGGTGACAAGCCAAACGGCATCAGCGGCGACCGGAACTGCTGAATCGCGACGTTGAGTGGTTTAGATTCGGTGCTGATGCTGACGACGGATGGGCGAAGTGCCTTGGCAACATGCTTGAAAGCGTCTGACAAGTTGTTCGCGGTTTTCAATTGTTCATACGCAATTCCTGACGCTTGTTGCTCTTGCGCGTAAGTCGAATTCGTGACAAATCTTGGGTAGGCAAAGTATCCGCCCGCCATCAATGCGGCGAGTAACAGCAAACCAGTTCTAATATCGAACCGTTTCATTGGATTCCTCCTTCATCGAAAGTTGATGGATAAAAATGACAGAGCGCAATCAGCGTATGCCGTTCTCGGAATTGCGCTCTGTCTTGGAGATCCCCGCCAGAAAGGCGGAGGTGTTACACTTTTGTTAGACCGAACAGCAGCGGTGCTTAGGGCGCCAATCAATTAGACGCCCGTGGCAGCAACCTAGCTGCTTTTGATTTCGATCTTTTTCACCTGGGATTCCGGAGCTTTGGGAATCGTGACCTTGAGAACGCCACAGTTCATTTCGGCTTCGATACCGGCATCATCAATGCGAGACGGCAGGCCAAATTGGCGCTCGATTGTACCGAACCTGCGTTCCTGTCGAACGTACGTCACATCAGTTTTGAGCGGGCGATTAGCGGTCACGTGAAGCACGTTTTCAAGAACTTTTACATCGACGTCTTCAACCGACACGCCGGGGAGATCAAACTCCAGAAAGAAATGCGTGTCGTCTTCCCAGATACTAGCGGGTGCTGTGCCGACTTTGTTTTCGTCGTTTGTAAGTTCGTCAATCCAACGGCCAATATCGCGCGATAGTGAATTCATCGGCAGAAGATTGAGCCGTGAACCATTGCTTAAAGCATTCATGGAAAACCTCCAATTGATAAAAGTGAAATGTCGTTAGTGACAATGTGACAGTCGAACTTGACTGACGATCAATAAGAAATGCAAGCTCTGTGCCAAACTGAAAAAAATGTGGCGGCAAATTCCGAAAAATCAATACGACAAGTTTTCGACAATTGTGCTTACTCGAATCTATACGCCGGCGAGTTGGCAATTGGTTCAATGCCCAGAGCTTCGAAAATTTCGCTTGGACTTCCTCGCCAATCTCCAGACTACTTCGACTCGTAAGCCATCACTTGTTTTATCTCTTCGTCGGTGAGTTTACGATCGTAAATTCGAAGCTCGTCGATCAACGCTTCGCCGCCGAATTGTGGGAAAATACCGTAAGGATTGGAACTGAAATGAAGCCGCGTTTGGGAAGAATCGACGGGCCTAAGTTTCTGCCCGTCTCGAAGCTTGCCGCGGTGTGCGGTGTCAGTACGTTGCTTTCCATCAACGAAGATTTGAATCCCTTTTCCTTCTCTCGAACCGTCGTAAGCAATCGCAATGTGACGCCATTTGTTTAGCGGTAAGTTTCCACGGATGCTGCTGGAGAGAGTCAATCCACTACGGCGGATGGTGACGCCTTAATCTCCGTCATTGAGTTTGACTAACAGCTCAACGTCTTCGCTCGATTGTGAGAACAACACTCCCAGGTCAGATTTCCATTGACTCCAGAATGAAAACGTAAAAGGCTGTTCAAGATCCACAGGACCGTCACCCTCGGCCACGACTAGATTGGAGTTATTTGCCTGAGATAGCACCAACTCGCGTCGGATTTTTCCTTCCACGATCTCCGTGTCCAGCGTGGATGTCGATTTTCGCTTGGAAAAGCTTTCACTCAAGTCGTTATCGAACGTTCACATGCCTACCAAGCCTTTCTTTACAACCATCGATTTTCGATCTGTAATTTTGGGCGGGTCAAATTTCTTTTTTTCGCTCCGCTCTCGCGTTCGCCAACTCGGTCTTCAGGCTTTGTCGTGTAGTAGGGCTCACAAGCTCTCTCAAGTTCTTCAGGCGACATGCCACAGTCTGTGTCGGAAACCTCAATCTTCAAAAACGTCTTTTGCGACAATTCTGTTTCTTTCGAATCTTCATACACAGAATCTCTGTTGTGTGGAAATTGTGAAATTTGAATCTTCACAACACCCCTACCACCCATCGCCCGCCGCGCGCCGCGCGTTGACTTCTTTACGGCTTGATTCAAATCGGATTATCTCCCAACCAGCCGCAGAAGCGCGACCACCAATCCAAACTCGCAGTCACCACGTTACGACTTGCGAATGAGCTTCATTCCATTGCCGCCATGGTATGTTAGGAGCATCGAATTAACCGAGGCGCACTCCTCGAACAGCGCTTCGAAAAACGTCAGGTCGCCCGGCCATGGGAAAGCGAAGAACAAATCGAAATCACCAAACTCCAGCCCGATCTTCTCGTAGACGTCGCCCACATCGGGGTCGGCTATCTCCACCTTGCGGCCTAGCCCAACTGTTTCTGGGATTTCGCGAGGTACAAAACTGCCGCAATAGAACTTCGCTGACAACTCCAAGTCGCCCGCGAATCGGTTAGCCTGATCCACCAATGCAGAATCAATCTCAATTCCGACGCACGCCATTTCACGCAACGAAGCCAACAGAGCGGCGGCCCCCAAACCACTCCCAAGTTCGCAAAACCGGCAACCTTTTAACAATTGATTTTCTTCGATCCAAGTCAGCGATTGATCGAGCAGGTGAAAATCACAAGGGATGAAATTTTCGGTGATAGATTCGTCGGCCAGCATGAGCGATTCGATTCTTTCGTTGGCCAAATCAATCAAACGAGCAGCGTCTGGCGTATGCGGAAGCGTTCTTACTTCATCCGGAATGTCGATCGTCTGCAGTGTCATGGTGCGGGAAAGGGATAAGAATCAGTGAGGGCAGGGAAGCGGTCATTCGCACAGGTTTGAATGTTTTGCAACTAAACTACTGGGTGCAACGGATACGAAGCCCGTCGTCGCTCAACACAAACATCTTCTTTTCGTCCAGCCTAACGACGTCCTTGACTTGCAACAGAGTGACCGACTTGCCGCTGGAGTTTGCGTTCTTGACGAGCTCATCGACGCCGCCCCATCCCTCGTCATCAAGCTTTAGCCCGATTGATTCAGGGTGATGCTTTAAAATGAAAGTTAAGTATTTACTGATCTTGGTGAGTCGATTGTTCATGTCCGATAGTTTACCTCAAACTAAAACTTTCGTCGCGACCCCGCGATAGCGTTGGTCGAACGACCGGGAAGAATCGAAATGTGCGAAAGTTCATGTGTAGGTTTTCGATTCTCTTCACTATTGATAGAGCCATTCCATTCGCGTGTTTAGCTATCTCACGGAAACTAAAATCAGTCGTTGTCGTAAACCCTGCTGCCCTCTCAATATCGCGACGCATCCTGTTCAACAAGCAAATCCTGTCTAAACTTTGCTTAAATAATTCCAGACTTTCAAAATGTTTCTTTGAGTATTAGATGCGTCCAACCTCAACTCCAACCGAAAGCGATGTATCGTCTGTTGTTAGCAGATTCTTCGGCGTATTCCGATACAGCAAAGAAGCGCTCGGCCTCGTCTGGACAACCGACAAACGCCTGACGTTGGTCCTGTTAGTTCTAACAATTTTTGCCGGCGTGATTCCTGGAGCCATCGCTTACGTTGGCAAGCTAATCGTTGATGCCGTCGTATTGGCTGTGGAGTCGGACCTTGAAGTCGATCGTTGGATGGTTTTGAAATGGATCGGCGTCGAAGCCATCCTGATCATTTTGATGGCGGCAGCTCAACGAGTTTTGATGGTCGCGAATTCACTTCTCCGGGCTCTTCTGGGCCAACGCGTCAACGTGATGATTTTGGAGAAAGCTCAAACGCTTGAACTCTCACACTTCGAAGACTCTGAGTTCTACGACAAACTCACACGGGCTCGGCGCGAGGCATCTTCGCGGCCATTGAGCCTAGTCACGCGAACTTTCGGCTTGGTACAAAATGGAATTACGTTGGCGACTTATGGTTGGCTGTTGATTGATTTTTCTTGGGTCGCCGTGATCGTACTTGTTGTTGCGGCGCTGCCTTCCTTTTTCATTGAAACGTATTTTTCAGGTGCGGCGTTCAGACTCTTTCGTTGGCAAGTCCCTGAGACCCGCAAACGTAATTACCTTGAGTGGTTGCTTGCTCGCGAAGACTATGTCAAAGAATTAAAACTGTTTGGAACGGGTGAACTATTTCTGGGTCGCTATTGTGAGATCTTTGAAAAAATTTACACAGAAGACAAAGCCCTTACGCTGAAACGCGGACTCTGGGGATTCTTGTTAGGCGTGCTCAGCAGCGTTGCGTTCTATGGAGCATACGGCTGGATCGGTTTATCAGCTGCGACCGGTGATATTTCATTGGGCGAGATGGCAATGTACCTGTTGATCTTCAAGCAAGGTCAGTCCTCGATCGCGGCGAGCCTGACCGCAATCGGAAAAATGTATGAAGACAACCTTTACCTTTCCAATCTCTATGAATTTCTCGAAGAAGAAATCGATACCCAGGACGGCACCGCAGTTTCTGGTCCAGCGCCTGGGGATGGCGTTCGTTTTGAAGAAGTCGCATTTACTTATCCGGGACAAACAACACCCGCAGTTGATGGAATTAGCCTGCATCTTCAACCTGGGCAAAAACTTGCTCTCGTCGGCGAAAACGGATCAGGGAAAACGACGCTGATTAAGTTGCTAACGCGGCTCTATCTTCCAACCGAAGGCCGAGTTTTGCTTGATGGATTGGATCTAAACGAATGGCAGTTGGATGCGTTGCGAGATCGAATCGGCGTGATTTTTCAAGATTTTGTCCGATACCAACTGAAGGTTGGCGAAAACATTGGTGTCGGTGACGTGGCCAATTTTGACGCACGCGATCAACAGATCGTCGCTGCCGAAAAAGGCATGGCTCATCCGTTTATCGAAGAGATGGATGACGACTATGACACGCAGCTTGGTCGTTGGTTCAAAGACGGGCGCGAGTTGTCAGGCGGCCAGTGGCAAAAGATCGCCCTGTCGCGAGCATTTATGAGAAAGCAAGCCGACATCCTCGTGCTTGACGAACCGACATCCGCGATGGATGCCGAAGCGGAAGCGAAAATATTCGATCACTTTCGCGAAGCAACTCAAAGACAAATGGCGATTTTGATTTCCCACCGTTTCTCTACCGTCCGCATGGCCGACGAGATTGTCGTCTTGTCCAAAGGCAAAATGATCGAGCGTGGATCGCACGAGGAACTGATGAAACAAAATAGTCACTACGCTCATCTGTTTACGATCCAGGCCAAGGGCTATCAGTAAATGTCTTGCATGCGGATCCCGTGGCCACAATTTTGCGAATGAGCTGAAGACTTCCCGTGTAAGATTTACCGCTCCAATCTTTCTATTGGCTAACTAATTTTGCGTTGTTAATTTCTCCCGCCCTTTCGCTCGTGTGTATTTTAAGCTTTCTGTCAAATTTGGCTGAGCATAAATGATGTCGTCTGAGCGGCATTTTTCCATTTTCGGGGCGAGTTCCTGCAACTGCGAAACTAGTCCTGCAACTGATGAGTGAAACAATTTGGACAATCAAAAGGAAAAGAGAGACTGCTCTTAAATAGCCCAGTCTGGGAATGCAAAGACATCGAGCCAACGAAGTTTTTGCTTCCACGAATCTTCACCTGACTTTATTTCTGAGAGCCCGCCCAAAAAAATTTAGGCATCGCTGAAGATCGTTCGGACGTAGCCGTGGCTCGGAAAACTATCTCATTTAGTTCACTTTTAAAAAGTGAAATTGTCAATTCGCGTCTGTAGTGAAAAACAGCGAGCTCGATCTCGCGAACTCTTTGGCAAACCTTGTTGAGCGAACTCCGTTTTTTTGTGGGGCCCCAGTCGATCGCTCCAGAGAATCAGAAAATTCTCAATATCCCTCGGATATTCACGAATATTCAACTTCCATTCATTGAATGACTTCACAAAACTGTCATTGAATTCAACGGCGAAACGCAATTTTTCACACGGGAACCAAGCTATGAAATTCGGTGCTTATTTGAGGCAAAAGAGAGAAGGCAAAGGCTGGACACAGCCAATTGCATCGCAGAATGTGGGGATCGAGCAGTCCTATTTATCGAAACTTGAAACCGGCAAGTCTTACCCTTCTGAGGACACTTTCGATCGGCTTGTTGAAGCCTTTGAAATTGACACTGACGAGATGAGCCAGACCGTGTTTCCGGGCGAACTCGAGAAGTTTAAAGACATGAAGGACGTCCAATCGGCCATCTTGGGACATCATCATCGCGAACTCTCCCTGGTGCGAAATTGGTTCGTGGCTGGGCTCGCGTGCCTCATGCTCGGCGGCGCGTCTCTAGGCTTGGTCGTTCTTCCCGACCAAGCTCGACAGCAGTTTCTTTATCGCTCCGAGGGCATCATTCTGCCCGGCGAAGCGCTCAACGTCTTCGATGTTATTCAAAGTACGAGGAACACCAGTTCGAATCTTACAACAAAAACAAGTTTTGGATTGGAAGAGTCGGAACTTACAAATGCCAAACTCGCCTCAGTTGTGGGCCACCAAGAAATGATCGATAGGATTGATCAAATCGACAAAACGCTTTCGACCTACAAGGGGCAAAGTTTCGTTGAAAATGGCTCTGACGGTATTCGGCTATATCAAATGTATGCGGATCCAGAGATACGAGGGATTTCACCTTTAAGGTGGTTCACTGTCCCAGCGTTCATGTTCCTCTTCGGCAGCGCAGGGTGTTTCCTGGTCGGATTCAGGTGGAAACAAAACTAGACGCTGCTCAAAACTCAACTGTTTGATGTTTCAATTTCCGCAATCAGAAATCAAATTCAAATATTCAATTCAAGAAGACTAGATATGCAATTACTACTTTGTTTCTGCACGATGCTATGTGCACCAATGTTTCAACAATCTGAAACAGGCAAGCCTACGAAAGCAACAGTTGCCACGACCAATGCTGCAACGAGAATCGACAACTACCTGACCAAGGGTGTTGAACAAGGGTTTTCGGGCGCCGTCTTGATCGCCAAAGATGGAAAAATCGTCCTCAACAAGGGCTTCGGGCTGGCCAATAAGGAACAGTCGTTGCCGATTTCCCCTGACACGGTATTTTCGACCGGTTCCGTTACCAAACAATTTACGGCAACCGCCATTTTGAAATTAAGTGAACAGAAAAAGCTGTCTGTTTCCGATCCGCTTAGCCGCTTCTTTCCGAATCTTCCAGATGACAAGAAACAAATCACTCTCCACCAGCTCCTCACTCATTCTGCAGGTTTCGTCGGCTCGATTGGTGATGGCGACTTTGACCATGTTCCACGCGATCAATTCTTTAAGCGTTTGTTTAAAACAAGACTACGCTCTGAGCCGGGAAAAAAGCACAACTATTCAAATGCTGGCTATAGCATTTTAGGGCGGGTGGTTGAGCTGGCTTCGGGGCAGGACTATGAAACTTATCTTTATGAACAGCTGTTCAAACCGGCTGGCATGGAACAAACCGGATACCTCAGGCCCAAGTGGAATGAAGCCGAACTAGCCCATGGCTATCGGGTTAACTTTATGCCTATGGGCACGCTGATCGAACGCTTTAAGAATGACGGCAAAATTTCCTGGAACCTGAAAGGCAACGGTGGGATCCATTCGACGAACCAAGATATGTATAAGTGGTACAAGGCTCTTAAGAACAACACGATACTCTCGCCAGCACAAACGAAAACTCTGACGACGCCCTACATTGCGGAACAAGAAAGCGGAGACTCTCACTACGCCTATGGATGGGCGATTTTCAAGTCAAGGCGAGACACGAAGATCGTCAGCCACAATGGTGGCAATGGAGTCTTCTTCCACGACTTTCTCTGGCTCACCGAAGAAAACACGGTGATCATATTGTCAACCAATGCCGCAAGCCGTGAGACCGAAGTCGCTTGGAAGATTGAGAAGATGCTGTTTGATGAAACGTATCAACCGGAACCAATCAAAAAAAACGTCTATCAGCTAGTGCTCGACTTCGCGTCTAAAAACCCACCTGCAGAATCGGCGAAACTTAAAACTGCGTTGGAGAAGGGTTACAGTTCCCAACTCGCCAGCCCAGTCACCTTGAACCGAATTGGTTACGTGATTTTAAAATCAAATCAAAACCTTGAATGGGCCGTCGAAGTTTTCAAACTTAATACTGAGTTCTTTGAAAAGGACGGGAACTCATGGGATTCGTTGGGAGATGGATATCTCGCCATTGGAAATACCGACGAGGCGATCAAGAGCCTCAAGAAGGCAGTCGAGCTCAAGGCTGAGGGATCCAACAGGAAACTACAGCGGCTATTGAAGTCTGACAAATGAAGACGCCTGGGGGTGTTGGTGGAATGTGCCTGAGGTGCGGAGAGACGTGCCCTGCAAATTGTCAGGCACAGCAAGACCTACGAGCCAATCAACGTGTTGAGTTTCAGGCTTTCGCATGTTTCGTTTCTTTCGTGGTCAGTACTTCCGGCGCTGGGCAAATCGTGTTGGGATTCAACCGCGAAAGACGCTAAACACGCGAAAGTTCTGGGGAGGTCAGGCTGTGCCTGGAGGTGCGGAGAGACGTGCCCTGCAAATTGTCAGGCACAGCAAGACCTACGCCAGCTGACAACTTTGCCTTGTCCAGGTGAACCGACATCAATCTTGCTGCTTTCCGTACACCCGCTTCCAAGCGATCATAGTCAAGATCACGTTGGTCATGGGCATCGCCTGCATTAAAATCAGCCACCAAAAACTAGCTCGGGGAGTGGTTCGCGAAGAGACTGTCGGACTCCGAGCTGCCAAGGGCGGATAGAGTTTAGTCGCTACGCCATGCGGTGTAGTCCGTGTCGTGTTGGGCGGGCTACCTAGCGGACTGTTGGGCTGCCGCAGCACTTGGACCGGTCTCACATAATTCTTCATCGGTTGATCGGTGGCTCCTACTAGTTTGTAAGGCGTATCCGCGGAGTCGGAAAACTCGGCATACCAAGCTGTTTGTTGCCAGGACATCACACCAATTCCCACCAAGGCAACTGCACCTAGCGTGATGCCATAGGCACGAAACGAAGTTTTAGGTGAATTCGAAGGAACCAGCGATCCGAGGAAGCCAATGACGGTGGCCGATGAAATTAGGACAAGGACACTAGCCCAATCCCCTGCAAAAACAGGCATGGGTATTGACCAGCTGATGACCAACAACGCACTTCCGATAAACAACC
>JBGCDK010000065.1:0-43493 GCA_045105295.1 Mariniblastus sp.
GGCTCGCGGATTCGATTCACGCTGCCTTCAGACCCCACCTCGCGATGACGCCCTTGCGCTTCACTTGTTCTTCACCTCCATCTGGTTGAACAGGGGACTTACACCCCCAAGCAATTGAACATGCCCGGCACACCGAAAAAACGCCAAGCCATCCATGGACGACTTGGCGTTATCAGAATGAACTGGCTTCAAAATAGTGGGGCAATACTGCCGGTCCGCCATGTCGATTATGAAACACTTCTGTGAAACTACTTTTTCATAATTTCAAGTAGAGTGACTTCGAAAATCAAAGTCTGATTGGGAGCGATACTGGAGCTGCCTTGCATCCCGTAGGCCTGTGAACCGGGAATCACCACTCGCCACTTGCTGCCAACCTTCATCGCTTGAAGCGTCTTCGAAAATCCAGGTACAAACTGACCCACCACCAACTCAGCCGGAGTAGGTGGGCCACCGCGTACTGGAGCCGTCGTCGAATCAAAAACGGTTCCATCAATGAACGTACCGTGGTAGTCGATCTTTACGCGATCCTCAGGGGTAGGGCTTGGGCCCGTTCCTTCAACCAGAACTTGGTACTGAACGCCGCACTCAAGCATTTTTGCACTTGGGTTCTCGGCAGCGTTCTTCGCCATGTAAGCTTCTCCAGCGGCACCGTTTTCTGCGGAAACTCGCTTGAGTTTTTCAACTTGTTTCTGTTGAATCAATTTGCCGAATGCTTGAGTCAAAGCTTGAGTCTCTTCATCCGACATTCCCAATGCCTTGCCTGCATCGGCCGCAGTCATGCCCTCGAGAACTTTTTCTAGTTTAAAATCTGCGCCCTGCTCCTTAAAGTTCGTCATCATTTCGTGTCCAATCACGAAACTTTTCTGATCTGGACCTTCAGCAGCAGCCTTCATGCCTTCGATTACTTTCGCCATATCAGCATCTTTGTTCTGGCGAAGGATCATTGTCATCGCTTTGTAACCTTCAACAAAATCAGCTTTTGTCTCGGGACCCTGGGCGGCTTTCATGCCTTCGTACAACTGGCCAACATTCGCTTGGGCGCCAGCGTTCTTGATCACGTTGAAACCGATGAAGTAACTGACCTTATCAACCAAGGTCCCTTCATCTGCTGGCGTCTGCACGACGGCCTTAGGCGCAAACCCCGCAGCTGGCTCGCTCGCGTTCTGTGTGTCTTGAGCTAGAGAAACCACACTCACTAAAGCCAACGAAAGGGTGGTGATGGAAAACGTATGGATGGGTGCGACCACGCCGCAGCTTCGACGAAACATTCTAAATTCCTCAATTGAATTTCTGTGAATTTCGCAAGCAGCAAACGACATCGGATGGTGACCGCGAACTTTTTAATCAGCGAAAATTATACGGCCAAACAAAATGAGTTCCTATGTCCTGAGCTTCAAATCGCGCTCGGATTTCAATCGAAAACTTGTCAAAACGCCAGACAAGTTAATCTTTGATGATTATTAGTACTTTTGACAACAGTCGGCTTGACAGTCGAAATCGAACCTGTGAGCAATTTGCTCGCGATTGGCTGTGGCCGTTGGGCAAAAATTCAATTCGAATTGCTGATGAGCTCGAGCATCGACTGGCCCATTTTTTTGCCAATCCGATTGAACCAGATTGCACTGCCAAGGTAATGATATTTGCGGTCACCGCCGGTCAGTTGCCACTCTTCAAACCGGTTCTTCCATTCGGGATAGAGTTTCTCGGCAGCCTTGTCGACCAACTCGTCGGTCCGAACTGATTTTACATTTCCTTTGAACTCGTCCATTTCCTGCATGCTGAGTTGAGCCGTCTGAATCGTGAGCATGGCCCCTTTGGCTGGCTCAGATCCATTTTGCCCCATCACACCAATCACGAATGGTAGTTTTGCAACGCCCAAGTCTTTACGAACGTCGCGGATAAACGCGGCCATGTGATTGGCGTATTCGTTTTCGGAACCGTATTGATCATTCCATCCCTGAAACCAAACGAAGCCAGCAACTTCAAGCTCTCGGCCACCAAGCCTTGGGAAGATCGTTTCGCAATTTGCAAGAGTGTCTTTTACGTCGGTCATCATCAAACGGTACGACGATCCATAAGTAGTTGTGATGTCTTCCATCGTTGGAAGCGGATCTTCTTTATTTCGTTTCGCGTTGTTCTTTTCAACGCGTTCCTTTGCTTTCTCAAGCTCTTCCTGGAGTACCTTTTCCGGCGGCAAGCCAGACGACGGTGGTCGAAAGTTCTTGAACAGTGAGTGACCGCCCCACGCAGTTTTAATCAACAATACGGGCTCGTCAAAGTGATCCCCAACCACTGTTCCAAATTCCAACTCGATACCAGTGCGGTTTCGCGAACCATATCCGATAGTCAAACCACCTGATCGCTTGAGAAACTTGATCATTACATCGTCTCTTTCGATCCACTGATCATTTTTTCGCAAATGAGCGAACAGTGATTTCGTTTTCTCGTTGTTCGCTTGATGCTCAAGCAGCTTATTCGGGGCTTTGCCTTCCATGTTGGATTGACCAGCGAGAATGAAAACCTTGACGGTTTTACTATTAGCTTCAGAGTCCTGACAATTCGCTGACGAATGCAAAAGTCCAACACAGACGAAAACCAAAATAGAAGTGAAACGTGACATGAGCTTCAGCCTTTCAAACATATTACTTCTCGACGCCAACTGCTGCCTGCAAATAGATCGCAAATGTTGCCAGCCAGTGATCGCCCTCATAGTGTCCGCTGAAAACGTACTTAAACCCCATCGTGGCGTGTGCATCTGCCGATCTTTTCAGAATCTCAACACGTGGATCCGATTCAGGCAACGCGGAGGCAATTCCTTGCATACACCAAGCTCGGGAAAGATCGAGTCCAGCCAAATGGACGATGTATCCGTCCGTCACATCGCTGACGGTGACTGGTTTTAAAAGGTTTCCACCGTCGCCAGTTGATAGCGACGGAAGATATTTATCAAACCAGTCTGAAAATTCTTCCTCGTTCAGCACACGACGCATCAAGTCGGCTTCGTTCAAGCAAGATGAGAAAAAGTCCTGCCCCGACGGTTCGTACACGGTCGGATAATTAACATCACCCAAGTAAAAATCCTTTGCACGCTTGACGATCGCCGACTCAAGCTCAGTGTTCTTCATCGTTCGCGCATAATCAAGAATCTGGCCCAGCCCGAACCCCAAATCGGGATGCAGTCCGGTTCGAATCGGATAACTTAGCTTGGGCAAATAGTCCAACGTGCGTTGCACGATCAGTTCTTCCAATCCGACCAAATTCGCACGCCACGTTTTCCCTTGTGGATCATCCCAGGTCTCCAGCTCATCGGCCAAACGAAGGTACCACGCCCATCCATAAGTACGCTCGAACGATTTGTGCTGCTTTTCCTGAAAATAGCTCAGTTCGCCAGCCAGGTTTTCGGCTTTCAAGTTCTCCGCAAGTTTTTCACGAATCTCTTTGTCGACGGAACTGTTGGGATAGTCTTTTAAAAGCCGAACCAACATCCAGTGCCCATGCACGCTGCTGTGCCAATCGAAACATCCGTAAAACGCGGGATGCATTTCCTTGGGCGTGCGGACCGAGGCCTCGTCGACAACGACGTTGCTTGGCTTGTTCGGATACTCCGTTTGGATATTCTTCAGCGCCAAACGCGCAAAAGACGCGACTTGCTCGTCAGTCAAACGTTGGCCTAGGGTCGGTAATACGATATCGGTCTCTTGTGAAAATGCCATTTCTACGGCGAGAGTTGAGAAACAGAACGAGCATGCCGCGACGACAACCGCTATCCATTTCATTTTCGTGAATGTTGATTTCATGATTTCTTTCATGCGTTTTTAAATGCAAATTAATAGTATGAACAATTGCACGTGGACCATCACACTATGTTGCTCAACCTTTGTTACTCGAGCATTGGAGTTCAGGCGTTAAACGTTTCAGCATGTTTCCACTGCGCTTTCGTCAAAAAGCAGCAGCAAACTGGCATACGAAACACTGAACTCGGACGAAGCACTGAATTCCGTTTCGAAATTTTACTTTTCCTTGAATGGTCCAGTCCCACGGGCAGCCCATTCAATTTTCTCTGCGACGCTACCCGATTTCAAAAACGGGTCGTCATAAGTTTTTCCGTATTGTTCGAGCTTGATCGCCATCTTTTTTGTAATTTCACGATAGGCAGGATTACCAATCATGTTGTTGACTTCATCCGGGTCGCGTTCCAAATCAAACAGCCATGGTTCATCATTGTGTGAAAAAACCAGTTTATGGCGATCGCTCACCGCCATCAGCCACCCGTTGTCAGCACCGGTCGAGCGAGCAAATGCGATGTCGTTCCATTCTTTGGCTTCCTCAGCCCCGGTCAGCAAGGGTGAAACATCTCGCCCATGAAATTTCAGATCAGTTTTCACATCGAAAAGCGACATCAGCGTCGGAGTGAAATCGACGCTGGTCATGGCTTGATTTACAACCGTTCCTGCTTTGATGGATTTTGGATAGTAAACCAAAAACGGAACGCGAACCGAGCCTTCGTACGGCACGCCTTTATTCTGACGGTGATGTTCACCGCGAAGGTCTCCATGGTCAGACGTGAACACGATCATGGTTTTGTCCATCAGGTTTTCTGATTTCAGTTTTTCCATCAGCCGACCAACATTGTCGTCGATGCATTTGACCATCCCGTAATATTTGCTTTGCCCAAACCCGGCCCTCTTTGCAGGCTCCCCCCATTTGGGAATTGTTCGATCGTCCAAATCATAAGTCGTCGGTTTCTCGTAAGTCTGCCCAGCGTACATTGTGTCGTAAGGAGCCCTCACGGTATCGGGCCCGTGTGGATCGGGAATACTGAGAAAGTAGCAAAAGGGTTTAGCTTTGTTGGTTTCTACAAAATCAATCGTGCGATCGACCAGAAAATCGGTCGTGAAACTTTTCTCGTCGGCACCGCTTACTCCGTAGGAAGGCTGCCCCTTTTTTCGAGCCCCGACGCGGGGGCCTTTGTCAGTCATTTCGAGATTCTTCCAATGCCCGCGATTGAACATGAAACGATTGTCTTCAAAACCAAACTTTCGTTTCGGAGCCCACTCTGGTTTACCTTTCCCATTCAAGTGCCATTTTCCCGCGAAGCCGGTCGCGTAACCTTCACGACGCAGAATCTCCGCAAACGTGACGACGTCGTCGGACAAAGGAATATCATTTTTTACGACCGGAGTCGCTTGAGGGTACAAACCAGAAATCAGTGCGGCTCGAGACGGACTGCAGACGGGAGTCGTTGCGTAGAAGCTCGTACAAAGGGCACCATTTTTCGCAATCCAATCGATGTTCGGCGTTTCCACCACCGACGGCCCCCACATATAGGCTTGGCGTTTCTCCATTGTTTCGCGGTAACAACCAAGCGTGCGAAAATTGTGCTCGTCTGTCATGATGACAATCACGTTGGGGCGATCCGTTTTTGATTCGACGGATACTGTTCCAGCCTTCGGTGAATCCGTTTTGACGCCGTCGTTTTCAGTGGCGATTAGACTCGGCGAGGATGAGCCAACGGCCCCAAGAAATAAGACACATGCGAGAACACGAGTCGCAAAGTTTAAACAAGCTGCAAATGACATTGGTTACCTCGTCGAATGGAATCAGAGGCGTCATTCTCAGTCATGAAGGAACAGGCGTCAAATCTGTTAAACAAATCGGTTTGAGAATCCTAGCGATTAAAACCACTGACAAACGCGAACATCGTGGCTTGTGCGCGATGAAAAACCGGTTGGTAATTTCCTTAGAGAGACGATCTAGCCGTCTTCGAGGGATTTTTCCAAATGGGCGATGTGGCTGCGTACGCCATCGAGATCGGGATTAATCTTAAGTGCCAGCCGAAATCCATCGAGGGCAGAGACTGGGTTGTCCAACTGCAAACAACAATGAGCCAATCCCATGGCAGCCGGGAAGTGGAACCGATTGCAATGCAACGTCTCGCGACAGTCCGCGATGGCGGCTTCCATTTCGCCTTCGGCACAGTAGGCGATCGCTCGCTGGTTCCAAGCCTCACCGATTTTTGGATTCACATTAATCAACGAGGTCGATACGTCGATGGCTTCCTCCATTCGAGACTGGCCCACCAAACGATAAATCCGTTGAAGTGCCTGTTGCTGAGAATTCGTCCCTTGCCGTTGCCAAATTTGACGAATGCCATGATCAGCCAGTAAGCGCACCGCACGATCACGATCGACTAATGCTGCTCCCATGATTTCGTTTTCAGAATAATCACCCAGGAAACCGATCGCTAAAATAGAAGCTCGGCGAGTTAAACGTCCGGCCGATTGAGCAAGCCGCTCCAATGTTCCGAGCGTATAATTCCGAGAGATCGCATGAATAAATGAAGCCGAATTTTCGTCGGTCAAATATTGCTGGTAATATAGATCCAGCATCGGATATCGGAGATCGTTTTCCGACATGATTGACCGCACTCCAAGATGATTAAAAGTTGTTGAAGAGAATAAAAATGAACCGCACAACGTAGAAGTTGTCGGAAGCAAGCCTGAGTTTAGTTGGGCGCGAAGTGAGTAACAACGACGATTAAGTGTTTGGCAATCAAGTTGTGTTGCTTTTCTTGCCCGATAGGGCACACCATTTCAAACCGTAACGAATATGACGACTGGGTGATTTCATGACCATCAAAACTCGCCCAAGTATGCAAGCTTTTACGTCATTGCTATCACTCGTTTGGCAATTAACGATCATGTCAGTTGTCACGACTGGCCTTCTTTCTGAGGTAATCTTTGGACCACTGTTCAGTATCCAACCAGTAGTTGCTCAACAGGTTTCCGACTCACAGGAGTGGCATACGGGACGAGAGCTCGATCTGTTCAATCGAGCATCCGTTTCAGCGGATTGGACAGAAGCCAAACGCCGAGAACGATTGCTTCAATTTGCCAAACAGCAAGGCGTCGCAGTATTTTTCGATCGAAGAGTTGATCCGGAAGTGCTAATCAATTTTGGCAAAGTGAACTGCACGATGGAACAATTCTACTGGGCGTTTGCTGCCGACCAAAAACTTGGCGTCTGCAGGCTTGGCGATTTTTATTATTTCGGCCCAATCCAAACAGCACACAGCCTTCCGATTCATTGGACGACGCTTGCCAAACAAAGCTCGCGTCTAAAAAAATCAGCGGTCAATTGGACTGAGAAAAAGCCAATCAAATCCGAGACCGCCATTCCTTCTGAACTTTTAAAAGACCTCGCCGAACGAAATGGATTTCAAATCACCAACCCTGAAACCATCCCACACGATGTTTGGGCAGCATTCGAATTGCCACCAACATCGCTTGACCAGCGGGTGGCGATCCTGCTGGTTGGATTTAACAAATGGTTTGAACGATCTGATGACGGAACCAAGATAACCATCATTGAGTTGCCAATGGTTACCGAAGGGCGGGTCGAGTTTGCGTCTATCAAAGATGCAAAAAAGGTGGCTTTGAAATTGAAGTCGCAGTTTCGATCGACCCGAATACGTGGAACGGGACGAACCTTGACGGCTACGGGATTGGCAGGTGAGTTGGCAAAGGTACGTCAAAGGTTGGTCGATAGGCAAGTCCCTGAACAAACCGAGCTATCGGCCCGTACCTGGAGCCTGAAATTTCCGCGAGCAAGAAGAATCAGCGTTCTCAAAAAAATTGCCGAACAAACGGGACTCGAACTTATCACGACCGAGGCTCCAGATGAAAAACTCACCGAAGCCATTGGCTTGGAAGTCAAAGACGCAAACCTAAGTGAACTGATAGAGGCAACGTTGGGCGGAAGCGGACTTAAGTTCGACCTCAGCAAGAAGACTTTGCGAGTGTTTGAGTGACGCAGAGACAGACCAACCGAATCACTAACCCACCGAATTTATGCCGCCGGTCAGACGAATCCGGTTGACATCAAAAGTTGCTTCCTTTAGGCGCTCAATCCAAACTGATCCGATCGCCTTGATGGTTTCAAAGTAGCCGACAGTCCGCTGGGTTAATTCTGCCATCTGCAACGGGCTTGTGTTCATGCCCTCAAGCCCATCAAACCGAGAGCGTCGGGAACGTTCATCTCAACCCGCGCATAAAAAAAGGACACAGTAATCAAACCATGTCCTTTGAAGAGGCGTCGCCGGGACTCGAACCCGGGATGGTGGATTTGCAATCCACTGCCTTAGCCACTTGGCCACGACGCCTTACTTTGTTCACGTTATCCAATCAAAATTTTCGGGTCAAGTGGTCTGGGCAATTTGATTGAACTTTCAATTGCCAGATCTTCATCCAATTAACTCGATGTGTTCGGCGTTTGGCTTGAAGAAGCCAAAATTCAGCTACAAACCGGACAACCCTCACCCTTACACTTTCGGACAAATTCCGTTCGAACTTTAACTATCTCTTTGGCAGCATGTTTTGCAACTAGACCTACGTTTGTGCACACACATTGTGACCGTCGTTCCAAGCCTCGGAATGAACGTTTCAATCCGTTTGTATTTGCCCCAAAGACCGCCATCAATGACCGAAAAACTCCGCACGCCATTCGACGAAATCTCGAAAAACAACCTGTCTGTCGACGAAAGTATCGACCGGTTCGTTGAGCACGCCTGCACCGAGGTAACTCCCAACGAGGTCCTCAGCCATGAGCTTAAGAAAACTTCTCGACTGTTGTTCTTGTCTTGCTTGATCCAAAACAGTGCCGAGGGTTCAGTTCCCACGAACTCAGACACATAATTCTGCAGAGAATCAACTTGGAAATCGAATGCCTCGTGCAAGAAATTGCCTCTCAAGCACCGACTTCTAACGAAAAAAATGAATCGAGCTCAGGAGAGAAGGCACGTCCGTTAACGCAACTTCGTTAACGCGGCTTCTCAGTTGGGACTACTTTTTCTCGAATCGTTTACCCTGCCACGAATCGCGTTTTACAAATTCATCCTTGATCGCTTGGAGCACCGCGTTTTTATCCAGACACCATTCTGGCCCAACGAAATAATCGCCAGGTGCTTCACCACTGACTCGCTCAACCACCATCGTCGCAGGAAGCAGTTCAAGAAAATCAACCAGCGTGGAAACGTACTCGTCGCGCTCCATCAGAACGACTTTGCCCGAAAGCACCTCCTCTTCCAGCGGCGTGTTTTTTACACAGTATAAATTGTGGACCTTCACGGCATCCAATCCACAATCAGCAACCACTCTCGCGGTCGCCATCATGTCTTCGTGCGTTTCGCCGGGTAGCCCCAGCATGATGTGTGCGCAAAGCTCAAACCCTCGCCCAATACTTCGCTCCATCGCATCCTCAAACGAATCGTGATAGTGCCCACGATTCATCCAATCCAGTGATTTGTCATGGATGGTTTGCAAACCATACTCAACCGTCAAAGGAATTTTTTGCCCAATCTCCTCAAGCAAATCCAACACGTCATCAGGCACGCAGTCTTGGCGCGTGCCAATCGCTAAAGCAACAACGTCGGGGTGCGAAATCGCTTGTTCGTATAAAGGCCGAAGTTTATCAACCGGAGCGTAGGTGTTCGTCGCCGGCTGAAAGTAAGCCATGAAGTGTTTACACTTGTACCGACGTTTGACACGCGAAATACCTTCTTCTAACTGGTCCAAGATATTCTGTCTGGGCAATCTGCGACTTGGGCTAAAGCTCCGGTTGTCGCAAAATGTGCAGCCCCCGGTAGCCACAGTTCCGTCCACGTTGGGGCAAGTAAATCCTGCATCCAAGCTTACGCGTTGGACACGGTGACCGAAAATCTGTTTGAGATAGAAGCTGTAACCGAAATACCGGAGGCCAGCAGATCTCCAGTCCATCTCTTCGCGGTTGTGAGTGGTGATATTAGTTGACGACAATGTGAAAACCGAATAAGGTTAGGGGTGTAGTAATTGGTAAGCCAAATCATGTTATTTGGCGAATCATCTGTTGGTCAGCCAAGTCTGGTTAGGCCATGAACATTCGCAACTCGCTCCAGTCATTCTGGGGTCATTCAATCCTTTTGTACAGCGTGAATTTAATTCGCGTCCAAATCATGTACGGTGAACTTGTACCCATTGGCGGCGGCGACCCAATTCCCTTGATGAAAAAACGACTTCGAGTCGGGCGTCGGGAAGGTTGTGATATCGTTTTGGATTACGGCAACGTGTCTGGGCACCATTGCCTGCTTGAAATCGAAGAAGGCTATTGGTTTGTGCGAGACCTTCGTTCTCGAAATGGCGTCAAGATCGAAGGCAAACGAATTATGGTTGGCGTACGAAAAAGAATCGACCCCGATGTCGAAATCACGATCGCCAAACATAAGTTCGAACTCAAATACGACCCGACTGCGTTGGGTGCCTACGGAACACCGCCGCAAGACGAGCAGATGGACGACTTCTTCCGGGAGTCATTGCTTGATCGAGCCGGTTTGAAACGTAATGAGAAAAAAGGCGATAAAAAGAAAAAGTGACTTTTTCGTGACGCCCTACAGCCGCGCCGTTTGAGGCAATCCAACGTTTAGATTGGATGGATTGCAATTTGGCAGCTCAAAGCTCTCACCCCACTTTTCTCGCTGCGCCCCCAGGGCCTTCAGGTCTGAAAAAGATTAAGTCTCTGTCTAAGCTCCAGCAAACGCCCAAAAAGTCCGCACGCGGTGCTCTTAGAGAGTCGACTGACTAAATCGGTTGCTCGGTTTGCGTCATAGGTTGGGAATCGTATAGCTCTGGCTTTCAAACGAGTGAAATCTTCGCCTGCAAAGCCACTTCTCTTGGTGCCAAATTGGCAGCACCTTTTTCTGACCACGCTCAAACGCGGCTATTTACGCTTTTTAGCCTTTGGCACGAACTTTGCATTTTGATGCTGTTACCGACGCCGGCTGTCCAATGGGCAGGCGTCTCAATCACTAAAAAAGCGGCTTGGTTCGCTCTAATAAGTTCAGACAGAAGCTAAGACAGGAAAATCAATATGGCTCAAGGCGAAAAAATCATCGGAATCGACCTCGGCACGACCAACTCATGTGTCGCCGTAATGGACGGCAATGAGCCCACGGTCATCGCCAACCAAGAGGGTGATCGAACTACTCCCAGCGTTATCGCGTTCACTGACGGCGACGAGACCATCGTGGGTGCTCCCGCGAGAAACCAACGCGTGACCAACCCAACGCGGACCATTTATTCGGTCAAGCGTTTCATGGGGCGTCGGCACAACGAAGTTGCCTCAGAAGAGAAAATGATCCCTTACGATATCAAGGGTGGTGCTGATGAGTACGAGAAAATCGGCGTCGGCGACAAAGAGTACACGCCTCAAGAAATTTCAGCAAAGACGCCTCGCAAACCTAGAGAAGCTGCCGAATCGTATCTTGGCCACAAAGTAAACAAGGCCGTCATCACGGTACCCGCTTACTTTAACGATGCCCAACGTCAGGCCACAAAGGACGCTGGTCAGATCGCTGGCCTCGAAGTTGCTCGTATCATCAACGAGCCAACCGCCGCTGCGATGGCGTACGGTTTGGACAAAGCTCAAAACGAGCAAAAGATTGTCGTCTTCGATCTTGGTGGCGGTACGTTCGACGTTTCCGTTCTTGAGCTCAACGATGACGACGGCATGAAGGTTTTCGAAGTTATCAGCACCAGTGGTGATACGCACTTGGGTGGCGATGACTTTGACGAAGTCCTCATCCACTATGTTGCCGACGAATTCAAAAAATCAAATGGTGTCGACCTTCGAGAAGACACAATGGCGCTTCAACGGCTGCAAGAAGCATGTGAGAAGGCGAAGAAAGAATTGAGCTCGGCACAGGGTTCGGACATCAACCTTCCGTTTATCACAGCGGATGCAAGCGGCCCTAAACACTTGCAAATGAACATCAGCCGAGCCAAATTCGAAGAGCTAATCGACCAACTCGTCGAGCGTTGCAAGACTCCTGTCCAGCAGGCTCTCAAAGACGCAAAACTTTCCCCTTCCGACATCGACGAGATCGTTTTGGTTGGTGGTTCAACTCGCGTCCCAAAAGTCCAGGCGATGGTGAAAGCCATTTTCGGCAAAGACCCACACCAAGGTGTTAACCCAGACGAAGTCGTTGCAATCGGAGCCGCCATCCAGGGTGCTGTTCTCGCTGGCGATCGAAAAGACGTTTTGTTGCTCGACGTTACACCGTTGACGCTAGGCATCGAAACAGAAGGCGGCGTGCTGACGGCTTTGGTTGAGCGCAACACGACAATTCCAACCGAAAAGAAGCAAACGTTTAGCACCGCAGCTGACAATCAAACTGCAGTGACGATCCAAGTTTTCCAAGGCGAGCGTAAAATGGCCGTCAATAACAGGATTCTTGGAAAGTTCGATTTGACTGGAATCCCGCCGGCTCCGCGCGGCGTTCCACAGGTCGAAGTAAAATTCGACATCGACCAAAACGGAATCCTGAACGTGTCAGCGAAAGACCTTGGCACCGGAAAAGAAGCCAACGTCGAGATCAAAGAATCATCTGGACTTTCGGATGAAGAAATTGAAAAAATGAAAAATGACGCGGAAATGAACGCGGAAGAAGATCGCAAGCAGTTTGAATTGGTAACTGCCCGAAACGAAGGTGAAACCATGTGTTACCAAGTCGAAAAAACGATGAAGGATAACGCTGATAAGCTTCAAGACTCGGACCGCGAACCTTTGGACGCTGCTGTTGAGAAAGTCCGCGAAGCCGTCAAAGGTGTCGACACTGACGCAATCAAGTCAGCCGTCAGCGAGTTGGAGCAAGCTTCACACGCAATGAGCGCTGCTTTGTACGCAAGTGCAGAAAGCGGAGAAGAAACTGCTGGTGCTACTGCAGACGCAGGTGACGCTGCTGGTGCTCCTGCCGAAGACGATGCGATTGACGCAGAGTTCGAAGTCAAAGACTAGACAGAGCATAGGGTCTTCTACGATCCATTGCATCTAAAGCTAACCATCAAGCTAACCATCAAGCGAACGGGCAAATTGTCCGTTCGCTTTTTTTATTCACGGCGCAACTTTGAGCTCCAGACCGACGAACAGCCTTCCATTCAAAATCGGAAAAGCAACCATCGTTTTCTTATTTGGCACGCCATTCGCTTTTGTAAACACACGACAGTCATCAACTGCCAATCACTTTTAAATTGAGGCGATCGCCCACCATGTCAGGAGAAAACATGTCATTTCGATACGAGAAACTCACCACAAAAGCGCAACAAGCGATTGTAAACGCACAATCGTTAGCGGGCGGAAAAGGACACCCTGAAATTTCGGGACTGCATCTTTTGGTTTCGTTGCTTGGAGAAACCGATGGCATCGTCAGGCCGTTGTTAGAGAAATCGGGCGCGCCGTTGCAGCAACTTATTGGAATCGCAAACACAGAACTGGATCGGCTACCAAGCTCCACTGGCGGTAGCACGCCTGCACCCAGCGGCGAACTGCAGACAATTTTTGAGACCGCAGCAAAAACTGCGGCAACGATGCAAGACGAATTCGTTTCGACAGAGCATCTCTTACTAGCGATGGCCAAAAGCAAAGGTCAGGTCAAACGTATTTTTGAACTCAACGCGATTGACGAAAAATCAATCTTGGAAGCTCTCAAATCCGTTCGAGGCGCGGCTCGCGTGACCGACCAAGATCCCGAGGGTAAATATCAGTCACTCGAAAAGTACTGCATCGATTTGGTTGAGTTAGCAAAATCTGGAAAACTCGATCCTGTCATTGGGCGTGACGAAGAAATCCGCAGAGTAATCCAAGTCCTCTCACGTCGCTCAAAAAACAATCCCGTTTTGATCGGCCAACCTGGCGTCGGAAAAACCGCCATCGCAGAAGGACTCGCTCTTCGAATTGTACACAACGATGTTCCACAAAGTCTGCGCGACAAACGCATCATGGCGCTCGACATGGGAGCCTTGATCGCAGGCGCGAAATTCAGAGGCGAGTTTGAAGACCGTTTGAAATCTGTTTTAAAAGAAGTCACTGCTGCCGCTGGACAAATTGTTTTGTTCATCGACGAACTTCACACCGTTGTCGGTGCCGGCGCTGCAGAAGGCGGAAACGACGCTGCGAACTTGCTGAAACCGGCCCTCGCACGAGGCGATCTTCACTGCATCGGCGCGACAACGCTCGATGAGTACCGAAAATACATTGAAAAAGACGCGGCACTCGAACGTCGTTTTCAACCCGTGACCGTGGGTGAGCCATCCGTCGAAGACACCGTTTCAATTCTTCGCGGATTAAAACAACGCTATGAAACGCACCATGGTGTTCAAATCAAAGACGCGGCTCTCGTTGCCGCTGCACAGCTTTCCAATCGCTACATCACCGATCGTTTCCTTCCGGACAAAGCAATCGACCTAGTCGACGAAGCCGCGTCTCGTTTGGCAATGGAACGCGATAGTGTGCCGGAAGAAATTGACACGGTGCAGCGACGGCTAACACAGCTGGAGCTGGCGGCACGGCAATTAGCTGATGAAAACGATGAAGGCGTGAAAGTCCGACTGGACGCGGTGCGCGCCGAGATGGAAGAAAAAAAACGTGAGCTTGCCAGTTTACGGGAACAATGGGAATCTGAAAAACTCGGCATGTCAGGCATTCAGAACGTACGCGAACAACTGGCCAAGTCTGAGTTGGAATTCGACCGACTCGATTCGTCAATCAAATCAAAACAATCGTCGGGTTTGCCAGTCGATGAAGACGATTACCGAAAACTCTACGAGCTTGATACTGAATTGAAACAACTACGCGAGCAGATTCAGGCGGCAGAAGATGCCGAAGCCGCGTCGAAGAAAAACGCCGAGGGAACTGAAACCAAAAAACGTCTTCTCAGTGAAATGGTAACCGAAGAAGAAATCGCTGAGGTCGTCAGCGCATGGACCGGCGTTCCGGTGACGCGAATGATGGAAACCGAACGTGCCAAATTGATTGTGATGGAGGAACGTTTACACCAGCGTGTCGTTGGACAGGACGAGGCCGTCACTGCAGTCAGCAATGCGGTTCGTCGGAGTCGAAGTGGACTTCAAGATCCCAACCGCCCAATCGGTTCGTTCATGTTCCTCGGTCCAACCGGCGTTGGGAAAACGGAGGTCTGCAAGGCACTTGCTGAGATCATGTTCAACGACGAAAACGCGATGATTCGTATCGACATGAGCGAGTTTATGGAAAGGCACAGCGTCAGCCGTCTGATCGGGGCACCTCCCGGATACGTTGGCTACGACCAAGGCGGGAAACTTACTGAAGCCGTTCGTCGTCGGCCATACAGCGTTGTATTGCTCGACGAAATTGAAAAAGCCCACCCTGACGTCTACAACATTTTGCTTCAATTGCTCGATGATGGAAGGCTGACTGACAACCATGGACACACAGTTGATTTCACAAACACAATTGTTGTGATGACCAGCAACGTTGGTAGCTCAATGATTCAAAAAATCACTGAAGAAGGCGGTTCAGACGACGAGATGCAGGAAGCGGTCGAACAAGCACTTCGCGCACGATTCGCGCCTGAATTGCTCAATCGAATCGATGAGAAGATTGTGTTTCGGACGCTGGAGAAAACTCAGATCCGGAAGATTGTTGATAACCAATTGACTTCGCTTGCGCAGCGTCTTAACCAGCTTGGTCTAAATCTTGTAGTTTCCGAAGCAGCCAGAGTTGCCATTGCCGACGAAGGGTTCGACCCACAGTACGGTGCAAGACCGCTAAAGCGAGTGATTCAACAACGCGTTGAGAATCCGCTTGCGACGGAACTTTTAAAACTGGGAGAACATGAAGACGGAAAATTAATCTCTGTTGATTTTGACGGCGAGCGTTTCGTTTTCAACAGTTGATAAAAACTGAAATTTGGGTATCCATTGGTTTGGGCGATTACCGTCCAAACCAATGATCCAAATCTCCTAGATGTTTCAACGGTTCCAAGTCAAGTTTGTCTGGACCGGCATACAGCATTCGGAGATTCTGCAAATCCTGAAGCGGCGTCAGATCGGCGACTGGAGCGAATGTGACGTCGAGAATCTTGAGATTCGTCAATCGCTTAAGCGGCGAGAGATCCACCACTTTCGTTCGCCTTAAATTTAAGTACTTAAGCTTCGTCAATCCCGCCAATGGCGTGAGATCGGTGACGGGAGCACCGGCCAAATCGAGATAGGTCAGGTGCTTCATCTTGGAAAGCTCTGAAATATCGGAAACGCTTGTGTGTTCCAACTGGAGCATTTCCAGCTCTTTGAATCCGCTAAGATCTGGAACTTTCCGCAGCTCGCCTTCTCGCAGTATCATTCTCTTGACCCGCGAAAATGATTTGAATGGATCGGTTGGGCTGACATCAAAAAAAGCTTCTGCCGTCACGGCTGTTTTCAACAATCGAACCTCATCCGGATGCTTGGGGCCTTTCCAAAAGACTGCTTCTAGCGATGGCACATTAACGACTTCTCCCATGTCACTCAAGGTACTTTGAATTATTGATCGGATCGCAAACCTGCGAAAAACTGTGACTTTGTCCTCGTCGACTTGATATTCAACCCGGCCAAATTCATTTGGCGTTTTGACAATCAGTAGTTTCAGCAGGTCTATATTCTGTTTTGATTTGAAATGAGAAAGAGCTCTCACGGACGATTCAGCCAACCACTCAAACTCTTCGTCGCGAGTCACGAATTCCTGAATCGCTGGAATCTGCAACGGTCTTTTGCCAACACCACTGGCAGCTTTAATTTCGTCTGGACTTAGTTCTTGTCGCAATGCACGTTGTGCAAATCGCTCCATTCTTTTGTTGATAGGGAAATAGACTTGCAAATGCCCTGGTCGTTTAACCAAGCCCATCCCATCTGCAGGAGTGACTTTCTCAATCTCCAAAAATGATTTCACGTCGCTGATCGCCTCCTTGATCGAAACAGCATCTTTCCTCATGAAGTCGTACCAATAGGAATACGGATTTCCTTTCGTGTCATCGGTCACGGCCTGAACAAAGTGCCATTGATTCGACACAACCAACACTCTTTCACTGTCCAACATCAGGTCAGTCCTTTTGGCTGTGAACAAGAACTCCCTTTTGTTGGCTGCCCACGCTTTAATATCTTTCGCGTCGCTGTCACCGTAGAGCGAGACAACGCACTTGTCGCCTTTACGAATTTCTCCCTTGAGATTTTCAATTGGATTGACGGTCAAGATTGCTCGCCTTAGACCGGTTCCACTTTTTGGCATCACATCAACATTATCTATCGTGCAAACGAACACGGATTCTGCGTCGTACACGATCGTTTCCAACGATGCCACGGTTGAAGTTTGTGCCAGCGAAAATTGCCCTGAATGCAAAAACAGTAAGAAGCATATCAATTGGGTGATCGACTTAAGATTTGTTTCGCGTTTCATTTGGTTGACGATCATTTGTTTTCGAAACTCAAAATTAAAAGCGTCGCAGGACACCCCACGACGCTTTGTCAAAATCAATTATTAAATGGTTAAAACGTTATCTATCAGCGTCAGTGATGCTGGCAACGTTTCCGTCCGCACGAAGAATCAACCACTTAAACAAAGTCTGATCAATCGAGTCTGAAACAAAATGAACCGATCCATCACAGAGTACAACGTTGAATCCACCAGGTCGCAGGTTTCCAACACCGCCAACGCTGAGAGCATCTTTATCGAACGCCAAATCATCTGGCTTGGTCCAATCGATTGCAGCATCCCCGTCAGCTTCAACACAGAGAATCGTATTCGAGCTACCGTCGGTGATGTTCCCAAAAGTGACTTTATCGCTGGAGCCCAACACGGTTCCTTCGCCTTTGAAAGCCAGGAAAACTGTTTTGGTATCAGACGGAGCGTTCTTGTTCATGTAAATCTTGGGCATTTTGTCGAGGAGCTTGATGTTGTGATCGCTGTCCCACGGCTCGTTTAAATGAAACTGGTCGTAAAGAGCGTTCTCTTCCAAGAACGGAAGGATTTTCACACGCCAACTTAAAAGCGGTTTGCCATCTTTACTGGTAATGTTCCTTGGGAATCTTCTAAATGCAGATTCGTGGTTTAGACATGCAAGTGCGATTTGACGCAAATTATTCATCGAATCGGCACGTCGTGCTGCTTCGCGAACCTGCTGAACGGCGGGGAGAAGCATTCCAACCAAAACTCCTATCGTCGCCACATTTGCAACTTCGCTAGCCGAGTCAGATTTAAAATTCAAGCTCGAACCGTTACGCTCGGGCTGAAGATTGTTTTCCATGAATTTGGCAACACGATCGCCGTACTTTTCAACGGCAGCCTGAAGGTCAGGATCCGAGTTTCGCATTTCATTCTCGACCATTCCCAACGCGTACTGCCGACCGTACTCCATGCCTTCCTTGATCGTTTCTTGCACTTTGACGGCACTGGCGTCATCGATGGCGATGATTTCCAAGTTTGCCTGTTGTGTCTGTGTAAAATTCATTTTCCAAACAAGCGAATCAACCAACGTTGGCAGCTCGCGAAAACCGCGGAACGGCAACGGAATCTGTTCGACGGGTGGCAAGGTTTCATTGATCAAACCTCGCATCGGTTCGATCGTGACAAACGCGCTAACGTGCGTGTCGATTTTTCGCGATTGGACTAAGCTGATCAACTTGCTTTGGGCACCTTTAGCAGAAAGCATCTTTTTGATGAAGGGCTCCATTCCAAAAACAATCGTTTTGTCGTTTGGCAGATAGATTGCTGGCTCTTGTGCGGCCCCACGGTAGATTGTTTTGCCTTTCAAATCACCTTTTTCAAGGTACTCCGTCATTTTCGCGCTGGGTGCCTGAGAAGAATCGAAAGCAAGAACTACCGCGAAACCAGGAGGTGATCTTTGATCTGTAAAAGAGTCAACGAGCACCATGACCTTGTTGATTTCGCAGGGGTCAAACCCAAGCTCTTTTTTCCCCAACACTGAAATGACTTCGCGAGGCAACAGTTCCATACTTGGATCCGCAAGCAATGCTTTGGGGCTTGCAAAAATCGCTGCGGTTGCCGAAGAAGGAATCAGCTTTGTTTCGTCAAACGCTCCCTGTCCAAATATTAAATTGGGCGCCAGCAGAGTGGCCGCCACAAGAAAACAAAAACCTATCCGTTTCATCGTTTCGCTCCCAAGAGTGGAAATATTGAATCTATCAAACGAATATTGTAGCGACCTATTATCCATCCGTTTTGAACCTAAAAGCGAACAGGACTGTATAATTCCAACAAAAATTGCTGGGGAAAGAAGTGATTTATTCCCATTCAGCTGAATTCCCATTCAGCTGAATTCATTGATGGTGTGAGACAAATGCAATGAAATCATGCGGATCAGCAACTCGAACTATTCTCGCCCGAGTTGTTTCGCAATTCTCGTTGCCGCTGACATCCTGATCAAACCGATGCCTCCACGAAAAACGATCGCAGAAGGAAGCGAAAGCGCGATCGCCTCGAACACGCTTCGATTAATGGCCATCATCAAAACGACGCCAACTAGCGATAGTCCAATCAACGTGATGATCCAGCCGATTGTCTCTCGAATACCATTCCACATCTTCAATTCCTCTATTTGATTAACATCTGCTGATACTATCGAGTTTGTCGCGAGCGAATTTTTGCTCGGCGGAATTCAATCGCCGAATGTTCTTTCCAAATTTCTTTGGCCATCAAGGACCGTGCGCGAATGGCCGCTTGATCTGGTTTCATTTTCCAACTTGAGATCAGACCGAACAACGACCTTGCACCAAACCAAACGAAAAACAAAAAGAAACCTATTAAGATTGGGCGGGCCGCAAACGGCTTAATTCCCAACCGCTTTCCACTGAATTCATCAAACGGAATTACTTCCAACGACACCACTGCCAAAGATATCGCGACTGGAATCAACCACCATCTTCCGCGCAATACTGCAGGAAAATTTGGCTGTGGCTTGATCGCATCGTAACTTGCTTTCTCCGATTCTCCCAAAAACCCTTGAATGTATTTTGCTAATTCGAGATACCGGAAACACATGCCTGCAAACAGCATCAAGAGGATCAACAGATTGAGATCGCTCATTTCGATAACGGAATTGCTCATTGGGTTCCAAGGTTTGGAATCAACAAACCGCATCAGTACAAAAGCGCAAACCACCACAAGAATCGCCCAACCTTGACGGCGCCAAACGGACAAACCAAACAAGAAAGCAATGGAAAGCAATATCTCCCAAGGCATTTGCGCTTGCATCTGGATCAGCACAACGCCGATCACGGAGGCGAAAATCACCATCCCGATCCAAACATCTCGCGGTCCAAAACCGAACCGGTATCGGGGTCTATTTGATCGATGAAAGGGACCGTGGTTGGAATTTTCATCGCGATTTCCAACTGTCGACATTCTTTGGTCGCTCATACTCGCCCTCCACGCAGGACTTTGCCTCGGCTTTTTCCCGATTGCAAGACTCCGACTTCGTTCGCAACGATCTGCATTAGCGCGGGATCATCGAGGCGAGCAAAAGCAGTTCCCAAACTTGTCAGGCTCAATCGCAAATCGCTTTCCGCGTTCCGAGTATCCACGACTCCGGCTTCCGCCAAAATTCGCTGAGCGACCGAATCAGAAACCGCTCGTCCCACATTGGTAACGATCGGAGCCACGTAAATAACTCGGTGTCTTGCAGCGATTGCCATTTTCACAGCACTGACAACTTTTTCAACGCAAGCCGCTGAAATGGGTTCGGGAGCGATCAATACGAACAACTCATTGTCTTTCGCACGCGATCGGGCGTCAGTCAAATGTTTACACAGTGCCTCTGACATGGCTTCGGATTCGCGACGCCATCGGCTTGCGTCAGCCCACGGCTGTTCAATCTGGACGGTAGTTGCATGGGAAACGACTGAGAACTTATCGACGTATTGAAGGCAGGCTTTTTGCATTTCCCCGTTATCAAAGTGCATTCTGTTCGCCATGCCTGGTTGTAGATTCAACAAATGCTCCAGCACGATACACAACGCGCTTCGTATTTTTTGTTGCTTGTTCGCGAAGAGGTTGGAACGGGTACGACGTGTTCGAATCTCGTTATATTTCTGATCAAACAATTCCGGAAACCGTCTCGAACAATTGTCAAAAATCGCTTGAACTAAATCTTCGATTTCCAGATTGCGAAGCGGTGGATTTGGGTTGGACGCAATCAGCAGGTGTTGCAAAAGCCTCGTCAACTGACGCTCACCAGAACCATGATCGATTCGTTGAGCCGAATCGCGTTTCATCAAAACAGCGGCAACAGGATCACGATCTGCAAGTAATAGTTTTGCCAATGACGCTGTCGCGGTGATCGCTCGATCGGCAGGAGAGGCTGCCGGTCGTCCTTCAAATTGATACGTTGCCAAATCGACGATCATGGTCGCACGAATGGGAACTTCATTTTCAAACTCGCACGTCATCAATTTTCCCAAACGAGCCGTCGGTTTCCATGCGATGGTCCTCGGGGGATCGCCCGTTCGATAGTCGCGAATCCCAAGCAACTCCGAACTCACACCTGAGCTCTTGTGACGATGGTTTCCAATATGCCGTTGCAGGTTGTTGTGCTTAAGCACCGAAACTGTTGTCTGGGCGCGAATTAAAAAAGGCAATACGGTTGCCATTTGTGCGACAGGGATAAACTGCTCACAGCGGAAGAACCCCCAGTAGTCAGAGATTTCGACTTGAATTCCAGCGAAATCCATTTTCCCACACATCGGAGTCTTGATCGTGTAATTACAAGTGAATCGTTTACTTCCACGAGAATCGACAATCAAATGCGTTTGTCCATTGGGAAGCTCAAAAGTTTCAGGCACCACATCACGGATCAGCAATCGGTAACCTGCAGTCCCACCAGAAAACTCACCCGTAAGTTGGACTGGGAACTCGCGATCCGCGACCAACGTGACGCTCTCTGATTGATCTGACGACTGATCACCAATCACACGCCGACAGTTCCTCAGAACGCCGTTTGTTGACAATACAATGCGTTGAAAAAAGATCCATTCCAAGAAAACCCAAAACAGAAACGCCAATGCGATCATCGACACTGCTTCTTGACGTTCAAAAAGCGAAAGAGCCAAGGCCCATACCGAAAGTGCCAAAATCGCGCTACTGCGAATGGTTAGCATTTTAGGATTCTCTGACCGGGACAGAGCGAATGATCTGGGCGACAACGTCACTGATTGCGCGGCCCGAAAGTTCCGCCTCGGGTCGGATGATCACACGATGCTCAAGAACAGAATGGGCGACCGCTTGAACATCCTCGTGAGAGAAGAACTCTTTCCCGTTGAGCAAAGCCCGAGCCCGGGCAGCACGAAGCAAATAAATCCCGGCACGAGGACTGGCACCCAATAGTACTTCACGGTGTTGACGCGATTCACGGATCAGATCGACCACGTATTCCTTCATCTCTCGTTTACCAAAAACTTGATCGACCGCTTTTTGGAACATCAAAATTCGAGCAGGATCGCACAATTGAGACGGTGCAGGGGGAGGTGATTCTTGGAGTTCAAGCAATTCAATTTCGCTGTCTCGATCCGGGTAACCAACATTGACTCGAAAAAGAAACCGATCCAACTGGGCTTCTGGAAGCCGGTAAACGCCCTCTTGCTCGACTGGATTTTGCGTCGCGAGCACGATGAACGGACTGGGCAGCGGCAACGTTTCGCCCTCGATCGTGACCTGGCATTCTTGCATCGCCTCGAGAAGTGCCGACTGTGTCCGAGCGGGTGCGCGGTTCAATTCGTCAGCCAACAACAGCTGGCAAAAAATCGGACCCGTTTGCAAAACAAATTTCGATTTCGCTTGATCCAAAATCCTTGTGCCGGTCACATCTGAAGGGAGCAAATCTGGCGTGAATTGAATTCGCCTGAAATCCAAACCCATCGCACCTGCGAGGGTCCGGCAAAGCGTCGTTTTCGCCGTTCCAGGAACACCCTCCAACAAAACATGGCCCCTCGCGATGGTAGCGATCAGCACTTGTTCGATGACGTCATCCAAATCAATTAGCGTTTTGCCAAGACTCTCGATCGCATTTTGTCTGAATTGATCCGCCTCTTTTGCAATGGTCTGAACGTTGATCGTTTCGGTCACTCTTACCTCAAATATTGTGAAAGGGGTTTGTACTGCGTACTTTTACCCCTCTTTTCAGTTTTAGTTATTCTTGGTTCGGATATCTATCGCTGCACCGCTTGGTGTCCCTTTGGTTGCACAGTTTGGAAATATTGCTTTCCATTTCGCAACCTCGGATTCCAAATCCAACAAACGTTGAGTCGTCCAATACTTTTTAGATTTGGTGTGATAAAGCTGATTGACTTTCTTCATCGAGTTGAAAACTGTATTGATTGTTTTTTGATCACCGTAGACCCCCGAACCAATCAATTCATCCGGGAACGCCGGGCAGTCATAGTATCTTCGATTGGCAGCTTCAACACAAAAGGTGTCAAGCAAAACTTCTACAGCCATTTGACGATGAAACGCGGCGTTCCCCTCGCGTTTCTTATTCGAATTTGCAGATCGTCTAGCGGCAACGTCACTCGAGGTGTTTCGCAGCAATTTTTTTTGCCACATGTAAGTTACCAACGAAAACACACAGACTAAAGAAAAAGAGACAAGAATCCAGAACCGGTCAATCTTTTTTGGGGACTGTTTGTCCATCGTGTCGCGGATGAACTCATTGATGATGTCCTCGTCCTCAACCGCTGCCACCACGGAGTTGCCGAATTCAAGCAATGAAGCGGCAGGCAAATTCTTCAGTGCTTCGAGGACTTCTGCAGATGTAGGTGGTGGCAACTTAACATCAACATCTGCTGTGTCGACGGCGGTCAAAAACTTCTTTCCATCCCAAACAATCAAGTGCTTTCGAATGGTCCCGTCTGGTTTTTCAACCAACCACTTCATCGAATTCAAAGCCAACATCGCGTTGTCACCGTGCAATAACATTTGATTGCTGAAAACTGACTGATCAGCCATCAAAATAATTCGGCCGCCTCTGTCGTTTTCGGAGACTCCAATGAACCCACAGGGATTGCTAGAAATATTGATCGGAAGAAAAGCGATAAAGTTGGGGCGTTGGACCTCTCGTCGACGGGAGAGAAAGCGCGTTCGATTCAAGCAAACGACTTTGTTTCCGACGATGGACTCCACATCCTCAAGAATTGGATGCTCTGTCATCCCCTTGATGACCGGGCATTCAGAAAACTCACGATATCGATTCTCTTGATCAAATTGAAAGCTGCCTGAGTGTCCAGAAGGGTAGCCAAAATGGACCCCTAATTTGCTGAACGAGATACCTGTTGCATCCGACGCGACCAACACCGCACCGCCATACTGAAAATGCTGTTCGATAAAAGCTGGACTCAGCCTCAACCCTCCCAACACGACTAACACCGTTTCCGAAGCTGGCAGCGAATTCAAGACTCCCAAATTTGTTTTGTGTTCAAGCCCAAGACCACTGCTAATGACATTGAATCCTTCATAGCCAAGCTTCCACTGTTTTTCCGTAAGCGGTTTTTGCCCAAGCGATTCGCTGACTAACAAAGAAACAATCAAACCGACCGCGAACAACGTCCCGAGATTTTTAGGGAAAAAATTAAGTGCACTTGAATAGCTAAATTTTACAGCTTTGCAATCCGCGCCGGAGCAATTTAGGCAAACGGATCGAAGTGAGAGCTTCATTAGTTCTGCACTCCCACGATATCGACTTGATCAAGCAAATCATCTTTCCCGATGCCTTGACTGCGAGAAGGTACGTCTTTACTGACGGTGTCACCAATACTGAGTCGCATCAGCTCTTGAATCGTCGTTTTGTATTCCTTTTTCTGATCCTCCGTCAACGAGAAATCTTGTCTCATGTATCTGGCTTGAACGTAGAGGCTGATCAAATCTGAGATTTTCGTTTTGAATTCTGGCGCCGCCGAAATCAATGCGTTTTTCGCGTATTGCGAGTTCCACCAATTCGAATCAGCTCCAAACTTCTCAATCAACAATCTGTCAAATTCGCCAACCAGTCCTGAAGGAGACGTTTTGGTTCCGCCAAAAATCTTAACAATTTTTTGCTTCACATTGTTGACGGACTCGACGGCAATATTTCGCCACAGCAAGTAAATCAAAAACCCAACGGCAGCAACGACCACCAACCACATGAGAAATCGAGATGGGTCTATGGTTGGGATTTGCGGAATTTCCTTGAGAGCCTCACTCAAACTTCTAGTGGACGATTGGTTTCCAGTGGTCGTGCTGGCGGCTGCGGATGAAGACTGCTCCCAGCCGGATTGAGAATTTGAAGAATTCGATTTCGACGACTTGGAATTTGAGTTGGAAATCGAATCCTTGAAACTCTTCGCATTGGATTTTATTTTTGATTTGTTTTTGACTACCGAATCGCGAACTTTGTCCACGACCGACTCCAACATATTGTCGACCGATTCCGGCAACTTAAGTTTTGCATTCTCGGCCTTTAACGACTTGCTAACCGCGTCTGTAACGAGACTGTTGATGCGAGAAGGAATTCGCAATTTTGAATCCTGGGAATTCCCACCTCTTTTATTCCGCGGAAGCGATTTCTTGAACATGTCAGCAATGGATTTGCCAGAACCTCCCAACGCATTGGAGTCCTTGCTCGCGTTGGTTTTCTCCGACGTTTCCGCTCTTGGTTTCCGCCAGTCCTTTGACCTGCCCATTGAATCCGCAAGACCGCTGCTGTTAAACTTCTCCGCGAGATCTTTGAAAGAAGGATTGTCCAGAGAGGGCATTGACCCAAATTCTCCAGCCCGAATCTGCTCTAAAAGCGCAGGATCAAGACCGCTCTCTCCCAAAAAATCAGGCAGCCTGTTTCCAAATTGTTCCATCAGCTTGATCCCCTCAGGAGAATCCAAACCGTTGGACTCGAGCAGGTCCCGAGCTTTTTCTCTAAGCCTTTCCTTCGTTGGTTCGTCGAGATTGGCAAACGCTGAATCCTCGAGTTTCTCAAACAGAGATTTCTGAAAACCTGATTCGCGATTCAACGCGGAAAGGGCATTGAAAAGCTCCTGAGGAGTCGGAACGATCGACCGATCCAGTTCACGCGTTCCGTCAGGCAAACGTTTGCCGTTGGTCGAGTTGCCAGACTGGGCAACAACGGATGCGCTGCAAATGATGAGAGACCAGCCAAGAATCAGGCAGCACGCCCACAAGAATTTCGCGCGAAAAAATATTGCTTGAGAAATCTTCGGTGTTAAACAAGCCTTTGAAGACAAAGCCGTTCGCAAGTTGACTGAGCGATTTTTGATGAAGCGTTTCATTGCAAACTCAGTGAATACCAAACTTGTCACAGGCAGAAATTTTACGCAATGGAATATCGCGTGTCTCGACTAATACGTATTAGACAGAGATTCATTGGAATAAATCTTCTCGAACGCTGAGATTTATGCACTTGTTGTAACTTCATTTCCGTGAGATTTTGAACGCAAGCTGATATTTAGCACTTCAACCACCAAACCGAAGAACATCGCAAAATAGATATAGCCTTTGTCCATGTGGGCTCCCACGCCCTCAGCGATCAACATAACTCCGATCAAAATCAAAAAGCTCAAGGCCAACATTTTAAGCGTGGGATGCGACTCAACAAAACGGCTGATCGGTTCGGCGAATACTAACATCACGATCACAGCCAAAATAATCGAAGCCACCATCACCCAAACGTTTTCTACCATCCCGACCGCTGTGATTACGGAGTCGAGAGAGAAAACAACATCAAGCAACGCAATTTGTATGAGCACCCCAGCAAATTGTTTCCCACTCGGTTTGACCGCGAGCCCCTCTTCATGGGAATACTCATCATGAATCTCGTAGACACTTTTTCCTACCAGAAACAAGCCACCTAAAAACAAAATAAGATCTTTCCAAGACACACCATTGGACTCATTGAAGTGTTCCCGATTAATCTCAGCGAGGATGTCCTCAGGCACATGCGCGTGTGCGGCGTCATTTACCACCGCCATTTTGCTGATCACACTTTCAGGTACACCGATGTCGGTAAGATCAAAAATCGGTTCCTTAAACGCATCGTCATGCACGACGGTAAACAAAGCAAATAACAGCAACAACCTGGTCCCCAAAGCCAGCATCAAACCAATCTTTCTGGCGAGTGGCTGTTGTGATTTCGGAAGCTTGCTCGAGACGATCGTAATGAAAACGATGTTATCGATACCAAGAACGATTTCCATCGCCGTAAGGGCAAGTAACCCGATGGCTAATTCCATTTAGATAACCTGATTATCAATCTACGAAGGGACAAAGGAGTGAAATATTGACGGGACTCCAAATATACGGCCTTGCCCGAACAATCGCCACCTCACACACCCGATCGACCTTGGCGGCAACCGTTCCAAAACAGCCAATCCCAAACAGCCATTCCAAGCACCAACTGCTTTTTCCAAACGGCACTCGCCGATCTATTTGTCGCTGTCTGACTGAAGTTGTGATTTGAGAGGGTTCTTAGATTTTGGTTCCTGCGAATCCTTGGCTTTCGAATTTGATTCCGAATTCGATTTAGAACCACCTTCCTTTTTGCCACCACCGAAAATACTTCCAAAACCACCGAACAAATCGAAAGTCGGAAGAGATTTAGCAACTTCTTTTCTTTCGATGTCCAAAATCGCATGAACCGCGAATTGGGATTCCGCTTTCATTACTTCTACTTCTAAACCTCGAAACCACTTCAAGAGCGGCGCTCGATGCTGATCCGGCAAACTGGGTGTTGAAAAGGAAGGCCACGCGTCTGAGTACCAGAGCATTCGTTTCGACGGAAGCGAAACCAGTTTGTAGTCCCCACCCAGCGAACAAACGAGCTCGACATCCAACATTCGCTCAACAATAATTTTTGCGGCCTCGGGTGTCACGCGAAACTGTTGGGTCAATAAATTCAATAATCTCACGTTGGCAATCGAGGTTTGCCAACCGCGACGAAAGTTAACTGAGTTCGCCCAACTGCTAAGATTCGAATTTGCCAAATCTCCCACAATCAACCGAAGCTGCGCCGGCCGCTCGCTAGGCACTACTTTTAGATGTGGCTTCAGCGCCTCCAGTCGATTTTGATCAAACGACAACACAGAGAATTCTTCCCATTGAAGTCGGAAAAGTTTCAACAGCCGCGAGTAAGTGTAACCGTACTCATCTGGTTCACGTCCAAGTGCGGGCATCCAATTGGTGTAGCCTGGATTGGGCCACGCCCCCAGATAGCCTGGGGCCTCTTTCAAAGTTTCTAACGCACGGAGAAATGAACTCGGCCTGAGATCTACGGTCGGATCGAGCCGATCCTGAACTGCGGCAAAAATTTGATGAGGCGGAATTCGCCCGCCAGTTGAACCACCTCGCATGCTGGCTTCGAATCGAATGACATCGCTCGGGTTGGATCCGACTTCGTGCTCTAACGGTTGTCCCAACATCGAGATCAGCCAGCCGTATTTTTCCTCGCCAAATGGAGCAACACGTGCATCGATCACGACACGTTCAATTTTGTCCTTATGATTGAATCGCTTGATCGCAACAAACATTGGATCGAGAGAACGAATTGAGTCTGTGAAAAAAGTCGAACGTTCTTGAAACCAATCTGCTTCTTCTGCCGTTACTGCCGTAAGAGGTACGTCAGGAATGGGCGCAAAAAACCCGCGTTGCCCACGAACAGAATCCTGCCATTTCCCATCAACGGTTTCAACATTGCCTTGATCGGGACGATACCCAAATCCATCTGGCAAAAACCCACCACGTTTCAATCCTTCCAGCGACATGTCTGGATAACGCTCGTTGGCAGCGGCCATATTTGCCATTTCCAACATCACAATGTCCGTGACGATTCGGTTGCGTCGTCGAAGCTCAATCTGGTATTGCGGCGATAGCAATTCTTGAAAAAACCTCGTCGAAAGGTAGACGAAAATCGTGTCCTCACGCTCCAGCGGCATGTTGTATCGCGCGAACCGATACTCCGCCGAATCAGCCAACGAACGAATTCCCGCTCCAGACTCTAAAAACCGCTGGGCAAGTTTCAGTGACGTTGTCATCAAATGGCAATCACCGCTGACGACATAGAACGAGCGGTAACGATTGTCCGGCGTCGACAAAAACTCAATGCTTGTTCTTTTTGATTTATCACCGCCGATGTCAAACGGAATATTGACGATCGAGACACCCATTTTTTTGTTCGACTTCGCAAATGCTTTGCGTTTGCTTCGCAGGTTCGACTCCAACCGCTTCGTTGATTTAGCATGCAGCAAAACGCCAACAGACGAGCCTTCATTGAAGTAGGTATCAGATCCAATGACCGCCACGTCGTCGATCAAGTTTCCGCCGAACAGTTTGTCCCATTCACTGGATTGAATCGCTAACTGGTTCAAAAATTTTGATTGAATTTTGTATTTGAATCCTCGAACCTGAATCATTTGGCTCAGGTCACCACCGAACTCTTCCATCAACTGTTGCAGCCACAGTTGATTCTCCCAAGTTCCGAATCGGAGATAGAAACATTCTTCGGGAACACATTTCGCAATCGGTTCGATTCCAATTTCAGCTGGCAAATTCTCAACCACGACCGGCGTCCATCGAATCGGATCAGGAAGGGGTTTGTCTGCAACCGAAACTGTCACGCCATTTAACATTGAGTTGCGGATCGTCTCACTACGCAAAGCTTCAACGTCGAACATCAACTCGAACGTTTTCATCAACGGATCACTGCTACGCCGAGCGGGGCCTGATACTTCGAGCCCCATTCGTTTTCCCAAAAGAGACTTCAAATAAGTCTCTACCAGCGGTGGATAGTCGCCTTGTTCAATCTGCGCATTGATGACTCGGTTGTACGAATCCCACCACTGGCGAACTCTTCGATCGAACTGACGTGTCCGCGCAAACTCGACTGGAATTTCAAACGCAGTTCCTCCGCTGCCTTGCATGGCTAATTTCAAAGGGTCTTGGCCTTTGAAAAGAAACCAAACCGTGTGAACATCGTCAGGCTGATCGTTAGCGCTACCGGTAACCGTTTGGAAGAATGTTTTTACGGCTGATTTTGAAACAACAGGATAGAATATTCGATTCTCCGAATCCGTTAGCAATGCCGCGCCGACGCGGTGGATCATCTCATCCCCCATTCGCAATCGAAACGTAAGCTTGCCAACACCATATGGCTCTCCGGCGAAGGCTTCAGTGCGAAGGATAAGCGGTTGATTCTGTGCCAACAAATCGACGGAAACGGCAGAGCCCGCCCCCGCTGAGCTTTGTTGTTGAGCGGCTTGAGCCTGTTGCGCCGTTTGACTTGGCGGTTGATATGTTCCAGCAGTCGGAGTCCACGGCCGAGACGATGACTTCGTCGGTTTTGGTTTCTCAACCTCGCTGTTTTTCGGACGGTCCATTCGTCGCGCAGGAGTCGGCTGATTCGTCTGTGCGATCGTGCCATTTGCCTGCTGGGTCAAACCGACCGAACATATTAATCCAATTGCCAAAACAGTTCGGCGAAGCCTTGGAACGTTCATAATATTTTGAACCTAAAAGTTCTTTTCGTTTTGAAGTAATTCCGCGTAGAATCTGAAAGCAATTGCGAACGAGCAACCGAGTCCGCCCCGTAGACACCGAAACACAGTTGACCCCAAGCCTATTTCGACTGGCATATCAGATCGAGTTCGGGCTTTCGCGGGGCAGATTCCCATCCCACTCCAATTTTCTCTAATCGGAACAAAGATTCAAAGGCCTAAGCACATCAAATTGGCCAAATGTAAAAACCAAGTGTCCAAAAATTTAAGCGAGTGAAAGCACGTTTTTTTAACGGACGCTGGCTGTGCGAGATTGGTGTGAGTCGTTTTTTAAACCCTATGTGAATCTGGTCGCACTACGCTAGCCCGCAACTCAAGCTACATCCACAACGGGTTCCGAGACTTCGCTGAGCGTAACAAACACGGTCCAATCCTCGACCATCACACCACCATCGCAGGTTGTTCCCGGGTCTTCCTCTGCGTTGACCACGATTTCTTCGCCATCGACGGGAAAAAAAATATAGTCCAGCCCGTCCGTGTCGACGCGAAGCAACGAACCGAGTTGCGGGTGATACATTTCGACAATTCGAGCGTACCGAACAGCGCAGTTTTTTGACGAATCTAGCTGGTTGTAAAAGACCAAATCGACTTCTGAATCAGCTGCAACGCACTCGTCAGGCGGCGTTTGAAAAAACCAAAACTTCTGCCGCTCTCCGATCGAAAGTGTCTGATCAAGTTCGTACCAACCGGGAGTCCAAATTGCTTTGTGGATTTCGTCTGACATAAGTTGCTGGTTGGTTCAGGAATTAAGGATCGTGTCGCGGGGAGCTCGATGATTTTAGACACGAGCTGCTATTTTTGCAATTTCGGTTCCGAGTATTTGACGGGATGAAATTACTTTAGCGCGACACCACGTCGAATCAATTGTTCCCGCAAATCCATTGCTGACGTGAATAAAACCGCGTCCATGCCGTTAGCATTGGCACCGTCAACGTTCTCTTGCTTGTCATCGACGAAAAAGCACTTTTGGACTTGATCACCTGCGGACTCAATTGCTCGCTGGTAAATCTTGGAATCAGGCTTCATTGATTTTGCTTCGTAGCTAAGAATCACGATCGGAAATGCTTCTTTTAAAATCGAAAAATCACGACTAACCAAATCCCAATGAGCCGGACATGTGTTCGACAAAATTCCCATCGGAAATTTGAGCCCGCGAAGTTCCTCGATCAAAGCGGAGGTCCCTTCAACAGGCTTAAAAATATCACTGGTCGCACGAAGTAGATCTGCTTTTGAAGGCGAGCTATTGGTTGCTTTGCAAAACTCGGCGTGAAACTCATCATCGGTAACCAAACCAGTTTCGTATCGGTCTTCTAATCCAGAATCAAAAATTGCGGCTTTGGCGTCTGCAGAAGAAATCCCAGCGACAGTCGCAACTTGTTCACACCCGACGTCGTGGTCAAAATCCAAAATCACTTTGCCAAGGTCGAAGTAAATGAAGTCGATGTCGGGCATTGGTTACTCTTGCGAATTGATGTGCGGTTACGGGCTAACACAAACTCATTATGGACGAATTATCCGTTTGGAAGCACCCAGCTGAACTCAACAAAGTGTCCACTTGAGCGACTTTAGTCAGAGGATACTCGGCAAAATTGGAATTCGCAAAGGCGGGAATCCTATAATCCGTTTTTGCAATCGCGAACAATTTGCACCAAAATCAATTCCCAGTTCGGAAACTATATTCATGTCGACCCCAGCAGCTTCAATGGAATCTCAAAGCAATAACCAATCAGACAGCCGCCCAACAAACCTCCAAGAATTAATTGTGAGCGGTTGGGAATCGAAATCTGTCAAACAGGAAATCCGCGAGAATTTCCTACGCCAACTTGCCGCTGGCGAAGAACTGTATCCTGGCATTGTTGGATACGAGAACACCGTCATTCCCGAGATCAACATCGCGTTGCTGTCCGAGCACGACATGCTATACCTTGGCGAAAAAGGTCAGGCCAAGAGTCGCCTGATGCGTGGGTTGGTTAGTTTCCTCGACGAGTACGTCCCCTATCTCGACGTTCCCGGTTGTCCTTTTCATGAGGATCCGCTTGATCCAATTAGCGGAATCGCCAAAGCTTTCGTCGCCAACAATGAACCGACTGACATTCCAATCAAATGGTGGCATCGTGACGACCGCTACGCCGAACGTTTGGCTCCGGGGACAAAATTCGCAGACATCATCGGCGAGATCGACCCAGCCAAACTCGCCGGCGGCGTTAGCATGTCAACCGAGGAAGCATTGCATTTTGGTTTGATCCCTCGAATGCATCGTGGCATTTTTGCGATCAACGAACTTCCAGAGTTGGATGAACTGGTCCAAGTTGGACTGTTCAACATTCTTGAAGAAAGAGATGTGCAGATCCGTGGGTTTCCCGTTCGTTTCGAAATCGACGTAATGATCCTGTTCTCTGCCAACCCTTCAACCTTTAATCGCAGCGGCAAAGTCATCCCGCAACTCAAAGATCGAATCGGTAGTTTGATCCAAACGCATTATCCCGTTGAACGTGATCATGGAATCGAAATCATGGAGCAGGAATTCAACATTGATCTTGATGGTGAGTTTCCTGTTCGCGTGCCGTACTTCATGAAGGAAATTTGCGAACAGATCACATTGCAGGCTCGCAAATCAAAATTTGTCGACCAACAATCTGGTGTGAGCGCAAGATTTAGTTTGGCAAACTATCGCACGATGATTTCAAGTGCCCGTCACCGCGGCGTTTTGCTTGGCGAAAAACCAGCAGTTCCGCGAATCAGTGATCTCGGGCATCTCTACACGTCGTCGCTGGGCAAACTCGAATTGGATTTGATGGGCAGCCACCAAATGTCCGAACGCCAAGTCCTCGACAGTATTATCGCCGAAGCGATTCAGATCGTGTTCCAAGAATACGTGACCAAGAATGGCTTGGACGAAATCGCAGAAATTTTTGGAAAAGGCGTGAAGATCGAAGTCGGAGACATGGTTCCGTCTTCGCAGTATGCGGAACGGCTAAAACGTGTTCCCCCGGCTTGGGAAAAAGCGTTTGAAGTCAACGCGTCAACCGACGACGCCGTCCGTGCTTCGTGTGTTGAGTTTATCTTGGCTGGCCTGTACTCGATGGACATGATCTCGCGAAGCCAGGCACACGGTGGGTCGTCTTATGAAACTTAATTCACTAGGAGGTTGGGTTGCAGTGCGCGTTTTGCTCATTGCAATGAAATGTCGACAATTAATAATTCGCATCAAATCTTGAGTAGAACACTGGCATGGCCAAAAACAACAAAATCGGTGGAATTTTCCAAACGTACATGAAGTACGATCCGGTAAAATTCCCAAGCCCGACTCAGCCTCCGCCTGACTTCGTCTCTCCAATGATGAATCAAATGTTGGCCTACGGAAGTCAAAAAGAATTAACCGAAGAGGAACTTGCACGAGCGGTTCACCTTGATCCGGAACAGTTCAAAAACCTTGGTCCAAGCATCGATATGATGAAGGCGATGCTGGAAGAGCGAAAACGTCGAATTCTGGAGACTTATGAAACCGACTCTGTTAAAAAACAGGTTCGCAAGAACTTTCACAGTCACGCCAAAAAAGGTCCCAAGCCATCGGCGGAAATGAAAGAGTTTTATCGTGAGGCAATTCAGCAGGAACAGCTTTATGATCTTGAACGAATGTATTATCGAGTCGGTAATGATGCCGACCCAATGGCGCAGCATCTTGCTCAACTGATCAGTCGGCTGGGCGTTAAATATGAGGTCGATGAGCTTGCCGCAAAATATCACTTCACCGGCCGGGAAACATTGACGCCTCCCAAGGCGATCGAAATCAAGGAAGAGCTTGAGCAGATTGACGAATTGCTAAAGCAATTGGAAGAAGCCCGTGACACGGCTCAAATCGCAATTCTCGACATGGAGAAACTTGGCGAGTTCATGGACGAGAAAACCATGCACTCACTCGAAGAGATGAAAAAGGCGATTGACGAATATGTCAAAGAAGCCGCCGAACGTCAGGGTTTGAGCAAACAAGATGGCCGGTACCAGTTAACGCCAGAAGCCTACCGAACTTTCCAAGGCAAATTACTGGGTAAGATTTTTAGTCAACTAAAGGCCTCAAAAACCGGTCGCCACGAAGGCAACATCGTGGGCGAAGGAGCTGTCGAGCTTCAATCGACCAAGCCCTATGAGTTTGGCGATTCTTTGACGCACATGGACATTCCACAAACATTTATCAACGCGATGTTACGCGGCGGCCGCGAGTTGCCAATCCGTTTGAAAACAGAAGACATCGAGATTCACAAAACGCGGAACAATCCTAAATCGTCAACCGTCGTGATCATGGACATGAGCGGCTCGATGCGATACGACGGGCAATACGTCAATGTGAAACGAATGGCGCTGGCAATGGACGGGTTGATTCGAAGTGAATATCCAGGCGACTATTTGAATTTCATCGAGATGTATACGTTTGGGAAAGTTCGTCGACAAGGAGAGATCATTGACTTGATGCCGAAAATGGTCACGATCCACGATCCCTATGTGGCACTCAAAGTCGACATGAGCGACGAAAACGTCAGCGAGCACATGGTGCATCAGCACTTTACAAATATCCAACATTCGTTGCGACTTGCTCGACAACTGTTGGCTAATCAAGACACGCCTAACCGCCAAGTCGTTTTGATTACCGATGGTTTGCCAACGGCACATTTTGAAGACAACGTTTTGTGCATGCTTTACCCGCCGCAAAAATCGACTGAGGAAGCCACCATGCGAGAGGCGGCGTTGTGTGCCCAAGAAGGCATCACGATCAACACATTCCTCGTCCCCAGCTGGTCGCAAAACGAGGAAGACATTCGTTTCGCTCATCGGTTAAGCGAACAAACCAAGGGCCGCGTTTTCTTTACTGCCGGAGCCGACCTCGATCGGTTTGTTGTTTGGGACTACATGAATCGAAAACGAGAGATCCTGGGCTAAAATCAGCCTTCGGACTTCGCTGGCGAATTTCTGCTAGACGCTTCGCGGCAAGCGTCTTACTTCTTCAAGATGCAGCCATGAATCAACCAACCATCGAATTCCGTTTCCAATGCCCAACCTGATTTCCCAAGAAACGGCGCTACGTGTTTTTCAAAGTCGGCTGGAAGCGTTTTAGCATCGAATCGTTCTAGCAATCCGATTTTTGGGGCGGGGAGCGTGCCTTCAGGTGGAAGGTCGTTTCCTCCAATACCGAACGGCATTGGAATTAGAATATCAGATAACGCAAGCTCGCCCTTACGCAGCCGTTCATACTGGTGCTCGAACGCTTTGTTCATGCGAGCAAAATGTCGCACGCCAACATTTTCTCGGTCGCATAATCTGCTAAGTACTTCGTTAACCTCGACGAATCCATCTGAATCACTTAACTGGTCACGCTTAACTTTTCCTAGCATTCGTTTGAGGACTTCTTTGTCTTGGGTGTAGATCAAATGCCCATCAACGTGAACGCAGTAATTCTTACTTGGTTTATCAGCTGCTTTTTTTCCTGCATCGCCCATCGCTTTGGCTCCACCATCAACAAGACCAGCTTCGAATTCTCCCGCTTTCATGCCTTCTAATTCGTCTGTCCCACGATTCGATGAAAACTCAATGACCTCGTGTTCCAGGACTCTGACCACATGGCCAACGTTTAATCGTTTCACGACATCCATCACATACTTTGGATCGCCACCAATTTTGACACTAAACACAGTCTGCGTCTCGGCAGTTTTACCCTTCGTGATTGGCAGCGTAAACAATACCATTCGCCGATCAAAATTCGCAGCAAACCTCGTCAAGTCTAATTTCAAATCTGGATCCATTTTAAAATCAGAACAGAGCCTTTGAAACGATCCACGTTCACCAATAAATGCATCATAGATTGGACTGAGGTTCGCCAATGCCATACTTGAATCCCAATCAAAAACAGTGCACCTGATGGCATCGTTTGGCACCCAACTTGGAGGTAAAAGCTTCTTTCTGCCAACGTGATTGAAGTTAAACAATCGCACTGCACTCGCCTGCGACGTGGTAGATTTTTTGCTAAGCCCATCAAGAATGAACGTTCGATGAACCAATTCACAATTTTCCGTTCCAAACCGAATACGTCCACCAACTCCACTAAAGGTGTCAAATCCGGCAATCTTCAACGCGTTTTTGGTTGGAGTCCAGTCTCTACCCTCCGTCAATTGGCCGATGATCGGAACGGCTTCTATCGGATTGACAAACCATTGAACATCGCCAGGGTGCCCAGCTAAGTCTTTTTTAAACTCGGTACTAGTCATTGCCGATTCGAAGGCCTTTGATTTCGCAAGAGTTGCAACTGCAGGCAATTTTTTCCCAGCGACAATCATGGTCAAAGCATGGTCCAAAGTAGGACGATGATCGCTGACCACCAACCATCCGTTTTGAGTTGCTTGATAAATCTTACGTGGTTTCGTTTTCGGTCTCGGGAAACTCCATTGCACCACTGATCCACCGGGCAACAAATTGCGGACACCCTTTAACTCCGCTTTCTTAAACACCGCTTTCAAATAATCGGCGGTTGCTTTTCCTTCTTTCGTTTGAACCAAAACGACGCGATGAGTTTCAGGTTTTCGCAAATCCGCAACGCCACTGGAGAACGCAAAACAAACTTCGCCGTCGATCCAGTCCGTGTTGTCGAAAATCTCCAACCCCAACCCAAGCTCCGAATCGCCCAACCAATTTTTGAACGCAGGGCCAATACTATTAATGTACGGCTTGAGCGAATCCTGATTTAACAACTCACCGATTTTGGTACTTTCAAATTGCTTTTTGGTTCGAGCGAAATCGGGGAATGAAATCCAGACACCGGTGTCGGATGGTAAAAACGAACTACTTTCTCCCACGCCGGCCGACGCTTTGGACAGTGTAATCGCTTCGGCAATTTCACCTTGGCTAATTTTACCTGTCGTCTCCCCAACTTCCCCCAACACCGGTGAGTTACCATCTTTCGGATTAGCAAGCTTTTTCAACGTGACAGGAGTCGTTTTTTCCGAACCGACAAAAAACGAGTTCCCTACAATTGCAACGGTTGCAGCGAGCCCAACAAATAATGAAACCAGCCCGGAAACTATCAGCGTTTTCGAAAGAGTATTTGGTTCCTGCCTTACCAAGCTTTCAACTTGCCTCGGTAACTCAGCCGCGGTCGGATGCTGAACGTGAGCAAGACACTGGCGAAGAAGTTCAGCCGAATGTTTCGCCGACTCAAAACGATCTTCAGGGCGTTTCCTCAAGAGCTTGAAAATAAAAGCCTCCAACCACTGCGGTACATTCTCATTGGTCTCGCGGATCGAGCGAGGCTCTTCATCTGTGATTCGTCGCATCACACCGTAGCTGGACCTCGCACGAAACGGTGAATGCCCAACGCACATGCTGTACATCAAGGAGCCGAGACTAAACAAATCACTTTGCATGCCGATCGCGTCGCCACGGGCTTGCTCCGGCGACATATATTCTGGCGTTCCAGATATCACGCCAGTCCGTGTCAGACTCGCGTCATCAACGGCACGAGCGAGCCCAAAATCGGTGATCAACAAACGCTCGACACCATCTTCGAGAATGATATTCGCTGGTTTGATGTCTCGATGAACGAGCCCTTGCTGATGGGCCGCGGCAAGTCCAGCACTGATTTGCATTCCGATTCTAACAATAGACAAAATGGAAAGCGGCCCATGTTTTTTGATCCGGCCTTCCAATGAATCGCCCTTTAAATAGGGCATCACGAGAAACGGCAAATCGCCCGACTCATCCACCCCATGAATTGGGACAACATTTTCGTGCGTCACTGTCGCAGCCGCGCGTGCCTCGCGAGAAAATCTTCGCCTCGCTGCACCGCTGACGGCCAAATGGGGAGAGAGCACTTTGATCGCAACGGTTCGTGACAACGAAGGATCGTGGGCTTTTAAGACGACGCCCATGCCGCCTTGCCCAACCACGCCAGAAATTTCGTAAGCGCCTAACCTTCCCAACATTTGGGGATCATCCGAAGGAGCAAGGTGTCGAATCACAAGTCGACTGGCGTCCAACGAAGCAGAGCTTTCATCGAAATGAGATTCGCCTGTCTCTAGCTGCCCGTCATTCATCGCCATCAAAGACTCACAAGCTGCAGCCCAGCTTTTTGCGTTTGCAGTTCGGGTTTCAAGTTCAGAACGACATGTTTCGCAGTCCCCCAAATGATCTTCAAACTCGGCAAGTTCTTCCTCACCAAGTTGATTCCCAAAAAACCGATTTAGCCTTTCGTTTTGACGCAGATCTGTTGGGCATTGAAACTCATTGCCGCGTATGAATTTAATGTTCGCGGCCCCATCTGGCTTAACCATGGTTGTCTATTTCAAAAAGAAGGAAGAGACAGTACTGTTGATGAGGGACTACACACTTGACTTGTTAAGATCTAACAGGAATTTTGATTTTTTTATCTACGCTCACGAGTACGCTTGCAATTCAAGGGCTGAAACTCCGTTACAAAACCATCATTGACCAAGCATTTTCATTGCGTAAGTTCGCCCAGACGAGTTTGCAATCGCTGCATCACGCGACTTTTAGCGGTGTAGATACTTCCAACTTTTTTGCCAAGTATCAAAGCCACTGAATCAGCAGATTTGTTTTCTACCGCAGTCAACCAAAACGCTTGCCAAGTATCGTCTTCGAATTCGTTTTGAATTAATTTGGCCGCCAAACGAAATCCTTCACGACGTTTCTCAAGTTCAATCAGATCAGAATCCGGACCGACGCATGGCTGCTCTGACAGCATCATTTGCATTCCTGTATCTCCGCTACCACGATCTGGCTTGCCTCTACTCAAGGAATTGATGATAGCGTTGGTGGCAATCCGATTTAGCCAAGTCCGAAATCTCGCCCGTTCAGGATCAGGAGTCCACCGTCCTACGGCGCTGGCGACTGAAATAAGCACGGTCTGAGCGAGATCTTCTGCATCTGCGGCCTGCATGCCTTTGGCGAGCGCGACGCGATAGACGACAGGGCGGTATAGCTGGACGAATTCATCCCAAGCCACCTGGTCGTCTGAATCCTTCAATCTTGCGATTAAACTTGGCCGAGTCTCTGGCGATCGAGTCAAAATTCTATCCCGGGTAGAACACGAAACTCGACCAATGTAGCGAGTTGGTTTTAGAGAAGCAAAATTTAAGACTAAATTTCGCAACCAACGAAACTGCCTACTTCTCCCTCAGATCAGAGAACAGACAAAACTATTCTCAACACAACTCATGTGTTAAATTGGCGAATAAGAACTCGATCACAGCGACAGCGAACTTGACCGAATGATTAAAATTCAATTTCAGGCAAATGGAGTTTTTCAGAATCGACTGTGATGCGCCGCCAGTAATAAGACCGATCTTCAACGACGTCTTCGACTGGGATAAAGAAAGTACCGATCGACGCGACTTGCTCTTTTTGCATCGGTTCAGTGTCTTCGCCACGCTTGCTGTTGGACACAATCAAGAGATAGTAACTTTGCCCGTCGCCATACTTTGCATCGATGATCACATCGAACTGGCCATACTCATCGGCTCGAACAACGGCTCCACCAAGGTCATGAATCCGATCAATTCCGGCATTATCGAGTGCTTTAAAATTACCCGGGTTAACGCAGTCACCTGGCGAACGCTCATCGGGCTTTTTGTCGGTTGGAAGAAAGAAAACCACAGCACCTTCGTCTGCTCGTAGATCGCCATCTTCCCGATACGCGACGCTTCCTTGAACTCGACTATCAAACGCGGCATTGATTTCGGCATTGGTGCCAGGAGTCAAGCTCCCTACCATCATGCCAAATATAAAAAAAGTCGTCGCGATGAGCCCGAGCAATGCCGCTTGGAAATAAACAGCCCAGCGAGGAATCGAAATGAGTTCTTTCAACGAACTTACTTTTCCCGCGGCAATATGACCACCATCATGAGACATCGATTCAGATAAATCGACATTCGTCGCTCGTGATTCCGTTTGAGGTTCGGCGGTTTGTGACATGGACTAAATAGAAATCAATTGTGACGTTAAATTAATTATTGGCAGCAATCCATTATGGTTGCTTATAATTGGAACGGGCAAAAAAGAATTACCGATTCACAAAACTTGATGAATCCAAGGAGCGATCATGGACAAGACAAATGCCCTCAACTCTGGCCAACTTCCGACGTCGCAGAGAATAAACGCTGTCTCGTCATTGTACCGGCTGGCCGCTGTCGTGTCGGGAGTCGTTTTCGCATTGGGCACAATTTTTTCCCCGATGAATGACGCTTGGGGGCAAAGGGACCCACAAGTCGTAACGATGAACAATGGTCTGCGCTACGAAGGCGACCAGTTCTACATTCCTGAGATTACGCCAGCCACGTACGCACTCGGCGGCCCTTTAACCGCTGCCAGCATCATCGGCGTAAACGACGGATTGAAATTTACACTGTTAAACCAGTCTAAAATTATCAACGCCAAGGGCAATTCGACCATGGCCAACGAGATTGTGTTCGACATTTACCAGCGGAAAAACAGTGGCTCTGTCGGGAATGGAAGTTTTGTATTCGCTGGTCAATTCGACGAATTTGGCCATCGTGAGTTTCGGATTGCCGTTAACACGCCCGCTGGAGTTGTCCAACGATCATTCACGCAGGGCATCACCAAAATTACTCCTCGGTATTGTGAACTGAAGGTCCTCCCAAAGGGCCCAATATCTATGAGTTGGGAATCTAAGATCGGAACCGGTACAGTTCCCAAGGATGTCATTTACAACCTTTTAATAAAGCAGATCAAAGATCGAAAAAATGTAAATGAGTATTTTGACATCGTTAGTTTTTATCAACAGAACGGTGACTTCACTCGTGCCAAGGAAGAACTTCAGCGACTAGAGCAAGACTTCCCTGATCAAAAAGACCGAATACGCGATGCTCGTTCTGATAATCGCCAGTATCGAGCTCGACAAATTTTAAAGGAAATCGAAATCCGGATCGCCGCCGGGCAAAACGATCTCGCACTCGATCTCGCTCAAGCCACGAACAAAGACGGATTGGCTGGACAAATTGTGGCTCAATTTCAAGACATCGAGGAACAACTCTTAAAACGCCCACAGACACTTCAGGATGCTCGCGCCAAGGTCACCGAATTGATCGCGCGGCTGAAAAAACTGAGCGACGATCAAGTCGCAGCCATCCGGCAATTTGCGACTGAACTTGAAACAGAACTGAATGATGTAACAGTCCTGCGCCTGACCGCGTTTTCTCGACTGGCCGACGACGACGAGTTAAACGACGAAGCAAAAATCTCTTTGGCGATTAGCGGTTGGGTGCTGGGGAGTAACTTCGCAATTGAAAACCTCGCAATTACCCAATCGATGTTTCAAGCTCGTGCACTCGTCCGAGAGTATTTGACTTTGACGACTTCGAAAGAACGACGGCGTCAAATCATCACTGAGCTGGAGGGGCTTGAGTCGGGAACGCCAAGATACGTTGATGCGATGCTTAAGCAAATGAAGCCCATCGCTGGCAAAGAAGATGTCGAGAATTATTCCGGTGAAAAACCAATCGAATTTTTCATCGAAATCCCTGGAACAAAAGCGGATCCAACTCCTAAAAAATTTCGTTGCTTGGCCCATCTCCCCGGACGTGGAACGCCCATCAAAGGTTTGGCTGAAGGCGAAATCGCCCCTCCGCAATACAATCCGTTTCGAAAGTATCCACTTTTGATCACGTTGCCTGGTGGCGGCCAATCGTTAGAGGCTAACCTCGACACTTGGTGCGGAAATTACAGCTATCGGCTTCAGAATCGAATGGGCCAAGCGATGCGGAACGGTTACATCGTGCTCGCAGTGGACTGGCGAAGTCAGGGTCAATCATCCTGGAACTATTCCGGGCTTGAACACAAAGTCGTTTTAGATGCCCTCTACGAAGCATTGACTCGTTTCTCTATCGATAGTGATCGCGTGTTCCTATCCGGTCACGGTCGCGGGGCAGATGGGGCGTACGACATTGGCATTTCGCATCCAGAACATTGGGCCGGAGTCCTCGGATACTCAGGCAAGTTTGGAAAGTACATCGACAAATACCTAGCCAACACGCATGTCAATTTGCCGATGTACTGCGTCAATGGTCAAAAGGACTCAACCGCGATTTCGACGATGATGACGGCGTTAAACAAATGGATGAGAAGCAAAAAATATAACGACGTGACTGCCGTTCAGTATCAAGGTCGGGCAAACGAGTTTTTCATCGAAGACATTCCCGAAGCATTCAAATGGATGCGGCCCCATCGCCGCAAACGTCCCGACAAAACCGGTTTTGAGTTTGAGTGCGCTACGTTCCGACCGTGGGACACCTATTTTTGGTTCTTCGAATTACGAGGCATTCCCGAATCCAATGTAGTCCGGCCTGCATTATTCGACGGAGTCAAAAAGTTTCCATCCAAAATCCGAATCTCGGGGTCTTACAAAGAAAACTCAAACTTGTTCCGACTTGGACCACCCAACAACATCAAACTCAATGACGCAACGCTGTGGCTCTCGCCAGAATATGCCAACCTCAACGAGACTGTGGAGATTGCAGGACGCGGCAAATACAAAGGCCCAGTTGTGGCCTCCGTCAAAGTCCTCTTGGATGACGTTCGCCAGAGAGGCGAAAGAGAGCATCCTTACTGGGCGCGAATCGACTGCATCAACGGAACTTGGACGCCCAACGAGTAGAACCGTAAACGTTTGTGCGTAAAAAAAATTCAGCAAGAGCTCGCGCCTTCAAGCGTCGGTTTGTAAGCCCCGTACGTAGGTTGGACATTCCTGTCCGACGGCTGGCTGCGCTGTGCTTCCAAGACGGACAAGAATGTCCATCCTACCAATCATGGCGATGTAAGAATTCGAACGGTGAGCCCAATTGCTCCTGCCGGTTTTACTAGCCACACTTGCTGCCATTGCAATAATTTGCAGTGATCACGCGTCGGTTTGTAAGACCCGTACGTAGGTTGGACATTCCTGTCCGACGGCTGGCTGAACTGCGCTTCCAAGACGGACAAGAATGTCCATCCTACCAATCATGGCGATGTAAGAATTCGAACGGTGAGCCCAATTGCTCCTGCCGGTTTTACTAGCCACAC
>JBGCDK010000066.1:0-85772 GCA_045105295.1 Mariniblastus sp.
GCCGGACAAGAATGTCCAGCCTACCGGTGGCTTGAGCAATGCCGGACAGGAATGTTCAGCCTACGAATTTTTTTCAGCCATGCCGGGCAGGAATGCACGTCCAGTGGAAAGACGTCGTTAGTAAAGTCGGACTGTACTTTGCTCGTCGAATCCGGTGAAGTTCGGAGGAGCGGCTAGGTTAAAGCTTTCTTCCATAGCAAACCCGAAGGATAAGTAGGATGGACATTCCTGTCCGTCACGATCATGAGTTTCTGCTGGCTGTTACGTATTTAATAGGTATGGCTGGCAACCAGCGATGTCCAGTTTGCCAATTCTTCAAACGCCGGGCAGGAATGTCCAGCCTACCGGTGCTTGAGCAACGCCGGACAAGAATGTCCAGCCTACCGGTGCTTGAGCAACGCCGGACAGAATGTCCAGCCTACCGGTGGCTTAAGCAACGCCGGACAAGAATTTGCAGCCTACGAAGCTTCTTTTTGAAAGCGACAGGCAAGCTTACTCGTCGTGTCCTGCTCGCCTCTCGCAAACTTGATAATCCGAATTGACTACTATCGACTCGAAACTGCCAGCTCTTTCCCTACAAAAACGATTCGTCGCCGTCCCAGCGTACGAATCCTTCGATCGCTGCGTATTCGGCCAGACCGAGCGAATCGAACAACTTTGCCGTCGCTGCGTTTCGATCTTCGGCTCGTTGCCAAAACTCTCTTGCGTCGTGCCCCGGATAAACGGCTCGGTCCTTTTGCGACTCGTGCTTGAAAATCGAGTTGCGTTTCAATTCCACTTCGCCAGGACTTAGCGGTACCGCCATCTCGATTTCGTGCGGCTCCCATTCGTGCCAAGCACCACGGTACAGCAAGATCGAACATTGCTTGTACCACTCTTGATCAGCAACCTGCTGACAGGCTTGTAAGACTGCCGTCAAGCAAGTCCGGTGAGTGCCGTGCGGATCACGAAGATCACCCGCCGCGTAAATTTGGTGAGGCTTGAACTCTTCCAAAAGTTTGGCGACGATGTCGATGTCTTCTTGGCCAAGCGGTTTTTTCTTGATCGTTCCCGTTTCGTAAAACGGCAAGTCAAGAAAGTGAAGGTTCTCTTCTGGCACGCCACACAATCGAGTCGCGGCTTTGGCTTCGCCCTTTCGGATCAAACCTTTGATCGTTTGGACTTCTGCACTGTCGACTTGGCCAGGTTTTTTGTTTCGAAGCGATTCTTCAATTTTGGAATCCAGCTCTTGCGTCTGTTCAGGCGAAACACCGAACGTACGGTTGAAACTGGCCATGAAATCACAGAACCGCAGCGCGTCGTCATCGAACACCGCAATGTTGCCGGACGTTTGATAGGCCACGTGAACATCGTGTCCCTGTTTGGCCAATCGGATCAACGTACCGCCCATCGAGATCACGTCGTCGTCGGGATGCGGCGAGAAAATCAAAACGCGTTTTGGGTAAATGTCATCGTGTGGCTGAGAAAGATCGCCAGGCTGTTTTCGTTCTGCCGGTTTGCCGCCGGGCCACCCAGTGATGGTGCTTTGAAGATGTCGAAAAACACTGACGTTGATGTCGTAGGCCGGACCGTGTTCGGCCAAGAGGTCTTGGAGGCCTTCTTCGTTGTAGTCTTCGTCGGTCAATTTCAAAATTGGTTTCTTCATCAGCTGTGCCAACCAGATGACAGCCTTGCGAATCAATGTCGGACTCCAATTGACTTGTTCAACCAGCCAAGGGCATTTGAACCGAGTAAGATTTTGAGCGGCCGCAATGTCCAGCATGAACTTGCAGCGTGGATGCTCTTGGAGAAAGCTTGCCGAAACCAATGGAGAGATTTCGCCTTCGATGGCTCGAGCGACAATTTCGGCTTTGTGTTCACCGTAAGCGATGATGAAGATCTCACTGGCACTCAAGATCGAACCGACACCCATTGTGATCGCGCGGCGTGGCACATTTTCTTCGCCAAAGAAATCACTTGCGGCGTCATTACGTGTCACGCGGTCCAGCGTAATCAATCGTGTTGAACTGGTTTTGCTGGAACCGGGCTCGTTGAATCCAATGTGTCCGGTCCGACCGATACCCAGGATTTGAATGTCGATCCCGCCACGGTTTTCAATTTTGGCTTCATACTGAGCACAGTACTCAACGACTTTTTCTTTTGCGATCGTTCCGTCGGGAACATTGATGTTCGCTGGTGGGATGTCAATGTGATCAAACAAATGTTCGTTCATGAATCGAACGTAAGACTGTAGTTCGTTCGGTTGCATCGGAAAATATTCGTCGAGGTTGAAGGTCACGACGTTTTGAAATGAAAGCCCTTCGTCCTGATGCAGGCGGACCAGTTCCCGGTAGACTCCGACGGGTGTGCTTCCGGTCGCGAGCCCCAAGATGCAGTCTTTACCCTCGGCGGCTCTTTCCCGAATCAGTTCCGCGATTCGCCCCGCAATTGCTGCGGAAGATTCCGAAGCTTGGTTGAATGTCTGAACGAGAATTTTCTCGTAAGAATTTGAGCCGGTACGGTTCAGCTGTTCCAAGCTATTCGCCATCTGTTTCGTTTCCCCGATTGCCATCTTTGCTTACTCATAAAATTAGTTTTGCATTTACGGAGTCAAGATTATCACCACTTTCGAGTTCGCTGTTAAGTGGTGCGATCAAAGTAGGTTTGCAAAGCCTGAAAACTAAACGACAATGCCTCGGTGTTGGATATTTCGGCTGTGCGGTGAGGCGTCGATTAGATGTCGGACGCTCCAGCAGTGATTAGGCTGCTCCGAGTGTGTACCGGCCACCGCGAGTGTGTATTGAACGCTCGGCGGTCAGTGTGAAACTTGCTGGCCGTGGAGCGTCCACCACACAAAATCACTGGCCGTATCGCGTCCAGTCAACGAACTCGCTGGCGAACTAGCGTCCGCTCTACGAATTGTGACGATAAAACTATGAACATAAACGGGCCCTACTCGGCGATTTTTACACCCTTTGATTCGCATGGCGAAATCAATTTTGAAATGCTTGGCAAGATCGCGGACTTTCAAATTGACGAAGGGCTCGGCGGATTTTTCGCTTGTGGTTCGACCGGCGAAGGCCTTTTGCTTTCTGAATCCGAACGTAACGAAGTCGTCAAACAGTTGGTCAATCACGTCAAAGGCCGCGCCAATGTGATTGCTCACGTTGGCCACCCAAGCACCGACGCTGCGGTTCGGATGGCAAAATCTGCGGCTGATTCAGGGGCGAATTGGATCGCTTCGGTCGCGCCGATCTATCACGGCACCACATTCGAGGGAGCTCGACGACATTACCAAGCCATCGCGGCGGCGACCGATTTGCCGTTCATGATTTATTCGCTCGGTGGCGTGATAGAACCGGAACGTGACGCAGAGTTTTTCAAGATCCCAAATGTCAGTGGAATGAAATACACAGGTGCCAATTTCTATTCGGTGCAACAGATGATGCGTTTCGTTGATCGGCCAGTCACGTTGATGAGCGGTTTTGACGAGCAATTCATCGCGGGGCAGTCGTTTGGTTTCGCGGGCGGGATCGGGTCGACTTATAATTTTGGCCCCAGTTTCTACGCGGAAATCTACCGACTGTTTCATGCGGGTGAAATCGAGAAAGCCGCAGAAGTCCAAGCCTCGATCAATAAGGTCACTTACCTGATGGCCAAAGAGGAAAACTGGTCGTATCGCAAAGCCATCATGCGATACATCGGGCTGGACTGCGGTCCATGCCGAGCCCCCTATGCTCCGCTGACTGAGGGTGAGTATGAAGCCTATGCGTCAAAGCTCGATGAAGTGGATGTGTTGAAGAGGCAGTAGGCAGTAGGCAGTAGGTAGTGGGTAGTGGGTAGTGGGTAGTGGGTAGTGGGTAGTGGGTAGTGGGTAGTGGGCAGAGTTGGATCTTTGGACCACAGCGTGCTGTTACTAAATTACTGCCAACTGAAAACTGACGACTGCAAATTCCCAAGCAACTGACGACTACAAACTCTAGAAATAGCAAAATTGGTTTTTGAACGGAAAATTAATGCAACCCAAAACAAAACGAACTTTGCAGCTAGGTCGTATGGGGAACTTCGTTTTTGTTTTGTTCTTTCTCAGTAGTTGCTTGCTCGAATGCAGTTTTGGATTGACGCAAGACTCCAAAACTTCCGTGGAAAACTCGCGGCTTGATTTTCATCCGCTTCCCGACCTTCCCGATCCATTCGGTGTTGCTGGGCCAATCGTTGGAGTTCATCAATCAAGCAATAAATCAAATCTAGATTTTGAAGACCATTTGATCGTTGCCGGTGGTGCGAATTTTGGAACTGAAAAAGACCCAAAACTTTGGGACTTACCCAAGACGTATCTCGATCGAGCGTGGGTACTCAAACGGTCCAAGCAAACTGGTTCTCCAGCCAAAGATACCAACACGGGCCAGTCCCGCTATTCATGGCAAAACGAGTTTGAAAGTTTTCGCTTGTCACAACCCGTTGCCTACAGTTCGGTCGTTAGCACGAAATTTGGTGTGCTGATCATGGGTGGGCAAAATGTTGACGGCCCAACTGACCGCGCGTTTCTTTTATCTCTTCGGCGAAAAACGGAGGGAACGGATGGAGATCGAACGGGGTTCGATTTAGTTGAATCCGACACTGCGGTTCCTGATCTGCCACTCAAATGTACGGCTGGTGGTGCGGCTATCGTTGGTGGTTATGTCTATCTGGTCGCGGGTGAAGTCGTCGATGAATCAGGCGAAACGCACGCGAGCCGTTTGGTTTGGCGGTTGAAGTTAAGCTCGCTCGATCCAACGCTCGATTCGGGACTGACTCAAAAAACGGACGCGAACGTAAAAGCCAAATGGGAACCGGTGACCCGTTGGCCTGACGAAGGGCCCAGCCGAATGTTTCCGTTGGTAACTGCTCAACACGACGGATTCAGAACGCGGTTGTATGTCTTTGGCGGGCGACGTTTTTTGGAAGGTTCCGACAAGACCGATCTTTATAACTTAAAATTTGGAACCGATGGATGGTCTTATGATCCGTCTACCGACACATGGAAACGTGTTGCCGATTGCCCCGTTCCTATCGCGGCAGGAACGGCGGTTGCGTATGGACCGGCCCATGTGATCGTTCCGGCTTATGCGACCGGTGACATTCTCAAGCAATGGCTCGATTCGAAAACGAAGCAAAAGGATTTCGACCATCCGGGTTTCCCAAAAACAGCGCTAGCCTATCACACGGTCACCGATACTTGGACAGAATTCGGCTCCATGCCGGCCGCTCAAGTCACCACACCCGCGATCAAATGGGGCGACGATATCGTGATGGTCAGTGGCGAAGTCCGCCCGCGCGTTCGGTCTCGAAAACTTTGGCGTATCAGCGTGCCGGAAAACAAAGCGGTGTTTGGCACGTTTAATATGCTTGTGTTGATCGCTTACTTGATTGGGACGCTGGCCATCGGTGTCTATTTTATGTACCGAAACAAAACGACGGATGATTTTTTTCGAGGCGGCAAGAGTGTGCCATGGTGGGCAGCGGGTTGCTCGATTTTCGCAACGATGCTGAGTTCGATCACTTACATGGCGATCCCCTCCAAAGCGTTCGCGCAAGACTGGGTTTACGCGTTGGGTAGTCTGATGATTTTGGCGGTGGCACCGATCGCGATTTACGTCGCCCTGCCCTTCTTTCGCCGCATCGACGCAACGTCAGCGTATGAGTATCTCGAAAAACGATTCAACCGAAGTGTTCGTTTGATTGGGTCGGGAAGTTTCAGCTTGTTTCACATTTTTCGAATGGGCGTTGTGCTCGCGCTGGCAGCTTTGGCTCTCGCAAGTGTCACACCGATGACGACTCAGCAATGTGTGATCGTGATGGGTTTGCTTTCGATTGCCTACTGTACGCTTGGCGGGATCGAAGCAGTCATTTGGACGGACACCTTACAGACCGGCGTTCTGTTGATCGGTGCGATTTGCTGTTTGTTTTTTGCATTGTCTGGCGCAGATGCGGGAAGTTTTTCAGCCGCCGTCGATGCGGAGAAGTTTCATCTGGTGAACATTGATTTCGGTCCGGCTTCGTTTACAACGATGGCGATTTGGGTCGTGATCATTGGTGGGCTTGGCCAGAACCTTGCCAGTTACACGGCCGATCAAGCCGTGGTCCAACGATATATGACGACATCGGACAACAATTTGGCCGCGCGTTCGATTTGGTTGAATGGTTTGATGGCAATTCCGGCATCGGTTGTATTTTTCGGAATGGGAACGGCGTTCTGGATGTTCTACCGCTCGCACCCGGAAAAGCTTGACCCAGCAATCGCGGCCGATCGCATCATGCCGTTGTTTATCAGCCAAGAGTTACCCGTTGGTCTCGCGGGTTTGGTGGTTGCAGGAATTTTTGCTGCGGCTCAGTCAACCGTTTCAACGAGCATGAATTCGGGAGCGACCACGATCGTGACTGACTTTATGCGGCCAGCAAATTTTGCGAAAACGGAAAAGGGGTATTTGGGACTGGCTCGGTTTATCACTGTGTTGATGGGGATTTTTGGAACGGCAGCCGGTTTGCTTTTTGTTCAACCGGGAATCAAAAGTTTGTTCGATGAGTTTATCGGGATCTTGGGTTTGTTCCTGGGCGTGTTGGCCGGTCTGTTTGCGTTGGGTGCGACGACACGACGAGCCAACGGGCGCGGAAGTTTGGTGGGTGCTTTGACGGCGATCCTGGTGATGACGATGATCGTGTTGGCCAGCAAAGACAAATCAGTTTTTGGGATCGACGTTCGCGGTTTGTTTGATTCCGTTGGGCTGGAGATTTATCGAATCAACGGTTACCTCAACGCGTTTGTTGGGATCTCGATTTGTTACGTCGTAGGCTATTTCGCCAGCCTGTTTCTGGCGGGCGAAAAGAAAGACCTCGATGGTCTGACGTTGTGGGATTGATGTGGTGTGCCTTTGAAGGCACGATTACACGACGGCACGATTACACGACGGCGGGAGTCTACGGACATTGATCAGCCGTTTGGACGATAGCCACGGGACCATTTGCAGACACCGCCTTGTAACTCAAACTGAATTAGCAGCGATTCGGCGCTTGCGCCCAAACGGTTCATGTTGCCGTTCGTGAATTGCGGCGTGGCGGTTTTTTCCGTTCAAAAATTCGCTTTACCTACGAGTTTGCCTGATTGGGAACTTGTCAATTTGGAGATTCGCACCGAACCTTCCTACAATGATTGAGTCAAAAGAAAGTAACCTCCATCAAATTCTGGACTTGATTTGTCGATTCCGTTATCTAATTTATCCAATATCCAAGTCGCTCAAATCGTGCCCGTCACCCAAGCCGAAGGACCGGGAACTCGATTTGCACTTTGGGTCCAAGGCTGTCCGCTTCGCTGTCCCGGTTGTTGCAACCCGGAGATGTTGGCCTTCAAAGGTGGCACCTCGACAACAGTTCAAGATGTCGTCACCCAAGTCGAAAATGCGATGGTCGACGCTGATGGAAATCCACAAATCGAAGGGCTAACGTTTCTTGGTGGTGAGCCATTTTCTCATGCGGAAGGTCTGGCTGAAGTCGCCACCCGCGTTCAAGCGTTGGGGCTGAGCGTGATGATTTTCAGTGGGTTCACAATCGAATCCTTAAAAGAAAAGTCAGACCCACACGTCGACCAACTGTTAACGCACACCGATATTCTTGTTGACGGTCCATACTACAAAGACCAACCGGACCCTTCGCGTCGATGGATCGGATCTGCGAATCAACGAATCCATTTTTTGTCAGATCGTTATGGTGAGAATGACGCACGATGGGATCGTTCCGACACATTGGAGATTCGTTTGAATGGAAACGAATTGACGGTCAATGGATTCCCGGCAGTAAGTGCGGTTGGACTTTGGAAGCGACCCAAAAAACAACGTTGAACGACCCTTCAACAACGTTGAACGAACCTTCAAGCGAGCGCACTTCGGGGTGGCGCGTGAATAAAGAATTCCGAAGGCCAAATATTGGTCGAAACTTTAGGACCGAACGAATCGCAGCACTGACTTCCTGTCTCGCGTTGATTCTGAAAGGGCCGCGCCGTCTGTATTTTGGTTAGGGCGGTTCGCCAACTGTTTAATTAGGTGGACGAAAGCGAACGAAGTGCCGGTCCGAATTCGTGATCTAAAACAGACGCTCGGTTAGTAAATCCGTTGGACGAATCCATCAGGCGATAGACTTCCATGACCCCGGCGAGGGCTTCATCATTACAAAGTTCTTCCAACCGCTCTTGGCGAGTAATTTGAAGAACTTTGTCACGATCGATTGTGAATTCTTTTCCGTTGATCAATCGGATTCTCAATTGATCATCGCCCACGATTCCGATGGGTACGACGGCAATGTTTTTACCGTTGAAGGACATGAAAGAGTTCAACAATATTGACTCAGTGTCTTCCACATAGTCAGCAGTTTCGCGGAAGATTCCGACTTCGAAATATCCGCCTTCGCCGCGAGAAATTCCGCGACATCGACCCGTGATGGTTTCATCATTGAATTCAACCATGACTTTTTGATCGGCAAAAAGGATGAGAAGATCCAGTCCTCCAACCCGGAGTCCCTCGATTGATTCGTCAACAACAAAGCCACCAGACTCGCCGATGCCCAATCGAACAACGCATTGTTGTCGGTCGGAATTAAGTCGTAAGAATTTTCGTCGGTTAAGGTCCATGGTCCACTCGTGAACTGTCAAAAGAGATTGCCTACCGAATCGTAGTGCGCCGCCTAGGACACGTCGTGAATTTCGGATCGTCGCATTGGAACACAATCGGTTTCCCCTCGAATGTGCTGGATGAACCGGTTATGTGGATTCAATTGAATTTGCCATTCAATCGAGAATGACAACTGAAATTCCAGCTGTGTGAGTGTGATGAATACTTTGATGGCTAAGGCGCCCTCCGCGTCTGATTCGACAAATGCCGGTTGCAGTTTTGCGTTCCAAGCAGTAGTTCGCTAATGCACGCCTGAGATTCAGGCTTTAACTTAATAAGACGATTCACATTTGTAATTCTGGCCCAGCAAAACTCCTTCGTTGGGCGTTGAGTGTCCAGCACAAAATTCGTGACTAACCAATTGCAGGTTGAGCCAGCACCACCGCTTGATGTCGGAGATGAGCAAAATCCACGATCCGGTGAACTCTTAGAAATCGTGACCAACTGTGCTCAATAAATTCATTCTTGTGCCAAATATAGCAATTAAAAACGTCTTCGGTGCTTGTCCGTCTCAGCCGCAACGGGCCATCGAAAATCGTTTCGAAGCTGGACTTTGTCATCGGCTCGTTGCCAGGAATGACATTCGTTCGAGTGAAATAGTTGATCGTCGATTCGCGATTTACCGAGTCCAGCCAAGTCGCCTCGTTCGCAATCGTCAAATAAACCAAGCCCTCGCGGCGCGTGATACGACAGAGTTCCAACAGCCAAGCATCAGACAGAAATTCGAAATGTGGGAACACGGAAAACCCCGTTACTACATCGAAGAAGTTATCGGCGATCGGTAAATTCGGAATCGCTGTATTACTAAATGACTTGATGTCGTTTGGCAGGTGTCGCTTCATCCACTCAATGTTCTCGTGACCTAGGTCAGCTCCCCAGATTTCGTATTCGCTTTTTCCAAACGCCAACATGTGCCGCAGTACGCGGCCGCTTGAACAACCAAAATCCAAAATCCGAATTGGACGATCGGTCAGTCCAGGCTCGTTGCCGCTGGTTTCTCCGATCTTAAATTCCTTGATCGCCGACTCAACATTGAGCCAATCCATCAAACCAGACGACCAATAGTAGTGGCTATTTTCGACGGTGTGGTAGCCTTCGCGATCAATGGGTTGAGGAAGAGGCCAAGGGTCTTTGGCAATAAGATCGGCGTATTCCAATTTGACTTCGTTTCCCTGAAGATCGAAATGCCATTGGGCAAGCTGTTTGCCATCAACCATTTTTGCGACTGGCGGAAGCGGGTTGTCGATTTCCGTTTTCTTGAGACGGATCAGCGACTTGATGGGGTCGTTAGGCATTGGGGTGTTCTGAACACGGGTGATGAGAGTTATGGCTCAGATAAATAGTACACCATCGCGGAACCAGTGTGGTCCTTTGATCGGCGGTTGGTTTTTCGAGGACGGTTTCGAGGTCTCGTCGACAACGAGGCAGTGGAACCGCTCAACCGACCCGACTTTGCCAATCAATCGAAATCGAACATTGGTCGCACCGTTTGAATTTTTCGGGATTGTTATTTTGAAACCAGCGTTGGCTCCATTTTCAACGGCAGGGAACGCTTCGCCGATATCGGGCCTTGGGTTGATCTCCGATTTAATCTTGGTTCCGTCTTCGAACGCAGCGAACAGGCCGTCGATGACGACGCCGTCAACCAATGCCCAGCCGCTGATGATCATTTGTTCGGGCGATCGCTGAACCGCGTCGACACAGCCCTTGATCTCAACGGATGAAGCATCAAACGCGAACTCTGTTCCTGTCCTAACACCCATCCCGCTGGCGTCGATTGCGCTACGGACTCGTTTAAGCGATTTCTCAAACGCGAGAATGGTTCGGTCAATCGCCTCGTCGTCATGGGCGTACGAGACAAGAATATTCCCGTTAGTTAGGACTCCATTCTTTAAGCACTCAAGCACAAAGATCGAGCGAATGGCTTGCCATTGCAATCCGCCTTGGGCTTGGAATACGAAAGACATTCGCGCCGACGGGCCAGAGAGTTTGCAATGAATGTCAATTTCCTGACACAACTCGTGGAACCGATCTCGCAATTTCGAGCCGATCATTTCCAAATGTCCTGCAACGTCGTTCTGTTTCATGAAACGCAAGCACGCGTTTGCGGCAGCAAGCGAGATGGTTTCACCACGGTAAGTCATCCCGTAGGCTGTGCGTCGGAGATGTTTCATCAATTCAGCCGACCCAACGACGGCGGAAAGCGGTAGCCCATTTCCCATCGCTTTTCCAAGTACCGCGATGTCAGGTTCAACGCCGAAATATTGTTGAGCACCTCCACGACCAAGCCGAAACGCAGTGACGACTTCGTCCCAGATCAAAACACCTCCGTATTTGTGCACCAACTCTTTCACCGATTGAAGGTAGCCTTGATCGGGAATGTGCAGGTTGACCGGTTCCATAACGATGCCGGCAAACTGACCTTGATGCTGTTTCAGTAACGACTCGAGGGCTTCAAGGTCGTTGTATGGAAACGGTTGGACGTAGTTTTTAAGTGCCGGCAAAACGCCTTGAACATTGGGATGCAGGCAGGTGTACCAGTCATGAAAACCGTGAAATCCATTTTGCAAAATTAACTCGCGACCGGTCGCGGCTCTTGCAATCCGAATCGCCGCGTTTAACGAGTCGGAACCATTTTTCCCAAATGCGATCATCTCAGCGTTGGGAACCATCTCGACAACGAGTTCGGCGACTTCGATTTCGACTGGGTGCATCAACGCGATACTGGTTGCGCATTTGGCCTGGTCTACAATCGCTTGTTGCACCGTGTCGTGGCAATGCCCAAGAATGATACTGCCCCAACCATTGATCCAATCGACGAAAGTCTGTCCGCTGGAATCGTAAAGTTCATACCCATTCGCAGCGACGGCAAAGTGTGGGTAGAGGCCTTGGTCATGCATCAGCGGGCGATTCATGACTCCATCGAGACCCCCGTAGGCAAACAACTGGCGTGCACGGTGGATCTGCCGACCCGTTAGTTCGGCCAGTTCGAAATCGATGCGAGGATTGTCGGAGTCGCCAGCTGGATTTGCTTCATCGATTGATTGGAAATGATCAGTGGAAGAATGGCTCATCAATCGTTCTTTCGAAAGCCAACAGTTTTGTCGACGCCAAGGTTGGTGATGGAAGTATGGCCCTGGTCAGTATACCCAAGTGTGCTTCCTTCGATTCGTTCCATTGGTTTTAGCTTGCTGAAGCAATGTACTAAACGATTGCGAACAACAGGTTGCCCGCGCCCAGTGCTTTGCCAAACCGCCCACCAGTAACCAAGGTTCGATCGAAGTCGTTTCCATACTTGTTTCGGAATTTGAATCTGGACACGACCGTCACCGATATGTTTTCCTTTGGCATGGAATGTTTCGATTTCATCTCGCTGCCCACCAAGTGCTATTGCGATCAGAAATTTGTATTTTGGAATGCGGACCTTCAATTCGAGGATGGGAGCAGTCTCGGATCTTGAGGTGTGCGACGGCCCAATGACTTCGATTTCGTTCTCATCATCAATTCCATGTTTAAAGAACTTTGGCTCAAGCTCATCAATCACTTTTTGTGTAAACGCAATTTTTGGTTTGGCTGGTAGAGGACTGCGAACTCGACAGCTTTGACACAACGAAGGAACATCCCCTGTGTACATGCCGCGGCGGAGGTCTTGCGCGTTTGGTCCATTCCAAATCTCGTCAAAATTTTGCTCGTTCAAATTTCCAAGCGAAAGTTGCCCTTCGGTCGCAAGAAAACACGGAGCCACATCGCCATCAATTTCCAAACGCAAACGGTTGTACGCGTGTTTGCAAAACCCTGGAGCGTAATGTTTCAACAGCCAATCATTATGGTCGTTCATCACCTTGCGTGGATTCGCAGGCACTGGGTTTTCACGAAAGTCGAAAATCCCATTGTCGCCAACGTTCCAGATCAATCGCATCTTCAATTCGCGGCACGCTTCGATAGCCTGATTTTGAACCCAGTCGATGTAGTCGCCTGAGTAGTGAACCAGCGGGTCAAAGTAATGACTCTCATGATTGATGTCGACCATCTGGATCACGTCGACGTTTTCGATGCCAACTGAATGAAGGTAGCGAATCGTGTGAGCCAAAAATGGGGCGTTGTAGGTCAGTAACACAACGTTGACGATGCACTCGATGTTGTGTTCTCGCGCGAGCCGGGCTGTGGTGGCTAAGTTTTTAAGAACCGTATGAGTTTGAGCTCGTTGCCGAATGATCTCAAGGACTTCAGGGATGTGACAATCGATGCTCACGCAAAGCGTTTCCGTGATGTCTTTGAGTTCGTGAAATTTCGCTTCATCGAGGAACTGCAAATTCGATGTCACTCGCAAAAGCACACCGTATTTTTCTGCCATGGCTCGAGTTTCGTCCCAAGTCAAAATCAACGGTTCACTTCCGCTGAACGGGACCATGACCGAAAGATGCGGCCCAAGTTGGGTTTCGATTTTTTCAAGCAGATCTGGCGAGACCCGTTGCGTTCGTGGATTGTTTCCATTCCAGCACATGATGCAGCTGAGATTGCAATAGTTGCTGAACTGAACATGGGACTGGATCGGGCCCGTTTCAAATTCGATATCGTTGTTCAGCAAGTGTTGCCGAAGTTTGATCCAATGCTCACCTTCGTGGGCTTCTTTCTCGTCAAAGGAAACGATCACCGGAAGAGATTGGTTTTGAGGATCGGCAGCTTTGTCGCATGTTACCGTTGGGCGTTCGGTCTCAATTTTTTGATTGCTTGGTTCTTCAGAGTCAGATTTGTTTGGCTGTCCGATTTGGTAAAGATCGCTTGCGGTTGGTTCGTTGGCGTTGGTTGACATGCGATTAACCATCCAGTGACAGGAGATAAGGAAGAGTTCGGTTTACAATAATTCGACCCTCTTGAACGTTCAACGGAATTCGCCGTCTAGACCTCCCGGGAAGGGAAATCGGAGTGGAAGTGATCTCTTAAACCCCAATGAAGACACTTTTGATTCGCTTAAAGTTCCTTATTCGATTGCAGTTCAGTGAATTTTTAAAACTGTGTCGCTTGGGCGAGGTCGAGGTGCGAAAACAGCAATCTGCACAAAATCTGGGCTTCTCGGCTGGGCAGCTTATCCCTGAGTGAACTCGCCAAGTATCAAAAAGAAATCGAACCAGCGGCGGTTCTTCGTGTCTCGGTGGCGGTCGATGCGAAAACAAAATCACGTATACTGTAAATGTAGACTCGTGAAGTGTTGGATCGGTCTTGGATTTTGGATCAGTATTTGGTTTTGAAAATCTGGCAGTCGCCATGAGGATCCCCATGTCGACGGCAGAAAACTCGGTCAGAGTTTTTAAAACGAGTTTTAAACTGAAGCCTTGCGGGAGACATCGTTGCGCACCGTCAGCCGTTTTGAATCGAACTTACTCAAGATCGTTTATTGCGTGTTTGGGAATTATCCCGTCGCCAATACGCATCCCGCTGTGCGCCAGCCCTGCAATAAGCCGGTTTGCCTCAGTCGTGATACCGTTGAGTTGGTCGAGGCAGCCATCGCCAAAGGAATCACTCAGAAACTTGCGACCGATTGCGGTTGGAAAAATCAGACGTTCCTGCGAAATGAAAAACCCAAAACAGGCCGCGTCTGGGAACGCACGGTCCCCAGCGAACTTGGCCTTTCGTTTTCTAAACACTCGCTGGATTTTCTTGTCTGGGTCACGACCGCCGACCTCAGTAGAAAAAAATTCTGGCGAGAGCCCAATATCGACGAATTGACATTGGGCGACCAATTTTTGCTTTTTTCAGTAATTGATAAATTTTCAGAAAGCGTATTCGCTCAGACTTGGCGATCCAAAAAAGTATTTCGTCGTAACGGATTGTATGCTTTGATGAACGCACACCGTGTGAATTTGAAACACATCGGCGAGGACAGTGATTTCGAAATTTGGACCAGCGGCGAAGGTTCTCTTATCCTCGAGGCCATGCAAGGCTCGATCGCCAATCGTTGGATCGAAATGGAACAATACAAAACCCGCATTACCTCGGTTGAGATAATGAACCGTGTGGGGCGGGCGCAAGAACGTGTCTTGGGCCAATTGATGGAAATGGCGGATAAGGCCGGTCGGCGAGACCTTTGTCGGTTTCTTCTGAGTACGTTTACGAAAATCTTTAAAATTCAAAGCGAACTAAAGGACTGGACTCGCTCTCTAAAAACGAGCGGTCTCCGAATTGCCGATCGAACAGAAGCCTATCGAAACGCGACGGCGTTGCTGCGACAGGGGGATCGGTTGCAAAAATGGCACAATGATTCGGTGTCGACGGGCTACATGGACGAAAACTACGCGGCCACTCAGTTATGGAAATCTGATTGGGAAAGACTGAACGTTCAGCCCGCAATCAATAAAGCCCAAGCTATCGTTCGCGAAACAACGTTTTAGATTCGATTTTTTTCCTTGGGGCTGTTGTCGGTTATCATTTCCTTTGAGCGAGGAGATCACCGAGTCGTTTTGTCCAAGCCGATCCTGTTATCGAAAATTCAATTCCGTCAGAATTTGCCAATCCAACACAAAGGGGCAATCATGAGCCGAGCCTACAAAATCAAAGTCAGTGAATCTGTGAGCAAGGTCATCCGCGCCGAAGACCATGTTAGTACTCAGCTGGAAATGCTCGAGATTTTGCCTTGCGATCAGATGGCAGATTTGTTGGCGGAGGAATTGGTAAAGCAAGGTTTCGAACGCAAGGGTGGCAAAGTCGTTCGCAACGAAGGCGACGTTACGGTCGAAGTCGATCTTGAATCAGGCACCGTTTCCGTTCGTTCGGAGGCTTCTGACAACGTCGAAGTTCAGGGAGAGAAATCGGGATACGGTTACGATGACGAAGGGCCGGCTCGCTCTCGCAAGCAAGCAGCCGAAAACTTGCGTGGTGAACTCAAGCAGGAGTTGGAGGGCAAGGTTGAGCGGAAAGAAGAAAAGCTTCAACAGCAAATCACAGATCAACTTGAAAAACAACTGATCGATCTGCGTGCCCAGCTGGACAAGGCCGTCAATCGAGCGACTGCCGAAGCCTTAAAACAAAAGGCTGCCAAGATCGGACAAATCAAAGAGATGACCGAGGACCCCGAAAGTGGTTCGTTAACGATCGTCGTCGAGGTTTAGTTGGCGCCTTGTTGGCGCTTCATCATTAGCCCGACCGTCAGTGTCGTAACTAAAATTGCCTGACATCCCAAGTAAATTTCAGTCGCCTCCAACTTCGTTCTATCCATTTTACCCAAGGGCCTGAATCTCGAATGTCCGTCATCATCCCCGAATCTGATCTTCCTCAAGAACTCACTGCCGAAGACGCCGTCGAATCAGCCTACACCGAAACGCTGGTCGATACTGCGGCCGATCTGCAGCGCGGATTGCCTGTTTTGCTGGAATGCGACAAAGACATGGCTCCCTTTGTTTTTATGAATCTGCGCGGACGATTGCGCAACAACGATATCCGCTGTCTCTATCTCGACGGGCGCCCCGCCAACGAAGAGCAAGCCGCGATGCAATGTGGTTTGCTTGGAATGATGATCGCACAACTCCGCGAAGCCGTTCGTGGAGCTGTTGAACGCCGCGTTGTTGTGTTACCACACCTCGATTTACTGACGACCAGCCAAGGCGGTTTGACAGCTGAAGCCAAAGAAGTCATTCCACTGTTGTACGAAAATCCAGAATTGGTTTGGCTTGGATTCAAAGACCCTTCGTTTTCGGTTCCAACGGTTATCGAAAATTTGTTCCCAAAACGATACAGCATCTTGGGCATTCCGCGCCCTCGGCTTCAACATTTGGTGACGCAAAAAGAGTCGCGAAAATTTGGCCGCGAATTCAACCCTTGGAATCTGTACAAATTCGTCTCGGGCATGAATGCGGTTCGGCTTCGGAAATTGCTTTCGACGCTTGACGGTGAAGACTACCCAGAAGATCCCCGTCGAGCTTACGACCAAATTCGTCAAGCAACGGCCAGTGGCAACCTGGAAGTTCCCCAAGTCGACTTGCACAACGAGGTCGGTGGCTATGTCAAAGTCAAAGAGCGGTTGCAGACCGAAATCCTGGACGTGTTGGCGATGAAAGATTCGAAAACCGAACCAGCCGATATCAAACGGTTGGAGCAACTGATCCCGCGTGGCATGATTTTTTGGGGACCACCGGGAACGGGAAAAACTTTGTTTGCAAAAGCAATGGCGACCGCGATCGGTGCGGCAATCACCATTGTGTCTGGCCCGGAATTAAAAAGCAGATGGGTTGGCGAAAGTGAAGAACGCATTCGACAAATATTCCGCCGCGCGCGACAGTCGGCTCCTTCGATTATCGTTTTTGACGAGTTGGATTCGTTCGCCGCCGCCCGTGGAACTTACACAGGATCCGGCGTTGAACACTCAATGGTCAATCAGTTGCTGACTGAGATGGATGGATTCCACAGTGGCGAACTCGTTTTCGTCGTCGGCACAACGAACTTTGCAGAGATTTTGGACCCAGCGTTGCTTCGGCCAGGACGCTTTGAATTCCATTTGCATATTCCTGTTCCAGATAGCGATGACCGTCGCGCGATTCTGAATATTTACAACGAAAAAATGGACCTCGAGATGAGCGACGAAGCTCTTGAGTTCGCAGTGCGACGGACGGGAGAATATGTCGAAGGGGCTGCACCCGGAACACGGTACACGGGCGACCATCTCAACGCGTTTTGTCGAGCACTCGCCCGAGTTCGATTGCGCGAGGACAAACAAGGCCCAACGACGGCTGCCGATGTCGACCGAACGTTGACCGAGTGGGTGGAACGCCCAAAGATGACGCTTTCAGAAGAGGTCGTCGTTGCAACTCACGAAGCCGGTCATGCCGTCTGTTCGTTGTTTTGCGAACACACGCCGCCAATCGAGCGCATTTCAATTCGAGGTGATTTGGCGGGGGCACTTGGTTTCGTTAAAAGCAAAGACCCCGCGCAGAAATACATCGTGACTCGCAATCAGTTGCTTGATCGATTGTGTGTGTTGATGGGCGGTCGTGAAGCCGAAGCGCTATTGTTGAACGACCTGTCGATTGGATCGGCGGGAGACCTTGAGCACGCGACAGCGATTGCTCGCTCGTTGGTCGAAGAGTTCGGCATGGGCGGCGACTTAGTCGGCGTGGGGCAGTTGGTGACCAAGCCGCATGGAAACGATCGCACACGACAAATTTCTGAAGGACAACTCAAAGCGATTGATGAATCCGTTCGCGAAATGTTGGAATCCGCTCGGGACCGAGCCGCTGCGATCCTTAAAGAAAACCAAGCGATGGTTGAAACCCTTCGTGATTTATTGCTGGACAAAAAAGTTGTCGACTCCAAAACATTAGGTGAGTGGACGAAATCAACAGGCGCCAGCGAAGCAGTTTCAAAGAAGATCGCTGAAGTCGAAACAGTTTGAACTGAAGCAGTTTGAGCTGGTAAAGACAAAGCGAGCGAGTAATTCTGAGGCAATTTATGTTCGAATCCACTGAGCGATTGATGTTGGTCGTCGACATGCTCGATGGTGTTCCCGAATCGCACAAAATTCTCGCCGACCTGCTGGAAGAATCGGGCGATCGTGGATTGGCCCAATGGGCGCGATCTCGAAAAAGCAACCAAAAGAAACGCCTAAGTTTCGCCCTTGCCGTTTTGCCGTATCGAAAATCACTCCAGATCGGTTGTCACTTTTTGGCGACTAGGTTGAATTCCGAAGGGCTTTGGATCGAACCGTTGGTGGAAGAAATCAATTCGATTCACGGGTGGGCTCAGGAACCAGTTGACGTTAGTAGGCCAGCCAGCGAGCACACGAATTTTCTCATTCACTACAAGGAACTTGTTGAAGCAATCGATAGAGTTGGCGAAGTTTCTGAGTTTATTGGCCTTTCGGGGAATCGCTACCGTTCGGAAATATACCAGTGGATACCAAAATGCCTTGGCGTGTTTGATTCGGCTGTTGAATGGGCTCAACGAACTACGACCGCGTGCCAAAACAACGACTACGGCGGCCAGCGAAATGCAGCAGCGCAAACGAAGGCACATATTCGTAAAATGGTGGAGTTGATTTCACGAAATCCCGTTTTGAAAGCGGAACGGGATCCCAAGGGTGCCCAAACCCAAATGAAGATCGACCACGTGAAAAATGCCATCGCAAAAATGATAGAATCTGGAACCTAGGAAATTAATCGGTAGAGAAAATTATGCCTGACATGACCATCCAATTGCGAATCAATCCCACCACGGGAAAGAAAGACATCGTCGTCTCGTTGAGTGGCGAAGAAGATTCGCTTCCGCATGAGCACGAGCGGCAGCACAAACAACTGGTCGACAAATTGATCGAAGGCGGAATGCTCAAAGCCACCGAAGTCGGAACGATTGTCGTCGAGCGCGAAGAAGATAAAGTCGTGCCCAATGATCCCGTCGCCAATCCTGACCAAGACCAGCGTCAAAGTCAGTCCGAGGGCGGTTAGGACGTCACCCAGGCATCGTCGACTTTCTCAAAACGATATTGCAATTCTCGATTCGCCAATCAAATGTTGGGTCATGGAAGAATCACTCATCCAGGAAATTTTGAATCACCCTGAACTTGATTCTCCCAGATTGGTCTATGCCGACTGGTTGGAAGATCGCGGCGACGGTCGAGCTGAGTTTCTCCGCCAAGAATGCGAATTGTTTCAGCTTTGTTTTGACCACAGAGACGCATTCTTTATCAAAAGCCGCTTGATTGAATTGGCGGAAGAGCTTGATCACGAGTGGGTCGATCGTGTTGCGACAAAATACGATGTTTGGATTAAGGGGAATTGGTCCCAGAAATTGCTCGCGGTTAAAATCATTCGCACGCTTACAGGGCTCAATCTTGAGAGCGCGCTCGATATCGCTAACCTCGCTCCAGCTCCGGTTGTAAAAGGGCTGAATTTGACCCAAGCTGAGTTAGCCAATAGAACGATCTTGAAAGCGATCGGCACTTTTTTCGGTCCATCGCAATTCGAAATTATTCCCAACTGGCGAACGCTGAAAAAAGAACACTAAAACAAACCAGACGACAAACAGTTCGATGAAAAAGAGTCGGACGAAACCAAAGCTTAAAGCCACAACAAAATCAATATGATTTTACGTTTCCCAAATCTCGACGCACTTCAATTGGCCATGACCTCCGGGTTGGTCCCCGAGCAAGTTTGGATTGCCTCCGCGCAAGCCGCATTTGACGAAGACAACTCTGTCGTTGTCAAATCCGACAAAAAACTGACACGCACTCAATTGGCAAAACTCAAACAGGTGGGAGTCGAATCGATTCGCAAGTCACCTGTCGCGCTGGATTTGAGTGTCTGCTGCTGGCTGCAAATTTTGCCGCTTGTTCAGCACAAGCCCAGCGAGATCAAAGAGCTTTCTGACAGCACGACGGTTTTGTTTCACTTACCCGGCCAAACCGCGACCAAGGAAGGAAACAACGATTCAAATTCTGAGCTGCCCAATATCGTTAGCGAGATTTTACGTTTAGGCAACGATCGACAGAGCTTTCGAGTACTCGATTCCAATGGGAAACAGCCCTACCTCAATCACGCTGCTCCAAACAAGGGGGCCAACGGCCAACCGGCTTCGTTGCTGCGCGTGATCGGGCCGCCTTATTACTCCATGCTCCGCGCGTTGGAGGTAGGTACTGGAACTGGTACCGTCAACGGTGCGACGAACGAAGCGTTGAAAAATGGCCAGTCTGATTCTCAAAAGAATCAACCCAGTATCACCGCGTTCATCGAAACGCATCCCCGCGTTTGGGTTCAATACGGGTTTGCACATCCTCTCGGTGCTCGGGTCACTCCGCCGCCTGGGAAATGGTTGCTGCTCAGGCCCGGCCATAGTTGGATGTTCATCGACGAAGCTCCGTTTCGCGACATTTACGAATCGCTTGAGTTTGGATTGCCAAATTTAGAAACAGGCTGGGAAGACAAACCGCTCGAAAAAAAGATCGATGTTGCTTTGAATCTGACGCGTGGCAGCACGGGCGAGATGGCCGAGCTTTGGGTGCTTCGAAAGAACGCGATTGCGCAGATGGAAAAATTAGTTTTAGAAAGTGATGACGGCTTGCTCAGCCGTCTTGCTTTTGCTGTGGCCGAAACTAAAGGCGAAGAGCCAGCGGTAATCGTTCGCGTGCGCCCTTCGAAAAAACAACCGCCCGTTCTCGTTCTCGACGGGATCGCTTACCGGTCATATTTAAAGATTCCAAACCTGTTCTTACCTGTCGGGATGCGGCTTCATCCACCTTTGCGCCGAGATGCGGTAACAAAACTACTGGCCAGCAAATCTCAAGAAGTCGTCTGGCTAGAACCGGATGAGAATACGGAATCAACGGGACAACTCAATCAAGCCTTCGCGCCCAACTCAGTTCCCGATTCTGCGTTTCGTCCCGTCGTCGATTGGGTGAAATACGTGTTGGATCACGAGCTAGAATCGCTTGGAGCATGGGTTGAGTCGCATCAATTCGACTTCGAAGGATTCGTTTGTTCAGAAGATAAAAAAGCCAAACCAAAACCGAAACCCAAGGACGCACCGCAGCCGATCGGCAAAGCCGCCTCAAAAAACAAATCGAACAATCTAGAGCAGCAGTCCACTGGGCAGGAATCGGCTGAAGAAATTGCTGAGGAAAAAGCCGAATTCGATATCGGCGATCTGGCTGTTCAAGCGAGTGAACCAACGCAAGTTCAAAAACAATTGACCGCCATTGAAACGCGATTTCTTGAGTCAGACATTCCATTGGATGATCCAGGTCGTCAAACGATGTGGAGCGAGATGGGTGTGCTCAATGCAAAACTCCAACACCGTCAAGACACGACGCTATGTTGGTCCAATGCATTGTGGAGTTCTGGAATAGGTAGTGATGATCGAGCCGCCAAAAAATCATATGAGCAGTGGTTGAAGTGCGAGGTCATTTGTTCGCAATTCAATTCCTTTACTGCCGAAGATCTCGATCCAATGTTGAACGAGAAAACGATGCGCCCATTGGATTCGTCTTTGGTTGCGTCATACGTTGTCTGGGCAGCAGCACAGGATGCTGTTCCCAACGGATTGGAAAAACGACTCAATAGCGTGATTCAATTTATCGAGCGACAGGAAAACTCATTGCCGATTCGCACGGTTTGGCTGGCTTGGGTGGCATTGTTTGAACTTTCGGGCAAAGACACTTTACTGTTGGCCCGAGCCCGAGATCGTGTGCTCCAACGGTTGTTCGACAATGGAATGGCCGCCGAATATGACATGCCTAACTTTATGCGCGTTCGCGGCTTGGGAGAAAGCGACCGGTTCCGCGTGTTGCGCGAGCAAGTCATTGATTTACACGAGTTGATTTCCGAATGGGTGATTGAACCGATTTCCGGATCGGCACAACCACGCACCAAACAGTACGCCAATCTCATGTTCTCATTCGCGTTAGCAAAACTGGGCGAAGTCGCCGAAGCCAAACGTGTGATGACCGAGGCAATTGGAGGACTTGAGGCGAAAGACTCCATTCATTTTTGGTTGGGCAGCGCATTCGAATACCGAATCTCTCAGGCACTCAACGGGCAATCGAATCAGAGCCAACTGAGTGAAAACTTGTTGGAGAGACTTGAGGCAATGGAGCGGATGGATCGCTACAAAGTCGACCGATTCCGCGGCCAGTCACGGATGATCGAACCGCACGAGCGAATCAACGCTTTTACCCGTTGGCATCGACGGCATCCTGACGAACTCAGCAAACGTTTGTCTGAGTTGAGCGATGTGAAAGAGCGTGACGAGCTGCAGGCGACTTTGGCAGATCTGCTTTCCCATACAAAATCAGACGGCAAAAATTACGGACGAGTGTTGGCATCGGCAATCGAAATGGCTCCGCGTTTGGGCGAAGATTTTGCAAATCATTTGTTCGACGAGATCGTTGGTTGGCTGCGATCAAATGGTCCAACGATGGAGCGAGCGAACTTGCTTCAGAAATCAATGTATGTGGCCGCTCACTTTGGCCGTATCGATGTTGTGCAAACGTTTATCAGTTTGTTTGAGCAGTCGTTGCCTCAAATCGTCTCGGAATATCTCAGCTTGCAATCCAATCACGATCCAGTCAACAAAGAACAAGTCGACGCGATCGAATCGCTGTTCACTGAGTCGTTTCGAGGATTGCGAAAACTGGGAATGCGAGAGGAAATTGGCAGGCTTTATAGTGGCGTCGCCGATCTGGTTAAAGTCCACGAACCTAAAGGCAAAAAATCGCGTCAAGCAAAGAACTCAAAAACCGACATCGACGTCACCCGACCGCTTCGTTTGCTACTGTGTGTTGCGTCGGGCTGGTATTATTTCGGCCAGATAGAACAAGCTGCAGAAATCGTTGGGCAAGTCCGCGAAATCTTGCTGACGAAAAAAGACCTGCCTCCCGTCGAGCAACGCGACCTTGCTTGTGCTTACATCAATTGCATTTCACATGCGCCAGTTGAATCGGCGATGGGAATGATTTCTGAGCTTTATCAAGGCAAAGGAAAGAAACGAGAGCTTGCCAATATCAAAGACAATATGACAACCTCATCACATTTTTCAATTTCTCAATTGCATCTGATTGAGACCACAATTTTGGCTCTCGTAAGTGACGAATTTTCGTTGAACGAGGAAAGTCGTCGTTGGCTCGATGAAGATGAATTCTTGGTGCGTCGACGAATTCACGACGACGTTCGAAATGCAGTCAAATAAGTAATTAAACACAAGTAACGAAAACCAAACCACAACAGTACCTACAACGGGCGCAAAAATAAGACCCATTGCAGAAAGAAACATGGCAAAAAAAGAAACGGAAGTACAGGATTTGACGTTCAATCAGCTTCGTGAAGAGGCCGAAGAGATTCGCGCGCGAATCAATCGGTTCCGAACGTCGTTGGGCCGGTTTTTTGTCAATAAGCAAATGTTGATCGATTTGATGGTGGTTGCAGCCATCGCTCAAGAGCCGTTGCTATTGATGGGTAAACCGGGAACTGCCAAATCCGATCTAGTCGTAAAATTCAAGGAAGCCCTCGGTATTCCGAATGAAGACTATTTCGAATACATGCTGACTCGATTCACCGAACCGTCGGAAATCATCGGGCCGATCGACATCAATGAACTGCGAAGCGGACGCTACATCCGTCGTGAACAAGGTAAATTGCCAACAGCCAAACTCGCGTTCCTCGATGAAATTTTCAAATCCAATTCAGCCATCTTGAACATTTTGTTGACGATCATCAACGAGAAAAAATTCTATCAAGACGGTACTCCCCAACCCGTTGCGTTGCGTATCCTGTTTGCGGCTGCCAATGATATTCCCGAACAAGGTGAACTCAGCGCGTTGAAAGATCGTTTCGTTTTGAAAGCGGAAAGTCTTTCCGTTCAAGACGATTACTTTCAAGACTTGATCGATGCTGGATTAAATTCCGAGGTGTACAAAAACTTGAATCAAAAACCGTGGGTCGAAGGCCATTCTTCGCTTGACGATTTTGAAAAAGCACACCGTTACATGATGTTTCAGTTTGCAGGTGAGGGATCGGCCGCCAAAGCGGGCAAGAGTGATCGCGAACTGTTTTTCCCAGACGAAGTTTTTCGAGAGTTCCAGCGATTGGTCAAAACACTCGTGCGTGAGGACAAAATTTTTATTAGTGACCGAAAACTGGTGAAACTTTACAAACTCTTCCGAGTTCGATCCTGGATTTTCAGTGGCGGAACCGTTACCCGAGATGACTTGCGTTTGCTCATGTTCCTTGGCGAGTCAAAAGAAGAAATGTCATTGTTGCAGGAAAAAATCCCGATGCTGTTGGGCGAGTGATTGTGTGATCAAACAAGAAATATTAATCGAACGAATCTCGATCGAGCTAACTAACCTCTGCGATAAAGGGTGTTGGTTTTGCTACAACCACAGCTTGCCGTCTGGTGCGACGCAGTGGACGATTGGCGAAGTTGTGGACTTGGTTCGTGACTGCGCTGCCAACGGCACCAAAGCCGTCTCGTTGGGTGGAGGGGAACCGTTGCAATTCGCAGGCGTTTTTGACGTATTAAAGGAACTTGATGGTTTGCTTTTTCGTTCAATGACGACCAATGGTTTGCGATTGGATCAGCATTTTGACGAGCTTGTGGAGGCTCGCCCCGACAAAGTCCATCTGTCCGTTCACTTTCCACAGAACGAAAAAGAAGTAGATCGCGTAATCGATCAAACGCATCAACTTGCTCACGCAGGTATCCTGAGCGGCATTAATTTGTTGATTGCACAAAGCAATATTGCCGCGGCAAATACTGCGGCAGAAAAAATCCGGCAATCGGGAATCGGAAACGAACGAATCGTTTACCTTCCTATGAGATCCAACGACACGCCAACTCCGAGAGAGGTGGCTCAGGTCGCCGGGTTGAAACCATTTCAATCAATGACTTGTTTGTCCAACTGTGGAAAAAGCGATCGGTTTTGCAGCGTGGCTTGGAACAAAATGGCGGCATGGTGTTCTTACACCGTTTCTCGCCGACCGCTGGAAACGTTGGATTTTTCCGGCCTGGTGAATGCGCTCGACGGTTTGGGGTTGGAATACTGCGGGACTGCGAAATTGGAGGCGATAACGTGAATTCACAACAGCCAGAACATTCAAGACATCCGCAAAGCACTAAAAAGATGGAAGACTACCCAGCCGCTCACAGCATGGATTCGACTTGGTTTGCCGTCGACGCCGAAGGCAATATTGCTTCCTTTGAAACTCATGAAGCCGGGGCCGCTCCCGACGACGCCTACATCGATCAAGGCGCGTTGGAGCCAGAAGAGTTGGTGACGATACTCACTCAGACTGAATACGTTATCGATGTTGATGATTTGATCGTGGACCCCGATGGTGATGTGTACTGCCGGAAAGATTGGAAGTCCAACGAGATGGTGAAGTATCGGCCATCTCGCCCAAACATCACCAACGAATACAGTTGTCTGTTTTGGCTCAAGGATGAGACGTTGTTTGAAAGTGAAAATTCAAATCCACCAAAAAAATGGCTGGGTATTATCCAACGAGGCCCGACGCCGCTCAACATCGTTAGGATTCCGCATCCCCGCGCGATCCTCGGTTTTGTCGAAACGATTCCCGTGTCTGTTTTGAACGAACTAAAAACCGAAAGCGCGTTTCATAAGTGTTGGCTGCACTTCAATTTTGATTGCAGTCGTTTGGGGTGGTTTGGGTTCGAACACGGAGACATGTTCGAAAATTGGACCTCCGGCCCTTACCAGAAAACCAGCGTTCCAAAAGTTCCAATGAAGCTCGAACAGCTTCCAGAGAAACTTCGAGCCGAAATCAGTAAAGCCAAATTGGAGAATGCGAATTTTACGACAGACCGCACGATCCAGCCTTTTGAGCACTTGCCATCCGGCGGTTGGGAGAACCAATGTATTGATTCCAATGGCGTGACTCATAACCTGGAAGACCCGCCCAACGCGATAGACGAATAATTAACCTGTTTTGAAACTGAGCTCAGGCCGTTGTTTGATTTCTTTAAAAATACGTTTCAGTCCAAACCGCAAGGTGATTGGTTTAGAAAACCGCAAGGTGAATCCATGGTTGAGTTGGATGAAGATTTCGTCTCGATCCTGATTTCGTTTTTGGAAGGCGCTGGAAACGCTGGTGAGGTTCTCAACGATTACTTAGAAGACCACAGCCAGCCGCGACTGGTTCCTGTAGAGGGAGAATCAACTGCGAAATTGGCAGAAATTGGAGGCCGTCTGGCCTTTGTCGTAAATACCTTGTTGCCCGCAGAGTTGGCCTGTTCGCTGGCCTGTGATTTTTCACAACACGCCATCGAAAAATCGTCATTGGATTCAAAGGTGCTCAAACAGGCGAAAACGATTTATAAACAGTTGGAGGATTTCAATAAGAATCCCGATTCAACATTTGAGGACGAAAAGCAATTGATGGCGGCAGCCAATAAGTTCCTGATGGCCGCTTGGAAATCGGATGGTTCGCCTGACGCGGGCGCCGCTTGGTCTGTTTGGGCGACGGTGATGGCCAAACCGGGCAACGTAGCAAAGTCAGCCCAAGGAGTCAGCAAAGACGAATTTGATTGGCAGATAGATCACTTGAAGAAACAACTTCAGCATTCAGCCGGAATGATTTAGCTCAAACAAAATGGATGTAGTGGATCTTGTTAAAGATCCTGAGTCGCCAGAACTGGTTGATTCCCTCAGGAACCCGGAGTCGCCATTTCAAAAAAAAGCTAAACCAAAAAACAGATTACAAACGCGCCAGGATCTCCAAACGATCCGCCACAACAACCAAGAAAACTAAAAGTCAGACGACGAAGTGAAAATTTACGACCTGCGAGATCCAGACGACGCGAAACAGTACCTACTCCAAGGTTTACTGCTGTCCGCTGCCGCGCCGATCACAAAGGAATCACTTCACCAAACGTTGTTGTGCGCGATGGAAATCGTATCCGACGGCTCACCACTCCCCTGCGTTGGACTGGTCGGCGATGTGGGGATGGTAGCGCTGGGTTTGTCCAGTAGTGAAACAAATTTGGAAAACCTGCAAGGCATCGAGCGAGATCCAACCATCATCCGTCAATACGAAGACTACGTGCTGGGGAAATTTTACGCCGACATGAGTTTCGAGCGTGCGAGTGATGCGATTTCTAGTTATGAAGGACGCGATCAACGGCGAGGCGTCGCGTACATCGTCAATCAAATTCGCGAGCGTTCAAACTTGGGCGGCGCCGTGTTGTCACTGGCTGCGGTCAAGTCGCTGGTTGAAATCCCGCCAGACGAACTACTTGCTGCGGCAATCGAATCGGTTCAAGAGAATGGCTGGTCCGAGTCCTTGATGGCGGAATTCAAAGAGATGATTTTCTCGATTCGAAACACGGGCGAGTTGTTGGGAAGTGAAGACGTATTCGAACTCGAACACGGGACGGCGTTGGCAGAATTTGGGCAGCGAGTCGCGCTTCGCCAAGTTCTTCGGACGGCTGCTGAGATGGAACAACGACTGCCAAAGCAACGTCCAAGCGTGCCGGCTCGAAAATACTCGGTCGCAACAAACATCATGGAAGAAGACTTCTATCCGATTGGCGGATTCACCTCTATTTCCAATCGGGGCACGATGGAAAGCCTGCTGCGATCGGAACTCGCGTACCTCGACGATTCAGGTGAACGACCGGACTTGTTTGATATCAAATATGTTCGAGATGAACTGCTTTACTACGCTCGCGACGACAATCAATTTCTTCGCCGACGACTGTCGTTTTTGTTTCTGCTTGATGCCAGTTTGGTTACTGCAAGATTCAAAGACGCTGACATGCCGCTGCAGCGAATCGTTTTAATGTTGGCTTTCCTTGTGACGGCAATTCGTAAGCTTTTGGATTGGTTGAGTAACGAAGCGATCGAGTTTGAATTGCTATTCGTTGAATCCATTGGCGTGAAGCAATTGACGGATGAACAAACCTTGTTGGAGACGCTTTTTCGGGAAGAAATCGCAAGCGGAGTTGTCGTCGTGCGCACCATCAAAGCTGAAGACCTCGATCAACGTTGTGATGAACAAGCCCGTCGATCACTTTGTCATGTGGTCGAGTTGACGAGTAATCCCAATGAGATCCTCCCCAAGGGCGAATTCGCTGTTCCGTCTTGCATGATCTTCGACGCTTCGTCTCCAATGTTGAAACTCGAAGACGCGCCCCAATGGCGATCAGAAGATATCCACATCGACGCTTGGCATGAAACCGTCGCGCGAATGATGCGGTTTTTATTGTAGGAACAACATTGCAATTCTAACTGCGATACCGATTTTCTGTGCGATGAAAATCCGGACCTAGAACCGATCATCACGCCATTGCCAAATGCCGTTGTGAACCTTGAGCACGGCTGTTTCAAAATCTGATTGACGCGAGGTACAGATCTGCTGATCCCAATTCGTGTTGTACCAGCAAAGAAGTTCCCGCAATTTTTTCTCGAAGAAGATCATTCCCATGCTTCGACCGCCGTAAACTAGTCCGAAAAAATTCGACCTCCCAATCACTTTCCAGTGAAAGCCCTCTGCCGCCAATCGGTGAGCAATCGCTCCATCCCAATCGCCCTGCTCTTCCAGCCAATCCGCATAGATCAGATGCGCCGATTGCGATTCAACACCTGACTTGATCGCCTCACTCAATCCAATCTCAGAATCACACAGCTCAACTTGAGATTGGTCGATCGAGTCCAATAGAAACCCTGAAATGGTATCGGGCCGCGTCGTGAGCGATCGCAGGTTTAGTCGAAGGATCGTGCGTAGATTCATTATTAATTCACACAAGTAATTTCGTGTTAGGATACGCGGACAAATCCATCGTCTTCGCGACAATCCGTCACTAGTCCTCAATCAGCCATGATAAACGCAAACGAAATCGTTGGCAGCCACGACATCTTATTCGTTACGCTCGACACACTTCGATTAGATGTTGCCCAATCGGCAATGGGACGGGGCCAAACGCCGAATTTTGAAAAAGTGATTCCCGATGGTCAGTGGGAGCATCGGCATACGCCCGGGAATTTTACTTTCGCGGCACATCAAGCTTTCTTTGCAGGGTTCCTGCCAACGCCGGCCGATCCAAAACAACTTCCTCATCCTCGTTTGTTTGCGGCTAAGTTTTTAGGAAGCGAAACTACCACTGAGCGTACTTGTGTTTTCGAAGCTCCCGACATGATCGAGGGGCTGGCCGGACGCGGATACCATACGATTTGTATCGGTGGAGTTGGGTTTTTCAATAAATTGACTCCGCTGGGAAACGTGTTACCAAACCGTTTCGCCGAAAGTCATTGGAGTTCGACGCTGGGTGTGACGGATCGTGATTCGACGCGCAATCAAGTCGACCTTGCCATCACACGCCTTGAACAATTGGATCCAGGCAAACGAGTTTTCCTGTTCATCAACGTTTCGGCATTGCACCAACCAAATTGTATCTACGTCGACGGAGCCACCACAGACACTCCAGCGACTCAATCGGCCGCGCTTACTTACGTAGATTCGCAGCTGTCACGTTTGTTTGAGGCGTTTAGAAATCGGCCAACAGTGAATCCCAAAAATGAAACCCAAGCGTTGGATAGTTCCAATCAAACACTCTGTATTTTGACTAGCGACCACGGCACTGCGTACGGCGAAGACGGCTATCATGGGCACCGTGTTTGTCATCCGGTAGTCTGGGACGTACCATACGCTGAATTCGTTTTGTAATTATTTGACGCCATGTTTAAACGACCTTTCAACGCGTACACCTACTCGTATCCGCACAAGACAGCCTACCGTGCGCTCGTCCCTGCGTTGTCCTTGAATGAACTTTGGCAAAACGAAAATGTTGAGTCGTTGTTTCTTTATTTGCACATCCCATTCTGCGAATTTCGTTGTGGTTTCTGCAATCTATTCACCCACGTGCAGCCAAAAAAAGATTTACCAACTCAGTATCTTGCCGCACTTCGACGTCAGGCTGAATCTGTCCGTGCTGCGATTCCCAACGGAAAATTTGAACAAATGGCAATCGGTGGTGGGACGCCAACCTATCTGAACAACGAAGAGCTAATTGAACTTTTTGACATTATCACCAATGTCCTGGGTGTCGAACCACGGGCAATTCCCGTTTCGTTCGAAGCCTCGCCTGCAACGATTGACGAAGAAAAATTACAGCTGTTGAAAAACTTTGGCGTTGATCGTTTAAGCATGGGAGTGCAAAGTTTCAACCATCGTGAAGCCCACGCGATCGGCAGGCCTGAAAAAGCGGACCAAGTCAGGCAAGCTTTGGATTTGCTCGGTCGTTTCAATTTCGAAACGCTGAACATTGATCTGATCTATGGTGGAGAAAATCAAACAAATCAACAATGGTTGAGTTCTGTGGACGAAGCCATTTCCTATCGACCAGAAGAAATATTTCTCTACCCGCTTTACGTGCGTCAACTGACGGGGCTTGATCGCGTCGGCCGGTTGTCAGAACTTTCCGATGCCCAACAGCAATCGTGGGATGATCAAAGATTGGAAGCCTATCGTGCGGCTCGTGATCGATTGACGGCCTGTGGTTATTCTCAAAAATCACTTCGAATGTTTCGTCGATCTGACCACGTGAGTGCCGAGGATACGATTTATCGTTGCCAATCCGATGGAATGATCGGTTTGGGCAGCGGAGCCCGTTCGTACACTCAATCCCTGCATTACTCGTCAGAGTACGCGGTCGATTCGAAAGCAGTTCTGGGAATCATTCACGACTACATCAGGCGAGACACGTCGAGTTTTGCATTCGCAGATTACGGTTTCCAACTCGACGAGGAAGACCAACGAAGACGGTTTGCGATCATGTCGCTTTTGCCGATTGAAGGTCTTTCTCGATCTGAGTATCTGTCTGAGTTTGGGACGGAGGTGTTGAATGACTTACCAGAGTTAAACGAATTACCTGTTCACGGTTTGGCTGTCATTGATGAACAACGAATCGTGCTTACTCCCGAGGGTATTGAAATGTCAGACGCAATCGGTCCTTGGCTTTATTCGCAAGCGGTAAACGAGCGAATGGAAAGCTATGAGTGCAAATGAGTTTGGATCTTAAAATTCTCTATCGTGGACCGCTATCCTCCTGTAACTACGATTGCCATTACTGCCCGTTCGCAAAACATTTCGAATCCGCCGAAGAACTCGCAGTGGACCGCGCGGCGTTACAACGATTTGTCGACTGGATCGGAGGGCGAGACAAAGATCGTTTGTCGATTCTGTTCACTCCCTGGGGGGAAGGCCTGACACGTCGGTGGTATCGGTCGGCAATTCAGTCATTGAGCCATTTAGAGCAAGTTCAAAAAGTCGCCATCCAAACAAACCTGACATGCAGTTTGGATTGGATCAACGATTGTGATTTATCGAGCGTCGGGTTCTGGTGCACTTGGCATCCAACTCAAATTTCAATGGAAAAATTCGTCGCTCGGTGTGAACAGCTTGATCGGATCGGTGTCAGTTACAGTGTCGGAATTGTCGGACTGCGAGAGTATATGGCGGACGCGGCAGCGTTGCGAAAACGGCTCTCGCCTGACACTTACTTTTGGGTGAACGCGTATAAAAGTGCGCCTGATTCGGAGAAACTGCCAGACGGTCAATACTATTCCCCGTTGGATCTTGAGCATTGGTCCGCCATCGATCCGCTGTTTCCAATCAACAACGTGCGTCATCCCAGCGAGGGCAAGCCTTGCCGAACCGGACAATCCGTGATCTCGGTCGACGGCCAAGGCGACGTTCGACGTTGTCACTTTATCAAACAAGTGATCGGCAACCTGTACGATGGAAGTTTTGAATCCGCGCTCAAGCCACGCACTTGCACGAATCAGACATGTGGTTGCCATATCGGTTATGTCCACATGAACGAACGTCGACTTTACGATGTGTTTGGCGAGGGTCTCATGGAACGGGTTCCAGTTGAAAAAATTTGGCAGCTTGAGACAGCGAAACAATCGTGAGTGGTAACTTTATTTTGATCGCCAATCCTGAGAATCGCCGAGTGCGTTATTTTCAGGAAGCATTGTTTAGATTGCACTTGCCTCCCGCCATCGTCGTTTCGTATGAGGAGCTTTTAAGTGGGCAGATTTCGCTTGCCAGCGTGTTGCAGCCCGATTCGTTGGTGCGAATCGAAAGCCCGGGAGAGAATTTTTCTGTTGAAAAACTGCTACTTCATCAAGGAGCCGCGTACTTGGGCGATGGCCTTTCGATTTCCCATCAATCCATCGATGCTCTTGAAAATGACCTTGGTTTGATTCGCCATCCACGCCAATGGTTTTTGGGGTACCTAAAAACTCTGTCGCAATGGGAAGCTGAACTCACAGCGTTTCCCGATGTTCGCGTGATGAATTGGCCCAGCGAAATTGCAACGATGTTTGACAAAATTGAGTGTCAGCAAAAACTCGCTGACGCAGAAATTCCAGTTCCCATGGCACTGGGCGTCGTTCGCAACTATCAGGAACTGCTTGCACGAATGGCAGAGGAAAATATTTCGCGGGTGTTTGTCAAAATAGCTAACGGATCTTCCGCCTCAGGAGTTGTCGCGTTCGAAGTTCGCGATTCCATCCAACGGGCGATTACTTCGGTTGAGCTTGTCCGTTCGGGCGATGAAGTTCGACTCTATAATTCCCTGCGAGTCAGAACCTACATCGATCAACAGGACATCGGCGATCTGATTGACACGCTGTGTCGTGAAGCTGTCCACGTGGAAAGTTGGTTCGAAAAGGCTTCCTTCGGTGAGTCCGCCACCAAAGAAATATTTGACCTGCGAGTCGTTGTGATCGGCGGTCGTGCTCAACACGTTGTCGTCCGCCAAAGCAAATCACCAATGACCAACCTGCATTTAGGAAATCGGCGTGGTGATCTCGATCAAGTCAAAACAAGATTGGGCTCACATTGGTCTGACGTCATGACGACTTGCGAGAAAGTTATGACTCTCTTTCCCGGCAGTCATTACGCCGGCATCGACGTTGCCATCGGAGCCGATTTTTGCAGCCACACCGTTCTTGAAGTCAACGCATTCGGCGACTTGCTGCCAAACGTTGAATTCGAGGGAGTGAATACTTATGAATCGGAAATCAAGAGTTTTATTACAACCTAAGTGATCATCGCGTTTGAGAATTTTTCTTTGAGACCAGTGGTTGCAGTCGTAGGAATGCCTGTGTTGCGCAGATCTAATTGTTCGAGATTTTCAAATTTGCCTGAAGACATCAAAGTCTCGGCTGTTCTTTCGCCAAGTGTGTTTCCTCGAAGTATCAATGACTCCAGCGATGGGAAGTTCCCATTAGAAAAGTGCAGTTCGAACGCTTCGTCGGTGAGCCCGCACGACGAAACATCGAGATGACGAAGCTGGTGCAATGATCCAAACTCAACAGCCTCCTGCCCCGTTCCGATCGGATTCAATTTCAAATTTAGCGATCGAAGGTTCTCATGCAAATTGCATTTCGCGTTTGAAATGAGGCTGCCAATTCGAACCGCAGTCAATTTGTTCACTCCAAGATTCAGATTCATTAGCCGTGAAAAATCACGGAGCTCCAATGGCGCAACATGGGCATCATCGAGTTTGTTGAAACTCAAATTGAGCTCAGTCAATTGGTCAATCCAATCAGCGCTAAACAAGTAATTCGTTTGAAATTGGTAGCGAGATCGCGCGACGTCCTCGGCTGTGATGCCAATGCGTTGCGAGCTGACGTCCAGGCGCGTGATTTGATCGGGCATTTGATAGGTGACTAGGCTCGGAACATGACCTGGCATGTTGCGCAGTTGCAAACAATGAAACGCAGGGGCGAGTCGACAAAGCTCGGCACCATGGAGCACGAAATTCTCCGCTGAAACCTTGACACGTTCGACGAGGCCTCGATTGAAACAACGAGTCGTAACACCTTCGGCTCCCAGCTGTCGCAGCGGTTCCAACCAGCGTTCACCGTGCTCAACGATTAGTTCTTTCTCGCGTTGTTCCAAGGCGCGGCGGGCTTCTTCCATCGCGGGCATTTCTGCCAATTCGACTTGAACCCGAATGAATTCCCCCCGAGCATCGCCCAGCTCTTCGAGGTAGTCAGCCAATATCAATCTTGCGTTGTCGTCTGCGGGGTTCCGGCGGATTTCCTCGACAAAACCTTCATCGAACGACATTGAATTCTCTTTTAGTAGCGATTCTGTACAGGTGGATTGTGGATAGAAGCAAGAACAATTTTGATTGAAACTTCACTTGCATTCTGCTTCGTAAAACGACAAAAATGAAGCTTTGATTTTATCGTTTCGAAATTGGAATGGGAGCGGGAGCATGGGGTTTTGGGATCGCGACACAGAATTTGCTGGAAAGCAGATCGTTGATATTCAACCAGACAATCCACTTCCAGATCCAGCAACCAGCGCGGTGCGAATTGCACTGGAGTACGATTCTGAAACGAACATCGAGGAGTTGATGTCAACGCTCCTGGAAGATCCTGCCGCCGATCAGGTTTCGGCATTGGTCATTGGGCCGTGGTCTGAGGAAATGTTCGAAGCTCCGCCAAATGAGTTGGTCGAGCGGCTCGTTGCCGCAGCGGATCAGCTTCCAAGTCTCAACGCGTTGTTCTTTGGCGATATTACCGCTGAGGATTGCGAGATCTCTTGGATCACTCAAACCGACCTCTCACCATTCTGGCAAGCGTTTCCGAAGCTTGAAACATTGCGGGTTCGTGGCGGAAATGATTTAAGTCTTGGGAAAATTGAAAGCAACAATCTCAAGACATTGATCATCGAAACGGGCGGGCTTGGCGTTGACGTCATTCGCCAGATTGCGGACGCGAAGTTGCCGGCATTGGAACACTTGGAAATTTACTCTGGTACCGACGAATATGGTTGGAACGGGGCTGCCTCCGATTTCCAACCGTTTACATCTGATGCTCTTTTTCCGAATCTTCAATATCTGGGCTTGAGAAACTGTGAGTGCGCAGACGAGGTCGCCGAGATCCTGGCTAATGCGCCAGTGCTAGATAAAATCAAAGTGTTAGATCTTTCCTTGGGTTGCCTGGGTGACCAAGGAGCTACCGCGCTTCTCAACAGCGATAAAGTCCTGAAGCTCAAGAAACTAGACCTGCACTATCACTATCTCTCCGACGACGTTGTCAAACAGTTGTCGGCATTGCCAATTGAAACAGATGTCACTGACGGACAGGGTGCAGCAGAGTCGGTTGAAGATCGTTACTGTTCAGTTTCTGAATAGGATTTGAATTTCGTCGCGATGATCTTCAATCAGGAATGAGCCAAGTACAGAAAATACTAGCCGGGCTGCGCCTTAGGATGTGTGTCACTCGGTGAAACGCGGGGAAAATCTCGATTTACGGAGTTTCCCTATTTCTGTATCCTGCCAGCACTTGGACTCAGTTTTTGAATCTCATTTTGCGCAGCTAATCTGCACTTTGTGCTGACGCTCGTATAAATTTTCAGGGTTCGAAATCTAAACCACGGAAGGTTTTTGATGGCGACGCAAATTTCACCCACTACGGCAACTCCTACCAAGCGAGACTGGTCTCCATTGATCGGTCGTTGCTTTATGAATCCGACGCTCGACTATTTGCTGATCGGTTCTGGGTTGAGTATCCCGTTTGTGATTTGGGCTTTGTTGGATCCATCGATCACGCCAGCTACGTTTCAAACAAAAGTTATCATCTTTCTCTTTTTCAACTACGCCCATTTCGCGTCGTCGACAGTTCGCCTGTATACGAAACCGGGTGAGATTCCTTCGCGCGCGATGGTCTCTTATGGCCTGCCGGTGATCGCCTTGATCATCACAACGTTGTGCATTCAGTGGCCCGATATTCTTGGCAAGCATTTGTGGTCGTTGTATTTGACTTGGTCGCCGTATCACTATGCCGCCCAAGCGTATGGCCTCGCGCTGATGTACTGCTATCGATCAGGCGTCATTCTCGACAAAACCGACAAGAAGATTTTCTGGGGCATCTGCATGATCCCCTTTGTTCGAGCCATGCTTCAGACGGAACCGATGACAGGAAGAGCGGAAGATCAAGCCGGTCTAGGCTGGTTTGTCGACATCGCTCAATACCCTAGTGCCATCGTCTATCTCGATGTTGCATCGATCGTGTTAGCCGTTTTGGTTTTCGCGTTGCCAGTTCTCGCCTATTTTCGATTGGGAGATAAAGGCAAACGACTGCCGCTGATCGCGTGGATGATTCTTGGAACCAATGGACTGTGGTGGGTCGCGCTGTCCTACGGCGACGCTTGGTTTTGGGCTACGATTTTTCATTCGTTGCAGTACTTGGTGATTGTGGTGATCGTCCACAACAAAGACAAAATGGCTCAGTCAGACAACAAGAGCAGCCCGTTCCTCAACGTTTGTTGGTTCTATCTGATGAGCATTGCTCTGGGGCTGATGCTGTTTCTGGTTTGGCCCTGGATGTATGTGCCGTTCGGTTTCGATTTGGAAGCCGCCATTTTAATGACAGTCGCAACCATCAACCTGCATCACTTCATCGTTGATGGATACATTTGGCGATCGAAGAAAAAGAAAAACGCGAACGCAACGCCAGCGATTTAGCTTGGCAGTAGCTTGGTTGTTGGCAATTCGAGCGGTGATGACTAGCCGAAGGTGATTCGATCGATCGGTGTCAAAGATTGGCCAGCGGAACCGTTTGATGCTGCTGTCGATTGAATCGATGTTGAATGAGCCGAGTACTAATTGAGCCGAGTACTAACGAAATTATTCGTCCGTGGATTTTTTTCCTGGCATCGCCTCATCCAGCGCGGCGATTGTGGCGGGAGATGGTTTGAAACTGCCAGGCCGATACCCTTCGGCAATTTTGTGTGGCGTCCAGTTGTGTTTGTTCTTTTTGTTCCAAACGTTTGGATCGGCACCTTGGGTAGTTAGCAATCGCACTGCCGACGGAAAGTTGCGATAGGCGGCTCCGTGCATGGCGGTCTCGCCATTTTTATCAACAACGTTTGGGTCAATGCCGAGCTCAACCAGGTACTTGATCGCTTCGTCGACTTCTTCTTCGGTTCCTGGTTCTTCACCAACGGCGACCACGCCAACACCCGCCGCAGCCATCAAAGGAGTGCAACCGTCAGCGTTGTTGAGTTTAGGGTCTGCGCCCAGTTCGATCAGTAGTTTCATGAGCGGAACGTCCGCGGTAGCCGAGGCGTATAGGAACGGGGTGGCGCCTTTGGAATTTAGTTTTGCCTTGCCTTTTGATTTGCCATTTTCAATTTGAAGATTCACATTCGCTCCCAAGTCCACCATCGCACGGACAAAGTCGATACTGTTGACCGCCCCAGAGCCGCGCGGAGCGGGATCACCGTCCGGGTCGTCACCACGTTTTGTTTTTCGAACCCAAGTCACCGCGTGCAACGGTGCAAAACCGCTGCGTTGATCATTGGGGTTGGCTCCTAGTTTGACCAACTCCAACGCCAGTTCGAAATGACCGCTTTCGATTGCCAGCATTAAAGCAGAGGTGCCAGTTCGTGGGCTGCGCCCGCCGGGCCGCTTGGGATTCATAACAGAGTTCACGTCGACGCCGGCGTCGATCAAGCGTTTGACAACGTCCGTTTTGCCTTGTCGAGCGGCAAACATGAAAGCGGAAAATTCCGATGCGTTTGCCATGTCGATTGTGGCGCCAGCTTTGATTAGCTCATCGACTGCCGTCAAATGCCCTTCGGCCGCGGCCCACATTAAAGCAGTTTGTCCTCGCGCTTCTTTCGCATCAACGCTTGCGCCCGCATTCAGAAGTTCACGAATGATCTCAGCGTCGCCTAATCTCGCGGCGATCATCAAAGGTCTTTCGCCACCCATTCGTTTTGATTCCCTGTCGGCCTTGGCAGCTAAAAGCAGTCGCACTGACTTTTTATCTCCCGTTTCGCAGGCGAGACTTAGCGGGCTGACTTTGTAGATCGTCAACGCGTTGACATTGGCTTTGGATTCAACCAGTTGCTTGACCAAGTCGTGTTTGCCATGAAAGGTTGCCCAGTGCAATACCGTCATTCCATCGGGCTGACTTGTGTTTGGGTTTACGCCAGATGCAAGTTTTGACTCAACCGTTTTCCAATCTGATTTCTCTGCTGCCGCTACGATGGAAGTTTCTTTTTGAGCAACCACCGTTGACGGAATCGAAATCAAAATTGCGCAGAGTAGAAAAAGGATGAAGCGAGTCATTTTACATATCAACCGGGTCAAACAGGTCTTCGACAGTTCCAGTACTGTCCGAAAAAGTTTCCAGCGGCACGCCGACTTTGTTGAGCAACGTTAGGTGCAAATTCGAAAGCGGCGTTGGTTCTTTGTAGCGGATATGTCGATTGCCTTTCATGTTGCCTGCTGCTCCACCGGCGACAACGATTGGCAAATTCGAATGATCGTGGGCGTCGGGGTCCCCCATGCCACTGCCATACATGTAGAGGGAGTGATCCAGTAACGATCCATTACCCTCCGGAGTTGCTTTCATTTTTTCCAGAAAATCAGCAAACAACGAAACGTGAAACTGATTGATCTTCGCGACCTTTTTGAGCTTTTCCGGATCTTTGCCGTGGTGAGTCACTGGGTGATGCGGCTCGGGAACCCCGATCTCAGGGTAGGTTCTTGTACTGGCCTCGCGAGCTAGTTGAAATGAAACCACACGCGTGATGTCGCCTTGGAACGCGAGTAGCTGCAGGTCAAACATTAGTTTCGCGTGATCCGCATAGGCTGCTGGAACACCGACAGGTCGATCGAGATCAGGTAGCGGATTCTCTTTTGCGGTTGTCTCGGCCAAGCCAATTCGACGTTCGACTTCTCGAATGTTTTGAAGATAGCCATCTATTTTATTGCGATCCGACGAGCCGACTTTTAGTTTCAACCGTTTTACTTCTTGCGTGACAGAATCGAGGAGGCTGGCACGCTTTTTCAGTGCGGCCTGTCGCTGTTTCAATGTACCACCCTGGCCAAACAACGTTTCAAATACGATCCGAGGATGAGCCTCGGACGGCAGCGGTTGGGTCGGTGACGCCCACGAAAGATTGTTTTGGTAAACACATGCATACCCGTTGTCGCACTGCCCGACGGTTGAAAGCAAATCCATCGAAAGCTCAAGCGACGGCAGTTGAGTATTCTGGCCAATTTTCTTTGCTGCGATTTGGTCGACAGTCGTACCGTTATAGTAATCCGTGCTTTCGGTTCGTTTCGCACGTGCCGCACTTAAGAAAGCCGAATTAGAAGTCGCATGCGAACCCGGATACGCGTTCTGCAAATCCATGTTGGTGATGACGGAGACTTGGCTTTTCACTTTTTCCAATGGTGACAGACTCGACGGAAGCTTATCCAATGAATCCGTTTTCGGTGTCCACTCGGCTGGGTTGTACCCCATCGGGACGTAAATGTATCCGATGCGTCGAAGGCTCTCAGCCGACGCAGCCGTGTTCGCCATGGCGGTCATCGCAGGGACCATTGAATCTAACAACGGAAGCGCGATCGCGGCGCCGGCACCTCGAAGCAAAGTTCGACGAGAGATAAATTTTCTTCTGACCATTGAATGTACTCCGGGTTGTTCGCGTCACACTACTCTGCGTTTTGTACGCCGTCGGGTGTATCGTTTGAAATGCCATTTTTCATTCGAAATGGTTTGCTCAAAACGATACCTGTGATGATGGAAGAGAAAACGTAGTCTTGCTTGCCGGCATTATGCACTATTTTTCTGACCGCTGGCCCGTCGTAGGCTTCGACGCCACGACCAATTGAATAGGTTAGTAACTTCTCCGTCATCGTTCGAACAAACAGTTCGGGGCGTGCAAGAATTCCAGATTCCAATTCGCTAACATTGTCAGCCTTTCTTCCGTCTGGCAATTTGCCACTGGAATCAATCGTCAACGTGCCGTCAAAGTTTCTCCATCGACCAACTGCGTCGTAATTTTCCAATGAAAAACCAACTGGGTCCATCATATCATGGCAACTAGCACACGCAGGGTTGGCTCGGTGCTGTGCCAGACGGTCGCGAACCGAGGAAACGTCGAGCGTTGTGTTCTCCTTTAAGTTCGGAACATTGGCCGGCGGTGGCGGTGGGGCGGTCCCAATAATGTTTTCCAGAATCCAGTTGCCACGAATGGTCGGCGAAGTTCTCGTCGCGTACGACGTCACCATTAATATGCTTCCGTGTCGCAAGATTCCGCCTCGATGGCTGTCAGCGTCAAGATCCACGCGGCGGAGGTGACTGCCGAGGATGCCAGGAATGCCGTAGTGCCTTGCCAACCGCTCGTTTAAAAACGTGAAATTGGATTTCAGCAATTTCAATACACTTTGGTCGTTTCGCATGACATGTGTGAACAGCATTTCTGTTTCGCGTCGAAATGATTGACGAAGGTTGTCATCGAAATCTGGGAACAGTCGTAAATCAGGAGTGATTGATTCGAGGTTTCGCAAGTAGAGCCATTGGGCGGCAAAGTTGTTGACGAGAGATTTTGATTTTGGATCGTCGAGCATCCGCTGAACTTGTGCGGCCAGAACGGATTCTTTATGAAGCTCATTCTTTTCAGCAAGGGCCAGTAGCTCTTCATCTGGCAAACTGCTCCAAAGGAAAAACGAGAGTCGTGATGCCAACTCGATGTCACTTAATTTGTAGGCAGAATTCGGTTTGGCATCTTCTGGTTGTGTCTCGATTTTCAACAAAGTGTTCGGGTTGACCAATATCGAAGTCAAAGCCAACTCGATCGCGGCTTCGAAATCCTTCGACTCTTTCATTCCCTCGTCAAAGAATCGAAGTGGTGTTTTCAGGTCCTCTGCATCAACCGGTCGTCGATAGGCCCGTCGAGCAAGTTTTGACAGAATTCGTTTAGCATCGTTTCGAACTCTAGTTTTCTTGGGGGCACCAGCGAGCGAAGCAGATGAGTCGCCGAATATCAACCGTCGGCTTTCGGTCTGCCCTGCCCCCTCTGATGAAAATGGTCCCACCATAGAAACTTGAAAAATCGCCGGTGTGCGACGTGGGTGTCGATGGCGATTGTAGTTTGCATCGAAGGGTTGACGCTTGGTTTCAACTAACGATGAAAATGTTTTGGGAAAAGTGACTCCGATCTCGTGTGAGCCGGCCGTGAGACGCAACTTTGTTTTCAAATGAGAGTCGACATGGGTAAAATCACGTTGATCCCAATTGCCATTGTTCTTTGGTGGTGAAACTTTGAATTGATGAACTCGTTTGCGATCCACGAGGATGTCGACTGCATGTTTGTGATGAAGCCCTTCGACTTTTTCATCTCTGTCGCGTGTGAGTTTTATCTCAATTTCATATTCGCCAGTATGAGTGACGTCGAATTGAAAAATGGTTCCTCCACGAGTTCCGAACGGCAGGCCTTCCACGTGTTTTTCTTGAGTGCGGTCAGCGGGGATTCGAATCGTGACGCCAGTGGGGCCGTTATCACTGGCTCCGATTGCGGCACGGCTGATTTTCTGAGCTGCGTCTAGGTAGCGATTGAGCAACGTTGGCGAGAGTTCTTCCACTGTGATGTTGTCGAACCCATGGCTCGATTGATCCTTGGGAAGAAACTCGTCGGCGTCGATGTTTACAGCCAACAAATCACGAATCACATTTTGGTATTCTGTTCGCGTTAACCTTCGAATGGAGCCCGTCCGTCCCGGTTGAGGAAAACGATTGGCTCGAGTTTCCAAAATGCCCGAAAGTTTGCTGACCACGTTTTCGTATTGTTTTTCTGATGGACGATCTGCGGTGGGAGGTGGCATTTGTCGCGAGTCGATCCGCCGGAGAATTTTCTCCCAGCCGGTCGAGTCAAATTTTGAGGCCGAAAATTGCTCGGATGAAAAATCAAAATTCTCAAGGTCAAAATCAAATTCTGGATCAGATGACGAATGGCAATCGAGGCAGTGATCGGACACAAACGTTTTGATTGCTTTGATTGAGGAGGCATGGTCATCCGCACGAGTACTTGCAAACGGAGTGAGGGCGGCAAGCAATAGAGCGCCGAACATTGGGCCCGTCGCTAAAAAGAATCTAAATCTATTCGAATGTCTCTTCACGATATAACCAAAAGTTTTCGAGCGATCGAACAAGTTTCAACAGTGCGATTATAGTTCAATGTTGATTATCCATTTAAACCGCCGCGAAAAATAGCTTGGTTTAGAAAATGCTCGAGAAAGACAAGAGCAAGCACAAAAGTTCAGCGAGGCGAATCCTATCGCCCTTTTTACGGCTAAACGTTTTGAATGATCGAAAGTAATTTTGCTTCATCAATCGGTTTGTGCAAAATCGTGCAGTCATGGTGACGATCAATTTCACCCTGAACAATCAAATTGTTTCCCGTTAGTAGCACCGCTGACATTTGGGAGCTAGAGATCGAGCGAACGTGTCGAATGAGTTCCAAGCCATTCAGTTTTGCCAAGTGATAGTCGGTAATCAAAATGTTGGGGCGGAGGCCTTCCTCAACCAATCCAATGGCAGCTTCAGCACTAGTCGCAAAATGAACTTGAGCGTCCAAGGATGACATTCTCAATTGAGTTGCGTCGATGATTCGGTCGTCATCATCAACAAACAACACGACCAGCGGCTGGCCTGAAGCGCTGGACAAATCAACGGAACCAGATTCTTTAGCTTCTGAATGTGCGTGGCTGACAATTGGAACTTCAATAGAAAATGTAGAACCCTTGCCGACGGTCGATTCGACGTTCAATCGATGGCCAAGCAATCGAGCAATGTGTTTCACGATCGAAAGCCCCATTCCAACGCCTTCGTTGCGTTCACGCATTGGGTTATCGAGTTGAACAAAATCATCAAAGATCGATTCGAATGCGTCGGACGGAATTCCTGTGCCAGTATCTTTGACCTGGATCCGAAGACGGTCTTCGGTGGTCAAGCATTCGACCGTCACGCTTCCACGATCGGTGTAGCGAATTGCGTTTCCGACAAAGTTATCCAAGATGCGACGAAGCAGTGCCGGGTCACTGCGGACGACACAGTTGGAATTTTTTGAGGTAAATTCAAGTCCCTTTCGTGTGGCTTCTGGTTCGTTGTCGATTGCCAAACGATTGAGAATTTCTTGGACGGGAAATTCTTGGATGTTGGGGGTAACCGATCCCGTTTCGAGTTTCGATACATCGAGCAATGCGTCGAGTAATTCGCGAACTGAACCCAGCGTGTGTCGAATTTTATTGCAGACCGTTTGTTGGTCATCGCCTTGGGCCATTTCACTAAGCGCAGAAACGTATAAACCAACAGCTTGGAGCGGTTGCCTCAAATCGTGACTGGCCGCCGCCAAGAATTTTGATTTCATTTCGGTCGCGCGTTCGGCAACTTCTTTCGCTTTTCGCAGTGAGTCCTCTGCCGTTTTGAAAGCCGTTACGTCGTGAAAAATGGCTCGTGTCGCATACGGCTTGTTATTCTTAAACTGGCATGTTGCGTTGCCGACGACGGAAATAGATTTTCCATCTTTGGTGACAAAAGTTGCTTCGATGTTGTCTGCTTTTCCGGCGGACATTACTTCCTGAAAAATTTCCGAACAGTGAGGTTTTGAATCTTCGTGGATGATGTCGAAAATGTTGATGGAATCCAAATCGGACTCTTCGTAGCCAAGCGTCTTTATCCAAGCTGGGTTCACGTAAATGAATTTGCCGTCTGGCGAGACGCACTGAATCAGGTCGCTGGCATTTTCAAACAACTCACGATAACGCTCTTCGCTTTCTTCTAGCTCTGCTGTTCTGTGAGTCACCCGTTGTTCGAGCAAGTCGTGACTTTCTTGGACTGCATCTTCGGCAATTCTGCGATCGGTAATGTCGGAATGAATCTCCAAAAAATGAGTCAGGTTTCCACATGCATCTCGAATCGGTGACAGGGAAACTTCGTTCCAAAACAGTGATCCGTTTTTGCGAAGAGCGTGAACGGTAACAACGCATTCTTGCTCTTCTTGGATTGCTAGTTGAACTGCGTCAAACGGAGCGGGATCTGATTCGGGTCCTTGAAGGAATCGCCAATTGTTGCCGATGATTTCCGATTTGTTGTAGCCTGTGATAGTTTCAAAGCCACGATTGCAATAAATGATTGGGTTGCCTTCCACTTTCGGATCGATAACGAGCAACCCCGTTTTCAATGTTTCTTCAATTGCATTGTTGATCGCAGCAACGGGCGAGTGCCTTCGTTCTTCAAATAAAGCAATAATTGCGTTGGACAGATTCTTAATTGTATTGCGTTGAGATGCCGAAAGTCGTCGAGGTTTGAAATCGATTATACAAAGTGATCCCAACGCGAGGCCATCGGGAGTCACCAGTGGCATGCCAGCGTAGAATCGAATTCCAGGTTCACCCGTGACAAGCGGATTTTCTGAGAACCGAGGGTCCTTCGTTGCGTCTTCGACCTCCAGCAACTGAGTCGGGTTGTTGATCGCGTGTGCGCAAAACGCCACATCGCGTGTTGTTTCGTTGACGTCTAATCCGACACAAGACTTAAACCACTGGCGATTTCGATCGATCAAACTGATCAAGGCAACCGGCATTTCACACGCATTGGCCGTCGCTTGGGTGATACTATCAAACACAGCGTCAGGGGGAGTGTCTAAAATTCCGTATCGCTCAAGTGCGTTGATTCGTGCGCGCTCGTTGTCCGGGAATTTTGCGATTTTCATGATATGCCCAGTCCTTATTGCGACTCAGTTTAACCCTATTCGTCGGTTGCAGAAGAGAGGCAGCATTGAAGGGGCCATCAATTTTGTGTTTGCATGGTGGATAGATTGATCTAATATGCCGTGGGCATTTGTTTTGAAAACGAACGCTAACTCGAGTATCAGAATGCCAGCGTCACCGAATAAAAACAGGATGTCATTCAGCCTCACTGTACGTTACCAGTTGAACAGAAGTGATCGTTGCGCCTTTTTGAGCCGTGACCAAGATATTGTTTTGGTTGCGTAAAATCGATGTAGACAAGTCGGCATCGAGCGGTGCAAAAAACTCTGAGAATTCGTTCGCGTCACCCATGTCGAAGTTGACTGGCGTGCCATTAACATTCACAACCAGTGGCTGGGTGACCCCCCCGCTCCGATGAATTCCGACAATCAACTTCGCTGAGTTAACCATTTTTGGATCGTCGATTTTGACTTTGAAGGAGCTCGCATCGCCACTGGACTTCACCGCGGTTTGAGAGGCGTACAAACGGTCCATTTTCAAAGTCTTTAGTGGCTTGAGCGGCCGGTCGAGAATCAATCGAATGACAGTGGTTTCGTTGACATCGACTGGAATGGCATTGGCTTTAACCGGGTGTTCGGCTTCGAAAACAACCTCGCCTTTGTGATAGTTCAGTCGCGTTTGTTTTGCGGCGGAAGCTCCAATCCGTTTCGCCACACTGGATAAATCAAGTGCGATTTGGCGGCCTCCCATATTCGTCACTGCAATCGAAATTCGTTTGCCATCGTGAACCGCAACAACATCCAGCCAGTCGCGATTGAATTTTACCGGCAATCGGCGACCGTCAAAATCACGCCACAGTTCAAAATAATGCGCGATCGTCGTTTTTACGAAATCGTCGATCGTGCGATGTTGTTTGCGATCTGTTTTCGGCGTGAACGCGGCGTCACCACTGTTAGGATTCCAAGCCATACGTAAGAAAATAAACGGCACAAACAAGTCAATTTGATCTGGCCGCTGCATTGATTTGGTTAGATAGGCGTTCCACGCGTAGAGTCGCAACCAATTGTCTGATGGTTGTCGCCCGTTCTGTAACGATCCAGTTTCTGTAATCAAAATCGGCAAAACATTGTCGACCTTGTGCATGTGAGCCCGTAGCATATCGAGAATCGCTTCGTATCGTCCAAGCAAATAGTTGGAGTAGCCAAGCCCACGACGTTCGTGTGCGCCAAGCATCAACGCGTTTTCATAAAAGTGATGTGAGAAGAAATCGATATGACCGCGAGTCTCTTCGATAAAGCGGGCTTGGTTTCTAAATAGGGCGAAATCTTTGATTTGAAGCTGCATGTACGCCGAAGAAGGCCCGCCGACTTTGACGTGCGGCGCTTTCGCGTGAACGGCTCTGGCGACCCGATTGTGGAAATCGGCAAGCAGTCCCCATCCGTCAATTCCGTCCTTTTCCTGCCAGTGATGTGCCCATTCCGACTGGACGCTGCTTTCGTTTTTCACTTCCCACCACGCCGCTGTGAAACCTCCGTCTTTGATTTGGTCTTCGACATAGGCAGCCGCAAGTTCTGCCGCATCGTCAAAGTGTTCGACCAGCGGAGTCCCCCTCCCCTTCAAAGGTACTGACATGAATTCAGGCCAGTCGTTGAAGCAAGTTGCATGCGGTTTTTCTTTGAACAGGGGAATCGTTTTTCGTTGCCGTGTGCCAGAGTCATAACCATCGAAGAATGTTAAATCTGCGGCTCCCGGTTTGTCTCTGCGTTCCTTGAGGACGTTGGTTTCTCCCTTGACCCATCCGCGTGTCAGTGCTGGATTGAATTTGAAAGCTCCACGTCCTGGAAGGAATCCACGCTCGGCGGCCCATCGTTCGAATGCTTCGCTGACACCGCCGGGCATCTCGTGCATTCGAAACCAACGATCCCGTTCCAGCTCAACCGTTCCGCCGATCGAAAGTTCATGTTCAGTGTCGATATCGATCTTGACTGGCACACGAGGAAACTCTGAGCCAAGGTCGCGGTAGGGAATCGTGTCAAAGTCAGGAAGGATTTGTTTTTGTGCAATGAAAGTCAGGTCGTCGATCCGGCAAACGGAATCGGTGTTTTTCATCAGGAAACGAATCTTCATCCGCCCAAACGGTTTGTCGGCTAAGGGGATGGATGGCATTTGAACGCGATAAAAGTCTTTCACTTGCACGCTGCGCGGTGGAGCCTTTTCTGGTGAAAACGGATAGACGCGAACTTCTTTGATGCGATCGAGGTTCTCGCCTTTAAATCCAAAATGGCGAAACAGTCCTGCGATCCGCTCGGTACCAACAGGTAGCAACAATTCATCGCCGTCTCGGATTTCTTTTGATTCCTTGAGAATGGTCAGTTCTTTGAGGCCTTTGGTTTTCCCATTGCCAACGTATTTGGTTGTTCGCCCATCGAGAAACGTTTTAAAAAGATAGTCATGAGTTGCCTTTTGTTTTTTGCCTTCTTCGCTCAAAGGAGACTGGGCCATCAAGGAACTCACGGTGGTCGAAAGTGCAATAAAAATGGCAAACGTTTGTACGCAAGTTTTGAGGTTCGCCTGAAACATAATTTTGAATCGCATTTTTTAAACGTTTTTCGGTCGGCAGTTTGGTGAAGGTAAGTTGAAGCCTGAGATTATGACACAACGTATTTTGCGATCAACCGATCGCTTCGTGGACGCCCATTCAAACGATTGAAAATTCCAGCAGTGCAGAATTTAGCCGCGAAGTGAAAACGAAGTCTCATTTATGTCGCTAAGATACCATTTTATTTTGCCACGAACGGTCGGAGCGCGCGTTGGTCTGTCAGAGGGTTGCGTTTCTGATTGAGCCATCGGTTTTCCCAAACAACAAGGCGGATTTAATGTTGGATTGCGAAATGAAAATTCGATCTCGATGCTTTTGAACAATGCCGCTCACAAACCTGTTTTCTCCAATCAATTCTCGTTGCTCAATGATGGTCCATCCAAGTTATAAACTTACTCACGAGCAGGCGATTCGAGACTTGAAGTGGGTTCTAAGTTCACCATCATTGGTGGCAGGTCCTCAATCCGTTGAAGAGATCGAGTTTGATCCATCCAATCTCGATGGATCGGCGGTTGATCAACTCGCAAAATTCTGCGAATGCCAAGTCGAGCATAAAGTTGGCCGCTACTTCGAAAACCTTGTCGGGTTTTGGCTTGAACATGTTCGAAGAGTTGAACTGATAGGAAAAGGGATTCACATTCGAGACGGAAACCGTACCCTGGGCGAGATTGACTTTTTGTTTCGAGATGAAAATGGTGTGATGACGCATTTGGAATCAGCCGTGAAGTTCTTTTTGCACTTTCCCAATTCGAAAGTCAGTCACTATCCGGGCCCCAATGCTACTGATAATTTCGAACGCAAAACGGAAAAGCTATTCGGCGGCCAGTTGGCGATGAGCGCGAAACAGTATCCCGATGTCACACAGCGACAGGCTTTCATGCGCGGGACAATTTTCTATCACCCATCGTCACAGATCCCGATCGAGATTCCGTCAAGAATGTCGGTCAAGCACACAAAGGGAGTCTGGATTCGCGAGTCCGAACTTGAAATTTTGGATCAGTGGTATGGCGGATCCATTGCGGAGAAACCATTCTGGCTTTCAGCAACGTCATTTGATGTACAGCCGATCATGCAGCTGCAAGAGAAACTTTTAAAACACTTCGCCGGTGCTGGCTATCCCGTCATGTTGCGATTGACCAAGGGCTCAGAAGATGCAAACAATGAACGCGCGTTCGTTGTGCCTGATTTTTGGCCGAGCGGTTCAGCCGTCTAAATTCAAGTCTTTCATGATTGTGAAAGTGTTTGTTGCCGATTTTTTCGTGGAGGTCTTACGGCTGCATTCAGAAATGCGTTTGTTGGGGAATAGAAATCCGACCCTGTCGTGGAATTTTTTCACTACTTTTGTTCAAAACTTATTAGTTGAAGTAAAGGATTTGTGCTCTATTCAAAATTCTCTTTTCTTAATCTTCTTTTCTATTTCGCAAATCCGCGCGAGGACTTATGCATGCACGGAATTATCATGAACGAACTCAAGAAGTTCACCGTCGAGAATCATGGCGAGGCTACTTGGAGAGCAGTGCTTGAGATGGCTGGTATCCCACTCAAAATTTATTTGCCAATTGCCGTTTACGACGATTCAGAAGCTGTCGGCATTGCGACTGCTGCTGCAGAACTACTTGGCGTGGCAGTGTCGGACGTACTGTTTGAATTTGGTAAATTCACCGCCCCAAACCTGATTACGATGTACAAGACAACAATTGACCCGTCGTGGAAGACTGAGCAGCTGTTACTAAATACTGAGGGGACAATCCACAAAGCCGTTCGGATACAAAAAGCGGACGCACGTCCACCGAAATTGAAATTCAAATCGCTTGGTCCTGGGCGCTTGCATTTCCATTACGATTCAGAAAGGAGAATGCCAGCTGTCGCTAGGGGAATCATGACGGGAGTTGCCGACCATTTTAAAGAACAGATCCACTTCGTTGAGTCAGAAAATGAAGACGGAAGCGTGGATTTTGATATCAAGATTGGCTGAGCATTGTTGATGATTTTTGAGATTGTGGGTGCACAGTGTCCGTTGGCTACGTGGGTTAAGTCGGACCATCGATACTCCAGCTCAATGGCAACAAGTCACGGCTTCCCATGACGGACTCGGACTAAACGACGGTTTGGCTTCACCAACGAAACCGCTGTCAACGTTGCGAAGTAAGCTTAAAAAATTCGAAACGAAACGTCCGGCGCAAATGAGTAAACTCCAGCAGTCGCCCGTTTGGATGAACTGGAAATCAGTTGGAAACCTCGGGCCAACGAACCTCGGTGATGCACCTATGATGCTGAGTCTTGGCTCGGGCAATTGTTGGATATTCGTCGCTACGGCAAAGGCAATAGAAAACGTGTCTAAACCAATTCTCGACAAAATTGAACTTAGATTTTCTAAATAAATTTGGTGCGAGTCGTCTGAGAAAATGAAGTGTCGTATTGCTACGTTTTATTCAAGCGTTACTTCAAAACTGTTGCGAGTAGCATAGTTTGCTAGACTCTTCGTTCCGTCGTCCCAAGTGGAGTGATTCCTCAAGTGATTCAAAAATCGAGCTCACAAATGAATTTATTTCTAAGATCAAATTTGGCACTCGTGGCATGTTTGTTTTTCAGCGCCGTTTCGATGTGCCAAGGGCAAGACGGAAAAAAGGAATCTGCCAAAAACCCGGGCTCCCAAAAATCGACGTTGCGAATTTTGTTCGTCGGAAGCGATCCAGAAGTCAAAATTAAACCTCCAAGCTATCTTGAAGGCAAATCGGCAAAACGATATTCAGAACTGCGTCAAGAAAGGACTCCGGCGTTCAAGTCACTTCTCGAGGAGCATTTTCGCGAGGTCACGATTTTGAATGCTGTCGACTACAAACCTGCGCTGTCGGACAATTTCGACGTTACGGTTTTTGATGCGAGGCCACCAGCGATCGAACAAATCGATATGGGAAACTGGACGAAAAAGATTCGGATGCCATACGATTTTGATCGCCCGGCAGTCATGATTGGCAACATCGCCCCGATGACGTTGGGGAGAAATTCGATGGGTCTACGATTGGACCATTTGTGAGAATGTCTTGACTCACATGCGCACGGGTTGCGCAAAGGCCACGAAGTTTTCCACAGTCCAAATCAAGTCAATCTTACCTTCACTGAACTTCCAATTTCTGATTCCTATCGGCTCTACCCTGAAGGACGGGACCTAGCGGAAACCATCCCGATGTGGCGTGTCCAAACCGAAGGCTACAAAGATGGCGAAGGAATGTTGATAGGAACCGTTGCCCCGAACATCGATGACTCACCTGACGGTGAATTTATTTCCGGTGGCGTGAATTCCAAAGGCCCAAACTCAATGGCTATCGGGCGACAAGGAAGTTATCTCCACTGGGGATTCGCCGCTTCACCGACCTACATGACCGAAGAAGCGAAGTTGGTTTTCGTGAATTCAATCCATTACATCAAAAAGTTTGCAGGCCAACAGGCACACGCCAAAAAAGCACCCGTCATGTGTCGTGATTCGATCGACAGCATCCTCTACAAACTTTCGGATCAAGGGAATGATATTTGGGCGGCTTACACAAAGAAATCAGCCATCGCAGACGAGAAAGTAAAAGAAGAACTCCGCGAACGTCAGAAGAATGGCGAGACGCTTTCGAGATTCGAGGAATCGCGACTGGCTTGGGAATCGCCACCTTGGAATCGGATGGATGCTTTAAGTCGATTGCCAGAAGAAATTCGCAATGAGATGGGCGACGACGTCGCTGCTTGCGTTAAGTACCTCGAAAACAACCGACCCTACTTTTATGGCGAGTCCGACGGATGGTTCACGCCCATGAAAATCGACGAAGACGCCAAAGCATTGGGGATTCCCAATAACGATTTTCGAATTCTTGAAAAGTGCATCACGCTAATTGAACAAGAACCCAAAAATGAAATAGCCTTTCGCATTTTGAAGCGATACACGAATCAAGATTTTGCTACATCTCAGCAGTGGAAAAAATGGCTCGCTGATCGTCGTGACTATTTGTTCTTTTCCGAGCCAGCGGGATTTAAATTCAGCATCGATGTCAATAAAGTCATCGCTGATGGCAAACAACAATGGTTGGTAGACGACAAAAATCGAAAGCTACAACAAGCCAACGAAGCCAATGAGAAACTGATCGATGCAATCTCGGTCGCTCAGCCAAAATCGGATAATCCCGTCGCATACAAATGCGAGTTGGTGAAATTGAAATCGACAAAGCCTGCGGGCTCTGAGATTCGTTTTCGAGTGATCGCAAAATTCAAAATCCTGGACGGTTGGCATCTCTATTCCGACGTTCCGGTTGACGAACCATACAACCGCACGACGCTTAAAGTAGAGGCTCCTGATGGCATCAAGGTCGATGACGAATGGAACCGAACACCAGGGCACCCATCACGAGAGAATCCCAAAATATCAATCTGGGAAAACGAATGCGTGCTCTACAAAGACATCGTCGTGCGGGATGAATCCAAGATTGGAGAATCACTCACCCTGACAATCAACTATCAAGTCTGCAACGAAGAAAGCTGCTTGCGCCCGCAAACCGATTCAGTTGAATTGAAGATTGGCGAGTAGAAAATGAAGGAATTGAGACGATCTATTTCTCAAGAATTCGAAACTCGGTCAGAACGGCTGCATGGTCTGAGGGAAACTCGGGAAAACTTCTTTCTGACTGTGATGGGTGATGCGCGATGACGGTCGAGGTTTGAGGTTCCAGCCGCGAACCTATCGAGTAGATGTAATCGATCCGAGCGTAGGGATCTCGGTATTTAGGCTCGGGGTTTTCTTTCACCGGCACAAACCCTTTTTCAGCAACATACTGAAATCCCATTCCGACGGTTGTCCAAGTATGTCCCAGTGTTGAATCAAGGATGTCCGGATTGGACTGCCTGTAGGTGTCTGAGAATCCGGCTTTGTGCATCGCCTTGGAAACTTTGATCGGCAGTGTTCTCGCTTGGTTTAGATTGCTTTGACGTGTTCCTTCATTGTGATCGAGGTGAGAAACGCAATTGAAATCGCCAGCGACAATCACTGGTACTTCTACTGAGTTCGCAACGTGTTTTTTGAAGTCATCGTGAGTTAGAAACGTTTGCAACTGTTCGGCTCGCAGGTCGTCCCCGTCGCAAAAATCTTTATCAGTTAGCTTTTCGTTCTTGATTTCGACAATGTGCCGTCCGCCGCTGGTCAACCAAATGTCGTAAACGCGAACTTTTTGACCACCGGGCAAATTTACTGTTGCAGCGATGAATGAGAATGCCGAAAGTTCTTTGAGTGGCTCGATGTCTGTAAGTGGGTAGCGACTGAAAATACACAAGTTCGCATCCGCGGCAGGCGTGTAGTGATGGAATCCCAATGCCGCCGCAATGTCGGTGGCAGAGCCATAAGTTTCGATCATCGCAACGATATCAGCGCCGCTGTCGCGAATGATTTCAATCGTTCGCTGACGAGCCGTTTTGTTGTCGATCGTATATCGTGGTTCTTGATTGAGCCGTCCCCAAATGTTCCACGTCATCACTCTTAGATTTGTTTTTGTAGATTCTCGCGCGATCGGCGTCGTTTGAATTTTATTCTCTCGGACATTCAACTGCCGGCCGCGAATTGCAGGCACAACGATGGTTTCAGGTGGTGCATCGCTACGATCGAAATATCCAATGTCCGTGGGAGAGGTTCCTTTCCATGTTGAAATTTTTGCTTCGACCCTAACCAGCAGTTTCTCAGAATTGATCGTGATCGTCGTGAACAATGGGTCCTCATAGTACGCCATCCTTGTTTCGCCACCTACCCAGTTATAAGACGCCGAATTGATATGCAAATAATTGACGCCATCGACTTGGAGTAGCGAATCGACATGGGTGTGCCCGTTGATGCAAAGCAAAATCTTCTCGCGATGACGCGTTAATAATTCTTGAATTTTGTCTGCGTTTTGAACGGCGTACTCACCTGCCAGTGGTTGGTGGCTGAGAATAAGCAACGGTCGATCCGCCGCGACCAATTCCGATTCGAGCCATGCGATTTGTTGCTTGCCGATAAAAGAAGGGTACCCTTTTTGCGTTGGTGAACCTGTTTCGTTTCCGTCCAGCACGATCAGTCGTATGCCTTGGACGTCGCGACAGTAGTACGCGGATTTTATGCCCCACGCTTTGAAACAGTCTTCGCGAGTTAGCCCGAAATCGAATTCGTGGTTGCCAATGACATGGATTGTGTTGTCGTGAGCGGCGTTAAATTTGTCGGCAAACGATTGGTGTTTCTTATTGGGAAACGCGAAATCACCCATCTGTATCAAAGCGTCAGTTTCAATGCCTTTCATCGTTGTTAAAAAAGCATCCAATCGCGTTTCAGCATCAACAGCCAGTCCCCCGTGAAGATCCGCGATGACGCCCAGCCGAATTGGCTTATTGGAGTCTTGGTTAGCAAAAAGACGTCCAGGTACGGGCAATGAAAACGCTCCGCATGTTGCTCCGATGGTTTTCAGGGCCGATCGACGAGTTTGGTTTCTCATGGTTGCACCTTAGAAAGATTGCTTGCTTGTTAAGGATTCTATGACGAATTGAAGCGACGAAAAGAACCACAGTCGAAGTGATAAACCAACACGAGTCCTTCGTTTATGGCGTTTCAAAATTGAAAATAGATTCGCACGACTGTTCTTAGGGCGAACAAGAGAACAACAATCAAACCCAAAATGTTGATCGAGTTAAGCCACATTGGAACGACCATTCGATTTTCCTCTGTTCTTCTTGTGCCGAGATACAAAAGCGCCACCGCAAGAACGGGAACCGCCAATACCGTCACCGCCTGAGCGAAAATGATCAGTGGAACACGACTTTCGCTAGTCGTGGAAAGTGCAACGATCATCCCGATTGCCATCACACCAATGGAAAACATTTTGGTCCACAGTGAATCGAGTGACGAGTCCTTGCCAACGCCATCGGCAAGAAACGTCCCGCCAAGAATTGAGTTGACCAGAAACGAACTGATGGCTCCGGCGAGGATCCCGATACAGAAAAGCCACTTCGCCGCCGGTCCAAACATTGGCTCCAACTGGATCGCCACATCGCCGGCTGACTTAAGTTCACCGGGGTCGACTCGCCCCATCAAGACAGTGCTCGCGGTCGCCATGATCATCAGCGAAACGATCACAAGTACAGACGTGCCGACGCAAGAGTCAACGAATCCACTTGAAAGTTCGTCTTTCGTCAGTCCTTTTTCCCGAACAAGAAAAGCTTGGTAAAAAGCGCCGGCGACAGAAAAACTGGTTGCGATCAGCCCTTGGACGGCCAGCCAAGGGTCGATCAAAACCGTTTTGGAGCCGCTTGATTTTTTAATATCAACAGTCGGAAAGAAGTTCCCCGAAAGTTGATCGGGAAGGCTTGGCATTAGCCCTGCAGCGAGGTTGGAAAATGAAGGACCTGCAAAGAACAGATTGGCGGCAAAGCCACACAACATGATTCCCATCATCACCATCATTAACGATTCAAGGTTCGCATAGATCCGCTTGAACCCAAACAAACAGACCGCTAATAAGCTATTCAGAATGACCAAGCAAATAACCCGCCCAATGTTAGAAATGGGGACCAGCGGTTCAATCGCGGCAAGCACGCCGAGGTTGTTTCCGAATTGAAAACTGGCGGCGATGAAAAACACGCTCAGACCAGTGACGAAAGATAGAGGACGCCCCAGCCGATCAGAGATTTCCTGTAGTGGTGTTTGGGCAAAGTGGACGCCAATTCGTGTTGCGGTGGCAACGGCGGCAAGCATCAGGACGCCGGCCACTAAAATCAGCCAAGCCATCGAGAACCCAAACTGGCAGCCGACTTTTGAGCTGGTCAGTATGCTTCCTGGGCCAAGCACGATGCACGCCACAATGATTGCAGGTCCGATCCCGGCAACCGCGCGTCGAAAAAAGCCCTTTGCGTTTTTTGGGGGTTCAGGAGTGGTCATCTGTTTCTTCCAGACCGATTGCTTTGCGAGGATTCGTTTCCGTCAGGCGTATGATCTCTTCCTCAGTCAGTCCTAGTTGTCGGCGCAAGTTGCCGATTACATCTGGCATGGTTAACGCTGAGCCAACCAAGTGGCTTCCGTCGGCAGACCAAGTTGCAAAATTGTCGTCCACAATGACAGACTGGTTTCCCAATTGAAACGTCCCAGGCCCACACCCTGCTGCCGAAATGCAATCCGTCACAACGAAAGCTTTGTCGAAACCCGTGACGTCTAAATAATTTCGAAGTGCATGAAACGGAACGTGAATTCCGTCTGCAATAAATCCAATCACCAAACGATCGGAAAACGACAACGCTCGTTGGATGATGTTGTCGTGGCGATGCATTTGAATCGGGCATCCATTGCCCAAGTGAGTAAACATCGAAACACCAGCATCGATTGCGGCCTCCAGAGTTCGTAATTTCGGATCACAATGCCCAGCTGCAACGGTAACGTTTCGATTCTTCAAGTATTTAGTAAATTTGAATTCTTTGTCGACTTCTGGCGCAAGCGTAACAATTTTCGCGATTCCTTCTGCCGCATCGAGTAGTCGTTTCAACGCATCAAGGTTCGCGTCAAGAGTATGTTCGACAGGGTGAGCTCCCACATAACCGGGTTCGCGACTGATGAATGGCCCTTCAATGTGAATGCCGGCGATCACCTGACGAATTGTAGCGCTGGATTCTCTTGCGCGGCAAACGTTTTGAATGCGCTGGGCCATGTCGTGGAGACTTGCCGTGATCACGGTGGCAAGAATGTTGGAAACGCCGTCGGCCAGAAGTTTCTTACAAGCCGACTCAAGCAACTCCGGATCGAGTTCGTCACCATTAAAGTCCAATCCCGCGAAACCGTTGACTTGCAAATCAAATGCATTTCGAGATTCGTAGGATGGAGCGGAGTCGTTCATGCGTCAGAGCTTAGCAGAGACGCCGCTGTTGTATCAAGAAACAGCGTCGCATTCTCGTGCTTTTGCAAGATCGAGCCGGGAACAGTCGGCGTAACTTCGCCTTCGACAGAATCACGAACCGCGACCGCTTTTCTTTCATCCGGGACGGTGCAGATAATCGATTTCGATTTTATGATCTGACGAATCGACATACTAATCGCGTGCGTTGGAACTTCTTTCATCGAATTGAACCAGCCCTCGCCATGTTGTTGTTGGCGACAGGCTTCATCGAGTTCAACGACGATGTAAGGTGCCTCGGTTTCAAAATCAGCTGGAGGATCGTTAAACGCCAAATGTCCATTTTCGCCAATCCCGATAAAGGCGACATCGATTTGCTGAGCCGAAATCAGCTCGCCCAAACGTTGGCATTCGGCCTCAGGATCGACTTCACCATCAACATAGTGAAACGATCCAATTGGGATCTTGGAAACGAATCGTTCTTTGAGATATTTGCGAAACGAAGCAGGATGGTTTTCTGGCAATTGAAGGTATTCGTCGAGGTGAAATCCTGTCACACGCGACCAGTCGATTTCCGGTTCATCAACGAGCGCATTAAGCACTTCGAATTGCGAGCTCCCGGTTGCGACGATGATGGCAGCCGTTCCTTTGGCGGCGAGAGCTTGCCGAAGGATCACCGCTCCAGCCGCAGCAGCGTTCTGTCCCATGGTTTTCACGTCGTTGGAAATCACCAAGTTCAAGTTGCACCTTTAATCTGTGTTTCGCGGAATCATAGCGGCAGCAAATGCTAAACCATTTTTGCATCAGACTGCGCTCAATCTATTACACAGAAGACAGCACTTGAAGACGGTAGGCTAAAACCACATTGCCGGAATGCACTTAAGAAGTTGGGATTTGTCTGGCTGAGTTTGTCGACAATTCAGTTTCCGCTACCGTTTTGGCAATCATCGTTTCAATCCACGCACCCGTGAGGGTGCGACAGCCCAGCCAAAATATCTATTCATAACTCGGTTATTGTTTCAATCCACGCACCCGTGAGGGTGCGACGATTGAGGTTTCGGCCCCGTTTACGCCAGAGAACGGGTTTTCGATTTCTTCCTGCGTTCGAAGACTTTGACCACTTCCTCGCGATCCATGCATTCCAATTCGCGGGCGATCACGGCGAGCTGTTTTGATTTTCGTTTCCCGTAAATGCTGTCATTGAATCCGACTTTGCGACGGTTGCCATCGGTCAGCCAAGCCGCCCACCATGTCGTGTTGCATCCGCCACCTTTGGTTTCGTACCGAAACGGATAAATCCCTCCAACGCCGGCTTTGTTGCGTTTGTGCTTCATGCCCTTTGTGGTGTTGCCGGCAGGAAGTTTCTGGACAAGCTCGGCGTAGTGCTGCCTGGCGCACTTCAGTGCCTTGCGTTTGCCTCCGTGAGCCACATCGCCAAAAAACTTGCGGTGCGTGACTTTGTTGCGGGTGACTCGGACGTTGTAGCCTCTGGTTGCACCCACGTCATAACGCGTGATCCCTTTGCTGACTGTCTTTGTTGGCAAAACGTTTTCTCCTGGTTTAAAAAACACCGACCGATTCTTCAGCTGACTCAAATCAATTTCTTGACTTTCGTAGTGAATGCACATCGTGTCCACCCTGTCAAAACCTGCTCCCGAACGCCTTTTGATTTTACCCAGACAGCAAGACATCCGAGATGACGTTGCCGTGAACGTCGGTCAGTCGTCGTTCGATCCCGTTGTGGTAGTAGCTTAAACGTTCGTGATCCAGTCCTAACAAATGAAGGATCGTAGCGTGAAAATCATAGACGGTGACCACGTCTTTCATGGCTTTGTAGCCAAATTCGTCCGTCGCACCGAATGTAAAACCTTTCTTCACTCCCGCACCTGCCATCCAAGCAGTAAAGCCTGCGGGGTTGTGGTCGCGACCGCTAGCGCCGGCTTGGAAGGTTGGCATTCGACCAAACTCTGTACACCACACCAACAATGTATCTTCTAGCATTCCACGTTGCTTTAGATCAGTTAGCAACGCGGCGGTCGGTTGGTCCAGAATCGAACCGTGAACATCGTATTGCTTCTTGAGAAACTTGTGCCCGTCCCAATTGCTCGTCCCTTCGCCGCCAGTTTGGTACGCACCGTTGAACAATTGCACGAACCGCACACCATTTTCAATCAGCCTACGGGCAAGGATGCAATTGCGAGCGAAGCCTGCCTTGAGATCGTTGGTTGAATCATTTGCGCCGTACATTTCCAAAATATGTTTCGGTTCGGTCGACAGGTCATTGATTTTTGGAACACTCAATTGCATTTTCGCCGCAAGTTCATAGCTGGCGATCCGCGCGGCCAATTCTGTGTCCTGCGGGAATTTCTCAAGGTGCCGTTCATTCATGCGTTTGAGGAAGTCGCGAGTTGCTTTGTCTCGAATGCGTGAGATACTGTCCGGGCGAGCCAAGTTCCGAATCGGCGATGAAACGTTAAAGTCAGTTCCTTGGAAAACGGCCGGTAAAAATCCTGGCCCCCAATTGTTGACGCTTGATTGGGGTTTGCCCCGAGGATCTGGAATCGCTACGAACGCGGGGAGGTTCTCGTTTTCAGTGCCCAACGCATAGGTCGCCCAAGCACCGATGCTGGGGAATCCATCGAGTGTAAATCCGGTCGACATGAAATTTTCGCCGGGCCCGTGCGTGTTGGTTTTGCCAGTCAAAGAATGAATGAAACACATGTCGTCGGCGTGTTGGCCGATGTGATCGACAAGTGTAGAAATCATCTTGCCTGATTTCCCGCGCGGTTTAAACTTCCACGGGCTTTGTTGCAGGTTGCCTTGACCGCCTTGGAAGGTGACGATCTTCTCGCCCGGCATCGGCTGGCCGTGTCGTTTGATCAGCTCAGGTTTGTAATCGAATGTGTCGATCTGGCTGCAGGCTCCGGCACAGAAAATGACGATTACGTTTTTGGCTGCCGGTGCAAAGTGTGGTGCTCGTGCTCGGTTGGGGTGTTTGGGTTCGATTAGCGGACGGATCGGTGATTTGTGGGGATTGAGTTCGTTGGAATCTGCCGGGATGTCCGCCAACCCCTGCGACGCCAACATCTGAGCCAAGGCAATGCTTCCCAGTCCCGACATCGAGTTGGACAAGAAAGAGCGTCGGTTCAACAAGTGGTTTCGGTTGATCATTTGTTGGCTCGTTGCAAAGTCCGCTGGCGGATAGAGGCGAAGAAAAATGTGACAGGATTTAGGTCATGTAAGCGATTTGAGTGTTTCCTGTTAGTCATCTTCACTCGCTCAAAGCCGCTTGCGATGCTTTCTGTTTTCGTCTTGGTTTTTGTTTGCTGATCAACTCACGTACAAGAATTCATTGCTGTTAAAAATCGCTCGACAAAACGCTTTCAAGCCATGTTTCTCAATGAACTGAACGGAGTCTTGAACTTCTTCTTTGGTTGCTGGTCTTAAAAATGCAAGTTCAAACGCGAGTGTGGCTTGGACTCGTATGTCTTCGCTTGATTGTTTCAGCCTTGCGGCAAAAAAATCGGCTTGCTCAAGCATGAACTTGCTGTTCAGTAAATTCAAAGCCTGCAACGCTGTTGTCGATTGAGTTCGATTGGGGATGGTTTGTCCACCGTCAGGGCAATCAAACGCGCCGAACACATCGTCTTGTTCTTGGCGAATTTTAGTCATGTAAATCATGCGGCGAAAATGACTTTCATTAAATTCTTCCAGCGGAAAATAGTGGTGCACATTTTCATGATTGATTTTGAATAGTAGAAATCCCGGCCCTCCTGCTTTCAAATTAAGTTTGCCGGAAACCTGAAGCACGCAATCGCGGATCGCTTCGGCTTCCATTCGTCGAGGCGGAAAACGCCAAAGCAGTTTGCTGTCGGCATCAATGGCAAGCGGTTTCGCTCTTGGGGCGCTGGATTGACGATAAGTACTCGAGCTAAGGATCTGCCGGTGAAGCCACTTGAGCGACCAGCCATTGTTCATGAACTCGCGTGCAAGCCAGTCAAGCAACTCTGGGTGGGAGGGGCGCCGCCCGTTGATGCCAAAGTCGCTTGGCGTTTCAACAATCCCTTGACCAAAATGATAATGCCACACGCGATTGACAATCACCCGTGCGGTGAGTGGATTGTTTTCGTTGGTTAACCACTGAGCGAATTTGACACGCCTCCCCTGCTCCGGCGTTTGGTCAGACAGATCCAGTGATCCCATGACTGTCAAAGTATCTGGCGGGACGGCTTCCTTGGGGCTCATTGGATCACCACGATAAAGCCGATGGATCGTCTTTGGTTTTTTGAAAGTGCCGACGTAGCCAATTGGGATCGAAGTGGAGAGTCTGTTTTTTTCGGCTTGAAGTTCTTTGGCTTTCGCCAATAGTTTTGTCGCCGGTTCAATTTTTTCTTTTGGCAACCGATTGATAAACGCGTCGTCGGACTCGCGGCCGTTGAATGGTTTGCGACGATTGGCATTCGATACTTCGTTCCACACGCTACCGTCCATCGAGACCTTCACGGAATAATCAATAGCGAGGCGGTCGGCGAACACGGCGTTGCGATCACGACCCCAAACGACTCGAGAGATTTCTACTGGTTTGGAGAACTCGATTTGGATCCAGCCCGTTCCAGCAGTGTTTGAGATCCAGCTAAACTCGTTTCCAAACTTGCCGTCATTGATGTGTTTTAGTTTATGTTTAGGGTTGCCTTGGTAGTCGCCTGACGATGTCGCGACGCTTCCGTTAGATGCCAACGCGACGTTGATACCCTTTGTTGAAAACACTTCTAACTCATCGAGGCAAGGCTCGACACTGTTGGTCGCGAGAATTTCGAACCGAATGTATTTTGACTTTGTCGATTCAAATTCGTCAGTGTTTGATTTGCCGTTCACAGCATCAAGCAAATTTCTGCTTGGATTTTTTGCAGAAGCGTATTTGCGAAGCACGGTCAGTTTAGCCAATACAGAATTCAATTTTGAATCGGTTTGTCTAATTGATTCCTGAACGGTCGAGTCGACTTTGTTTGGCATCTGCCGCTCACCATGAGCGACACCAGCAAAAATGGCCTGCATTGCGTAATAGTCTCGCTGCAGGATTGGATCAAACTTATGATTGTGGCAACGGGCGCAACCAACAGTCAAAGCAAGAAACGTGGTCGATGTCGTATTCACGTAGTCAGCCAGTTCGTCTTCGCGTTGCATCAATGTCAGGTTAATATCGGGGCTTTTTACGATGTCGTAGGGTCCACCAACGAGGAAACCGGTTGCTTCGTCGACACCAATCGCATCCCCCGCGATTTGCTCGACAACAAACTCATTGTAGGGTTTGTCGTTGTTGAAACTGTCGATCACATAGTCGCGATAGTAATATGCATTCTCTCGATCACGATTGACTTCGTAACCTGTGGACTCGCCAAAACGGACAACGTCCAGCCAGTGGCGAGCCCAGCGCTCGCCGTAGTGGTGGCTTGCTAAAACTTGCGTAACGAGTTCTGAGTAAGCGTCTCCCGATTCGTTGTTAACAAACGTTTCCATTTGCTCAGGCGTCGGCTTCATGCCGTGCATGGTCGCGTAAAGCCGCCGAACCAGAGATCGTTTGTCGGCGGGAACCGACGGTTGAATTCCTTCTGGCTGCAAACGCGCGGCGATGAATTGATCGATGGAATTGGCGATTACAAACTCGCGAAGTTTCTGCTCTTTGACCGTTGGCGGAGCAATGTGACGAATCGGTTGAAAGGCCCAGTGGTCGGTGGTGATCTTTTGCGATTCATCACCTGCCCATTGATCGGGCCATTTTGCTCCCTGGTCAATCCATCGTTGCAACGTTTCGATTTGTGTTTTCGAAAGTCGTTTGCCTTCACCCTCTGGAGGCATTGGAATGTCGGCATCGGGCGATACGAATTGAATTAATGGGCTGGATTTGCTGTCCCCCACAACGATCGACGGTTCTCCCATGTCAGCTTCGGCAAGTGCAAGTTTTCGAACATCGAGACGAAAATTGCTTTCTTGGCGATTGGGCCCGTGACAAGAAAAGCAATGGGTTTCAAAGATCGGCCTGACTTCTTTCCCAAAGTCGACTGTTTTCGAGGAAGGGATCTGAGAGTTGGTGTTTTGAGAGTTGGAATTTTCAGCGCTGACGAAAACGACGATCAATGACATCGCTGAAACCAGCAAGTAACGGCAGAATGTCGGACGCTTTTGATTCGAAACAAACCGAGTTCTCGATGTCGTTCTCAAACTCATTTTTGGTTCATTTCTCATTCGACACTGGCACGCCGTTGAAGTCCTCCAAAGCGATTCGAGGAGGGAACTCCATTTAATCGCTATTCTGATTCAATTCTTGAGAGCAAGCAACCAATGGCCGCTAACGAACAGGAGCAAAAGTTTGTAGCAGCTGTTTGGAGTGGTTCTAACAATTCGAAACTTGCACGGACTTCACAAATGCTCCGATTCAATCAAGTAACTTCCGAGGAAATACGATCTTTGGGCGGTTAAGCAGATTACCAAACACCGCGCTGGCAGCGTTTTGGCCAGAAATTTCTATCGCGTTAAATGTCAAGTTCCTGTAAAGGACAGTGCTTTTGCCATTTTGATTCAGTCTCCGGATTGTGACTTGGCGTCGTTTTTCTTTGCAGTCTTTTTATGTTGCAGGATGTTTCAGTTCGATTGGGACTTGTCTGGTGGCTCTTGGTTTTGCCGCTGTGCGTGTCGGGCTGCGCAGGTCGGAACTTCGTCAAGCCCTTGGTTCCGGCGGCACCTCAGTTTTCCGACAGTGGAATCTCCGAGGCTCCTAACCGTTGGTGGGTGGCATTTGGTGATCAAGAACTAGAGGAAAAAATCAATCAAGCAGTTGGCGGCAACTACACGCTTGCTGCCGCGTTGCAACGAGTCAGAGCCGCACGGGCGCTGACGCGGCGAGAGGCTTCGGACCTATTTCCAGATTTGAATGGTATCTCTGACGCTGGTTTTGTTTTCGGGCCAGGTCGCGATTCCGAGAGATACGGATTGGGGTTGGATGCTGCTTATCAAGTTGATCTGTGGGGGGAAATTCAGTCGCGCGTCGACGCAGAGCGGTTCAGGGCCAATGCGACTTGTTATGACGCTAAAGCGATCGCACTAACGTTGTCTTCTGAGATCGCTCGGAACTGGTTTTCTTTGCAAGAAGCACACGCCCAAGTCAAATTGCTGAAAGACCAAATCAAAACAAACCGGACCGGACTTGAGTTGCAGGAATCGCGATTCGGATTAGGTCTGATTCGAAGTGCGGATGTTCTTCGGCAGCGTCAGTTGCTGGAGTCGACGTTGGAACAGTCGGTTGTTGCTGAGGCTCGAATCGAGGTGCTGGAACATCAGCTGGCTTTGCTGTTGGGAGAGATGCCGCAAACAGCGACTTACGAAACGGGCTCTGAGCTTCCCGAGTTGCCTCCGCTTCCCAATACTGGATTGCCATCCGAATTATTACAGCGTCGCCCCGATGTGCTTCGCGACTATCTTGCATTCGAAGCCGCCGATCGTGATCTCGCTTCCGCTATTAGTTCGCAATATCCACGGATCAGTTTATCGGGGGCGGTCCAAAATATCGCAGACAGTCCGGAGTCCATATTTCGTGATTGGTTTGCTTCACTGGGCGGTCAACTCGTCGCTCCTTTGCTCGATGGCGGTCAGCGGCGAGCCGAGGTCGATCGCAATGCAGCGTTGGTATTTCAACGATTTAGCGAATACTCTCAAACGATGCTGATCGCGTTCCGTGAAGTTGAAGACAGTTTGGCTCAAGAAAAATATCAGGTGCAACGTATCCGGCATCTAAACGAACAAGTTAAACTTGCAGGGCAGGCGTCGGCCCAACTACGTGAACAGTATCTGATTGGAGATGCTGAGTACCTGGACATATTGAGTGCCAGTACGACGCAGCAAAGTTTGCAGCGCCAACTGTTGTCTGCCCAATTAGAATTAGTACTAATTCGCGTCTCTCTTTACCTGGCCTTGGCTGGTGAGATTGAACCAGCCTCGCCGAACGAACGTCCTGTTGTTTTGCCTGATCGACCTGCTCTGGAAAATGAAGAGGTCGAAGAGGTTGATCCCCAAGAACCGTCAGAAGAAACAACCGATTTGCAAGACGCATTGAGAGAAGCCGCTGATACTGATCTGCCGAATTTGGAAACCGAACCTGCAGACTCGCAAAATTAGACGTTGTCGGTTAGTCTCGCTTGGAAAGCACGGTACAGCGACTATCCTATATGATCGTTCAGCCCGAGTCGGAAGATTGGACACGTCAGTCTGATTCGTAACATGATCGACAGAAAGAAATTCATCGTGAGTTTCAACTAAGAATCGACGTGCGACTTACCCCATTGTTTCCTCGGCAGATATTTTCAATCCAAAATTTGACAAAGTGACGTGATGCCTGATCAGTTCGGAATCGCCTCTGAATACTTTTCTGTTCAAACATTAACGTCGGACAGCCATGAATGCAGCAACTCAAGTGCGACCTAAATCGAAATGGGGCTGGCTGCGTATCGTCATCAACGTGATTGTCTGCGTTGCTATTTTGGCAGGTGCGGCTGGGGCGATTATCGTCATCAACCGAACCGAGCCCACCGCTCAGAAGATCAACTCCACTCGAAAATCGGCCGCACTTGTGGAAACGATCACAGTCGAGCGCGGTGACTTTTCGCCGCGACTGGCGGTGTTGGGGACCGTCGAATCGGCACAACAGATCAGCCTCAGCCCTCGGGTTAGCGGGCAAGTGATCGAGCTTGCGCCAGAGTTTGCACCCGGCGGAATGGTCACCAAAGGCGATTTGTTGTTGCGCATCGATCCGGCGGATTTCGAAAATGCACTTTCGATCAGCAAGAGCGAATTGGAGCAGGCAGAGGCGTCCATGGAAATTGAGCTGGCACGCCAACGGCTGGCGGAAAAAGAACTCAAGCTATTGGAAGGTTCGATCGACGGCACGAACCGCGGTTTGGTAATGCGTGAGCCGCAAATCGCTTCGATCAAAGCTCAAGTTTCTGCTGCCAGAGCGGCGGTGGAAAGGGCTCAGCTGAACCTGGAACGCGCCGAGATTTTTGCTCCTTTTGATGCCCAAGTCTTAAACCGGTTGGTCAACGTTGGATCCCAAGTCAGGCTTGGCGACGAGCTAGGACAGCTGATTGGATTGGAAGAATATTGGGTCATGGCTGCGGTTCCTGTTCGCAGTTTGCGGTGGGTGCAGTTTCCAATTGCAGCTGAGAAAAATACTGCTATAGCGAATGCTGCTGAAACAAATAACGTTGAAAAGAAAAACGTTGGTCAGACAAATTCCCCCGCAGGTTCGATAGATGCCACTGACAATGATTCCGATGGTACGGCGGGATCGACCGTCATATTGCGTAACCAAGACGCATGGGGCCCGGGCGTCGAACGCGAAGCTCGTGTTTCTCGGTTGATTGGCACGCTCGATCAACAATCTCGGTTGGCTCGAGTTTTAATCATCGTCGACGATCCATTGGGACAAACGTCAGACAACCCGCCGATGATTCTCAATACGCTGATCGAAACTGAAATCAAAGGCAAACTAATCAAGGACGTGATTCGGCTACCTCGCGCGTTCGTCCGCGATCAAGACACGGTTTGGGTGATGAAAGATGAGAAGCTCGAGATCCGCGAAACCGAAGTCGTTTTTAGCGATGCAGATTACGCTTACATTCGAACGGGATTGGAAAGCGGCGATGAGATCGTGACTACGACGTTGGCAACGGTCGCCGAGGGTGTTGGGCTTCGAAAGACGAACCAAGCGGTTGATGTTGACGATGCTGATGTTGAAGCGTTAAAAGATGCTCTGTTGAAACGGGTCCCGCCTAATGGTGGTAAGCCTGACTTCGATCGCGAACCTGAAACCGATCAAGAACTTGGGAGCAAAGCCGCTGCTGAAACTTCCGCCGCGACAGTTGAGTCAGCCGAGGCGACGGCGAAATGACGGAGCAACCTGAAGAATTAAGCGGCCAAGAATCGAGCGGCAAAGTTCCGAATGGCGAATCAACAAGCGTTGAAATAACAAGCGCCCAAGTTTCAAGCGGCGAAGTATCTGACGGCAATGGTTCGGACAGCCCCGTCGATAGCCGCTCCCGATTCGCGCGGCTAGGCCCTATCGCCTGGATGGCTCGCAATTCGATTGCGGCAAACCTGCTAATGTTTCTGCTGTTGGGCGGCGGAATTTGGTCAGCTATTACCATTCAAAAAGAAGTCTTTCCGCAATTCCAATTGGACATCGTCGAAGTCTATGTTGGATACCCAGGCGCGGCTCCAGAAGAAGTCGAACAGGGAATTCTACGTCCCATCGAAGAAGCCGTTCGCGGCGTCGAGGGCATCCGAGAGATCACAAGCTCGGCTCGTGAAGGCCGTGGTTCGGTGACGATCGAATTGGTTGCCGGTCAGCAGCGGATGAAGGTCTACCAGGATATCGACCAAGCGGTCAGTCGAATTCGAACTTTCCCAGATCAAATCGAACAACCCGAAGTTCGCCTTCAGGCAGAACAGCAAGAGGTAATGCAAGTCGCGGTCTATGGTCCGATCGATATCTGGGCACTACGCAAACTTGCCGAACAGCTTCGTGATCAGCTTCAGTCTCACGAGCAAATCACACAAGTCGAATTGCGCCGAGTGCCAGAGTACGTCACACACGTCGAAATTCCACGCGAGCGGCTGCGTGAATATGGCCTGACATTGCCTGATATTGCCAACATCATCCGCACGTCCAGTCAAGACGTTGCGGCCGGTTCGGTTCAGACAACCGCAGGTGAAATTTTGTTGCGCGTTAAAGCCCGCAAGCAGTGGGCCAAAGAATTCGCGGGAATTGAAATTGTTTCTGGCCGCGCTGGTCCGGTAGTCACGCTGGGCGATATCGCCTCCATTCGAGATGGTTTCGATGACGTCGGATTTCATTCGCAGTTTAGCCAAACTCCTTCGGTAGAAATTGACATCTACCGAGTCGGTGCCCAGTCACCCATCGACGTCGCGGCTGCAGTGAAAGAAACGATGAAGGAATTTGAAACGGTGTTGCCGCCGGGCGTCAAATGGCGAATCGACAGCAACAACGCTGAAGAGTTTCGCCGGCGTTTGATGCTCGTTTCAAAAAACGCGTTGATGGCGGCCGTGATCGTGTTCGTGATCTTGGCTCTCTTCTTGGAATTCCGATTGGCTTTCTGGGTCATGATGGGGATGGTCGTTTCATTCGTCGGTGGCATTTTGTTGTTGCCGCTCGCAGGCGTCAGCATCAACATGATTTCCTTGTTTGGTTTTCTGGTCGTGTTGGGTATCGTTGTCGATGACGCAGTGGTGGTTGGAGAAAACGTTTATGAAAAACGGCAAGGCTTGATCGGCAATGAGTCCGCGGCTGTCGAGGGCACAAAAGAAGTTTCCGGCCCAGTGACGTTCAGTATTTTGACCAACATCGTCGCGTTCGTACCGCTGATGTTTATTCCAGGTGAAACTGGAAAATTCTGGGGCCCTTTGCCGGTCGTCGTGATCATCGTGTTGGCTCTGTCGCTAATTGAGTCACTGTTTATCCTGCCGGCTCACTTGGCTCATACTCGCTCGGTTGACCAGAGTTCGACAGGTGGCGGGGTAGGAAGATGGCTTCATAAATTGCAACAAGGTTTCAGTCGGGGATTCAATCGGCTGGTGGAAATCATTTATGTGCCGATTCTCAAACTGTGCCTGAACGCGCGATACGTCACGACGACGTTGGCGGTTGCCATGCTGCTGGTCTTGGGTGGCTATGCAACGAGTGCTCACATGGGCATGGTCTTGATGCCAGAAGTATCGGCTGATGAAATCGAAGCCGGTGTGCGAATGCCGGTCGGTACAACGCCGAATCAAGCCGCTAAAATCGCTGACGCGGTCACCAAAGCCAGCTTGAAAATGTTCGAAGAACATAACCTGTACGAAGTCGCCGAGGGAATTAAAACGAACGTGCGTGGGCAAAGTTTTATCGACGTCGAAATCGTCATGAAGCCACCTGATGAACGCGACATGACAGCCAACCAAGTTATCGAGCTGTGGCGAGATTCAATTGGTGATTTGCCAGGCGTGAATCAAGTCACGTTTCGTGCCGAGCGTGGTCCGGGCGGATATCGTCGCGCTATTAGCATCGACCTGAGTCACAGTGATATCGAAGTTTTGGAACAAGCCGCGATCGCGTTTGTTGAGCGGGTGGAAAAGTACTCCAACGCTCGCGATGTCAGTGATAATTACAACAAAGGCAAGTCCCAGTACGATTTTCGACTTCGCCCGGAAGGTCGAGCCCTTGGCCTGACCGACGAGGGGCTTGGCGAGCAACTGCGCGGTGCGTTCTTTGGCAGCTTGGCTCTGCGTTTGTTGCGTGGCACAAACGAAATTGAAGTCCGGGTCAAGTTGCCCGAAGACCAGCGAGAGGATGTTTACAATCTCGAAGACCTCATTATCCGCACTCCCGATGGATCAGAAGTTCCGCTTCTCGATGTCGCCGAAGTCACCGAAAGCCTTGCCTTCAATTCTATCAATCGACGAGATGGTCGGCGGGTGATTGGTGTTTCAATGGATGCCGAACCTGCAGGTGCGGTCAATCAAGTTATCGCTGCATTGCGAACGAATGAGTTGCCTCAGTTGCGCAAGGACTTTCCCGGAATCACGTGGACTTTCAAAGGAAGTAATGCGGAAATGCGGAAGGCGACGGCGGCGTTGTGGGGGTACTTCGGTCTCGCGCTGGCCGTGATTTACTCTTTGTTGGCGATCGCGTTTCGCGGCTATGTCCAACCGTTGATTGTGTTGATCGCGATCCCGTTTGGAGTTGTCGGGGCTTTGATCGGTCACATCATCCTTGGGTACGATATTTCATTGGTCAGCGTGATGGGCGTCATTGCGCTCTCTGGAGTGGTGATCAATGATTCGCTGATCATGATTGACTACGCGAATCGCAAGCGAAAAACTCACACGCCATTGGAGTCCATTTCTCTGGCAGGACTTCGTCGTTTTCGCCCGATTATGCTCACAACGTTGACTACGTTTGGTGGATTGATGCCATTGATATTTGAGCAATCTTTGCAGGCTCAGTACATCATCCCCATGGCAATCTCGCTAGGTTTCGGCATCCTTTTTGCAACTGCGATCATCCTTGTTTTAGTGCCTTGTTTGTACATGATTTTGGAAGACATCAAAGGGATGTTTGAAAAGCCAGTTCGTTGAGGGTTGGTTTCACTCCTACTGAAATCGGCAAAATAAACTTAAGACATCGCAAGCAAATAATGCTGTAAAAACCAAGGCGATCAACCGCCAAGGTTTCACTTGGTTTTGCCGCCATCAGTATGGGGTGGCAGCTGGAGAAATTACCAATGCCGCACAATCACTGTGACGGGTAGGTGTCGAATCCTGTTGGTATGTCGATTGTCAAAGAGATGGGAGCGGTAGCGGGTTGCGCAGCCTGCGAATCATCCGCTTTTTCTAATGGGTTGCTAGATGTTTCAATGCCGAGATGTTGTTCGATGTCGTTTACGATTGCGCGGCAAGTCGCCTCGTTCTGGACTCGTTTTCCGATCGTAATCGTTTCTTTTGCAGTTGTTTTTACATTCAAATCGAATAAGACCGGGTTGCCCATCTGTGACGTTCGCTTGAAAGTGACCTCTTTGATTTGTTCGGCGATGATCAGTTTTTGCTTCATGAACAAGCGTCCATTTTTGGTTTCACCGATAAACTGACGACACTGTTCTGCTGTTCGACTTTTCCAAAGACAATTCCGTTTCCGGCAGAAGATCATCGGCCGATCGAGAAACAACTTCGACCGGAAAATAGCCGACGCGTGGTGGCAAGATTGATTCGACTGAGTGCGGCACGCGATTTGGGAGTCGCTATTTGGCAGACGGGAGCTCGGTTGGCGGATACAATTCGCGTTCACTGTCAAAGAATCGAAGACCTCTGATGACTACTTTTTTGCTTTTGCCGGCCTGAAGCTTGAGTTTCCACTTCTTTGATTCGGCCGATGGGAAACGGAGTGAGTCATCTTGCTTCAAGCCTTCTGCTTCAACCAACAACTTCGATTCGCGTCCTGCAACGGTAAATACTTTTGCTGCGACAACGAGATGGTTTTTTCCAGTGTGCTGAGAATAGATTTGAATTTTATCCAACGTGACTCGTTCAGGAAATTCAAGTTCAATGGTTGCCCAGCCGCTTTCGAGTTTGTCGGAGTGCCACATATTGCCGGGATCGAACGACAATTTGTCTTGGATACGACTTCGCGGAATTTTCCCTTGAACAATATTATTGATGGAGCTCTTGAAAGCTTCGCCGCTGTCGGTTGACACCTTGATGGGCTGCGTCTCAATCTCTTTCGTGGGTTTCGTATCTGCCACCGAACGTTTTCGAATCTTTTTAAGAGTTCTTTCAGCAAGTCCTTTGAGTAAACCATTTTTGTTTTTCGCCAACTGCCCCAAAACAGGAAGACTCTTGGAAGTTCCAATTTGGTCAATCGCTTCAACCAGATGGCTAATTCGTTTGACCCAATCATTTTTCTCTCTCTTCGTCGGTTGGGACCGTAGCTCGACCTTAAGTCGTCGAAGGAAGTTGGGCTCGATGGCCTGTCCAATGTTTTCGCGAATGGCGTTGGAACGACCGATACCATGAAATCCGGTGGCAACCACGATTGCGTGATAGGTTTTCGGTTCATTAACTGATGCCAGGATATCGCGAATCGGTTGAAATTTCTCAAGTATCGTCTGATTGTCTATTCCTGTCTTTGCGAGCGCAATGATCGTTTTTCTTCCACCAAGATGTTCGGCAAGGTCAAGAAACGCGAACGGCCCCGTCCCTTTCCTCCCTCGTTTTGACGCCTGATGAATGCTCTCGTCAGTATCAACAAAGTGCTTTTCGACGTTGGTCGACATAACGCTATCTATTTTTTGCATCAGCTCTTTCGACAATGACATTCGACTAATGCCTGACTGGCGGTTCAGAGAAAGGGCCATCAATGAATCGACTGCTCCACTGGGGTCATTGTCGATCTTTGCAGCGGCGGCATTCGAGAACGCCTTGATACTCGCCTCGCTGTCACCAATGCTCACACTTAAAAAATTCTCTTTACCGGCTAGTTTGCCTTCCCACAAAAATTGACAAACAGCTTCGGAGTCTTTGTCACGTAGATGCTGGGGATTGAGTTTGTTTTCGCGTGCGATCTTGACGGAAATCTCTGGTGCGATGTCGCTCTGCAAGCGATACAGTTTGGTCAAGACTTGGTGACCCCAGTTGTCGTCGATCGAAGCCAGTTTTCCAAGTAAGTCGACACTCTCAGGCAACTGTGTCGAATCAAGAATCAAAGACGTGACGCGTTGATCCATCTCTTTGAGTTGCGAAGTCTGCACGTGCTGGCCTGCGGCTGCCAAGGCGCCTACAAACTGCTGCTTGATATCTGGGTTGTCTGAAATTACATAGGAAATACCGGTGATCGCCAGAAGGATTCTCTCGAAATTGCGAGCGTCAACTATGTCGCGAAGCCGCTTGGCTAAGTGACGCACAATTTCAGTGTCGCTGCAGCCGTTTCTCGACAACTCCTGTTTGATTTCATAACTGCTTCGTCCGTTCTGGTCTGCTTCAACTAACTCAGTTAGCAAATCCGAAACATCGCCCGTAAGTCGCGCGTCATTGCTTCCAGTTTCGTCTGCGGGAGTTGTCCACGGAGGCGAATTCAGATTCGCTGATTCGTGCCTAGCTTCATTCTCCAAGCTAGGATCATCCGGATGGGGCATCATAGGAACTGGTTCAGAACCTGCGAAAACGGTCTGGTTTGAATTTCCGCTTGCACCCGAGATTGTTGATAACCCGAACAAACCGACCGCCGCACAACCCATAATCAAGACGCCCCAAATCGGTTTGTCTAACCAGTTGCCAGATACCGATTCGTCATCCTGCCAGTGGTCGATCGAGTACGAAGCGACGTGTTGGGGTAATTGCTTGTCTTGTTTTTTCATCTCGCAGATCCCAAATTCAATTTAGATTGCTTTCGAGAAAAAGCCAGTATCGCCGTTGCTTCTCAGTGATCGTCCTGATGATTTTCAGTAACAAGTAGCCAGCGATGATTCCCAAGCAAATGGCCACGATCGTCAAAACTTGCCCTGCCTTGTTGTCATCGCCGGGCGCAGTCGATGCTACGCGACTCAAAATGCTCACCAAGATAAGGAGAAGCCACCACCCAATAACTGAGGAGCCGATACCGGCTTTGCTACGCGATTGGATTTCATACATCGCTGTTACTGGGCGATACAAATGCACAAAAGGAATAAAGTAAACCGCAACACACCAGCCGGCGGACGTTTTCAATGGATTTACGCAAGCTGCTTTGAGGTTCGCATACGCTTGATGTTTCCATATTAGAAAAAAGATCCCGGTAGCAATCCACAGAATGAGCTGAATGACAAATGCTGCCGTTTGAGCTGTTGCGATCGAAGGGGCCTTGGAACGGCCCCATAGAATGAAACACAAAAAGCAAAAAGCATTAATTGCCATGGCAAGCATCGTTGCGCGAAGTAGCCAAGTCACGGCGGTCGAATTCAATGGCTTGAATCTTTTGTAAATCGTCTCTGCCGCTATTGGCGGCCCAAGAGATTTAATTGCTGCTGAGTCAGTGAGAGGAGCCGCATAGGGATTTAGAACAGGCTCGGCAGCGGTAGCCAAGTCTTTGGCTTTCGACAGCTTGTTTGTTGGCGGCTGTGCGTTCGGCGCCAGTGCTTTTGGCGATTGGGAGGTTTGCCGAGGGTCAGACTGTTTGATGAATTTCGTGACTGCTGGGATCCGATTTACGGCAATCCATTTGTTTTTGGTTCGGGTTGATGAACGAACAAGTGTGCTGCCAACGATGGTCCCATTCTTCACCAACGCCACAAACTGCGCTTCAGCCACAGGCCCCATTTCGGATTCCGAGCCCTGCTGTTTGTAAGTCCATTCATGTTGCCGTTTACTCAACGTTGATCTCCGGTCCAATGAGAGAGTTCTACACGCGTAGATATAGGCTGATCGGCATTTTCTTGACTGTCAAGTGCTGAGGCAACCTCCAAGTTTACCAACAAAAAGTCTGTCAAGTGCGCGCGAATTGTCGCTCAAAACCGACACCATGCTTGCGATGCGACATCGCCAGCCAAGTAACTTTCGTCTTGCGGAACTCAGCTTTGGAGGGTGCGGATTCTATTCGGCTGTAAGGAACTCCTCCAATTCGTTCGCCAACGATAGGCGAGAGTAGTACAGATGTGTGTACGTCTCTTTTTTGATCATCCCGCGGCCTTCAGTCAGAAGTGTTTTGGCCTGTTCGTTCTTTCCTGAGCGGGCAAGCAAGATTCCTTTGGCGAATTTGTAAAGTGGTTCTTTAGGGCGTTTGAATTTTTCCAGAACGGCACTCGCTTCGTCCAGTTTTTCGTTTCGGTAAAGAGCCATCGCACGAGCAACAACGAGGTTTGCGTCTTTGGTGTCGGCCGTTTCGAATGAGTCCGTCAAATCAAGTAGCATCGGGGAAATTGTTTTCTTGACGGTTCCTTGTGACAGTGCCCAAAAAACACGGTGTTTTTCTTTGCCAGTTTGAGAAGCAAGCCGAGCGTGATATTTGTATGACTCCTGAATCAACTCTTCGGATTCGTCACAAAGCTCCAAGAGGCTTGCAATTTCGGTCAATAATACTCGAGCCTTGACCGCGTAATCTTCGACCTGCGGATGACGGTCGGATACATCGCACGCGACCTTGGCGGCTCGGCGCGTACACTCAAGTTGCGCTTGTGGATCGCCAACATATTGTTTGAACTGGGCCAGGTTGCCAAGCTGCTTTGCCAGCCTGAAAGCGAAGTTAGGAATGTCGGGGTGCTCTCGATTTAGTCTTTCGGCGATGGCAATTCCACGCTCGAAAGCTGCATCGGCAAGCTGTCTCCTTTTCTCGACTTCATTTTCGACGTTCTCTTTTTTGTTGTTCCAGTGAGCCATGCCAAGATTGTTCAACACGGACGGCAACAGCTCTTGAATTTTGAGATCGTCTGGATTCGACTCGAACAGCCCTTCAAGTAGTTTCACGGATTCTTCAAAGTGATCTACTGATTTTTGCCAGTCGCGAGTCTCTTTGGCGTAGAAGCCGTAGTGGACGCCGATTGAGTTGTAGGTCATCGCCAGATCGTGACCGCAACGTCGATTGTCCGGGTTTGCCTTCCATATAGGTTCCTGCAACCGGAGGGCTTCGGCGTAATCTTTGATGGCTTCTTTGTGACGCTTGAGTTGTTCTTTTCTTTTTCCAATGTAGTGATAGTTTTTTGCCCAATGAATTTGAGTCTCAACCGAGTCGTCGATTTCAATCCAATCCTGCCCAAATTGAGAACAGATTTTCAGCTCTTCAAGCGAGTGTTCGTATTCTCCTTTTGCAGCCAGTTCGACGGTGACCTGAGTCTGGGCAACGAACAATAACTTTCGATACTCCGGATTGGATTCGTTCGCTTTGTTTTTGACAATGAGTTTTTGCAAAAGCTCTTTCTGTTGTCCTAGCAACACAAATATTTCGTCGCACCCGGGATCGAGGTCGGAAGTGATTTTGATCAACCGGTCGTAGGCTTTCGCCATTTCAAGCCAAGTTGATTCGTCTTCTGCATTTTCATCAATGAAGTTGACGTAGTAATTTTTGGCTTTGGTCAGCAATTCTCTACGCAGTTTTTGAGTGCCAGGACTTCCTGCCAATAGACCGCGGTCCTCGGCGATCGTAGTGTAAAAATCGTCAACCGTTTTTCGTGTTTCTTTCAGTCGATTGACCGCTAGTTTTTCTGAGCTTGCCGCATTGTTCCACTGCCAGATGACGCCGATCAAACCGGCAATCGTTGCTAACAGGACCAGGCTCGAAAGCCACGTTACGGCTCGTCTGCGTTTTCGCTGTTCGTCGGCTTCGACCGCCAAAGCCCGCTGGTCCAGCTCGGCCTGACGAAGTCGATGTTGCACATTGTTTTGATAGTCGGCGATTCGCTCGGCAATGACCGATGCATCGCGCGGGCGGTCTTCGTTTTTCGGTTGGATGCAGTCTCGACAAAGCTGCTTGAGTTCATCATCGAAGTCGGACTGTTCTAAAGTTTCAAAAGCCTCGGTCAGGTCACCCTTTGCGGCTTTGCTGATCATTGCTTTGGCATCGAGTCCTTGGTACAGACGTTTGCCGGTCAACAACGCAAACAAAATCGCGCCCAAACCAAACACATCGCTGCTCGCGTTGATGGATCCGATTTCACCGCGAGCCTGTTCGGGAGCCATGTACGCTGGCGTCCCCATGATTTCGCCTTCTCGGGTGTGTTCGAGGAGTGATGTAAAAGCCATGTTCTCATCAACCGACTCATCACATTTCGCAGAGACCGTGTCGATTTTATTGGCTACGTCAGGTGAAACTCGCAGGATCGCAGATGGTTCTTCGCCGTCATCCAAACGGCGAGCCATCCCCCAGTCCATGATTTGCACTTCACCGAACGCACCGACCATAACGTTCTGTGGTTTCAAGTCGCGATGGATGATGTTTTTCGAATGAGCGAAACCAACGGCTTCTGCAATCTGCCGAAAGATGGAGAGCAATTCGGCTTGGGTGCGATTGGAAAAACTCTTGTCCAGCGTTTCGCCTTCAACCAATTTCATCGCAAAGTATTGCGATCCAGACACAAGCGTGCCATGTTCAAAGACCGGTGGAATGCCTGGGTGCTGCAGCAAGCCGGTCAATCTGGCTTCCTGTTTCATGCGAAGGTTTGCCGTGCGGTCTTTCTCGAAACGGTGGTGCAAAACTTTGACAGCCAGCGTACGGTCCATCTGTTTGTCGTCGACCTGCCAAACACTTCCGATGCCGCCCTTGCCAATTTCTTTGATCGGCACATAACGACTTGGAAGTAACGGCTTGAGCACTGAAACAGGTGGCGGCGCGGGAAGTGAAAACAAGTTTTCCATTACCTCAGAATCAACTTCGGGAAAACGCTGACGATAATCGGAGGCAGAGCACTGTGCACCCGCTGCGCGTTTCAATTCAATCTCTGATTTGATCAACCGAATTTTGAGCTGGTTCTGCTGGTCGGCTGGGACGGTGTGCTCGCTCAAAAAATCTTCGACCGAGACAGGTTTCTCGCGCCACAGAGCACGAAAGTTTTCAGCCAATTGATCAAGCGATTGAATCTGGATGCTTTTTGCGTTTGTCAAATCAGGCTCAGTCTTCATCTTGATAACTCTCAAAAGCTGGGCGGCAATATTCCATCAAGCCAAGTTCGATCAATTCCTGTTCGACGTTTTCGCGAGAATTGTTTTCTAGCGAGTTGGAAACATCATCAATCAAGAGGCTGGCAAATTTCTCTCGTGCGCGGTGAAGTTGAACTCGAGCCGTCGCGGGGCGAACGGGCCGACCGATTTCGCTTGAAAGCTTCTCCGCAAATTCATCGCCGTTTAATTCGGGGTTCACGACTCGGAGGTTCAGAATCGTGTAGTAAGCCGCGCCTGTTTTCTGCTGATGTTCGGCGAGCGATTGCCAAGTCCGAAACAACAGGTCGTCTCGCCAGCTTTCGCTGAACATTTGGTCTTCGCGCTGGTCAGACGTTTCTTCTTGAGCGACACCTAGATCTTGCAATGGAATATCGGTTGTTGGGTTTCGGTTTTGTTTTCGAAAGTGTGATCGAATGAGATTGCGGACGACCGTCTTTACATAGAATCGAAATTTCCCTTTGTCGGGCGTCGTATTCTGAAAATCGCCTTTGGTCAGTTTAAGGGCGAACTCCTGATACAGATCGTGGGCCACGTTTTCGTCACGCAGCGCCGTCAACAAATATCGCTTGATTGCTCCACCGTAAATCTCAAGCAGCTTTTCCTGAGCAGTCACCGATATCTCGCGGTTGTCATCGTGAGCTTGGCGCACAACACTCCACAGAGTTTCGATTCTGCTAATTCGACTTTGCCGCAACTGAGACTCATCCATCTCATTCTCTCCCGTGTTCACCAAGACTGAATTACTTTAAAGCTACTTCAATATGTTGGTTAACAAAAGCAAATTGCATGCAAGTAGACCAACTAGGGAAGGCCTTAATCAGTGATTCGTTCTTTGCGAAATGACTCCCCCCAACGACTCGGAGTAAGTCATTTTTGATGGCAACATGCTCCCAATACGTAGCGATTTCAGTTTGTTACGTCCCTCAGTAGTTTTCTTTTGAATTTTCTCGCCAAGTCGTTTGGCGTTCACTGGGTTGCACAAAATCCAGACATGTCGAAGTATTTCAGTTTTTTTCTCGGTGTAGGTGTAACAACTTCCAGCCTTTGCGTTGGAGAGTTGAGGCAATCGCAATTACTGGAGAAAAAAATGAAACGAAAAACAATACTATCAATTGTTTTGGCGCTTGGCATCGTAATTGGTGCCACGAGCACAACAAACGCACAGATAAAATTTCCCAAGATTCCAAAGGTGAAGATACCAAAGGTGAAGCCTCCGAAGGTCAAGATTCCAGTCCCAAAGATCACCCCTCCGAAAATCGAAAATCCGTTCAAGAATCCCAAACTGCCAAGCATTCCAAAACCGAAAATTCCGATGCCCCAGATTCCACAGATTCCGGGGCCATTTCCAATTCCAACTATTCCACGTCCACAGATTCCAATTCCCAAGCTTCCCGATCCGTTCAAGGACTTGACCCCAAGCCTTCCATCGCTTCCAGGTCCAACGATTCCGCTTCCCGAGATTCCAACCATTCCCGGATTGAAGCCCACCCTTCCAGTGCTTCCTGGCCCAATCCTTCCAGGGCCACTTCCAAAGATCCCCGATCCATTCAAATCGATTGGCAAAGATTTGGAAGCAAGACTAAAACAAAAAACGCGAGCATTTGAAGGTGACGTCAATAGAACTCTGGCGGCACTTGCGCGGGCGACTCAAGCCGCAGGAGAGGAGTTCAAAAGGCTTGGCCAAGCCATCAAGTACAAGGACGGAGACACTGCTGTTTCATTAGTTAGAAGCATCATGAAGAAGAGTCCTGAGTTTCAAAATTTGATGGAAAATGCAGTCCTCAAAAATCTGCAATCGATAACGTTCTTTAACTCAGTTGGGGGTTCCGCCATTGGGGGAATCGAAGGTGGTGTTGGGCTCGCGTTAAGTACAACTGATCTTCTTTATGGCGATAAGATAGAAGGGTCATTTTTTATTGCCGGGGCACTCTCGTTGGGTCTTCAAGCAGGTGGAGGGGCTGATATTGCCTTAGGCCTCAGCGCTCCTCGCCCCCACCAAATAGCCGGAATGGGAATAGGCGTTGGGGCGGATTTCAAAGTCGCAGCCGGAGGTTCCGCGAGTTTGACGTTTGACACCCAAGAGCGATTCAGCGGTTTTGCGGTAGGTCTGGGAGCGGGAGCAGAAATGGGTGCTAAGGGGCTGGTTGATTACACTCATATTCTAAAAAAGTTTAGTATTCCAGACTCAATAACGATCAAGTCCAATCGAGCGCAGAGAAGTCAAGGACAGAGTCTCCAGCAGTATCCCAATCAAGTTCCTGGTTCACAGCAACCAAACTGGAATCAATCTCAAAATCCAACTCCGAGTTACCCCAACCAATTCCAGAGCCAACCCTCAGGCGGCGGGACTCTGAATCCTACGATCGTCCAATCAGGTCAAAAGATTTTGGGAGTCCACTCCCTCACGACTCAAATGACCGGACGGAATTATCAATGGGGGCAGCAAATTACTCAAGTCGTCGCAGGCAGCGCCGCCCAGCGAGCTGGCTTGGAAGCCGGTGACACCATCGTGGCAATCAATGGCACGCAGGTGCAAAGCGAACAGTCTTTGCGGCAAGCGATTCAGGCTTCTGGTTCACTTATGTCGGTGAAAGTGATAAACGTTCGCAATGGTCAGTTAGTCGATGTTCAGGTTAGCTTTTAGCCAGCCGCTTATCCGAGACATCAGCCAATGCCACTGTCTCTAACTTTTTTGCAAACTCAGAAACGCCACTTGTCAAAAGCGGCGTTTCTTTTTGCGCTGACTTAAGCCCCGAAAAAAGCAAGCAGTTATAGGTGTTCCAATAAGACTTAAAAGCTCAAGGTTTTTCCCAGTAGATTTTCTTGCATTCTTAAGTGTAACAAAACGATTTTGACGCGTACTTAAAGTTGAAAAGGCATTTGGCTTTGAACGAATCAACAACCCATCAACGTTGGAAATTCCCATGCAACGACTAACGATACTGCTCGCATCAATTTTGATGATGACTTTGGCAGCGACCCAATTTGTAAATGCGCAAGTTAATAAACCCAGCCCATGGCATAACCTTGAAGTGAAACCACCCAACAAGACCGGCTGCGAAATGCCCCTTCTGCGAAACCTGAAGGGACGCGAGTTCACGATGTCAGTCGAGACGGCAGGTCCAATCAAAATTACTCAGGACGAGATCGACCGCATAAACAAATACGATCGCTTTTTAAAGGAACTCAATGAATGGCATTTGGAGGGGATCAAAGTAGCAGAACGACTTGAGGAAGAAGACAAGCTCTTTCCAACGACAACAAAGGAAGGCGCCAAGGATGTAACGACTGCAGCGAAAACGCACGCTCGCTCGCAAATTCGTTCCTGGCGTACGCAGCTCGCAACGATGCAAGCAACGAGGTTTCAATTCCCAAAATCGGTTGTGGATGAAATGCGACCTGCTCCCGAACCGGTTACTGCTCCCGCTCCTACCCAAGCGAATCTTAGGCTGAAATTCACCAACAACTCGTTCCGCGACGTCGTCATCAACGAAGATATTTTCTGTGACGTTAGTCGAATCAAGATTTCGGTTTCCGGTGCTGCAGTGCTTCAGATTCCCAGAAGCAATGTCGCGCAGACAGCAGACTATCGAACCGGGAAATACATCACTGTGAAACCTGGGAAAAGCCATCAGATAAAACTTGAACGACTGCGTTTCGGTCGCCGCGGGCTCGAAGGGATCTGTCTTCGCAATCCTGGTAAGCACACGATATCGGTTCAATATCACGGCGTTGTCAAAGAGCCTGGCGTCGATAAGTGCACGACGCCTAAACCCGGAATCATGTTTGCGTCTGTCGAAGTGCTTGTTGAAGAAACCTGGAAAGAGCAACAACTCAACTAGAATTGGTTCGAAAAGTGGAAATGCACGCGGACTTTGGATTTATTCTTCGCTGGCCTGTTTTTTCTTTCTTGAACGAGCAAAAAAACGGAACTTGAGTTTACGCGCCGAGCCGCCAAAGCCGCATGCCAACGAAAGCACTTTGACACGACTCCCAACGCTGCCTTTTCGATTTCGATAGAGGCAACGCTGAATTATTTCGCCCGGAGTGAAAACGTTTTTGCCACCAGAATGACGTAGTAATAAAGGAGTGATCAACGCTTGACTCGGAAAACAGGACGTTTAACGTTGCAAACTGTTGTTTGTGAGTGAATTATGCGAATTTGATTTGAGTAATTCTTTCTGGTAGCTGAAAATAAAGGCATGTCGTTCTGCATCTAATATGCAGGCAAATCGCTCTATTCAAAGAGAAAGATGGCTCGACAACCATATTGCTGAAAGAATCAACAATGCTCAATCGACGAAAAATGCTGCAAGGAGTGGCAACTGGCATCGGCGCCGCATTTGGCGCCTCTCTCGCCTCTAGCCCGCTATTGGGGGCAAGTGTTTCTGGCAACACGACACCCAAGCGAATCATTTTCTTTATGCAGAATCAGGGATTTGATCCGAAGACTTGCGTTCCCGATGGAGTGCGAAACAGTCGATCACTTGCGAAATTAAAACTTCCTGAACCCATCAGTGCGCTCGAGCCATACAAAGATCGCTTGCATATCATTAGCGGGTTGCACGGTCGTCACACCAGTCCGTCCCACAGTGCATTTTTTGGTGCACTGGGGGGCTATCGTGGAAGCGATGGTGTACCGCCTAGCGCTGCCACTATCGACTACCAGCTCAGTAAAGTTCTACCGCAGACGCTCCTGCCGCATCTCTGTATCGGAATGGACTCTATTGAAAACATGAAGTCCAAGCCAACGATCGCTACGCTTTCCGCAAGCGGCGCAGGGCAACCAATCTTCATGCATTCGAATCCGAATCATCTTTACCAAATGTTGTACGGTGGAATCTCGACAGGTGAGATTCGGCTTCAACACGAAGCGCGGTCCAATTTGCTAAACCAGATCGAATCCTTTGCTGCTTCAAAAGGACACTCGCTTCCGTCTGCTGAACAACAGCGATACGGACAATTCGTGCAAGGCTTCAAAGATGTCAATGGTCTTCGTGGTCGCCTCGATACGGTATCCGATCACTTGCGGGAATTTGCTCCCAAGGTAGATGAGCGATACACCAACCCAGAGTTTGAAACCGACTGGCACGATTGTTTGCTGGATCTTGGGATTTCGGCGCTGACATCTGGCATTACCAATACATTGACCATTGGGTCGGGACGCGGCGAGATTTTTGGAGCCTGGAAGGGGCTGGGCATCGAACAGCAAGGGCACAATCTCGGTCACATGGATCAGCCCGACAATCCGATCTGGATTAAGATCCGTCAGTACAATTGCCGCATGCTAGTAAAGATCATGGATGCGTTGGATAGCGTTCCAGAGGGAAGCGGTACCATGATGGATCATACGCTGATCGTTTACACCAGCAACAACGCGGACAAGCAGCATACCAACGGCGCGAATTGGCCAGTGATGTTGTTGGGTAACATGGATGGAGCATTCAAAACAGGATGCTTTACGCAACTCGATGGCAAGCGACCGATCAACGCTTTGTATTCCTCGCTTCTTCGGGCCGCTGGCGAGAACGTTGAGCGATTCAACATGAGTGAGAAGTTAGCCAAAAAATTTGACTCCGGTTCCGGTCCGATCAAGGAACTTCTGGTTTGAGCAATCATCTCTCTTGGTTTCGTTAACTCAGTCCGCACTCAGCCCAACGACTGTTTGAACAAAATTTATTGCGCGTTGCTGCAAGCGGTTGTTAACCACCCAGTTCCGCGAGCTTGCTCGAATCATTGGCGGCAAAACAAAAATAGCTCTATGAAAATTCAACTCTCGATCTCGATTGCGCCTAGATTACTGATTGGCTTAGTTACCCTTTCTTGTTGTCTGTTATCTACAGGAGTAGTTGCTGACGACTACATTCCTGGTCAAGAAGTCGACAAAGGCTTCGGGGATTTTGCAAAGCCGTTTCTCGTCAACCATTGTTCGGATTGCCATAGTGGTGCAGATCACGAGGGGAGTCTTTCAATTGATGACCTTGGTCCTGTCGACGAAGCCAATGCAGCGACATGGAAAAGCGTCTGGGCACAGGTCACCTTGAAGGAGATGCCGCCCAAAGACATGGATCAGCCAGAGGTCGTTCAGCGGCTTGAGTTTTCGGATTGGGTCGTGGGTGAATTGACACGCGTGATGAGTGACAAAGGCGGGTTCCGTGCTCACCTCGATCCTGACAAAGCTAACTTCGTCGATCACGAGCTACTCTTTGGGCCGCTGCCCGATGGCATCCAGTTAGTGCCGACGTCTTCACCAGCGCGGATCTGGCGTGTGACGCCTCAAGAGCACATGACCCGCTTAAACGAATTGATCAACAAGGAACCAGAATTCGATCCATCGAAGCCCGGTTTACGCACGCATGGCGACGTTGTTCCGACCAACCACGGCGGTGAACTGAAGCTCTATTTTGGCACCGATCGCATCATCGCTTGGCAAGGCGGAACTGTGGCTTATGCGACGGCTGTCAAAAGCTTGCCGGCGATCCTCTCGACGACGCGGCACCACGGGCTAGAAAACTATCCAGGATTTTCCTCGGTCAACAGCGCCGAAGCGACACAGATTATGAGTGCTGCCGAGGACATCATCCGCTACATGGCGTATGGCCCGCTGAGTATTGCGGAGCCGTACCAGATTTCCGACGATCCAAAAACGGTCGGCAAATTTACCAAAAAGGGCGAGTCGAGCGACATTCGTGGACTGCCGACTAGTCTCGTTTACAGCACCAAGGTCGCCCGCCCTCTGACGCCAGTTTTCGAACTTATGAAGGAAGGCGAAATCACCGACGAGCGACTTCGTGCAGCGGTCAATTACCTGTTCGAGATGTTGACTTTCCGGCCACCCATTAAAAGCGAATCGGATCATTATCTGGCGATTACAAAGCAATCTATCGAGAAGCTTGGCAAGGAAGACGGTGTTGCCCTTGGCCTCTCGTCCATCTTCCTCGACCGCGATGCGCTTTTTCGATCGGAACTGGTCGAGAGCGGCAAACCAGATCGTCACGGGCGAATCATGATGCAGGATTGGGAATTGGGGTTGGCAGTCAATCACGCGCTGCAATACATCAAACCGGATGAACAACTTCGTTTGGCGATTGACCAAGGCCGCATGCGTTCCAAAGCAGATGTCAAACGCGAAGTCGAGCGAATGCTGGCGGATGACAGTATTCGCAAGCCACGTGTATTGCGGTTCTTCCGTGACTATTTTGATTACGATCTCGGCGGCTATATCTGCAAAGACGATCAAGCTCTAGCCAAAACGGGCGCTCCAACAAATGGTGTTGCTCACTACCGAGCAATGTTTGACGCTGCCGCGGGCACCGACCGACTGATCGAGCTGGTTCTGCAAGAAGACAAAGATGTATTGAAGCAGTTGTTGACGACCGACAAAGTCGTAGCCACCAAAAACGACAATACTTATTTCGGCACGCAACGTACAAAGCAAGAAAAGCGGGACGCAGTTGCTGCTGCAAAGATGGCGGAGAAAATAGCTGCGAAGCAAGAGTTCGCCGAATTGGAAACGGCAGAAAAAGAGTTGGCCGAACTCGAGGAATGGTTGCAGGCCAATCCGAACGAGAACCGCGGAAAGAGAAGAAAAGAGCTCACTGCGAAAAAGAGAGCCGTCACGGCTGCAAAGAAAAAAGTAAACCAAGCAACCAAAAAGAATCGCAATCGCATTAATCAAGGCGTTAGCCAAGTCAATTTAAAAGGCGAGAAGATCTACGCTCGCGTCAGTCGCCGCAGTTTCGGTAGGGGCTCGATGAAACCAGAACGTTTCCTGGCCACGGTGCCCGAAGGCCAACGACTGGGCATTCTTACTCATCCCAGTTGGCTTGTTTCACACTCAGACGCGATGGACAACCACGCGATTGGGCGCGGAAAGTGGATTCAAGAACGGCTGATCGGTGGCGGTATTCCCGACGTACCAATTACTGTGGATGCGATGTTGCCCGACGAGCCTCGCCACACGTTGCGTGAGCGAATGCGGGTCACAACGGAAAACTATTGCTGGACCTGTCACAAGAAAATGGATCCGCTGGGGTTGCCGTTTGAGATGTACAACCATGCAGGGATCTTCAGGACAACTGAACTGGACAAACCTGTTGATACCTCAGGCGAGATTATTGATTCGGGCGATCCTGAGTTAGATGGAAAAGTCGCTGACGCCATTGAGATGATTCGAAAATTGGCTGAGAGCGAACGGGCCGAGCAGGTCTTCGTTCGTCACGCCTTCCGATTCTGGATGGGCCGCAACGAAACGCTCAACGACGCGCCGGTCTTGCAAGACGCACATCGTGCTTACAAGGAGAGCGGCGGAAGTATGAACGCGTTGATTGTTTCATTACTCACGTCCGACGCTTTTCTTTACCGCACCAGAAGTGATTTCCCGTCTGCTGATTAGAAATAGAACTCTTTGTTGTTGAGAACGACCTCGGACTTCCAGGTGAGATGTGAACGTTAGCGTCATTTACGGCCAATGGTCGTTTCTACCAGCGAACCAGTCGCGAAATCATTTGCATTGGGAAATGATTTACAGGTTGACGCGAACAACCTGTCAGAAAAGTACCCCGAACCGACTCCCAACGCTACTTTTTTAATAGTGCTAATGCTAAACCGCCTAAGAAAATCGCGAGGTAAATATCAGCTCGAATGGGTATAAATACGCTACAATTAGGGCATGGTTGTTCCGAAGCAAAATATCGATACCCGTTCTGAAGCCAATAATGTTTTAACTCAGTTGATTCAGAATCAGGCCCCCTCCGAACGTCTTGCCGGAGCCGTAGCAGCCAGCAACCGTGTCGCTCAGCAATGCAAGGATGCGATTGTTCGAGCGAACCCGGGAATCTCAGCGCAAGAAGTCAATCTACGTTTCATTGAACTCAACTACGGACGGGAATTGGCAGACAACGTGCGAAACTCTATGGCTGGGAACAAATGAACTCGGATCAAGGACTGGTCGAAGCCTTGGAGCCAGTAGCAAGAGTTCTTTATTCGTTGGACATACGATTCTACATCGGGGGCTCAGTTGCAAGCTCGTTTCACGGAGCTGCTAGATCGACAATGGATGTTGATTTGGTGGCAGACTTAAGTCTTGAGAATGTCGAGCCTTTTGTTAATCGGCTTGGTAAAGAAGAGTTCTATGTGAGTCAAGCAGCGATCGAAGATGCAGTAAACCGCTCATCGTGTTTCAATGTCATTCACTTGGCATCATCGTTTAAAGTTGACATCTTTATTCTTAAGAGTCGCAATTTCGACAAATCTTCGATGAATCGAGCCGCCCTCGGCAAGGTTGACTTGCAAAGCGAATTTCAAGTCCCAATTGCGTCGCCAGAAGACACGATTCTCAGCAAACTTGAATGGTATCGCTTGGGCAATGAA
>JBGCDK010000067.1:0-54263 GCA_045105295.1 Mariniblastus sp.
TTTGACTCCCATGTTGGCCAAGGGCAAAGCGGTTTCTCAACTTACGCGTCGATCGACAGCTATCGCATCTGGAATGTGGCTCGATCGGCAGCGGATATTCAAGAGGGAATGTCACGGCAGTATGAGAACAATGACCAGTTGGTTCTCGACTACCGTTTTGAAGACAACAACACTTTGTCAGTTCGCGATCATTCTTCGTCGAACAACATTGGTTTGCTGACTCCATCTGGGAGACGCCCGATCCCTGCTCCAGGTTTGGCGAATCCTGGAATTTACAGCTTTACCGTTGGCGTTGAAGACGGTCGCGGCGGGATGACGACGCAAACATTCGATGTTGAAATTGTTGCGGAACTTCGTGGGGATATCGCGGGGTTCTTGTTCGATGATGTTAACGGAAATGGAAGCCAAGAAACGCCGGGTGAAGGTCCGCTTGAAGGCTGGCAAGTCTACGTTGATGCGAACAACAATTCGTTTGCTGATCCTGATGAACTCCAAGCGATAACCGATTTGGGTGGGAACTACCGTTTCGACAGACTTTTGCCAGGAAGTTATCAGCTTCGCGTTTCTCCAATGGCTGGGTTTGAAACGCCTGTGATTGGCGATGTTGTGGTTGTTGCGAATCAGGAGGCCGTGCTTGAAACGGCAGCAGTTGCATTTTCGCTCAGCCAAATTCGCGGCTCGTTGCTGACCGAAGACGGAACTGACATTGGTTACTGGTCTGTGTACGTTGATTCAAATGACAACGGAACTCGTGATGACGGAGAAGCCGTTGCAATTTCGGATCGCAATGGCGACTACGCGATTTCTGGACTGGCGGCAGGGACTTATACGGTTCGAACGGAGTCACCTGCGGGGTGGAACGAAGCCAACGATGGCGATGGTTTGACTGTCACGATCGGTGCAGATGAAGTCTCTAGCGGAAACGATTTCACGCTTGCACCGACGAACACTTCTGTCACTGGCGGCGTGCATTTTGTCACGACGGCACCGACTGAAGTCACCGCGCGAGACACTTATCGTTACGCATCGGTTGCAACAGTCATTGGCGATGCGACGATCAGCTATGACATTTCGCTGGCTCCGGAAGGGCTTTCGATTGATCCAGCCACGGGACAAGTCGCTTGGAATCCAACGGCCACACAAGTCGGCGAACATCTTGTGATCTTGCGAGCGACTGCTTCAGACGGCTCGTTTTCGCTTCACGATTTCACGATTGTCGTCGCCGCACCGAATACGGCTCCTTCATTCTCCAACACCGCACCTGTTAACGCGTTCGTTGGTTTGACGTTTGCATATAACACTGTGGCCCAAGATTCGGAGTCGGACGAGCTGACTTTCGCGTTGGTTAACGGACCGGCAAGTGCCACCGTCGACGCGACGACTGGCGAACTTCGCTGGACGCCGGTTGCTGGCGATGTGGGAACGGCTGATTTTGAAATCGAAGTTCGCGATACGTTTGGCAACGCGACAACTCAATTGTTCACCGTCAACGTAAGTGCCGACCAACCAACCGCCACGCCGTTCACGATTGAGTCACCGCGAACAGAAGTCGGTCTTGGACAAGACTACTTCGCCCGTGTCGTCGGAGCCGACCAGTTGGACCGGCCATTGGCTTGGTCGCTGACATCGGGACCAACTGGATTCACTGTCGCGGCTGATGGAACACTTCAATGGACACCCGGCAGTGCAGATCTAGGCGAGCAAACAATCGAACTACTCGCCACTGACGTAGACGGTGGAACAGAGTCGTTTGAATTCGCGTTAGGCGTGGTTGGCCGCCCGGTCATTTCGGCGCCTGTGATTGAGTCGACTCCAATGTTGTCGACCGTCATCGGAATTGACTACGTTTACGACGTTGTCGTGACAGATGCGAACAACGATCCTATTTCGTTTGCACTTGTCGAGGCTCCAATTGGCATGAGCATCAATGCGGCACTTGGCACGATTCGTTGGATACCAGCAGCCGATCAACTTGGCGAAGCCGATGTCATTGTCGAAGTCACCGATCCAGATGGTGCTTCAACAGCTCAAGCGTTCACGTTGAAAGTCTCGCGAGCAGGAGGCCCGCCGATCATCACTTCGACTCCAATTACCGAAGTCAACGTTGGCGGTTCGTACTTGTACTCAGTCTTGGCCAACGACGCCGAGGGCGATCCGTTGACTTACCGATTGTTGACGGCTCCTGCGGGAGCGACGATCAACGAGACGACTGGCGAAGTTTCATGGACACCAACGGCTGGTCAAATCGGCCAGCAGACGATCGTGATCGAAGTCAGTGACGGCATCGGTGGAGCGGCAACACAGGGCTTTGCGGTTCTCGTTGGTGATGGCATCGTCAATTTGGCTCCCGAGATCACTTCCACGGCACCTAGATTCTCATCCGTAGGAGCGAACTACGAATACCAATTAGCTGCCACGGATCCTGAAGGAACGGCGATCACTTACTCCGTTGCTCGGGGGCCAGCTGGATTAACCGTTGACGCAAATGGGTTGGTGACTTGGACGCCAACTGCGGCTCAAGCCGGACAGTTCGTTGTGACTTTGGTTGCGACAGATGCGGGCGGAGCAAGTGCGATTGAATCGTTCGAGCTGGACGTTCTTGCTGAGAATCGGCTTCCGATCATCAACAGCACCGCACCGACAGAAATGTTTGCCGGTGAAGAATTCCGCTACGACGTTTTGGTGTCTGACGCGGACGCAGATCAATTGACTTTCGAATTGGTTGGCGGACCAGTTGGCTCCACGATCGACGCGTTTGGAAGAATTCGCTGGGCGACTGGCAATGACTTAATCGGACCGCATGATTTCGAAATCAAAATCAGCGATCCGCGCGGAGGCGAGGCGACTCAATCGTTTACGCTTGATGTCGTGGCTGACACCAAAGCACCTGTACTTCTACTGTCTGACCTAAACAACGAAGACGGTCGAAACATTTTGCCGTGGCAGGGGCCGATTCGAATCTTTGCCAGAGCCACTGATAATGTTGGGATCGCTTCGTTGGTGGTGACGGCCAACGGCGTCGACTTACCACTCGACGGATCGGGAATCGCAAGCCTTGAGTTTGACGACTATCTATTCAACGGAATCACAATTGTCGCCATAGCAACGGATGTAAACGGCAACGTGACCACCAAGACCATCACGGTCGACTACGACTACCCAGAAGGTTGGACTGGCGCGGGGGCCGAAGAAATTCCGACCGCGATTATTAGTAGTCCCGCTGACAATGGTGCTGCGGTGGGCATTGTATCGATTCAAGGCTCTGCCCTGCACGAGAATTTCGAAAGCTACCAGCTTTCATTCCGGAATCAGGACGACAGCGAGTTTACCGAAATCTTGAGTAGTAACACGGAAGTTGATAACGGCGAGTTGGGAGTCTGGGATACCAGCTACCTTCGCAACGACAACTATGTCATTCGCCTCGAAGTCACCACCAACAATGGCGTCGTCAACGTTGTGGAGAATCTTGTTGGGCTTTCTGGCGACTTTAAGATCGGACATTATCAACAGACATTTGTCGATGCGGAAGTCAAGCTGGCCGGCATGCCTATCCAAATTTTCCGAACCTATGATTCGCTTAGTTCCCAACAAGCAGGTGACTTTGGCTTTGGCTGGTCGTTGGGAGTCTGGGAAGCTGACTTGGCAGTCGACTTGCCTGCTTCAGGACTGGAAGATATTGGGATCTACACTCCGTTTGAAGTGGGAACCCGCGTTTATTTGACTTTGCCAAACGGTCAGCGTGAAGGATTTACATTTGCTCCCGTTCTGAAAACATTGCCAGGTTTGGGCCCTGATTTAACAGTTGCATCACCGCGTTTTGTTTCTGACAGTGGCGTGACAAGCAAGCTTTCGGCTGGCGGTGGGCAGCTGACTGTCAATGAGCGTGGGCAGTTGTTTGCTGTGGGCGGACTCCCTTGGAACCCTGCGTCCCCTGACTTTGCAGGCTTTCAACTCACAGCCAGCGATGGAACGGTGTTTGCCATCGATGGAAACACGGGCGATGTGACCAGCGCGACAATCGTCAATGGAGACTCGTTGACGTTTTCTGAGTCAGGAATCGTTAGTAGCACGGGAAGTTCAATTGATTTTGTGCGGGATGCCGCGGGCCGAATCTCAAGCATCATTGACGCATTGGGGAACACGGCAATCTATCGGTACGACGGAGCCGGTGACCTCGTCGAGTTCGTAGACTTGAACGGCAACGCGACAACGATGACCTATAGCGACGAGGCTGCACATTATCTTGAAGACGTCATTGATCCATTAGGAAGGACAGTCCAGCGAAGCGAATACGATGACAAGGGGCGGCTGGTCAGGTTGGTCGACAACGGAGGCACGACGATAGAGTTTACGCATGCCCCAACCGATGGAATTCAAACGGTAACTGATCCTCTAGGGTACGAATCGACATATTTTTACGACAGTCGAGGAAACGTAACCGGTCTTGTTGATGCTGAGGGTGGCGTCTCGAGGTTCACTTACGATAATCAATCGAATTTGCTCTCGGAAACGAACCCGAACAATGAAACAACGACTTATACCTACAACAGTCGTGGCGAAGTTCTAACGATTACTGATGCATCAGGTGGAATTCAGCGGTTCAGCTACAACGAACTTGGACTACAAACGACGATCACAGATCAACTGGGCAACAGTACGGCTATGGAGTACGACGAGAACGGCAACTTGATTGAAGTTACCGATTCTCTTGGAGCCACGAACACGTTTGTCTTCAACGAAAACAACGATCGCGTTTCATCCACTGACGAACGTGGCAACACAACTCAATTCGTTTATGAGGATCGCGTGATGGTGGGCATCATCACTTCAGAAGGCGTCTTGCGAAGTATTGAACGAGATGCCAATGGGCGAATCCTTGGTGAGTCTTACGAAGTTGAAACGCTTGGCGGAACGATCACACAAGATTCAACATTGACGTATGATAATCTTGGCCAGATCGTGGGTTATGAAAACGGGTCTAACGGGGCTTCCTCATCGGCCACAATTGATGCAGCTGGCCAGGTCATTGGATCGACAAATGTTGCTGGTGGCATTCAAACGATTGGATATGATTCACGTGGCAACGCGGAAAGTTTCTCGGACGGGCAGAAAAGTTCCATCTCGACCACCAACGATGCGCTGGGAAGACCAACGCTGACTGAGTTTTCAAATGGATTGCAGGTCGTCCAAGAATATGACGGATTGGGCCGAATCGTTTCGGAAACGATAAACGGCGGAACACCGGCATCGATTCAATACGATGGCGTTGGAAGAGTCGAGTCACGTGTCAATGAGTTTGGAGTTGAGACAAAGTATGAATACGACTTGGCCGGAAATCTTGCCAAGAAGACTTTGTCGACTGGCGCGGAGATCGAGTACGAGTACGATGCTGCCAATCGGAATACGAAAATAACTTCCGATGGAGAAGTGACATCGTTTACTTACGACGTTGTTGGGCGACTAACTCGTATCGACTTTCCCGACGGCACATCGAGCCAAGCAGATTACGATGCTGCTGGAAATGTTGTGTTCGAGAAAACCCGCCAGGGTTTAGAGTGGCGTTACAACTATGACAATCTCGGTGTGTTGACTTCGACAACCGATGTTTTGGGAAATCAGTCTTTCTTTGGGCGTGATTCTGCCGGTGAAATTGACTCGATTACAGACAATCTTGGACGCACGACTTCGATTATTCTGAATGAGTTTAATGAGCTCGAACGCAAAACATTGCCGCTGGGACAAGTTCAAACTTATATCTACAACGATGTTGGGATTCTGGTTGAGCAAGTCTCATTTGATGGCGACCGTTTATTCTTTGACTACGACGAGGATTTGCGGTTAGTGTCGGTCAAGGATGTCGATGGCAATGTCGTTGAACAATGGGATTACATTGGCAATGAAACTCGTGTCACGACACCGGACGGAGTTGCCAGCGAAACAAGAAATGCTGAAGGGCTTCCGGAGGTCCGAGTCTCAACCAATGGTGCCACGACGACAATCGGATATACCGAAGGTGCGGTTACGTCGGTTGAAACCATCAACGGTACAAATTCGTTTGAGTACATAGACCAAGAGGACATTTTCCGTGATACCAATATCAATGGAGACATCACGGATACCAAGTATGACGAGTTTGGATTCATTGATGAAACTTTGTTTTCCGACGGTTCGAAAATCAAACGTGTACATGATTCGGAAGGTCGTTTAGAGACGGTGACGCTGCTTGATTCGGCAGACATTCTGATTTACGAAATTAGCTACATCCGCGATTCTTTCAATCGAATTTCTCAGACATCTGATTCTGAAGGCTCTGTTCGCGATTTCACTTACGATGTGCTTGGTCGCCTTGTGACAGAAGTTGTGAATCAAAGTGGTGTAACGACAACGCTTGAGTATCAATACGATGCGACAGGAAATCGAATTGGTTCGAGCCGAAACGGTGTCAGCCTGTCATCCACATTTGATGGCAATGATCGCGTGCAAACCAACGGTGTTTGGGATTACGAATTCGACGACTCAGGAAACATGACACGTCGATCCAACGGGACGGTCACCGAGAACTTCGTCTATGACTTGCGACAAAAATTAATTCGTGTCGATCGGACTGGTGATAGTGGCGTTTCGACAATCCTGTATGAATATGATCAAAACGGTTATCTTTCCAAGCGAACTGCGGATGGCGTGGCGGAACTGTACGTGTGGAACTATGACGCGAGCCAATTTCCAGTTCTCTTGGAGGTGCAGGATGAAGATGGAGATTTGATTCATCGCTATGACCATAACGGAACGAGTTACACAGCGGTTTACGATTCGCAGGGCAATGCGTCTCAGCTGTTGGTTGATCAAAATAATTCCATTCGGGCGATTCTTAGCGAGTCGGGTTTGGAATTGATCGACTACGACGCGTTTGGAACTTTGCTTTCGCAAAACTCATTGTCGATTGGATTCGGAGGAGGGATCTTTGATTCAACCACGAAACTAAACTACTTAGGTAGCCGTTGGTACGACGACACAAATGGTCGATTCACTCAACAAGACAGTGATCCGGGATCGTTTCAAGATTCTCGATTAACGAACCGTTACATTTACGCGCTTGGCGATCCAGTCAATTTGATTGATCCGCTGGGGCAACGCGCAACACTTTCGGAAACCATCACTGCGTTGGGCGTCGGAGCTTCGCTCCTTGGTTTCGGGGCCTTCGTTGCTCCAAGAGAAACAGCTGTTCTTCTGAGCAATGGAAGGGCTGACTTTAGTCCTCAGACCGCAGTCAACCGGCCGTTCTTTGAATTTGGGGTTGGAAAAACGACAGGCAGGGCCAAAGGCAGAGTTACGGCAAATGCAGGATTCGGGTTAATTGGTGGAAACGAAAAACTTAGCTTCGGCTCCAAGTCTCAAGTTGAAGGCGACGATAGTATTTATCTTTATCTGGGCGGAACGTTGGGTGCTAATTTGACGGCAAAGCTGGCTGGTAAAAAAGGCGGCGATCCCGATAGTCTTGATACCATTTCGGCGAGACTGAGTGGTGCCAAAGGCAAGGTGTTCGATACGTTTGTGACCAACGACTACAACGGCCCGTTCTTCGGAGTTTCTGGCGGATTCTCAGTGAATATTTCGTTGGGAAAGCTACCGATTGACATTGCGCCCGGGCGAGTCAACGCGGTCGCTTGGAGTCTCTTTGCCACCGAAAGTGATCCAGATGAGTACGCACACAGCTTCACTGTGTTTAGTTTGGGATTGCCGGGAGCCAATAATTTGAACGGCTTCAATGTCAACTTTACGGTTAAGGGAGGAGTCTCGCTTACCTATTACTCGAACTTCGAGTTTCTTGAGTAAGTCCTTTGGTTGCCGCTTTTACCAGCTGTGAGTCAAGACAGCTAAGCCCTGATCAAGGGACCCTTTCTCTGGGTTCACCAATGACCCTACTTCGCTGCTTCGCTACACTTATGCTCACAACAACCCAATCAGTAACTCTGATCCTACAGGGCAGATCACTTTGTCCCAGCAAGCCGCCGCAACAGTAGGGTCTACAAACTTCATTGATGTCTCTAGGAAGTCTTTTGAGGGGGAACGCCAGCGTTTACTAGAAAAAACGTGCTCCATTTGCAGGTGCAGATTTTGGTGAAACGGATAAGATATAGCCGTGGCAATCGCAGGTTTCGCTCGATGGTTTGAGCGTTGGATTGGATTTGGCACGATTTCGGTAACTTATTCGGCATATCATGAAAGCCAAAAATGGGACTTGTTGCGGCGACGAAAGCTTTTTGCAAACTTCTTTTCAATCGCGAGTTGAGCGAATCATTTCAACAATTGGTCGATGGAACAGCCACGCCGAAAATTGCGGCTGCACCAACGCCTGCGCAGCCTAAGCAAAAACCAGAGCCGGTGGCACCCGCGCGAAGCGATGCGATCAGTCTGCTGGCCGCATTGCAACGGGAAGCTCGTTTGTTGGACATCGTTAACGAATCGCTTGATGAATATTCTGATGCACAAATTGGATCTGCCGCTCGAGATGTGCTTCGTGATTCTGGCAAGGTCATCGAACGAATGTTTGGACTCAAACCGTTGACCGATGTTGCTGACGGTTCGCCGCTGGAAACGCCTGCTTCTTTTGACCCTGCAGAGTTTCGGTTGACTGGAAACGTGACGGGGGACGCGCCGTTCCGTGGCTCGGTTGCCCATCACGGTTGGAAAGCGACTCGATGCGAAGTCCCAAAATGGTCTGGCAAAAAATCCGCGGCACTCATCGTCGCGCCGGTTGAACTTGAGATCGGATGATCTGATATTCGATAAAGTCGGTTGCCAAGTGCACGATGAGTTTTTGATGGGATTCACATGATGTAACGGATCAATGCATCCTGAAAAATTTGTTGATCCTGGCTGAAATTTTACTGTCTAACGTTTTGCACTGGCTTTCACTCAACGCCAAAATTCAAAGCAAAAACCCGGTCCTGCACAGTGGGGCAAAAATACGACTTCTGCTCTTGGTGAGCTGCGTCAACAAAACACAATGGAATCGAAATTGAAATATACAATCGGAATTGACCTTGGAACCACCAACAGTGTGTTGGCCTATTGCGAATTGAACGAGGACCAAGCGGACAGTAAGCCTGCAGCTCAGCCAGAGATTCGCCTGCTCAAAATTCCACAACTCGTTGCCGCCGACACAATCGAGTACAAGCCTTCACTTGCTTCGTTTAGTTATCTAGCCAGCGATGCAGAATCGACAGACGGTGCGCTCGATTTGCCTTGGACTGAAAATCGAAAATTTGCGACCGGCGAAATGGCGAGAGCACGCGGTGCTGAGGCTCCTGACCGTACAGTGGGTGCCTCGAAAAGCTGGCTTTGTCATAACAAAGTCGATCGGCGAGCTCCCATCTTGCCTTGGAACGCACCAGCGGAAGTCGCCAAAATATCCCCGGTTGCTGCTGCGGGGCAGTATCTCGAACACCTCGTTTCGGCTTGGCAATATGAGTTTCCAGAATCGCCAATCGCTGACCAACAAGTCGTACTGACGGTCCCGGCGTCGTTTGATCCAGTCGCCCGTGAGCTTACTCGTGAGGCAGCGATCTCTGCGGGTCTGCCCGCAGATTTTGTTTTGCTTGAAGAACCACAGGCCGCGCTTTACGCTTGGTTGGCAACCCAAGGCGACGGCTGGCGCAAGACTTTGGCGGTTGGACAATCCGTTTTGGTTTGCGATGTCGGTGGAGGGACGACAGATCTAACTCTGATTGCCGTCGATGAGGAAGACGGCGAGTTGGTGTTGCGCCGAGTCGCGGTTGGAGATCATTTGTTGGTCGGCGGCGACAACATGGACCTTGCGGCAGCACATAACGTCGCGGCAAAGTTCGCTGAAAAAGGAACGAACCTGGACCCTTGGCAATCCGTTTCGCTTTGGCATTCCTGTCGGGCGGCGAAAGAAAAATTGCTCAGTGCTGATGGCCCCGAGACGCATACGATTTCGATTCTTGGTCGAGGAAGCAAATTGATTGGCGGCACGGTTTCGGTTGAAGTCGACCGTCAAGAGATTGCCGATTTGCTGCTCGATGGATTTTTCCCAAAATGCAACCTGGCCGACCGACCGCAACGACAGTCTCAATCTGGATTTCAGGAAATCGGATTGCCTTATGAATCGGATCCGGGAATCACGCGGCACATTGCGGCGTTTGTCAGCCAACACTGTACGACCGATGGTTCGTTAGATGGCGGAGGGTTGGGGTTGCCGAATCACGTTTTGTTCAACGGTGGCGTTTTTAAGGCTGACGGATTCCAAGACCGAATGCTCAGTGTGATGTCTGATTGGACAAAGGGCTTGAGCACTGACGAAGCCGACGGCGCAGAATCTACCGGTTCAGTCGAATCGTTAACCGGTTCGCACGATTTGGATTTCGCCGTCGCAAGGGGCGGATGTTTTTACGGTTGGAATAAACACTCGGGGGGACTTCGAATTCGCGGTGGCTCGGCTTATTCCTACTACGTTGGAATCGAAACTGCGGGACTAGCCATTCCCGGAGCACCCCGACCGCTCAAGGCATTATGTGTTGTTCCGTTTGGCATGGAGGAAGGAACTCAGGCCAGTGTGCCATCAGGTGAAATTGGATTAGTCGTTGGCCAACCCGTTGGTTTTCGTTTCTTTCGTTCAAATTCACGTCAGGCGGATCAGCCGGGATTGATGCTGGAGCGTTGGGGCGAAGACGAGCTGATGGAAACCGATCCGCTGACGGCGACATTGACCATGGACGGAACGGATGAAGCCTATGTTCCTGTGAAATTTGATTCCCGTATTACCGAACTGGGAATGTTTGAATTATGGTGTGTTCAGTTTTCTAGCGAAGGAATCATTGACGGCGAGGAACCGCAAAAATGGAAACTGGAATTCAATGTTCGCGAAGACGGTTAAGCTTGTTCGAACTTGTGAAACGAAGCTTGAGTGTCTTAACGTCGAAGTGACATCGATGGTCGGCGTTCTGAAAGCCACGGGCACTTGCTTCGATGCCGTAGAATGGATGGCAAAAGAAACGAAATATGCGAAAGCCATTGAGTTGCCACCGAATGCTTTTCGTTTGTTTCACGTTTTTTTCGCAGTAAAAAAAATTGAGGCCGATGACGCGTTTGGATTCTGGACTTGCCGTTAAATAGCACGTCAAACATCCGCCGCCATTGCCACCAGCGAAACTGGTCAACTACTATCCGATATTAATCCGAATTTGAAAATCACTCGTGACGCAACCAGAAACATTTGACCCGCTCATTGACCAGACGCCCAGCCGTTACGTTGTGGGAATCGACTTGGGCACGACGAACTCGGCAGTGACTTACATCGACACCGCGGAATCGCCGTGGAAGATCCGTGTGCTCTCCATTCCTCAGCTGGTGGCCTCAGGCGAAACGGAATCGCTCGACACGTTGCCTTCGTTTTATTTTCAACCCGTTCAAACTGGCGACCCAAAATCTGGCGAACAATTGAAACTGCCCTGGGATAAGAAATCACCTTCCTTTTGTGTTGGAAGTTTCGCCAGAGATGAAACGGCGAGAACCTCGGGGCGAGGAATTGCTTCGGCAAAATCGTGGCTTTGTCACACCGCTGTGGATAGAACGGCGGCGTTGCTTCCGTGGCAGGGGGCCGGCGATGTAAAACGGCTGTCGCCCGTCGACGTGAGTGGTCAATATCTAAAACACATTCGAAAATCTTGGGACCAACAATTTCCTGACCAACCATTGGCTGACCAAGACATCGTGCTCACGTTGCCGGCTTCTTTCGATGAGGTTGCAAGAGAGTTGACGGTCGAAGCGGCTTCCGTGGCAGGCCTCGCGAGAGTCGTTTTGATCGAAGAGCCACAGGCTGCTTTTTACGCTTGGGTTTACAAGCACGATGACGACTGGGAGTCTCGCGTCGAAGTCGGCCAGAAAATTCTCGTGTGCGACATCGGTGGAGGCACCACGGATTTTACTTTAATTCGAGTACGCAAAAGTGCAGGGGAGAAGGACACCGCTGGTGGTGCCCAGAAAATTCAGTTTCATCGCGTCGCAGTTGGTAATCACCTGATTCTTGGTGGAGACAATCTCGATCTTGCGATTGCAAAATACCTCGAGCAAAAACTGACCGACGGCGGAAAACTTGAGGCCTATCAATGGGATGTTTTAGTTGGAACCAGCCGTAACGTTAAAGAGCAAATGCTGTCTGATGAAGGTTCAGATACGATCACCGTCAGCCTGCCCAGTCGCGGTTCGAAACTGATTGGTGGTAGCTTGAAAACGGAAGTCACTCGCGATGAGATTCGTGGCTTGATCGTTGACGGATTCTTGCCAGTGGTAGCCCAGACCGATAAACCAGTTCGCCATGCGAGTGGTTTCCAGGAGTTTGGATTGCCTTATGCGAGTGACCCGGGCATCACGAGGTATCTTGCGGATTTTCTGACGACTCACGCGAACGCCGGTGAGGCGACGGTTCCCAATGTTGAGAAGCTAGAAAGAAATGAGGGCGATTCGAGCGATGAGATCGCCGACAAATCAAGTAGCGCTAAACCAGATGTTGTTTTGTTCAATGGCGGTTTTTTTGCGTCACCCATCCTTCGCAGCACGGTCGTCGAGCGTATTTCAAAGTGGTTTCAAACAGATGCCGATGCAGATTGGTCGCCGGAATTGCTTGAGAATGATCGGTTGGATTTGGCTGTCGCGCGTGGTGCGGCTTATTACGGGATCGTGCGGCGAGACATGGGCGTTCGCATCGCAGCGTCGTTGGCTCGGAGTTACTACATCGGGATCGGATCAAGTGACGGGGTGGAAAAAGCCATTTGTATCATGCCCGGCAACGCCGAGCCTGGCCAAAGTTTCACGCTTGAGGATCGTGAATTTTTGCTGACTATCTCTCAGCCTGTCGAATTTTCAATTTACGTTTCAAGCATCCGCCTCGCAGATCAACCTGGCCAGATTTTGCCCGTTGACCCTGAGCAGATGACAGCATTGCCGCCGATTCGCACCGTTTTGCGAGCCAAGAGTCGAAACGAAAAACGAGACGTGTCTGTGAAACTGCAAATTGGACTGACCGAGATCGGCACGATTGATTTGGCTTGCCTCGAACAGGAAACCGATCGAAGTTGGAAACTGCAGTTCGACATTCGCTCAACGACTCAGACCGATGTCGATGTTCACGCCGCCGTTGGTGAAACGGAAGGGTTCGTTGACGAGGAAACGTGGCGCGAATGTGAACAGTGCATCAAAAACGTGTTTGAAGTCGGAACCGAAAAAGACGCAGGCAAATCGAATGAGCCAAAGGAACTGATCAAGCGATTGACCGAAGTGATGGGTGTGCCACGTGCTGAGTGGCCGATGTCGTTTCTTCGCCGCATTTGGGAGTCGCTGTTGGAGTTTGAGTCGACCGAAGAAAAGAAATCGGGTCGTCGAAAAAGTAGCAAACACGAAGCCCGTTGGCTGAACCTGCTCGGTTATGCGTTGCGACCCGGGTATGGCGTGGCGCTCGATGATTGGCGAGTCACGGAAACGTGGCGAACGTTGCGCGGCAAATTAGTTCATGGATCGGCGAACATCCACAACGAGTCTTTAATTCTGTGGCGTCGATTGGGTGGAGGACTCTCGCGTGGACAACAGGCCGCGGTGGCGGAACCCTTGATTGCTTCTTTGAGGGCGCTTGAGAAGCAAATGTCAGGTAAGCCGATCAAGGGCGGCGCGATTCCAGTCCGCCCCGAAGAAACGATCGAAGTCTGGCGACTGCTTGGCTCACTTGAATTGTTGCCTGAGTCTCAAAAGATCTTTCTCGGAAATCTAATCACCAAATTTTTGAACAAGCCAAAACTTAAAAACGCACGGAACGCGATGATCTGGGCGTTGGGTCGGCTTGGTCAACGGACGCCGCTTTACGGACCACTCAATACTGTCGTCAACGTGGCACAAACAGAGGATTGGATTTTGACTCTGACCTCTCAACCTCAAAGCACGCCCGTCGAGCATCTGGCGGTAGTTCAAATGTCGAGACTGACGAATGATCGCTACCGTGATATCGAGTCGAGTTCTCGAACGCGCATTGCTCAATGGCTGGTAACGGAAAATGCGGCGGAGCATCTGGTCCGTTTGGTTTCCGAAGGTGGTTCGTTTGACGCAGAAGAGCAGGGGCGCGTGTTTGGCGAGTCATTGCCGCAGGGTTTGCGAATGCTGAACTGAAAAATTTTGGACCTAATAAATGGTTTTTCAATTCTTCTCGGTTCTTACTGCACAACGAAAGTTTTTCGCTTCGTTTGTTATTCAAAAACTTGGGAACTAATCCCGTTCTTATTGTGACGTTTGCGTTCGTACATCATTTCGTCGGCTTTATGGATTGCACTTTCAATTGAATCAGTTGGGCTAAGGAATGTTGCAATGCCCATACTGAATGTGACTGGCCAATAGTTCTGAAGCATTGACTGATCGAGGGATTGCTTGATTCGAGTCAGTATCTCGAACGCTTTTTCTTTGCCTGTGTTTGACAGCAGGATCACAAACTCGTCGCCTCCGTACCGGGAAACGCAATCGCCATCACGCGTCGATTCGTTGAGAACTTTTCCAACGGCAACCAGGAGGTTGTCACCTTCGTTGTGCCCCAGAGTATCGTTTACTGTTTTGAAATTGTCACAATCGATGAATGCGATTGAGGTTGGAGTTGTGCCTGGTGGTTGGCCAGCAAGCAATTCATCTGCTTGTTCGTTGAAGGCATGCATGTTTGGCAAGCCGGTCAAATGGTCATATCGAGCAAGGCGTTTTTCTTTTTCAAGCGCTTGGGCCAATCGAAACAGAAACGTTGCGATGACCGAGAAACATAAAAAGTGAATGGATGCCGCGAGAATTTCACCACGAGTTGGCTGCTCGGCTGATTCCAAAACGATGTCATCGACGAGCCACACTATTGCACACACGATGGACACGGAAAGCGCTGAGTTGAGGCTGATTCTGATCGTTAGAAAACAGATGATCGGCAAATAGAACATTGCCAAAACGTGTTCGTCGCCGATCGTGTGGTCCAAAATTCCCACGGTCAAAGCATAAACGACGAGGGCCAAAGCAGCTCGGATTCCCTCAACGTTCTCGCAAAACTTGATAGCTCCATCGAGGGAGATATTTTTGAGGGAAAACGCGCGTTTAGGCCGTGCAGCGGTTCGCCGACGTGGAAGGTTGGAAATCGATTGTGCCGAAGACGGGGAATTCATGGTTATCAATGGTTCAGGGCAGTCTTTATGTATTGCTCGTGACAATGAATTGAGCAATTTGCATACAGGGTTTCGGAAGTGTAGGTCAAAGCAAGTCGAGTTGCGACATTTTTGACGCCTCGTCAGGTTGGCCGCGCTTTTCTGGTGCCCCTTCAATTGCTATGACCGTCGTTACTCGGGCCAGCGGTCGAACAAAATGCCAAGGAATTGGAATCACTATGCGTCAGTTTTGAGCGATTCCCGATGAGTAGAGAGAAGAGCAAGTGACTGTCTTGCAACGACTTGGAAGTCAAATAGTGCCAATCATCAGGAGTTTGATCAATGCAGGCCCAACCCATTCATTGGCACGAAGGCATGTTTCTCCGGCCGCAGCATTTTCAACTGTCTACTCGTCACGTTCAATCTCAGTCGGATCGCGGAGACAAATGGAACCGCCATTACAACTGGGGCTTGAGATCGTTTGCTCTCGATGAACAGGCACTTGGGAACTATCGGTTCAGCATTCGAGCGCTTGAAGCTCGATTTCGCGATGGCACCCAAGTCGCTGTTCCCAACGACCTGACACTACCAGCGTTGGATCTCAAATCTGCGTTGCTAAAGAACGGGCACACCACGGTCTATTTGGCGTTGCCTCTCGTTCAGCCCAGTCGCAGCAATGTTTCGGAATCGATCGAGGACAATACGACGCGTTACATCGTCGATGTGCAAAACTTGCAGGACGAAAACACAGGACTCAACCATCATCATGTCAAAGTCCGCCGTCTCAATATTCGGTTGCTAACATCTGATCAGGACAGCACCGGATATGAGTTGCTTCCTCTTGCGAGACTCAAAAAAGCAGACCGCGCCGAGTCCGCGCCAGAATTAGATACGAGTTTCATTCCTCCGTTGTTGTCGTGTGACGCGTGGGAGTCGCTGCAGTTTGAGATTCTTCATCAAGTCTACGATCGGATCGGCAAAAAGCTCGATTTCTTGGCGGCTCAAATCGTTTCGCGAAATATCACGTTTGATAGCCAGAACCAAGGCGACCGTTTGCTGTTCGAGCAGTTGCGAACGATGAACGAAGTCTATATCCCTCTCGGTGTTCAGTTATTCGCTCAAGGGATTCATCCGCTTGAGGCCTATCTTGCACTCAGTCAACTCGTAGGGCGGCTGGCAATTTTCAATCCACAGCGACGACTGCCAGCGTTGCCTCAGTATGACCATGATGATTTGGCCACTTGTTTTTGGAGAGCCAAACAACACATCGATCAAAGCTTGGATGTCGTTGTCGAACCCGACTATCAAGAACGCGGTATGGTCGGGTCTGGGATGCGAATGCAGGTGGCACTTGAGTCTTCATGGCTGGAAACGGGCCGGCAGATTTTCGTTGGCGTACAAACGGCGTTGACTCCGGATGAGTGTGAGCGATTGCTGACACGTGGTTTGGATATGAAAGTTGGCAGCTCAACTCGTGTTGATGAAGTGTTTCGAATGGGTGCGGCAGGATTGCGATTCAGTTTTTGCAAACACCCACCACGTTCGTTACCGAATCAACGCGGATTGATGTATTTTGAAATCGACCGCGCGTCTCAAGAAGACGAATGGATGGCCGTCAAAAAATCACTGACGTTGGCGTTGCGATTGAACGAGAACTTAATCGTTAGCAATATCCAAGGCCAGCGAACGTTGACGATTCAAGTCGGCGGCGAAACGGCTGCATTGCAGTTCACGCTGTATGTGGTTCCTGAAGAACGCGTATAGACATGCCCACTAAGTGAAAGGCGAGATTCACTTTCACCGAGGCGGTCTTCCAGCGGCGACCAGGCATTGAACTGGCGAACAATTTTGGGAATCAATGGTGCGATATATGTTGACGCGACTGCCCGCTTTGCTCCTGTGTGTCATCTTTGGCATTGGCGCATGTTCCACCGCCTGCGGTGACATTATTGGTGCGTCAGAAACATTTGGGGCATCATTGTTGGCGATTTCTAACGACGCTGGTCAATCTTCTGTTGTCCAACAAGGGAACATGACGTTTGGCACTCCGGGGCAAATGACGGACAGCGTCCAAACGAATCTCAACGTGACAACGAGTCAGACACTCGTCAGCACCGGCGTATGGGACATTTCTATGTCATTCGAAACGGTAAGTGGAACCATGATCAGTGCTGGCAGCACCATCAATTCTGATGAGATCAATGCTTGGTCAATTTACGTTGGCGATACTACTCACTCCGTTGATTCATTGGCATTACTTCAGTCGGTTCAGCTTGATTCAGCGGTTGCGACTTGGTTTGATGGCACAACCGTCGTGTATCAGGAAACAGATGTTATTAGTCAGTTCAACGGAGATCAAAACTCGATTTCTGGTCGAGTGACGGTGAACGCGGGTGCGGGGGGCAATGTTGGCAGCTTTGACTCGGCGAACGATCTTGCCACGTTCGGAATCAATCGACTCGTTGTTGATTTTCAAGTTTCAGCAACGGCTGTACCGGAGCCAATGATGCCAGGATTATTGTTATCTGTGCTCGTTTTTGCTAGGCGTCGCAGACAAATTTGAATCAGAGTTTGCTTATTCACAGCTTGCCTAATAAGTGGAACGAAATCGCAGCAGTCGGTTTGATGTTGAACGAACACCCGTGCTATTTCTGTGATCGTTTCCAAATCTCTTTAAGGGAAAGGGGAGCAGCCAAAGCCTCTTTCTTCGGTTTGGATTCACGAAAGCTCTGCAACACAAGTTTGGCTTTCTCAGTTTCGGATTTGACCATTTCAACGTTGCTGGCTTTTTTAGAGATTCGTTTTTCTTTTACGTCGTCGACATATGACGCTCGTGCGATTTGATTTTTACCGTTTGTCATGCTTGATGACTGGGACTGGGCAATTTGCTTCGAGGGAAGTCCCGCGGAGTCAGTATCGTTTTCAGCTGAGTAAGCCGGAGCGACCGGATACTCTGGGCGAGTTGGTAAGCCCGGCGTCGAAAACTCGTCGTGACTGCTACAGGCGAGGCAGTTTTCCAACGCGAGCGCAGCTTGGTCTCGAATGCGGAGTGATCGCTCAGAAGGGTTGCCATCAATATTTGTGCCAGCGACACAAACTCGCAATGCTTGGATCAGGGCAGGAGTGCAACACCCACAACCCGTCAATATTTTGGCCGCTTCAAATCGAACACATTCAGAGCGATCCGTTCGAAGGGCGACTGTCAGTTGCGTTAATGCTTCTGGGTACCAATGGCAATCTACAGTTGCAAGGTGTTGAATTGCGGCCAGTCGTTTGGGAGATTCCAGTTTGTCTTTTTTAATTTTGGCCGACGCTCCTTGCGGTCCAGGTGCGGCCAGTTCGACATGGTTAGGTGTTGGCTGAGCCGGTACCATACCGCCGGTTGCCTTGCTGAGCATTTTTCTTGGACCGTCAAAAAGTTTGCCCAAAGGTGAAGAGCGAATTTTTGCTTTGCAAGTCGCATGTTGCTGTTTTAGATGGCGTACGATGGGAAATGTACGAGGTTGACCAATCCCGAATGGCCCATGTTGGCCAGCGACAGGTGCTTGAGAACCGAGGCTTGCTTTGGCCGCTTGGATTTTGTTCGACATCGAACTCACAGCAGCAGATTGACCTGCTGCCGCGCCTTGCGCAGCCCCCACCGCCCCCTGCGCAGCGCCAACCGCGTTGGGGATCGTCTGAGCCGTCGAAATGGCTGGACAAAGCATCGCTAGCATTACGAGAAGATAGTATTTTCTGTGGCCCATAGATTTAACATAAAGGGTTGTACGGTCGATGTTTGTAAAAGGCGACTTTGCCGCTCCTAACGTCTGTATCGGTCACTTAAGTTTTCTGGGCAAATAAAATTTCCAAAGTCGACCAACAATACTGCCGTGGGCTTTTTCGCAAAGCCTTGTGCGCGATCTATTCGACGGCGACGGCAATGTCAGCGCTGTTGGTGTTCTCATTGCCTCATGTGCAAAGCCAAGAAACGGATGACAATTTTTTCGATCCGGCTGTGCGAGAAGCAGTTGTGGTTGATGATTTTGGGTTAGAGCTGGATTCGATTGAAACGACTTTTAGTAGTCTTCCAGCAATCGGCAGTGTCGTTCAAACGGGCGGTTTTGCAAACGATGTGGTGGCCGGTTCAAAGAAACTGGAAACGCAATTCGGAGGAACATCGTTTGCTGCACCTCAGGCGAGCGGACAAACTCAAGCAGTCGCACCGCCTCAACCTATTAACTCGAATGTAAATGACAATTCATACTATTCGCCCAGTGGGTCGAGCCTTACTCGATTGAGAACACAACCCGAACCGTTCAGTTCGAACACGAATGACGGGGGCTATAACCCTCTGACGGGTTCAAAACTGGCACGGCCGGAATCGCCTGGTGAACCGAAGGCGGCGACGAAACTTCCGGTAACACTGATCGCTCCAACTTCGGTGGCGTCGGTTGCATCGGAATCGCCCCAAGCTTTTCCATCGCAAAAAAATCAAACAGAAACTCCTGAGTATTTCGTGCAAGATCCTGTTGTGATGGACTCAACAGTCGTTGCACCCGTTGTTTGTTATCAATGTGAATCAGCATCGTGTGTCGGTTGCAACCAGTCGAGTTGTGATTGTGGCGAAACTGGATGCCGTCGCTGTAGCCGCAATCGAGGACGTACACGTTTGGGAAGATTTTTCCAAGGCGTTCATGCGGGCATTTGCAACGACGATCCTTGCTACCAACCACAATGGACGATGCTGGCCAACGCAAGTTTGTTTACCGATTCGGCACGCCCACAAAGTCGTCAACGATTTCGCTGGGACTATAACGACACATATCTCTTTCCAGATCGAGCCGAATATTTGTGGGCTCGGAGTGGTGTCCTTGGTCCGGCACCAGAGCGCTCGATCAACTTTCACGAATTGTCGATGTACGTGGAAACAGGCTCGGACAAGTTTTCGTTCTTTGTAGAAACACCCTATCGCTCGATTTACCTAGACAGCGGTGGACATTTCGCTGGTTTCGCGGACATCACCACAGGCACGAAAACATTGCTACATGATACGTCACTGGTTCAAGTCGCATTGCAATTCGAAACCCATGTGCTCACCTCGAGTCCAACCAAAGGTTTGAGCAATGGCCATATTACGCTTGAGCCATCGTTACTGTTTGGCATCCAAGCATCGCCTCGAAGTTTCCTTCAAGGGCAGATTGGTCAGTGGATCCCGATTGCTGGTGATCCAACGTTTGCTGGAGGCGTGCTGAAATATTCCGCCAGTTACAACCGGACATTGATTCAGTCGGCATCCAACACATCGCTGACGGGGACAATCGAATATTCAGGATTGTCATTTCAAGATGGAGCCTACACCGATCCGGCGACATTTTTACCAGTCAGTGCATCGAACGAGAGCATTGGAATGTTAGGAACTGGATTGAGACTGAACATCTGCGATAAATTCAATATCGGTTTCGGAGTCCAGTACGGAGTTACCGACATCTCGCCGCAGACTGCGTTTCGCACCGAGTTTCAATTCCGCCATTGATGCCTGCGGGGTTTTCACAATGGTCAATGCCCGTCGTGAACAGTTGGTTCAATTGGTGCTCGAGAATTTAAAAGCCGCTTGAGGTTATCGATCGGCGACCGTGATTCGAAAAGTAGGGTGGACATTCTTGCCGGTCTTAAAAACACTCATGCTGCCGTCGGACAGGAATGTCCAACCTACGTATTTGCGGATCGATAGCCCCGCGCGCGAGCACTTGGGAAAACTGAAACGTGGCCATTGGACTCAATATGCAAATTTCAAAATCTCATTCATGCGTAGGATGGACATTCATTCATTCTTGTCCGTCGCTTGATGAAGTCGGACAGGAATGTCCAACCTACGCCAGGAATGTCCATCTGCTGTCCCAGTTTGGCTGATCGACTAGTTCCCAATAGCGAGCGATTGAATCGGGTGGTCGCAGCTTGGGCAGAAAATTCGCCACCACAATCGTTGTTTGCAATTTTCTTGGGTGCAGCCGAGCGAGTGTACTGGCTTTAGCGAAACGTTATGGTTGCAGTTTGAGCAGACAACCGCGTCTTCAAAAATTTGATTGCAGTGGGACCACACTGCGGGTTCGCTGTCTCGATCAGAAATTGCAATCAACACATTCCCGGCGATCTCGCTGTCTGGACTCGATGGCAACCAAAGCTTCTGCATCTGTTCTCGCGTCATCTCAACATTGGGCCCGAGCAAAGGATCGTGAAGCCTAACTTGATCTTCACGAAATCCTGCAAACAAAGAGTAGTGACCTTCGTTTGAGTCATGATTGAGGCGATGGTTGACGACGACTGAAATATTGTTTCGCCAACACGCTTCCAGCGTTTCCCAAGGCTTGTGAGTTTGAATGATTGCCGCTGAAAGCCCACGGGCAATCGCATCCTGCGCGAGATGATGAGTGTGAGCTCGGTAGTATCCGTTGTAGCAATGGGCAACGGATTTCCAAATCTCTTCTTGGCTCGCGTTTAGCCCGCATTTTCGATAGGCCATTGCCAGCGTCGCGGCGCCACACATTCTCTGCTTGGGCGCACGCATCTGAGGTTCGAATTGATTTTGGCCCGTAAACGCGGCAAGAATATTCATAGGTGGGTGGACCACAAAGGTTTGATCAAAACAGAATTATTGAGTGACGTCTGGGTTTCCTGGAAGCCAGTTGCCGTTCAAGTTCCAATCCTGCCAAGCGACGCCCGATTGAGTGTTTTGCTCGACTTGTTTGGGCATGAATTTCGCTAGAATCTCGTCGCGTAGCTTACTGCCCAATTTTGGATCGGTCGGAGTTTCTGGTGGGGCTTGAGGTACCGGAAGGGTCCCGTCAGCGATTTGTTGCTTGACATCAGCGAGAGATTGTTTTGCAGTTTCGAAATTTTTAAGATTGTCTTCATGCTTTTCCGCGAGCTCATGATACTTTGCCTCGAAAGCCGCAACGCTTGCTGGCACCGCTGTTTTCATCTGTGCGACGTTGGTGTCGATTAGCCCAAGCAAGTTCTGAAACTGTTCCTTCTGTTCGCCGACCATAATTGCAGCAGCTTCGTCAAGAAACGAACGTGTGTCATCGACGTGGGTCATTAACTCGTTGAAATCAATTGGTTCTTGCATGGTCAAACGACTTGTAAAAAATTTGTTGTAAATGAAAACAGAGACCGCGGTCGGGTTAACTGCGACCGGATCAATCAGCTTCGTTCCCAGCGATTCGCTCCGTGCAGAACTTCCTTGCCCAAGCGTAAAATTTGTTTTCTTCTCGAGGCATAATCTGCGGGAGCAGATTTAGCAGCAATCAGTTTGACTGTGTTGCTCAGAAAGTTTGCGAATAAGAATTTGGGCGGTGCGACCGCTGGGAGTCCGACGGAGGCAACGCTGCCGCCGCTAAACACAGCTGATTTTGCCAACAAGCCAACCGGGTGGCGAGCTGGGAACAGTTTCTCGATTTTCTCAAGCATACGCCGGTTGTCTTCTGTCGGATTTTGCAACCAAGCGACGATCAATTGCATTGCAGCATGTAGCTCTGGCGTTTCTTTTTCTCGTTGGATTTCCCAAACGCACAGACAACCCCACCAAACGGCGTACTGGGGTGGCAACCAATGGGCCAGCAAATCAATTGCACTATCAAACTCACTGTCCGCCACTAGCCCGTCAAGTAGATCGACGGCCAGTGGTTTTTCTTTGGCTAACAACAAGGTCTCTTTTGAAGAGGCATAGCGCTCAAGAATGAGGGCCGCGGGGGTTGTGTTCGGTGTTTGTGTAGCATTCATGAGTTGACTATTGGTAAAAGTTTTATCCGATTAAAACCGTGGGACAGCCCACGACGATTGTTCCGCCATGAGCACAGGTGTCTCCCATTCGGGCAGCTGGCATGCCGCCAATCAGCACGGTCATCGACCCCATCACGACGGTGTCAGGTGGCCCGACGCAGACAGCACTATCGCCTACGACGGCTGCCGGCATTCCACCGATCAACGCCGTGGGGCATCCGGGGCCGATCAGTGGTCCACCGACGTGTGGAATCGGTGGTACTCCAGGAGTAAGCATTGGACAAACATGCTGGTCTCCCATTCTGGCAGCTGGCATTCCCATTGAATTCTCCTCATCCTATTTTGAAACTGAAGGTTAATTGACTTGAACCAGTAGTCCCTTAACGGCACAGACTGCCTGCGCTTCAACATTGACCAAAGCCCCCTTTACGTTGGCTTGAGCTAATGCTTCGACATCCACCAAAATGCCACTGATTGAAACGCCCTCGGGGTTGATTTCAATAAAGTTCGTTGGCCCACAAGACAGCTTGATTCCCAAGGGGGACATTTGAATCGACGGCGAAATGGGAAGTCCACCTGCACTGATTTCTACGCTCTGGGTTGCGCCGCACATTGAAATAGATTGCATCGCACCTGGTACATTGCCATTTGCAATGTCAATCGATGTGGTCATCGAGTCCATTTGAATTTTTTGAGCCGTACCGACTGGCAGTGCGTTTGCAATGGTCACTTTGCCCGTAGCACCACCGTTTAAAAACACGGATGATTGCTGAGCAACATTGTTTGAGAGTTGCACCATTGCTGGCCCGGCATTGGCGAGCACTGTTCCTGTTGCGCTAATTGACATATTCCCAGTGCAAGGTAACAAGCTTCCCATCGATGAAATGTCGATCATCGTTGTACCCATGTCTGCGATCGACTTCAGTGAAATATTGGAAGCAACCGTTCCAACGTTTCCGGCAGCTATTGTTTCATTTCTCATGGTTAGCTCCTTACTTTACGGATGCTTGAAGGGTTGCCGATGTCGCCGCTGCGACTGTAATGCCAAGAACCATCAAACCGAGTCCCATATGTGTTAATCCCTCCGCAGATTCTTCCACTTCATCCGCAGCGGCTTCCAGTTCCATCTCAGCTCCGGCGACACCTGCGGATGGGTCCCACATAGGATTTGCAGTCCAGACGATATCCTCAGAAATGTCTTCCGCAGTTGCCTCAACTGAAGTGGCCGTATGTGTGGTGACGCCGCCGAGTTTCTCCAGTGTGATTTGAACTCCTAACAAACGTGCCTCAACGAACGTTGACCAGAACGTAAGTTTCTCGATAGCTTTTTCCCAGGGCTCTAACTTCTCTTTGAATTCTTTGTTTTCGGCTTCATGTTCTGATTCATCAGGCTCTTCATGGTTTTCGGTGCCGGAGTTTTCTTCGTCTTCACGAAACTTTGTGTTGGCATCAAAATCTTTGCGGGCTTCGAGCTCGTCGTTGGCCTTGATCGCGTCTTTGACCTCAGGATCAACTGAGTCTGAAGCCTTTAGCTCATCAACATATTCTTTTCGTGCCTCGTCAAGTTTGTGCTGGAGCGAGTCAAGTTCCTCCGGCGTTGCTGGAGGGCTCGATTTTTCTGCCTTGTCATAGGCTTCTTTTGCTTGAAGAAAATCATCACGAGATTTGCCGGAGGGGCTGGGAGTCGGGAGGCTTGTCAGTGATTCGTTGGCTGAGTTTTCCAGTGTCTCAATATTGTCAACGAGAAAGTCATTGCCATCAGAGCCATCCTGACCATTCGCACCGTTGTGCCCATTGATTCCGTCGTTGCCATCCGCTCCGTCCCGTCCTGCTGGGCCGGATGTGTTCGGGGTTACCTTGCCCGTGCCATCTCCCGTTTCGCCTTCTCCGCCTGAGAGTCCCATTAGTCTTCCTTGCCGAACCAGTTTCGAAGTTTACTTGTTTCAGTCACCTGATAAACGTGATTCTCTTAGTGCTCTCGCGGAGCACACTCTAAAATAGCCTTAGTTGCAATCGCTACTGCGATATCCATGAGAATAATAACCATGGCGAGCGCCAAGATTGCGACGTGTGTCGTTGTTCGAATTCCCAGGAGAGCCGGTGTGACACTTGGGTTAGTGGTACATGGCGCTGCGAAAAAATGATCTTCCAAGCAAAGCAATTCATGCCCACGTCGAACTTTTACGTCGTGTCCGTAGCTCACGGTCTGCCGGTTTCCGTAGACTTGACTAAAGAACCCTCCTGCTCCCCACGCGCCAGCCATACACATCTCCTTGCTTGCTGGTGCTCCTCCAATAAAGCTGACGACGAAATCTCTTACCATTTCTTCAATGTCGGCGCTGACTTTGACATTTGCGTTGAAACAATGTTCGAACTTGGCTCCCAGCCTTGTGATGATTGAATCGCCACTAACCATTGAGAGTTGGCCAGCAGTATTGCTGGCCTTTAGCTTCTCTGCGGTTTCGCTTGCACCATGGCCCGTCCCATGAACCCCCGCACCTTCGAGGATCTCTGTAATCATTCCACCAGAACCACTGCCCTTTGGGCCGAACGCCGAAAGGATCGTTTTTAGCTGTTGTTCAAACACCTCTTGGCTATCAGGTTGGCCACTAGAATCTGAATCGGTGGGCTGACTTGGGCCTCCTCCCGATCCGCTTCCAAAATGACTAAGCAATCCATGGTCCGTGCCCTGAAGGTTTACACCTCGACCGGGAGAAAAATTGAGTTTCGAAGTTTCGCTAGTCATACATTCATGAGTCTCTGAGTGCATTTGCAAGTACTCCTGGCCAACGCCATCATGGAAAATTACGCAGCTGTAGTTTTCGGTTGGATTCCCTCCCACGGAACAGGATTTGATCCCTCCCGATTGCAAACGATCCGGTAGCGGCATGGGCGGCATGTTTTTGGCGTTATAAACGCTGCCAACAATCAAAGGGGAATCCGGGTCACCGTTTTCAAACGAAACTACGACTTCATGTCCAACGCGAGGCCAGAAAAATGCGCCCCAGCGGTTGCCAGCCCAGACTTGGGCGACGCGAATCCAACAAGAACTGTCGGCATCGTTTTTACCAACCCTGTCCCAGTGAAATTGGACTTTGATTCGTCCGAATTTATCACTGAAAATCTCTTCTCCCTCGGGCCCAACGACGGTTGCCGTTTGAAATCCGTGGATCATAGGGCGACTCGATTTTTGGGTCGGCTGGTAAGGTTGGACTTCTGCTTGGCAAGTGAACTCGTTGGTGTATTCGTGGGGCGAATTGGAATCCGTCTTGGGCTCAGCACCAGCCCGAAACTCTGCATTCAATTTCGCGATGTGTCGAACGGATTTGACAAAGTACGGCCCGCTAATGACGCGATCTTTTTCCAACGCGAATTTGGATCCGGGAACCAAGTGCGGACAATCGCTTTCGCCGTCGATCTGGAGACTATCGGATGCGTGTCGCTCGATTTCTCGTTTTGCAAACTGATCGTTGTGCTTAAAAAGATTCTTCAGTACGCCGGGGCGTTCGCCGCCACCTGGGCCAATGCCATCAAACTGCTTGGCAAACTGACCAGGGTAGGAGTAAACCTCGAGTTCATGGTCGATCGGAGCCAATTTGTGGCTGTGTCCGCCAATCTGAACTTGATCAGGAACACCTTCGTCGGTTTCCAGCGATTGCCCTGGTAGCTGGAATGTGTGATCTCGAAGCGTACACTTGCTGCTGACGATTTGCTGCGATTTGTGCCATTTGGAGATTCTTAAATCGGTTCGAATTCCGCCCACAGCGCTGTCAAACTTGATGCGAGGGATTTCTTCTTCGCCAGAATCTGGTGAAGTCACAAAAGGCAGGTTCACAACTGAATCAGTGACGATCAGTTTCTCACCACGTTGCTGTTTCTCGTTGTCTTGGCCTTTGTACTGATGCTCGAAAAAGAAAAAGATCCCTTCTTCGGCCATTAACCGAGACGCAAAATCAAAAGTCGTTTCGTTGTACTGAACACAAAACGGACGAGTGTGATAGTTGCTGTGCAAGCGGAACTCAACGTTCAGCCCTTCCAACACTTCCTTCAAAATGTCCGTAACGTTTTTTTCCTGAAACGTGCGGCAATCTGATTTCCGAGTCCACAACCAGAATCGCGGTTGGATGTGCATTTGATAGTAACAAAAATGCGTATCAGCTGAGATCTCAGTAAAACGCTGAACGAGTCCACAGAATCGACGCACTCTCAACGAAGGAAATTGCCCTGACGTTAACGCTTGTTGCCAATTTGGATTCGGCAGTTCAATGTCAACGCGAACGTCTTGGCCAAGAATTGCGTTGAAATCGACGGGCTTCCTTTTTGGAGACTGAACGTTCAACTGAAACGAATAGAGCTCCGACAGGCTCTCGGTTCCCTCAAGGCTGGTGATCGCTAAGGCTTCATCTCCCAAGGGTGTCGTCAGTCGCATTTTCCTTGGGTTTGCAAGATCCGCCATGTTCCGCCTCCATGTGCGTTGAACGTCACCAGAATCACAATCCGTGCAACTGGCGTAACCCTAATCTCATCGTCGCGACCTCGGTCGAGCGCTGAAACGAATTTCCTGTTTGAATGAGGAACTCAGGTCCATTTCCTTTCATCTGGAAAGCTGTGCGGGTTACCTTGAGTTCGTCGGGCCAAAGAATTTCCGAGGGTTTGCGGAGAGCACGCAAACTCTACTTAGCCCGCACGACTGTCAGGTTGAAAGCTCCGACAATAGGAACATCCGTTGAGACACTTCATAATCGTTATGACAACACCGAAAGAACCAATACTGCGAAATGTCTTTGTTCGTATAGTTGATCGTTATTGCCCAACGCAACTAACAGTGTTTTACTTTCGGGTCAAACCAAGGTTCCCAGCCATCGTTGCTCGGAATCCTATGATGGGAAATGAAGAATGGACGCTCATTCCAATAGTTTTGCAGATAGCGAACTGTTACCACCGGATGAAAAAACGATCTCTCAATCGACTGGAGCCTGGCGAACGTCGCCTCAAAAAAGCTTCTCCAGTCGTTTTCGGCGAATTCGGTTTGGCATCGCCTGGTTCGCGCTGGCGCTTTTTGGATCGACGATTGTTTGGTCACTTACATGGTTACGTCCACAGGAAGAAATTCGTCTGTGTTTGATTGGAACCAATTACGCAAACAACCTCTCGGTCAACCACAATGTCAGCGGTTGGAATGATCTAAATTCGTTGGCGAAAATGGCCAACACCGAATCTAGTGTTAGTCAGTTTCGAGTTGCGAACGCGCCAGTTGAGCTTCGGAATGATACCCGTTGGGCTGCTGATTTCGATGAGATGAATGAGCGTGCGATCGTCGTGTATTTTTCGGCTCACGGTGCCGCGGATGAGCAGGGTGCCTATCTGATGCCTGCCAATTGCGATCCAGACAGTGAGTATCGACTCGACGTTGCGTCCATAATTGAAAAACTCGGTGATCTTCCAGCCGACAAACATAAATTGCTTGTACTCGACAGCTCACACTTTCGGGCGAATTGGCAGTTCGGAATCTTGTCCAACGATTTCGCGCGATCGCTTAAAGACTTGAACCAACAAATCCTTGACGTACCGAATCTGATTGTTTTGTCAGCAACCAGCGAAGACCAATTAGCGTGGGACTGTGCTCCACATCGTCAAACAGCATTCGGTCACTTCCTCGTCGAAGGCATCAAAGGCGCTTCAGCCGACTATAACAACAACGGAAGAATCGACGTTGAGGACATTTACCGATTCACCAGCGTCAATGTGCCTCGGTGGGTGAAATCGTGTTATCACGTTTCACAACGGCCAATGCTATTGCCAATGGGAGTTGCAGGGGTTAATCGCGCAGCCGATTTTGAACTCTCAGAAGTCGCTCACGGCTATCAACCACCAAAGGCCGAAGCTCACGCCCCAATCGCAGACCATCAGTTGAAGAAGATATGGAAGTCGTATCTTGCTTTGAAAGCCCATCCGCTCAAGCCCTACACCTACACGCCCGCTCGTTGGCGTCAGTACGAACAGACCATCCTCCGCTACGAGCAACTTATTCGAGCCAATGAAATCGTCGAAGCCGGTCCGTTTGTTGAACTAATTGCTTCGATGGGACATCAATTGGAGTGGGATCTCAACCGTTCTTTCTCAGCCGATCAAGGAAATCTCTTTGTTGCTAAATCTATGTCGGGACATTCCGCAGATAACGCCCTTGCACGGAAAGTGATGGATGAGCTCTGGGCCGCCCCGCATGGACGACACGCCGAGATCTGGAAAGCTTCAAAAAGCAAGATTAACGACGCAAAAAATGTCGGTCTTCTTCGAAGTGAAATCCTTTCATTATTGTACGAACAAGCAGTCACCGATCCCGTGGGAGTTCTTGCCAGGTCAGGCGCAATTTCCGAACACATTCTCGATCCAATTGAGCCGCCGCCGTCAGAAATCAATTTCCTGAGGATGTTGAACAAGCACCTTCCTCAAGACTCTCGCTCCGAAGCTTCAGCAGAGTTGATACGAACAGCTTTGAAAACGCGGTTACTTGCCGAAAAAGCTGCCGTTACCTTTGAAGCTGGAATCCACGCAAATAGCGAAGCAGTCTATCCTTGGATCGCAGTTGAGATTCAGCACGCAGACCAACAGCGCCTTTTGGGTGAAGACCTATTGCTTGCTGGAGCCGCCGAAAAACAACGGGCGATGGAGTACTTTCTTGCCGCTCGCAAAGCGTACATACGTGCATTGGAACGTGGAGCTCGAGTGCGCGATGCTTATCATCTAGAAAGCGAGCTCGCTTACCATTTGCCTTATCTCGCGAGCTGGATTGCAAGTATCAGTGAAGGCGAATGGTCAGAAAACCGGAATCAGCTCAAAAGCTTTGAGGCGTTGCTCAGAGAAACACACCAGCTCAATTTACTGCTAAGCCAAAACGAGCCGCAGTCGATTGACTCTCCACCAACTGCAACAGCCAAAAACCCAATGCCTCGAAGCCTTGTCAACCAAACCGAAGTCGTTGCGTCAGCGTTCGCGGCTATGCAAACGCGTTTTGACAATTGGTGGAAGCATCAGGCAGCTTCACAAAACGACATTGAACTCGCACTCTCAATTCCGACCGGGCAGGCAGATATTCGCATGGCGTTGTATAGCAGCCAAGCAAACCTGATTCGATCAAACTCAATCAACTACGATTCATCGGAACAGCTTGATGACTTCAGCGACAGGATGACTAAAGATCGTCAATCGCTAAGAAAGAAAAACGAATCTCTAGCCAAAGCGCAAGTCCAAGGGCGACTTGCTCTGGCAATCATCGGAGAAAAAGTCTTTGACCAAGCCGATAGTGTAAATGGCGATAGCTTCATCCAAATTAAAAACCGAATCAATGTGCTGAGCACAGAAGAGCATTGGTGGGATTCCATGCGAATTGCGGGTGACGAAATCCAGCAACGACTCAGACAACTATTAGTCTCCAACATCGCATCGCCCAAAGGCAATTCGATGCCGAGTAAAGTCCAGTCACTACAAGCAGACATTGTTTATTCAATGCTCGGTGGCAACGGCCGTCCTGCACCACCGACGAGCCCGATTACTGTGTTACGAAATCGTCGCCAGTCGACTTTGTTTTCCGAACTGGCGTCCCGCTCTTTAAATGATCGTTGGTACGACGTTGAAGGCGCGCCGTATTTTGAGAAAGCGACACAACGATACTTACAGACCGCAAAGCGACTTTGGAAAGACAATCCCGAAATCTCGAAACTTGAAAAACAAATCGGCAGCGTGGGAAAGCTCGAAATTGTCTTTCCAAAACGAATTGACTTAACCACCGAATCTGAACTTCCATTTCAAATCGGAATCCGAGGCGAATCTGGCAAACCGGTCCCTGATGGGTTCCCGCTTCTTTGGATCAATCAGTCGGAAGAGTTGTCGCTCACTCGCCCCGTCTCTGGCGAGAAAATGGTCCAAAGGCTGCTTGGGGGTAAAACGCCAACCCCCGAAGCATGTTTTCTTCGCAACCCGCTACAAACTCCAACTCAGCAAGTATCGAAAACTCAAAACAGCAAGTTTCAACTCGCTTCACACTCAACTCGTAACACGCCAATCATTGAAGTCGCAGGTTTCTTCAGAGGCCAGCCGCTGCACAAAACAATCGGCGTCCACCTTCACCCAACCCCTGACATCTTCGCCGTCGAGTCGGAGCGTCCAACCACAGCACGGTTTGCCGTGAAAGCCGCAAGCAATCTTCACGGCGTGCATGGCACCGGGTCTGGAGCCGTCGCAATCGTGTTAGATGCTTCGGGAAGCATGGGAGCCTCTGCCGATTCGAAGTTCGACAGCACTGCGAAATATGCGGAAGCAACCCGCGCGATCAAGCAAGTGCTTCAAAGCTTACCCGACGGAATCAAGATCAGCGTCTGGGTATTTGGCCAGGCGACAGGCTCACAAAAAACCGTTCGCCACGCGGAAGAAACAATCAAAAGAGTCGTTGAGCCAACCGTTTGGAATTCCGCTGCTTCTGTACAGCTCGCATCTATCATGAGCAACATTTCATATCCGCACATTTCGCCTTTGAATGAATCACCAATCGTCCAAACGGTTCTTGCCGCCAAACAGGACCTTGTAGGCGAACCAGGATTCAAGACCGTCCTTTTGGTGACTGATGGAATCGATAACCGCTACCAAACCGCCAACACTCTAGCTTCGGGAAAGTCGATTTCCGATACGCTTCGCCAGTCGTTTGACAATTCAGAAATATCGTTGAACGTTGTTGGCTTTAAGGTTAAATCGAACGAACAAGCTAAAGCACGCGAGCAGTTTGAAATCGTAAGTTCACTTTCTCCTGCTGGAAAGTATTTCGAAGTACGAGAAGCCGCCAAGTTGGCGGAAACGCTTCAATCAGTTCTTCATCAGAGAATTCGATATTGGGTCGACGATTACGCCAACCAAGCACTCACCCAAGGGTCACGAGTTGCCGTCGAAGCCGGTCTGCAAAACTCAGAAGCCGTTTGGTATCCCAAAGAACTAACTCCAGGAAGCTATTCGCTTTGGACAAACGTTTCTCCCAAGCCATTCAAAATGCTCCTCAACCGCGGCGATCAGCTTGTTGTTGAAATCGACAAAGCATCAGGGCAGCTTGTTTGTCATCGAGCCCAGATTTTAGACGCAGATTTTGCCAACAAGCCCACGAAGACTTCAGCCGGCTGGAAGGCAGCGGCGATGGAAAACCGCATCGAGGAAGCAGCCCATCAGCTTTCGCTATTAGTGGGACTTGAGAAGTTACCCACAGCCAATCCGTCGGCAGTTGAAATCTTAAGACCACATGACATTTGGTTCGAAGTCCGCGAATCAGATTCTGAGAATTCCAAACACCCGTTGACCTGGGAAGTGAACCGAGAGTTCTCAGTTCCAGCTTGGCGAATCAACGTTCCAAACTGGAAAACTCGCGGTCTCAACAATTCTCCAGCCACTCCGGTTGTTGATGTTTGGTGGAGCCCAGATCGTCTCACAGCGCCAGCCGTTTCATTTGAGCGAGGGCGAGACTACGAGAGCCTTTCTCAACTGAAAGGACGCTCGATTGATGTTGATGGCATTGAGATCTTGATTGAAAGCGTTGGCGTCGAATCGAGAGATGTTGAGTCAAAACCTGGCGTGAAAGAATCCAAGCCATGCCTCGTGGTTCGACTAAAGCACAAGTCAGATAAAAAGTTTTGGGTAAAACCAACCGGCTTGAAATACGAAGGCCAGGAAAGCCGAATCTACGAGTCCATCGGTGGCTATACGGGTGTTTTCTGGCCCATCGTTGCCGACGAAGTAGACGAGATCGTCTCCGGAATCAGCGTGTACTCGTTGAGCGATCTCAAACGTCAAGCCGAATCGCGTGGGTTCCACATTCAATTGAACAACTTGCAATCGCCCCGAGCGGATGACGTGGCTTTCCCGCCGCTGATTGGCCTGACCAAAAGTGATCAATAGACATAGCGATCAGTAGACAAAGTGGTCAATAAAAAAGCAATCAAGTCAGAACTCTCAAACGATGTGTTCGACGGTCAAGCAGTTTTCTATTCTGGGCGAAAAGCCTAAGTGTTTCTTATTCTGGCACCGAGCAATTCATGGAAAATCAACAGCTGCCGGTCGTCGAGGCACAATCAACCAATGAGCCCGTCTCTGAACAACCTCCGATTGGAACAAAACAATCTGGACCGTCAAATCGAATCGTTCCGGCAATTTTACTTGCCGCTTTGGTTGGCGGACTGGGAGCCGTTCTAGGCTTGATTTCTATGGTGGAACGTGTGCCCGAGCCGTATTTAGTTCCGATTTGGGTGTCGCAATCAGCCAACGATTCGGCCGGCATTCACGGCCCGATTCTCAATGACTACCACGCGATTACGTCGGGTCGATTGTTTGCAAATGTAGATCCCAAAGCGACAAACAATCCAACACGCAGCTTGATTCTCGATCAATTGGAATCCCTCAAAAGCCGCTCCCAAAACGAATCCGTCGTCATCTACATCTCCGCCTTTGCGGCGCTCGACGAAAAGGGCGACGCGTTCCTGGTACCGCATGACGTCGATTCTGCCAATCCTGCAAATCGTTTGTACCTGGAAAAGTTATTGGGCATTTTAAAGCAAAGCAAATCCAATCAGAAACTCTTGGTGTTGGATGTTAGTTGGCCATTTACGATCCCTGAGTTCGAGATGTTCGATGACAATGTCGCGGGCGAGATCGAAAAGAACTTAATTGTAAACGGCGACCCAAATTTACTTTGCATCAACTCATGCTCGCCCGGGCAAACAGCGTGGACCATGCTCGCCCCGCGCCGCTCTGCTTTCGGCTTCTTTTTTGAACAAGGATTACAAGGCGGAGCCGATGGATTCTCCAACGGCACCCGCGATGGACGGGTTTCCGTTTTGGAACTTGCCGGATACCTGTCCGCTCAAGTGGATGACTACAGCTCAAGAGTTTGCCCAGCCCGACAAACGCCAGTGCTGCTAGGTAACGGCGATGACTTTTCATTGGTTGCTTACTCGAACAACTCTGTACTGGAAGAAACAGCCGCGACTTCTCGCGACACTGAGTTTCCGCAATGGCTGGCCGCTGCTTGGCAAGCACGAGACGAAGTCGTGGCTTCAGGCGCTTGGAAAGCCTCTCCAGAGTTTGTAAGAGAATTTGAAAATACGATTCTTCAATTCGAAATGAATTGGAGACGCGGCGGAAATTCGGAGGAAATTTGCTCGAATCTCGAAAATGAGTTGAATTTGCTTGCCCGCGAATTCAATCAAGCCATTGAGATACTTTGCCAATCCAACCACACAGAGTCCGATGATGACGGAGCAGGCCACCAAGCCGATCTACACGTCATGGTGCCTCACCTCACAGCGATTGCGCAGGCCTCGGCAAAGAAAAAAACAGATGCCATCAAAGCTGCATCCGAAAAAGGGGATACCGGATCGCAACCGACAGACACAGAAGAAACAGCTTACGCGAAAACCGCCTCAAAGCAGGCCTCTACGCCCTCAAACCCTCAACCCCAATCGCATTCCCATGTGGCGTCCAAAACCGACGTAGCGATCGCTGTCGGCCCTGAACAAATGTTCGGGCAACTAAGCGAACTGTTCGCAGATCTAACGGTCAAACAGCAAATAACCCCCGCAGCAAACTGGCCAGCTGCAAAGGCGAAATTGATCGAGAAATTTGAGGGAGAGACGAAACAAATCGGCAACGATGATTTTGTGGATGGCATCTTTCTATTCGCAGCCAAAGCACCCGACCTCCTTCCGTCACAGCTGATGATTTTGACGACTTTACAAAGCAAACGTGGGCTGGCGAATGTAAAATCTGCTGTGATGGCTGAGTTGGCAAGGCACCTTACGGCAACGGAAGCCCAAGCTTCAAGTCAATTCTGGAATATGAATCAAGTCCAGAGAACTTTAAGCCTGATCGCTTCCTCGGAAGACAGCTTTGAAGACATTCAAACGTGGGACTGGCTTGGTCAACTCAAATCTTCAGCCGATGACGAGCGATACGTTATTGAAAGTGTTTTTTGGCATCCAGGTTTTGTTGACTCCAACGAATTCGATTCTCGGCTTCAGAACGCGACAGCCAATTTCACGACGCTGTTGGCTCTCGCCAAACGAGCAGAAGATTCATATCGCTCAATTGATTTTGCGCTATGGCGTTTACCGCAACTGGCAAGGTATGGTGACCTTTATTCCGAGTCATTAAGTTTGCCGAGAAGCGATCGTTGGAAACGTGCCGCCGATTTTGCTGATAATCTCCAAACAACGTTAAACCAAAACACGACGGACAGTGAACTCGTCCAATTAACGGAACACCTGAAACTGGCCAACATAGATGCCATCGAATTAGATTCTCAACTTCAAAATCTTTTGCGCAGATACAGTCCTAACGAAGTTTCAGATCTGGTGCATGACTCGCAAAACCCAGACGCTAGTTTAGTTTGCTTAGTGCAACTACAGGAAAATCTCGCCACCCCGTTTGCCGACAGCGAAACTCGCGTGCGAGTTCACCAAGCCAGTTTAAAATTGGCGAATGAGCATCACCTCAAAGCGTTGGATGCGAATCGTGAAACTTCACATTCAGAGTTCAACCGCCTTTCAAAAGAAGACCTCTTGAGAGCGAATGAGAACTCACAATCTCGGACACGCAAACGACAGCTTGTCTACAAAGAGTTGAACAGAATCCTAAAGCGACCAAACCAAACTGAATTATCCGGCTGGCACCGCTTCAAGGTTTCGGCCATGGAAGCTGAACTAAAATCAGCTCGCAGTTATTGGTCTCACCTAGCCTTGAAATATGAAAAACTGGCCGAAGGATCACCCTTGGCGACCACCTACCAAGGCTTGGCTCAGCGGTACCGCGGTTTATCGAACAACTCATCTCGACCATCACTTTCGGTTGAAGTCGTTTCGACGGATAACGAAATATCGCCTCTCCAGCGCAACTCAACTCATGAAGTCGCTTTCCATCGTTCTTCACATCAACCGCAAAATGGGCAGCCCAAGTTTTCAGTAGCTTCGCATGCCAAAAGAACCCTTCAGGCAAAATCAGGAAGCGACAATCTACAGGTCAACGTTCTCCCAACTAGTAGCCGGGCTGTGGCAGTTGATGCAACTTTGAAAGCAAACCAAAGAAGGCTTGAACTCGACATTCAATTGGACAATCAAGCGAAGCAAATTGATTTTGCGAACACCAAAGGCTTCTTCATCGAGTTCATCGAAGATGGGAATCGGTTCCTGCACCGTGTCGATCTTCCGGGGCTTTCCAAAGAAAAACCAGTTGAGTTATTCGTCGGTGCAAATTCAAGTTCCCTTGCGGCGTCCGACGCGCCGATTCGATTGCGTCCATCAAAAGAACGTCAATCGACAGCACTGTTTGTCAAAAACCTAACCAACATCGAGCGAGAACTAGACGTAACTGTCAACGCTTTTGCGGGAAAACTAAAACTCAAACCGAATCAAACTCGACGAGTCGTACTGGCTGGCAAGCCGCCGAAACCTGGAGAACCCTTGCCGCCAATCCCCAACGGTCTCGCGGTCGAAGTACGTGACGCTCAATCCGAAGCAGTTCTGCTGAAGGAAACAATTGATGTCGTTGTCGCGGCACCACGTGAATACGTTGAGATCGTCAGTTCGCGTTTCACACCGTTTGCCGGCGGGCGAAATCGACTGGAAGTGACTCTCCGAGCAAGCAAACAAATCGTCGGCCCGCCTTGCACCGTTGAGTTGATTTTAAATCCTGCAAAAATCCCCGGCCTTCGTGATGTAGAAGGGGGAAAGTTACATTCCACGCTTCCACGCGACGGCAAACCCATGACTTTGTACGCCGAAAACTTGCGACTAGAAGAGATGCCGTCTGAGTTAGGGCGGTTCGAAGTGTCCGTTGATGGCGAGCCGAGGACTTTTGTTTTTGACGCGACTTTCGCGAGACAGGGAACTTCGACAACTCCAAAGTTGATTTCCAGTCCAGCTATCGAAATCGAAGTCGGTCGATTCGGGCTTGCCGGCCCCAACTTTCCAATCGCATTGAAAACGATCAACGCACCCGTTGGCTCGCGAATCACTTTGCAGTTAGCTCGCCAAGATTCCCAATCCCATCCCGACAGATCATTGTCGCTGCCCAGTGCTCGCCAAACGCAGATTGGCTTCTCTCCTGACGGATCAGGCGGCCTCTTGTTCTCAGCCGAGATTGAAGATTGGTTGCCGAAATTGGACACAAGTGGCTTAGTTGGAACGCGACAAATCAACGTCCAGATGACACTCGATGATTCTGTGGTCAGCAAAAATACACAAACCGTTTCTTTGGATAATCGACCACCTAGTTTTGTGCGATTCGAGAATGTCCCTCAGCGAGTTGCGGTCGGAACGGATCAAATGGTAAAGGTTATCGCAGTTTCGGACACGACTGGAATCAGTTCAGTTGATGTCTTTATTGGAAAACTAGAAAACGGCAAGCTACCTGAAAAGGTTGAACTTTTGGCGTGCCTGCCCGTTGACTCCCAGCTCCAGAACGATCGCGGGAGCACCGAAAACCAATCTTGGGCATCGCTGCTGAAGATTCCGAAAGTGGCTGGCGACATTAACATCACAGCGGTCGCAACAAACGGTGCAGGACTGAAGACATTTGAAACCCAAGCATTGGAGATCGTGCCCGCCGATGCATTGGACTTCGGCTCGATCAAAGGCCAAGTGTTTGAAAGCGTGAGAGCACAACCGGGTCTGGAAGTTTTGCTCAGAGACTTACAAGGCAACGTCATCGCCAAGACAAAGACATCGGTCTTCGGGATGTTTGAATTCGCTTCCGTCCGTTCCGGAAATTACGTGGTCGAGTCAAACAAACCGTCTGCCGGTCGAGCGGGGGGCATTCGATTAAAGGTAGTCGCCGGTCAAACAAGCGGCGGAGACATTTCGCTGGAACTTCGGTAAATGAAACTTCGCTGGGTAAAACTTCGTTAGCCGAAACTTAATCGAGTGAATTTTACTCGGATAGCAGCTCGTAAATAGCTTAGCTAAAAGCCGCCAATCGGAAACGAGTTACAGCCCACGCGCCATCTGAAATCAGTCGACGCTCAACAGCGTGTCGTTGGCGATTTCTGAATCACGTGATCCGCCTAACCAAGTGTTCAGGCCGAGTCGTAAACCATGCTGCTCGTCGTGGCTAATTTCCGGCTTTGGAATTGATTCGGCTTGAATCGTCAACTGAATATCGAACTCCAAAGTCGGTCCCGCGAATAACCTGATCAGCTTGACCAACAACGTGTAATCATTGTCGACAAACTCTGACTGATACTCTGGAAGCATGCGGGAAAACTGCTCGCTATCAAGCGGGCCGATCGTGATCAGAATCTTGTTTTGCCGTTCCCATGTTTGATCGCCGACGACGGCATTTTCACCGAGAACGCTATTGCCCCCCAATACCCCCAAACGTGTTTGTGCGGTTTCATCAAGCGACAACCAGTTTCCATGAAACTGTTTTACATAAACTGGAACTTGAAAATAATCTTCAAGCAAGTGTTTAAGGTTTGACGCGCAGCGAGGTCGTTGAGCAAGCAATCCGGAATATCGAAGTAACGCCAACTCAACTGGCGAGCGACTCGGGGCTGGGCATTCCTCTTTCGTTCCAGGTTCTTTTGCCGTTGGCGACACAGCCTGCACATCGGAACTGCTTTCGATCTTAGATGGGTTTGTGGCCGCGTTCGGGTCAGCCGAGCTTTCGATATTTTGAAGCTCAGCTTCAGGCGTCTTAACTTCTTTGACTTGAGGAACAAAATTGTGGCATTGCTTCATCAAGCTCGGCATACCTAGACCGGCAATACTTTGAAGCACACTTGTGAAGCAATCTTGTTCACCACTAATTGCGTTGCCATAGGATGCGTAGGGTCTGTACTTTTTCCAGCTGCGATAAAACAGTGCGATCATTCGATCGTTGAACAAGTCAAACCAATCGCGCAACGAATGTTTCTCAGGGCCACGAGCTTCAATCTCGATTCGATTGAGTAGCTCGGTGTAATGTTGTGGCAGAATCCCAGACGGTCCTGTAAGCCCCATGAAACCGACAATCATTTTCGAGTCCGGTTTCCTCTCGGTCGCCGGAGTTATCTCGTAGATCGAACTAGCAGCAAAACTGCTTGAAGTGGAGTGTGCTGCGAATCGAACCGCTGGCTTTTGAGAGCCGGGTTCTCCAACGGGCAGTCGATCTGGGTAAATCGACTCCAGCAACGACACGGCTTGAAAGAAGTCAAACTCGTGGCCTTCATGAAAAATCGCTTCTTCAACCGTCAGGACTCGCGACCTCTGAGGCGGCGACGCCAAACGTTGGAACGCGCTTGTTGAAACCGCTGAACTTCCACCTGCCGTTTGAAATGTATTGTTGTCAGAACCAAGCATTAAATCACTTGCTCCTCGCCCACCACGGGAGCCCAATGCCTTAACGGTTTTTCACGTTGTTGCGTCGTTGCCATCAGCTCGGCAAACGAGTTGATGGATGCGTACTTACTGAAAAAGTGCCGCATCACAGATGCAAAAAGGAATGCTCCAACGCCGATGTATTTTTCTTCATCGAGGTTCATTTCAATCTGAAGTCCGCGACAAAATGCGCTGTCAGATGGCGAACCAATTCGACGAGTGACTCGACGACTGATGATACTATTGATTCCCTCGATCATTTGGCGATTGGTCGCTGAACGTCGAGAGTCTGAATTTCGATCTGAGAAATCGTAGAGCCGCAGAATCTGTTTCAGACTATCCAATGAGTCATCGGAATCGGCAATTGAGAGATGATTGAGCGACAAATGCGAAACCAATTGCCACTGGGCTTTACGCCCCAAAGAAGAACGCAACGGCGCGGTTGGATAGTGCAAACATTCAATGGACTTCAATGGGATGGCAGCTTCGAGTTCGAAACGAAGTTTCTCTCGACCGGCTTGAAGGTGGATCGGCATGTCGCGGTTGGTACAAGTCGCGAAGACGGTAAGTGCGGCTTCAGCTGGAACACGAGGGTCGAAATTGGGATCGACGAAATGTAAAAAGACATCGGTTCCATCGTCTTTTGGACGCAGCGATGCCTTTCGAGAGCCATACCAAAACGCGTCGGAGCCTTCGCCGCTGACGGGTTTTTGAAACGAGTAAAACGGATGATAAACGCGCTCGTTGTGCGGGTCCGCACTTTTCACCGAATCGACGGAGTAGACTTCAAAAGCGTCTGGATGATGGACGTCGGGTGTGACGCGGTATCGAACTTTTTTTTGCGTAAGCTGAATTGGCTCACAGATTCGTTCGAACAAATTAACAACCGGAGTACATCCCAGCTTGAAGGCACTCTCGTCGACCTGCGCCAACATTCGCTCTGGTGCATCGGAGATAAAGAACGTTACTTCGATCTGATTGCCCATTCGCCGGTTCGAGACTTCTTCAAAGCCGCCGAGATCCGCATAAGCAAACTTCTCCGGAAACGTAAACAACTCTGTCAGAAGTTGGTAGCCAACAAACGAATTCTTTGGGTAAGGCACGATCGCTTCGGAGCTTGAAAAGCCAACCGGCTTAATGCACGCTTGTGGATCCAAGGTAAACGAATTGGATCGGTCGCTAGTCGAACGAAATTCAACGGACACGCATTGGTTAAAAATCACTTCATAAAGCTGGGCCGCAAATTGCCTTTCACCATCGAAGTGAATCCTTAGATCTTTCAGATCGAGCCCACTAAACGCGTGACCACCGGTGACGTTGATCGTCAGCGTGATAGCGCCGTTTGCGTCGGCGGGAGGTTGCATTTGGTCGGGAAATGGCGCCGTCACCATCTTGGCTTTTGCGATTTCAACGGGCCACAACTCAACGGGATAGCTTGTCCGATATCGGCACGGCACCCCATTAAAAGACTGTGTCCTGAGGTTGCTGTGTCGGGCGACTGTCGCGCCGCTTGGCGGAAGGTTTGCCGGCTCAGGGTTAAATTGAATCGTCGCCATCGAAGGCGTTGGCGCAATGTAGTGCGGATACAGAATCGACAACAGCGCGTCGGTGAGCTCTGGAAAATCGTCGTCCAGCTTTTTACGAATGCGCGCATTCATAAACGAGAATGATTGAATCAGCCGTTCAACGTGCGGATCTGCGTGCTGGCTGCGATCGAGTCGCAGACGTCCGGCCGCGGACGGATAGGTTTCGCCAAATTCTCGCCCGCGTTGACGAAATCCGGTCAATTCCTCTTCGTAATAACGAAAAAGTGTATCACTCATATAGTTTGCCGCTATTTGTTTGGTTTGATTTCGTATCGTCCCGTGGCCAACTTCAGCGTCGTTTCGAATGCGATCATGGTTTCAGATTCGACGTTCAATCTGGCGGTGATTTGCATTCGAAGGCTTTGTATTTGGCCGGTTTCGCCTTGCATTTCGACGTGGACATCGCAGACGCGTGGTTCGAATTCTTCGATGACGGATTCGATTGTTTGAGCCAAACGATATCTTGCCTGTGGCGTTTCGAGGTCGAACCCTTGCGCGTCGGGGAGTCCAAAACCGATGATTGAATTTTGCAAGACAGGAAAATTCTCCAGCCCCAACCTGGTTTGCCGTGAATTGAGAAGCGATTCTAAATCGCGTTCGACTGAGGCGATCAGATCTTTCTCGTCATACCCAAAACCCGTTGGCTCCAACTCGTAACAAGTTTGGATCATCCGGTCGAGAATGGATGGCGTCATTGAATTATTGGTCGTCATCAACGGGGACAATCCTTGTTCCGGGAGACAATGCGCTTGCGAACAGCATCTTGTTTTGTGATCGATGCGTCGCTAGTGAATCTGATGTCGTGGAGGTTTGTTGCAAATCAAAGGCTCCAGTGAAGCCTGGGCGACGCAAGATTAAAGCTTGAGTTCCGGAGCCTTCCTCAGCACCTCTTCAGCTTTAAAAAATTAAGCTCTGAAAATTAGGCTTGGCAATTTCAGCCGCGACAAGAAAGATCTCTTCGGGCTGCCAGTAAAAAAATGCGACGCCGCGTTCCGCCAATCGAAACGCGACGATGCATTATGAGTTCGGGAATTCGGCAGAAAGTGAATCCTGCGATCTCTCCAAACGAATTCGACTAAACCGTCTTGTTGGCTTTTACGTTGTAGCCAGCTTTGACAGGAGTATCGAGGGCGCCATCTGCTTTTTGAGGTTTGTACTCAAATTCGATTTTGCCAAAATCAAAACAAAATTCATCGGCAGGTGTACCAAGAACTCTGTTGTTGTTGTCGGTGGACTCAGCCGGAATGTGGCTCATGGTTCGGTACTTCGAAACGATGATGTCACTCATCTTGATCGAGTAAAAATCCTGTTGGCCTTCACCTGCTTTGCGACATGTCAAAGTGGCTTCTTTGATGTGCTTACCATTGGCACAGTACAGCGCCAATTTTGGAGATGCCTTGCACGTGTGCATGACAAACTCAAAGCTTCCCATGTGAACCTTGCCAACGCCGCCACCGCCACCTTGGGCGAATGAACCAGACTGGGTCTCGGTCCAATCGTAAGAAATTAGCTCGACTTCGCCTTTGTGCTTGTCATCGAGCGAGTCGCCTTCAATTCCATCAATCTTCAAAAAGTAATCAACTGCCATGATTTGGCTCCTGTGTTTTTGTGTTTATTTTTCAGAAACGTTTTTAGGAAACGTGGCATTTCTAAACCGACTTTCGATTCGTAATGCCCCCGTCCGAATTCAAGTGCGAAATAGGAACGGGAGGTTGAAAACAGATATGCGATCTTTCGACCGCACATCATTGAATTGGGCCTAGCCCTTCTTTGGAACTTCAGCGACCAAACGCATGGAGGCGCTCAGTGTTTCAAGTTGGAAATGTGGGCGAAGATGTGCGACGGCTTCGTACCAACCTGGTTTTCCGTCGATCTCGCGAACTTCAACAGAGGCTGCCGAAAGTGGGCAACGTGCTTTCATTTCTTCGCCTGCTGTCGCTGGATCACAAACGTAGTTGCCGATCCAATCATTTAGCCAACGCTCACACTCAGAGCGTTCCATTCCTGAACCGATCTTGTCGCGAGCCATTACTTTTAGGTAGTGACCGAAACGAGAGACGCAGAGCAGGTAGTTGATTTTTGAAGACAACTCTGCATTTGCGTTGGCGTCTGGATCGAAAAATACCTTTGGTTTCTGAGCTGATTGTGCACCCATGAAAACCGCGTAGTCTTCGTTTTTGGCGTGCAAGAGTGGCATGAATCCAAGATTTGAAAGCTCAAACTCACGTCGATCAGTGATCGCAATTTCGGTTGGGCATTTCATTGCCACGTCGCCATCGTCGGTTGGGAACGTGTGCACAGGAAGGCCTTCAACTTTTCCGCCGCCTTCAACGCCACGAATGTTAGCCATCCAGCCGCTCTTTGCGAAAGCATCTGTCACCCGAGCCGCGTAGGCCCAAGAAGCATTCATCCAGAGGTACTTGTCGTTGTCTTGACCGTCGACCGATTCTTCGAAGTTGAACTCTTCAACTTGCTTGAATTCGGCTCCGTAAGGAATTCGACCAAGCACGCGAGGCAGAGTCAACGCACAGTATCGTGAGTCATCTGATTCGCGGAACGAACGCCAGGAAGCGTACTCGGCACCGTCAAAGATTTTCGCCAAATCACGTGGGTTGGCCAGTTCGGTGAACTCTTTCATGTTAAACAGTTGCGGGTCAGCTCCCGAAATCAACGGAGCATGTGCTGCCGCGGCTGTGTTTGAAAGCAACTTCAACAAGTTAATATCATCGGGAGTTCGGCTGAAGTGAAAATCACCAACCAACATTCCGTAAGGCTGTCCGCCAAGCTGACCGTATTCTTCTTCGTAGACTTTCTTGAAAGTCGTACTTTGGTCGAACTCAACTGCCTTTTCCAGGTCCTTCAACAAGTCTTTCTTGTTGACGTTGATCACACGAATCTTGAGTGATTGACCTGTTTCTGCCTGATGAGTCAGGTAGTGCAAGCCTCGCCAGGTTCCTTCGAGCTTTTGAAAGTCTTCGTTATGCATGACTTCGTTGAGCTGAGATGACAAATTCTTGTCAAGTTCAGCAATCCAGAAGTTAATGTTGGCAGCAACATCCTTCGAGATAACTTTGTCGTTGGTAACTTTTTTCAAGAACTCTTCGATGTAGGTCTTGTTGATGTTTCGTTCTTGATCATCCAACGCATTGGTGTGGTCAAGAATCTGATCAAGCATGGACATTTCTTCGAGAGCTACGCCGCCGCCCTGGTCCGCATCCTTTTGCTGAGCCATTGGTATCCTCCAATTTGAGATTGATTTGTTAGTGTCGTTCAGTTTTCTGAGCAAGCCTTTGTTTCGCTTGCCCATTGGTCATCAGAAAATGGAGGTCTACTCAGACTCGCCAGGTTCAGCACCGATTTCAGACGCAAGCGTTTTTGCAGCTTCGGTGTTGTTTAAGATCTCGCCAAGTAGTTCCTGGAGTTGATCGTTGCCTTCCATTTTTCCGAGCAACTGAGAAAGTTGCTGACGCATTTCGAGCAACTCGTTGAGTGCAGGAATTTGTCGGGCAACATTGGCAGGCTCGAAATCTTCCATGCTTTGGAATTTGAGTTCGACTGGCATTTCGGTGTCGTCGTTGGTCAACTTGTTGGCCACACGAGCGGTAACGCGAGGTGTGGATTTTTCCAGCACTTCGTTGAAGTTATCGCGATCGATGGGAACGAATTTTCGTTCCTTGAGCGCGGGTAGTTTTTCGGATGGGTTGCCTGATAAATCAGCCATGACTCCGACAACGAAAGGAAGTTCCTTTGACTCTGGGGCACCGCCCGTTTCGACGTCATAGGTTACTTGTACTCGAGGACGTCGGACACGATCCAATTTGTGCTGAAGACTGTCGCTCATAAAAGCGTCTCCTGATGGTTAAAGTTTGTTTGCATTCAGTGTCCCGAGTCCTGGATCGCAATCACTTGGCTTTCCGTGCCATGATTGATTGCAATTGGACCTAGTCCACGGATTCTTCTGTACCTTCGATAATTCCGAATTCGCGTCGCAGTTCGCCAAGGATTCCTTCCTCACGAACAAGCTGCTGAACAAGCATCGGAAATTGCAGCTGGCCTAGGTCAACAGCCCGGCGTACCAAGTACGGAATCGGGCTGTGAGGTTCGGTCTTTTGAAGAAATTCGGCTGCCTCAGACAGTTGTCGATAGGCGTCGCTGCGCGTGCGAAGTTTCCTTTCTACTTCGGTGTGGGCGCGTGGATCCGAATTGGCAGATGGGGATTCGATGTCATCACTTGGGCCGATTACGTTATCAGCGTCAGTGACTTGATTCGCGGCACTCGTTTCTGGTGTGCCGTCTGAATTGTTTGTTTCGGGATCAAGGACAGATCCCTCGGAAGGAGAGATTTTGGGGAGATAGTTCTTGACGACTCGTTGGCAATCTTCAATCGCGCCTCGCAAGTACGTCAAACCTGGGGCTTGATTTTCAAGCTTTTCCGTTAGAGCGGACTTGAGCAGTTTCAGCTGTTCTGCTGAATGATCAACGTCCGAGGCAAGTCGCGCGAACGCGGTTGGGTCAGTCGATCCAATGATTTGAGTGAGTGACTTTTGGTCTTCTTCATCGGAAGACTGGTACAGTTCCTGATGGGTGAGGAAGTCGCAATTTAAGGAGTCGTTTCCAAGAATAGGAATTTGACGAATCGTCATTGGGAAACAAGTTCCGCGATCCGAATCATCAAGCATGTTTTCCAATGGAAGCGTTCGGACTTCGAGGTCGCCATCTTCTATCGGTGGATTGGACCGTTCCCAGCATGTTTCGACGAATTCGGTCAAAAGAGCCAATCCATCATAGAGACCGGCGAACCCACGGATCTGAGTCCAAGCTTCGATCAGGTGACAGACAATGCGAATGTCTTTTGTTTGTTCCGAAAGTGCGGATTCAGAGAGCTCGACCAGTGAAGACCAATCAGCCGTTCGGCGAAAGCTTGTGTCTCCGTCGTTTTCTGGTTCTTCTGGCTTGCGTAATTTTGAGAATGTCTCACGCAATTGACGGGAATAAATGTGTTCATCACCACAGGGTGAATCGCCGGCAAGTGGCGAGAGCAAGTTGTCAAATTGATTCGGCACGTGAATTCCCAATTTCTCGTCATCCCATTCGAAAACAGATGACGGCGTCGCACAGCTGAAGGTTTTGAAATCGTCCTAAGTCACTGTTCAGCAAGCACTTTTTTTAGTTGGGATGGTTAATCAGATTTATCATCACATGAAGTGTCAAGCGCATATCTCCTTGCGAGCCTACGTTCATTCAACCAAGAATCGATAAAAGTATCTCGTAAAGTCGCTCAGAGATACGATGCAGTAACTATCGGTGCGCACAGTGTTTGAGATCTGTGCGGAACTTTTAGTGCATTCGATTTAACGGGACGCGTCGTGAACGAAAACATTGCGGACATCGTTTATCCAGTCGTCGACTATGGGTTATCCCTTCGAGCGAAATTTAACGCTGGGGAAGCCGTTGATGTCGACCTTGAACAGGCTCGACTTCAAGCGATGTTGTTGTCTGAAGAAGAGTCTCAGATCCACTCTGGTTTTGGACGAGAGGTTTCAGCGAAAGTCGATTCATTCGAGGACGGCCAGCGGCTGGGTTCAAACTTTCTAGGCGCGAGATATGCGTTGGTTTGTTGGCTCGATGAAATGTTTACGCTCAACGAACATTCGAGTCATCTTTGGACGGAACGCAAACTGGAAGGCCGGCTATACGGCACCAACGATCGAGCTTGGAAGTTTTGGGAGCAGGCGAGGTTGGCTCAGGTGCGCAGTGACTCAAGCGAGTTGGAAGTTTTCTTTTTGTGCGTGAATTTGGGTTTCCGAGGTGATCGACGGGATCGACCGGATGAGCTTCGGTCTTGGAACAATCAGGCGAAGCTTCGGCTTGGACGCGTGGAAGAGCTTGCGTTTCCATTTTCTACCGAGGTGCCGTCTCGTTCCATTCCGCTGCTAAATGGTGAGTCCCGTTTCCGCTCAATGGCTCTCACGTGTTGGGCCGCGTTGTTAATTATTATTCCGCTGATTTCGTTTTCGTTGATGCGAAAATTTGGTGGCTAAATTTGCTGGTCATGGCTGACAATTATTGAGTAAGACAATCCTCGTTGCGGTTGAATGGCTCAAAACCCTAGGACAGGTTGAATCGATATGCTTGGAATTTTTGGATGGATCTGGTCAGGGATTAAGTCGATCGGCGAAGCGATCGCGCTACCATTTTTGAAAGTTAAATCGTCGACCAGGCTTCAAGCAATTTTTCGTTGGACGTTTCACGCAATCTGTGTCGCGGGCGTTCTGGTTGGGCTTTGGTATCTCAACCATGCGATGCGACTCGATACAGTGTTGTTGACGCCGTACCCGATCTTGCGAAGCATTTGGCTTCCGCTTGTTGCGATTCAGCTGTACGCGGTTAGCTGGATTGGTTGGTGGTTGTTCCGCGTGACCACATCACATCGGGAGGTTGGCGAGTTTCCTGATTTGGACAAAGCATGGCGCAAGGTTGAAACGGCGCTTCAAATCGCTTCGATCAATATTACCGAGACGCCGCTGTTTTTGTTTCTTGGAAAACCGGAGGGTTCAACAGCTGATTTTTTAAATGCTGGACGTGTTGCCAGAAAGATTCCAGCGGTACCAAGTGGCGACGACGCACCTTTCCACGTCTATGCCAACGATGAGGCGGTTTACGTTTGCTTGGAGGGAACTTCGCTTTTGGGACGACAGTCTTCGTTATTTCAAGCGATGCAAAATCAGATTAACAATGGCTCGAACAAACGTCCTTTGTATGGGGCCAGTCACTTTCCTTCAGAGCGGATGGGAGCACATCCTGTTGGGAAGAATTCCATTGCCGCAAACCAGTCTGCCGTCGCCGCGAACAATGACGCTGTTTTTGAATCGTTTGCAGGCCTCGGGAATGGTGCGGCTGTGGCGACTCAATCACAACAGGCAACAAAATTGGCCGCTCGAACCGACGCCGTTGGCGAACAATCGTTGGCCTTGATTGAGTCCAATATTGCCATGCTGGAACAGACAGAACAAATGCCTGTGCTATCGCAGCAGCTGCATGAATCGCTTGTCTATCAACCGAAGCAGAAACTTAAGGTTCCGCTGCTTCAGGACCAGCAAGAAATCGCAGTGACAACGCTTCGTCTTAAACATCTTTGTCGAGTGATCAGTGAGTCGCGCCGTCCCTGCTGCCCTATCAACGGCGTTGTGGTTTTGATTCCTTATGCGGGAGCGGAAAACAATGACATCGCGAATCATACAGGAATGTTGATCGAACGCGATTTGGAAGCCATTTCAGATTCTGCGATGGTCGACGCGCCACGTCTGGCAGTGATTTGCGATATTCAACAAATTGATGGATGTAACGAATTGTTGTCGCGGTTTCCAGAAGAACAGCGTCATCGAAGGTTAGGAATTGATTTCCCTTATGTGCCGCTGTGCGATCAAGGCAAGATGAAGGAAATGATTAGTTCAGGATTGGCATGGCTGTGTCAGAAAATGGTTCCGCCATTGGTCAATCGTCTATTTTGCTCTGAAGTCTCGGGCGAGGTCGTCGAGTCGGTCAACGAATCCAATCGAAGGCTATATCATTTTGCCAGCGAAGTGAGAGACAAACAAAAAACGTTTGAGAGGATTATTCGCCGAGCGTTTTTGGGGAACTCACAGAAAGAAGAATTGCTTCGCGGGTGTTATTTTTCTGCTTCTGGTCGGGATGCGGTTTCGACTCAAGGTTTCACGGCGGGAATCTTTTCTCAGATTCATGAAATGCAAAACGACGCGTCATGGACAGATGAAGCAATGCAACGCGAAAAAGAGTTGCAAAACTGGAGCAATTTTGGCTACATCGGCATCGCGACAGTAGCGATCTTGATCATTACCAGCATTCTCGTGTGATTCAAACGGACACATTGTTGGATGTCTGTTTGTTGCGGTTTCTATTTCGATTACGGTTTCAGCAGGGCGCCGACAAATTTGCACCAGATCGAATCAGCAATTGGCGGTTGGGTTTATATCTCAGGAGTTCTTAAGGCTCTCGACGAAGCGCAGCAGTTCGACAACGGGAGTACTGCTGTCTTCACTGGCTTGCCATCGCTAACCGGTTTTAACTGGGAGAATCGTTCTCTTCTCGTCTAGGTCTAGGCCCAGAATCATTCGCCAAAGTAGGCTTCGGCATCTTGTAATTGGCGTCAACTGAGTAAAACTAGTAATAGTTCTCAGCCGCGAATTCGTTAGGTTTCATGTGCTATGGCGGATGCATTCCACCATCACAAGAAACATTGCATGTCATACATCGAATTCCGTAGAACGGATTCCGGAGATCTGATGGGACACAAAAGTAAAATGTCTCTGGACGAAGGTTGGCGGTTGAATCAAAAAAGTTAGATGCGGTTCTTGGTCGCGAAATCACTCACATAAATCAATTCACACAGGGAACGAGACCTGAAGACTTTAGAAAGACGCCTTGGCTTAGGAGCCGTTATTGCCATCAGCGTAAGCGCGATGCTGGGAAGTGGTATTTTCGTGCTTCCTGGTTTGGCCGCTGGTAAAACAGGATCGATGGTTTGGTTGGCTTATTTGTTTGCAGGTCTGGGCGTGCTACCGGCCGCCTTGTCGAAATCTGAATTGGCGACCGCGATGCCGACATCTGGGGGAACTTACGTTTACCTCGAACGAACATTCGGGCCATTCGCCGGAACGGTTTCTGGACTTGGACTTTGGTTTTCGCTGTTACTCAAAAGCGCATTTGCGTTGGTTGGATTCGGTGCCTACCTCAGCGTTCTGATTGACTTGCCTCCCAAGCCCGTTGCGCTGACGCTGTTGTTCGCAATCACGTTGATCAATGTGATGGGCGTTAGCCTCATTGGTACGCTGCAAAAGTTCATTGTGGGAACGGTTCTGGTCGCACTTTTGGTGCTTGGATTCAAAGGTCTGTTTTCGATCAACCCAGAATTATTCGAAGGCGGATTTTCACATGGCTCGCTTGGGTTTATCTCTGCGGCGGCATTCGTATACATCTCCTATGCTGGCGTGACAAAGGTCGCGGCGATCGCTGAAGAAGTTAAAAACCCGGGGCGAAATTTGCCGTTGGGAATTTTGCTTTCGTGGTTGCTCGTTTTGTGCGTGTACGTGTTTGTCGTTTTCGTTTTGGCGGGCAATGTTAGCTCAACCGATCTTAAAACAGACTTACATCCAATTTACACTTTGGCCCGAATCGTACTGGGAGAAACGGCGGGCGTGATCGCGGCAGTTTTGGCAACGGTCACGATGGTGTCGATGGCAGTCGCTGGATTGTTGGCAGCGTCGCGGTTTCCGTTTGCGATGAGTCGCGACGACCTGATGCCGCCTTGGATCAAGAGTATTAGTTTTAAATTCAAAACACCGGTCAACAGTATTTTGTTGACATCTCTTGTCATGGGTTTGGGGATCTTGTTGTTGCCCGTTGAGCAACTGGCCAAACTGGCCAGCGCGTTTATGATTCTTGCGTTTATGTTTGTCTGCGGAACGGTTTTGATTTTGCGTGAAACGGCTGCAAAGTGGTACAAGCCTGAGTTCCGAGCGCCTTTTTATCCGTGGCTTCAAATTCTTGGCATCGTGATTGGTTTGGTGTTGCTGTTCGCCATTGGGGTATTGAGTTTGATAGCCATTTCAGGAATTGTCGGCATCGGTTCGGTCGCCTATCTAGGATACGGTCGCAAGAATTCGGCTCGCCAAGGCGTTGTCGGAAAAATGGGCACGCGGCGAGGCATGTTAGAGGCGGGGCTCGATACAGCGTTAGAGTTGAACCAGTCGTTGCCCGTCAATGCTTCTGTTGTCGTTCCGTTTTTTGGCAACGAACGCTCTCCTGAGACGTTGGTAGAGATGGGGGCTGCGTTGGCGCAAGGGCGTTCAGTAGAAGTTTTGCACATCACCGCCGTGCCAGAACAAGTTCACATTGGTGACGTTCTCGAAGAAGACCCCCTCAGTGTTTCACTGCGGCGCAGGATTCGTGCACTGGCCGACGATCAGAAAATTGCGCTTGAGTACAACGACACCGTGACACACGATGTCGTCCAAACGATTTACTCCGTTGCTGTTCAGGTGAAGTGCGAATGGGTAGTTATGGAAGCTGCTGGACGCCGTGATTTTGGAATCACATTTCACAATCCGATCGGGTGGCTTCAAGACCATCTGCCATGTAATCTCGCTGTTTTCCAAGACGCTGGTATTCGAACTATCCGAAAGATTCTCGTTTACGCAGAACCCGGCCCTCACGACTCGTTGGTGGTTTTGACCGCGGATCGACTGGCCGAAATTCACGGCGCCGAATTGGAATTTATCTGTGTTGTGGATGAAAACAGTAATGATCACCATCGGCAAGCCAAGGTCGACTACGTCGACCAACTCAAAGACCTCTGCGTCGCTCCGGCCAATGCCAAAATCGTTTCGGGAACGGACGAGCTAAATGTCATTGAAAAATTGACGCCGCAATATGACCTGCTGGTAATGGGAGCACCGCGCGATCGTTCACGTATAGCCCATTTGCTCGGTTCGCCCAAAGACAAATTGACTCGGCGAGCTGACTGCTCAGTGCTATGGCTCAAAACCGCTCGAACGCAGTCTCATACTTCGTTTGATCAAGCGGAGATTCGCAAGGAGGACGGAGCTGGCCTGTTGGATGTCATGGTTCCAGATTGTTTGGTAGCCCACGCGAAAATCACGAAGAAAGAAGAGCTATTTCGTGTTGCCGCAGAACTATTTTCGAATCACTATCCCGAGATCAGCCCGATCGTTATCGGAGCCGCACTTTGGGAACGCGAGCAAATGCAAAACACTTCGCTGGGCTCGATCGGTATGGCGTTACCTCACGCGACTTTGGCCCAGGCACCTAATGCCGGAACGTCGTTGGGAATCATTACGCTCGAGAACCCAATTGATTATGGAGCAAGCGACAATTCAAAACTCGACGTTTTCGTTTTCACAATGGGATCGCCCAGTGATCGACAGGTACACCTCAGAGTAATGGCCGAGATTTCTAAGCTGACGATCAATACGAAGTTTCTATCCGAAATAAGATCGGCGAAGGATGCCGCTGAAATGAAAACGATCATCGAATCGTGTGTCAAATCAATTTCCTCCTAAATTCAGATGTCAAGTTTGATTGCGGACGATTGGAAGTTGGAGTTAAAGACTGCCTTCATATCTAAGATGAAGACGAAATGAGGTGATCTGCCCCTAGAGTTTTCCTGCGGTTTCCAACGCAAATATGGGTAGTTGTCGTTCCGTAGTTGCTGCTCTGTAGTGGTGGCAACCTCAAAAAGATTCGTCATCATACCGAGCGAAGTGTGTAGAATTGGACCAGATACACCGAATCACTCTCGCCACTGGCTCATGTCCAAAACCACCCGCATCAGTCTGCTGCAACAGCTACATTGCAAACAAGATTCGTTTGCATGGTCAAAGTTCGCACATCTTTACACTCCGCTGATCACCCAGTGGGTTGCTGATCTTGGAATTCAAAATCCTGAGCGAAACGATGTCGTGCAAGAGGTTTTCGTCGTTCTGCTGGGAAAGATATCCAGTTTTCAATACGATGCTCAGAAAAGTTTTCGCGGTTGGTTACGTACGATCACGATTAATAAATCACGTGATTTTCTCCGCAAGAAGAAACGGGTAACTGAGCTAAAATTGTTCGCCCAAATCGAGGCGGCGCAACAGAGTGACGTGGACTTGTTGACACAGAAGGAGTATCGCGATCACTTGGCACAGTCAGCGTTGAAGCTCATGAAGCGGCATTTCTCTGAGACGACTTGGCAGGCTTGCTGGGAACACGTTGCCAAGGGGCGAAAAGCCAAAGACGTGGCGGAAGAGCTGGGGATCTCCGTTAACGCGGTGTATCTCGCTCGCGGTCGAGTGTTGCAGCGGCTTAAACAGGAATTGGCTGGGCTTTGGGAATGATTGCAGCGTGATCGCTTAAGTTTTTCAAAAAGTGATGTTGGTTCGTTTGAAGCGTGTAAAAAGGGAATTTGAAATTAATTTGAATATCCGAGACAGGATTTAATAGTCGGCTTCGTAATTGAAACTAGAGCAGCCAATTGCCTTGTTTTTTGAAACGAACCATGAATAGTATGATTGATCCAACACTCTTGAAACGATTTCTTTCTGGTGATGCGACCGATGAAGAAGTCCGTCAGTGCGAATTGTTCTTGAGCGATCCCGCTAACCTCGATGAGCTATCTGAGAATCTCGATGGAGAGGCACTTCACCCGAAAAATGGGGATTCGTTGCTGGAGACGCTTCGCAATGTTGGCGAGCAGACGGTTCGGTTTGAGCGTTCTGAGTCTGATGAGGCCGGCGAAATGGTTGAACAAATCGAGAGTTTGGTTCCGGCTAGTTCCATTGGTCAAAACGAACTCAATCGGGTGTTGTCACCCGCAGAATCAGAAGATGAAATCGGCAGGATTGGTCGCTATCGAGTGATCGAGTTTATCGCTGGCGGCGGAATGGGATTGGTTTTTAAAGCCGAAGACCCTGATCTTCAAAGGCCAGTTTGCATCAAGGTTCTGCATCCGATGTTGGCGACCCAAGTCGATGCAAAAGCTAGATTCGCACGCGAAGCGAAGGCCGCGGCGAAACTCAGGAACACGCGGATCGTTACGGTTTTGGAGGTCGGTGAACATCGAGATATTCCTTTTCTCGTGATGCAGTTGTTGGACGGGCAGTCGCTGAGAGAGAAACTGAATTTCGAAGGTTCGCTTGAACCTGGCGAAGCGAAAAAACTTGCGATTCAAATCAGTGAAGGCTTGAGATACGCACACGGTTTGGGATTTCTGCATCGCGACATCAAACCTGAAAATATCTGGGTTACGACAGAGGGAGATATCAAACTCCTGGATTTTGGATTGGCTCGTGCCGTGAACGAGACAACGAATCTCACCAACACGGGGACGATTCTGGGAACACCCAGTTACATGTCGCCTGAGCAAGTGCAGGGGAAAGATCTTGATTCACGCAGTGACCTATTCAGTGTCGGGTCGGTGATATTTGAAATGCTGACGGGCGATTCACCGTTTGGGAAATCGAACTTGTTTTCGACCATGATGTCGGTGGCTAATGATTCGCTTGTGTTTCCAAGATCGAATTCAGAAAACTCTTTGCCTGTGCAAATGGTTTCTGTGGTCGAATCCTTGCTGGAAAAATCACCTGAGGATCGAATCGTATCCGCAGAGGCATTGGTCACTCAACTTGAATCGGTTGATTTGAAAAGCGACACAGATCTAGTTTCGAAATCAAATCGAGGTGGCTCTGGAATGAGATCTGGTTGGGTTGGATTGCTGGGCGGAGTTGCCGGAGCGGCATTCTTGGCGTTGGCTTTGCTGGTCTACCAGATGAACGACAAAGGAA
>JBGCDK010000068.1:0-40924 GCA_045105295.1 Mariniblastus sp.
GCAGAAAACCGATTCCCGTAAAACGGAACAGCAACAGCTGATGGCCTTTGCGACCGAGGGTAGGAGTGAATCTCCTCTTGAACACGCAAAAGGGACTGTGTCGCTTGAGGTGGACTTGAAGACTGAAAGCCCGACCAGTAGCGACAGGTTAATGGAAGCTGGGAGTTCCACTGCTTCTTAAACCTGAAACCAAAGTTTAACCAGCCGAATCGCCGTGGTACGGACCCGTATGCCCGGTGGTGTGGGAGGAGGGAAGCCGCGAGGCTTCCCCCTATCCCAATTGGACACGATGCAGCCGGTCAACCTAGCGTTTTTGGCCTGAACCATAATCGCCGCTGTATCTTGGGCACGCGGCGCGCGAGTCCCAGGGCGGTTTCGGTCGCACGCTCGGAGGTCGCGGGAGTGGGAACGACCTTGACCACTTCCACGGGCTTCGTCGACTTTTCGGTGCTCTCCGTGTGAATTAATCTTTAGATTCGATCAGGAAAGCCTTCTGCTTCCCGAGCACCCGGAAGTTTCCACAGTGGCATGGAGCTGTGAATGTGAAGCCGAAATTGACGCGCATGCACAAATCTGGCTCAAGCAGAACCTTAGCGGATCGAAATCAGGTTAGGACGCGGGAAAGAACGTCGGTGGGTCGCCAGCTTTCCATTTTGGATATTTGCTCATGATCGCCTGAAACCGATCTGAGGTAAGAAACTCATCCAGCCACGAGATCAGCCTTGGTTCATGATCGGCATCAAATCGAGGCCGGTCGATATTTGCGAACTGGCGGACGAACGGCAGAATCGAAATGTCAGTCAGGTTGGGTTTCGCGCCGCCGAGGTACGGGGTCAGATGCGCCGTGATTTTGCCTAGGAAAGAGTTGGCCTTTTGACGCTCCGTGTCCGGGTCGGCATCCTCATAGCGGGTCGCATACTTGGTCCGGTCCAGCGCTTCCTTGAAGGGGCCGTCTGCCTCCTTGATCAGGTCATGATCAGGCATCTTGAGCCAGCCTTCTGGGTCGTTCTGAGAGAGAGCCCATATCATGATGTCGAGACTTTCCTCTAAGGTCTGATCGGCCAGCAGAAGAATCGGTACGGTTGCCTTTGGTGAGGCAAGCGTGAACTCGGGCGCTTTGTCACGTAGCACGATCTCGCGCAGTTCGGTTGTGATCCCAGCGGATGCAATGGCCAGCCGAGCCCGCATCGCATAGGGGCAGCGGCGGAAGGAATAGAGGATTGGTTTGGTCATTCTGGGAACAATAACGGCTGAAACGCGTTTGGCTACTAGTGACTACAAGCTTGCTCAATCAATATCTGTCTCGCCCATAATCGAACATTCGAATAGTTCAATGTTACCCAGAACACGCCGTAGGGTATTTTGTCCTTGGTGAGGTTGCCGCGCTCAACAGTCATTCAGATCCTCCACGAGGCGAGGCTGTATTTTGTTGTTGTTAGTTACCCTGGTCGTGACTGCTTCGTACGCGATGTTGAGTGATGTTCAGATTGGCGAGCCCAAAAGATTGATCGGTAGTTGCTAGTCTCTTTATCAGAAGGTGTTAATTCAAATGCGCTCGACATTTTCCGGTACATTTTAAGATCCAGAACTTATCTGCACATAAGAAAGAGGAATAGAAGGAGAACACCGGCGACTGGCATCCTCAGGCTATTCAAAATCAGCATTTAAAAACTAAGACTTATCCGATTGCGTTTCATCCTTTTTGAGTTCGTCGCTCGAGGCCGGTGGCTTCGCTTCTGACTTGGTTGAGCCATTCTCGGTCATGGACTCAGCACCAGACTGAGCATTTTCTTTGGCGGGCTCCGCTTTGTTTTCTTCGTTCGTTGCCTCAGGGCTCTTACCTTGATCTTCGCTTTCCACTTTGTCATTTTCCGAACCTTCAGGCTTTGCTTGAATCCCATCGGTTGGACCAGGCAAGTCTGGGAAGGAGATATCGGGCCGCGACGGTGGTGCGACGGGAGCTGTACCCGGCGTGTCTGATTTCGGTGGCTCTTTTGCCTTTACCAAGTCATCACGTTTTGTCTGCAGCGTTTGCAGGTTGTCGGCAGAAATGACGTAGTACCAATCGGCGAAACGCTGATTCAGCTCTGCAACCAATTTCTTACCTTCGACAACTTTTTTGTCGTACTCTTCCGTTTGATCTTTGTAACGAGAAACAGCAAGTTCGTATTTAACTTTGTCGTCCTCGTACTCTCGCATTAGATCATCGTATTGAGCGAACAGCGGATTGCGTTTGGGTTTTCCATCGTCCGTTTTTGGATCATCTTTATCACTTTCAGGTTTCTCAACACCCTCAGGTGCGGCGACATCATCTGGAGCCTCGACGTCGTCAGGAGTAGCGTCTTTCTGTTCGGCAGGAGCTTTTTCCTCCGCAGGAGTGTAGCCCTCTGGTTTTTTAGGCTCGGTCGGTTCAGTGGGCTTGGTTGGAACCTCACCGAGTAGAGAAGCGTCAAGTGATACGCGGATCATCATGTAGCGATTCTTGGCGTCGATCTTTGGTTCGTCAGCGGGATCGTCTTTTGCATCCGCATCACCCTCGGTCGCCTCGCCATCGGATTCGTCTTTGTTCAAGTCTTTATTTGAATCTTCTTCATCCGAATCTTTTTTATCCTCCGCTCCCAACGAGCCAATCTCTAGTTCTTCATCACCACCCTCAACCGGTTTTCCAATATAGAGCGTGTAAAGCACACCTTTGTCGGTGCCAACATCCAATTGGCCTTGTTGAGAAACCAGTTCGAGTTTCTGAGCCGATCCTGCGAGATTGAATCCCTTTTGAACCAACTGAGATTGAAGCATCGTCATCGCTCGTTCAAACCCGCGGGGGTCTTCTTTGAATTCAGGTTGGCTGTTGAGCGTTAACTCTTGCGTCAACAAAACGTGATCTTTGAATTTTAGTTTTGGACGTACGCCTGCGATCTTCAACTCATCGAGTACGCTGACAATGGCGTCGATCCGAGCAGTGGTCAGTTCTTCCTTTTCCGAGTCAAGCGAATCCAGAGTCCAAGGCGATTCGCCGTCCGATCGCGTCAGGTTGAGCTGGTCGGATTGCATTTTTGATAAATTTCCCGTCGATCGGTCCTCTTCAATCGTATAGTTGTTGATGGCAACCTTAGTCAGTTCGTTTTGTTCAAAACGCAAAATGTCCGGATCGATCCAATCTGAAAACTTCGTGGAAAGATCAATGTCCAAAGCCACCTTGTACGTTTGCTGTTCGTCCGGGCGGCGGACAAAGTAATACTTTCGATCATCCGATTGAAACGCGAGGTCGACTTCTGACAACGAAACTTTGTCTTCAGCTTCTTTGCCAATGATATAGTCGACAACGACGTCGCCGTTTTCGTCTTTTAATGTGATGCGTTTGCCAGCTGTTTCGGGGTCCTCGAGTTCATCACTCAGTGGATCGACGACTCCCAAACGCTCGTGTTCCTTCGCCAGTCGTCCCTCAAGTGAGTCTCGGGCGATTCCGATCACCGAAGAAGCGGTTTCTGCCAGTCGGACGGCGGCTTCGGCTGGGTAATTGTAGTGAGATGGGATTCGCCAAAGCCCTTCCTGGTTTTCGACACTGAACTTTTTTAGTTTGCCCGAGTCAGGATCGACCATCGAGACTTCAAGCGATTGCGCCTGGCTGGCAGATTGAAATTCTTCAAAAAATTCCTTTCCGACCAACTCAAAATCGGCCGAGTTGGTCGGCTGATTCATCAGGTGACTGACTCCAGCCAGCGAAGCCATTACTCCGGCGACGCCGACGAACACGAAAGTTTTTATGGACTCATTCATTTTCGTTTTTATCGTTTTACGTTTTGAATCTTGTAGTTTGTCTTGGTCTGTAAATTCAAACTCGAACCGAACAGCGTTCCGAGTTTGAGTCTTCAAAATCTAAACTTTACGCTCAGGTGCAATGTTCCGCTCTTCGTTTTGTTTGCGGAACCAAAGGACAACGATACCGAGGACGATGGCCGGAAGAGGAGCACATAAAATCGAGAAATATCGAGTCATGTTTTCCAAACGCGTAATCCGAAGGTTTTTGTTCGCGTCCAGCTCGGCGGTTTTCTGTTTAAGCTTTCTCTCAAGGCGGCGTTTTTTCAAATCGAATCTACGCTGGGCATCGGAAGCTTCCTGCGAAGTACGTTGAAGTTTCTCGAAAAAGCCCATGTTCTCGTTGCTTTGAATTTCTTTTGTCGCATCGGATAATTTGGCTTGTTCTTTTTCAAGTTCTTCACGCATTTCCTTTTCAGCAGTTTCCTGTTCTTTGGAACCGACTGCACGATAGCTTTCGATCACTGCCTCTAGTTTTTCAAGCGTACGTGGGGTCGCGCGTCGATTTCGAAGTGCGACAAACGATTCGTTGCCAGCCAAGACTTCGATCGCGTTTTGCAAGAACGTGAGGTTGTCAAGTTTTTTGTCCAACGCTTCTTGTTGTTGGAAAAACGTGTCCGAAAGAAAATCCATATCGGCGATAACGACAACGTTAACTTTATTATTGCCTTCTCCAGTTATTCGTGCCGCAACAACATGGTCAAGGTCGTCCAAGAAAGTCTGCGGTTGCGGATTGAGGACTTCGAGATTGCCCGAAGTGATTTGACTCCGTGCAGGACGGTTCTCTACCGTGATCTCACCCGTCCGTGGATTGATTGAACGCATTGGTTGAACTGGAGTCATGGTGAGTCTGTCCCATGGTGTGACTCCTGACTCTTTGCCCAGAGTAACTAGAGGTTGGAAGTTCAAGGTGCTGTCAGCAGATTTTCGAATTGAGCCCGGGTAGAACATCAACAGTTCCTTTAGCCCGGCAGAAACTTTCGCTTCAGCGTTAAAACATTGGGTGTTGCCGTGATTGCGAATGAACACCATGGCTTTTTCACGAGGTCCGTAGTACTCAGACCAGCGATTTCCGGTTGGCCCAGTGGGCTGAAAACCCGGATGAGGGTTGTCGTTGCTCCAAGCAGCGGCGCCGTTGTCCCAGTCGACCCCGATCGCGTTTAGGATTTTCGACGCAGTCCCTCCATCAGATTTTGGAAGCGTCGACGTGGCCAAAATTTCAGCGTACGATCGCGCCGTGATCCGTTCTTGTCTCGGTGCGTTCAAAATTCCAATTGGAATTGGATACTGATAGGTCCAGAAAAACGGAAGCGGATCGGTCAACAGGATCGTTGGATTGCCGGCTTCGACATACTTGACCAGCGACGCCATTGCGGCATCGTCGAGAGAACTCGGGTCCGGAACCAGCATAACGCCAGGTGCGTCTTTTTGCTTTTTCCGTTTGTTACCCTCTGCCGCTTCTTCGCCAACAATGGGGTCCTGAGCCAAATAGTCAGCAATCTGGTTGGGTTCAACGTGGGTGACTTTGAACTGTTTATTAAGCTCACTCATCGTCCCGCTGTAGCACCATTGATCTTCTGCTCGTCGTCCCTCAAATTCCGGTCCTCCAAACCGAGCGTCGGTATCAACGATGCCCAACGTCAGTTGCTGGCTTTTGTCGACCGTGGCAGCAACCGCTCGGCTAAGCTCATACTCAATCGCTGCATCGTCGCTGACAAATGGAAGTGTCGCATCATCAAGCGACGTTGAAACGGTAGCCCCGAGGTAGACCTTTTGCTCGACGACTTTTCCGCCGATGGTGGAGCGATCGTCTTCAGGTTCGATCCCCGATTGTTGAGCATCAATTTCGGTTTGTGTATTTGGCTCAACATCGACAAATCGAACGCTGACGTTCTTGCCACCGTAGTCGCTGTATTGTCTCAGCAAACCAACAAACTGCTTCTTCGCGTTTACGAATTTTCGTGGTACGTCTTTACTGATAAACGCTTGAATGGTGACTTCTCGATCGTCTTTTTTGACTTTTTCGAGCGTCGTAACGGTCGCCTGATCAAGGGTATAAAGTTTTTCACTTGTTAGATCCGCACGGGACCAAAGGCTTGAAATAGCAGTGTTGCAGAGGAATCCAATCGAGACCAAGGCCACAGCCAGTGCGATCGAGCGGATCAGAAACTGACCGCCAATGCTGAATTGTTGGCCACGATTCCAATGACGTTTGCTGATCACGATGAGATTCAAATAAAGCATGAAAACCGTGAGCGACAAAAAGTAAACCACATTGGCCAACGGAATCAAACCAAGTGTAAAATCTCGCAAGTTCCAATCGAAACCGAATCGCTCGATGCCGACGAAACCTCGAAAGTACTGACCAATCAATACAGGGATTGCACACAGGATCGCTCCAAACACGAACGCGATTGTGGCGCTTTCTGTTAACGATGAAGCGAACATGCCAACTGCCAAAAGTGACAATCCGGCAAGCCAATATCCGAGATAAGTCGTGGCGATTACGCCCCAGTCAGGCGAGCCCAGAATGTTGAGCACGATGACTTGAGTAAGCGAGAACATCAACGCGACGGTGTAGACCGCAGCGACTGCAAGGTATTTACCCAACAGTATGTCAAAATCAGACGCAGGCAGCGTAAACAGAATTGAGTCGGTGCCCTGTCGTTTTTCATCAGCCCAAACGGACATCGTGATCGCAGGGATGAAAAACAGCAGCAACATGGGGAACCATTTGCTCAACTGATCCAGCGTCGCTTGGTTTTCGGCAAAGAATTGGGGGCTAAACGCCATGACTGCGCTTACAGTCACAAACCCCACGATGAACAGGTAGCCGAGCGGACCCGAAAAATACTGTTTAACGTTTCGCCAGAATACTGCGGAAACAACGTGCCATCGAAACATGTTGTAAATTTACTCCACAAAAATTTTGAATTTGAAAATTCGCTTCAGCGTCGATCTCTGAAGCGGTAAGAAATATTTGGTAGGTGACCGCAAAACAATGCGATCCGATCTTGTTCGATCATCCCAACGGGCAATCGAAAATGAATTAAGCCTTCGAAGTTGCTCGATTAAACTTTGTCAGCTCATGAAACTTATTCTCCATCGCTTGACGTTCGCCCATCGCACCGATTGGGTCGTCGAAAACAATTCGTCCCTGGTCGATCAAAACGACTCGACTGCACAAGATTTCGACTTCTTGCAAAATATGAGTCGAAAGCAAAACCGTTTTTGTTTCGCCAAGCTCCAAAATCAACTGCCGAATCCCAACCAACTGATTCGGGTCCAGTCCACTCGTTGGTTCGTCGAGAATCAGAATGTCGGGATCGTGGAGTAACGCCTGAGCCATGCCGACACGTTGGCGAAAACCGCGCGAAAGCTTGCTGATCGGTTTGTTCCAGACTTCTTCAAGGTTGCATTTTTCAGCAACAAAAGCCATGCGTTCCTTCTTCAGTTTTGACGTTAGCCCTCGAGCGCGGGAAAGGTAAGTCAGGGCACTTTTGGGCGTCATCTCATCGTAGAGCGGGCCATTTTCTGGCAGGTAGCCAATGTGCTCGCTGCCTTTGATTCGCTCGGATTGCATGTCAAATCCGGCGATTCGAATAGAGCCCTTGGTTGGCGCGAGGAAGCCGGTAATGAGCTTCATCGTTGTAGATTTACCAGCACCGTTTGGACCAAGGAAGGCACAGACTTGTCGGCGAGGAACGGAAAAACTGACATCGTTTACCGCGGCAAATTTTCCGTAGTATTTGCAGAGCCCATCGGCTTCGATCATCATCCCGTCATTAGGCTGGGACGCGTTGTTATTGGTATTCATGCTTTTTGGAGCGCCGAATTGGCGCGAGTTTTTCCTGCTTGAAAATCAATCGTGAAAATCACTGCCAAAAGCGATCGCGAAATTGCGACCACTATCGATATTAATAATAAATTCCCAAGACGTTTCAAGGGCATCTAGGCGAATTGTAACGGAAATAACAAACAGGGGTAAACTGCCTGAAGACATTCACAGTCCGATGGTCCAATTGGAATTGGTTCAGCGAATAAGAAACGCGGAATCAGTCTGCGGAGCTGGCAACTGAGTGCTCTTAGACGGTTTTTGACATCAGCATGCCGTAAGAAACCTGCTCAAAACCAAGTTTTCGAAAAACGTTGAGTGCGGCCAAGTCTGATTCGCGCGTTTGTGCTTCAACAATTCCGATGCCTTGTTGCATTAAATGGCGAAGCGATTCACCTACAAGAAATGTTCCGATGCCTTTGCGTCGAAGCTCCTCGGGAACATTCAGACCGTACATTCCTCTTGCCAAAACACCCCAATGGTTGGCCAATGGTTGCATATCCCAAAACGCGACACCGCCGCAAACATTCTGTTTGGATTTATGATAGACGCTGAAACGATCGCGCTCAGCCATCCCGATGGTACAGCTTTCCCACCAAGATTTTTCAAGCGGATCCGCCACGGCATTGATTTGGTATTGCCGACGAAGTGCCATTTGCTCTCGGTCGACGATCGTTCGAAAGCCCAGCAGCTTTCGCTCCATCACAATGATTTTGTCATATTGTTCGAACCCTGCTCGCTGCAACGCTTCGACTGCCAAGGTATCGTCTACCAAAAATCCGGGAAGCTGACTGCCACCGTACATACCCATATAAAATGGCGAGTTGGGAAATTTAGTGCCCGCGTAGATCTTCTTGGATCCTTTTGCTAACAAATATTCGCAACCAAGTCGCAGCAACTCATCCGCAATCTCTTTCTCATTTTCGCCGGGCACGATTTTCAATTGGCAGATGATACCAGTCTCGTGATCGAGGTCCGAAAGTTCTTCGTTGGCAGAGAACCCCGCGTGGACAAACCCAAGCGGATTCACCTGTCCGTTGGAGACTTCGACGGCGACGATCACTCCTGCCGCGTCGAAATAGGGTTTTGAGAATACGTGGTGATCCAACATCGCTCTGGTAACCGTAGATACCTGTCCCCGAAACGGTGGCTGTTGTCGCCAAATGTCGACGAGTAAGGGTGGGTCGGTATTGAGAAAGCTTCGGTAATGAATCACAAGGTGCGTGGAGAGTTGAGTTAATCGTTGAAACGTCAGAATCGTTTGATTGGCGAGTATGGGTTCATTTTAAGATCGCGAGGGCGAACCGCAATCAAGCAGGTCGCTTTAATTTTGATTCGCCAATTTGGTTACTACTTGGTTCATTCGGTTGGGTTTGTTCCGATGGGGGGCGATCCAAGCTTGCGTTTTTTGCTTCTTTTTCAATCCGTTTTTTGGTCTTTCGAACCGGTTTTTCCTTCCAGCGACGATGCACCCACCAGAATTGTTCTGGGCATTCCAAAATCGCATCGGCTAAGCGATCGTTGTACCATTGGGTGAGGCTTTTTACGTCACGAAGGCCGTCATCCATTTTTAAAGGGTCGGCGACTCCAGTACAACCAATTTCAAAGTGAAGTGGTTTATCGGTGTGTTTGCAATAGCTGACCATCATGGGGGCGTTGCCAGACAAAGTGAACAACGCGACGGCTTTGTGGCAGGAGGCTGGACGGCCTAAAAAGTCGATCCAACAGCCCTTTGTTCCAGCGTGTTGATCCCCCAGCAAGGTCAGGATGCCACCGCTGTCCATGACCTCTTGAATCGCAGGAGCACTGCCTTCTTTTGGTAAAATGAACTGACCATTATGGGCGCGGAAACGATTGATGAACTCGTCGAGGTACGGATTGTCCATTTTTCGAGCGACCGTATAGGACGGCATGCCCAGTAGTCCCGTGACGTAACCACCCATTTCAAAATTTCCAAAATGACCAGACACGGCGACCAGTGGCCTGTAATCGATCAAGTAATTAGTCATTTGAACTTTGTCGCGAATGAAGACATAGTTCCGCCAATTGGAATCATGGATCTTGCGCGGGGCTTGGGCAATTTCGCAGCCCATCAGGAACAGGTGGTACCACATCTCTTTCGACAGATGCAACCGTTCGTCAACTGGCATCTCGGGGTAAACTCCGAGGATGTTGTCGTCAATAATCTTCCGGCGAAATTTGATTACGTCAGAAACAAGCCACGAAAGCCAACGGCAGAACGAGGCGCACATGCCAATGGGAAGGACTTGGATAACACTAATCGCGACTTGAAGGGCGACGTATTCGAAAAAGGTTCTGATTTGCATTCCGTTGCGGCCGTAAACTTACTTTCAGTTTTCGAATTAGGGTGGTAGCAAATTGTTGCAGCAATTCGATTCTGATAAAAGACAACTTGGAGAGCTAATTTCTATCTATCCAAGCTAAAACGTCGACGAATACCGTGCTGGAGGTGAAGAACGGCTGAGATCTTTAAGTGACGCAGCTGAATATCCCGAACTGAATAACGCGTCTACTGTGTGCTGGTGGGGCTTTTCATGGCCTTCGGCTATTCTTTCATTGCCCTTAGACCGCATAGCGACGAGAGCGTGTCAGCTAGAAAGTTGTGTCCGGGCTTCTTTCGTCCTGGCTTCTTTCGCGGCGATTTTACTGGCTCGATTTTCGCGGCCCCATTTTGTTAACGTTCGATCACCGACGATTAGGACCAGTTGGCCAAATACAAATACGGCGAAAAAGATCAGTGGAGCATGCGATTTAAAACGGCTGGCAAAGAATGCGTCGCCCGTAAACACAAGGCTGAAGATAAACATCGCAATGAGAATGTGGCGAATGCCAAACCGAACCGTTTCTTCGTCGTCAATCGCAGACGATATTTTCCGCTTAGGAATTCGCCAAGCATCATGGTAGGCCGCCCACCATAGCCCTCCAACTTGCCCGGCGACCATCGCTCCGAAAATAATCACTGCGTAGAGCGCCACTACACTGGTTGAGATGTAATTGGATTCCGAGAGAAAAAATATGGATGGCCAGAACAAAGAAAAGAATCCCGCGGTGCAGCCGAAAATTCGAACGGCCATTCTGGGCGAGATCACTTTACCCAGCGAAGTATCAAAAGCTGAGATGGAACATAAAACAACGGTTGACCAAAACAGGCCCAGCATCAAACCGACCGCGGAAAAAGCTCCTGTTGCGATCGTGGTCATAAATATGCCCACGATTCCTTCTAACGAAAATAATGCTCCTGACAAAACGATTGCACCGATGCAACCGACAAAAACTACACCCCCAAAATAAAGACTCAAACCAAGGACGACTCCGTACCAACCATGGATCATTGCCCACCTAGCGTTTTTGAATTCATCGGCTCGAATTCTCAAAGTGGTCTGATTTGAGATCTTCGTTGATTCGTCGGTGACTTGTTGGCTCATATCCTACAGTTGTCCTCCAGATTTGGATGAGTTCCGGTTGAATTTGGTTGGGGATCAAATTTAGTTAGGCGAATAAAAACCTGATCGCCGGCGATCAAAATCGTTTGGATTACAGCGTAGTTTATAGCCAATAGCAGAACCATGTGGCTGAGAGAGAGTTGATCAATGGCAAGCAATACACTTACCCAGACCGTGGCGATAAAGAGGTGTCTGACTTGAAATTGAAACTGGGTTGTAGAGTTTTTACCTTGATTTTTGTAATAGGTTGAATACTTGGAGGCAAAAGTCAAAGCGCCAATCTGGCCGAATAGCATTGCACCACCAACAAACAAAAAAATTAGAATGAGATTGCCCAGCGACCAATCGGCGACCATAAAACTGAACGAACTCAAGTAGCCTGAAAGGCCGCCAAAAAAGCAAGTCGTTACTCTTAGATCCAATGCAAACCCAAAAGAATAACAAAAGAGAAATAGTAGCAAGGCAGAAAACAACCCCGCCAGCATTGCTAAAGTTAGCCCAAGTATCGAAGCGATACCAATGCCGATGGCAAGTGTAGGCCAGCTAGTGAACCCGCCGAAAAACGAAGTGATCAAAATCAAAAATGCGCCGTAAGATGCACCAGCTGCACCAACACCTAAAAAGCCAGTTTCTAACGCTATCGCAACGTTGAAAGATTTGGACGATAGTTTTTGAAAGCGCGGCTCCTCGTTCTCGATCTCTGACAAAAATGAACTGAAGTCATCTGAAAAACCTCGATCTTGGTGGGATTTCAAAAGACAAATTCCTTCAGATTGGAATGTGAAAAAAATAGCAGTTTGAACAAGGCAGTGATGGAGCCGTTCTTCATTCAAAAACCATGGAGCCAAACGGAGGTCGACTTTTTAATTTACTCTGTCCGCAGCAGTAGGTTATAAAAGTTCTCCAGACTCATTTGTAGCTTGATCACTCCCACAGGTAAAGAAAAATGCAGAATGCTAATTTGCGGTGGTGGCAAGGATTCGCAATTCTGTTTTGCTGTTCCTGTCTTTACTTTACCGGGATGACATTGTTCTTTATCCAGTTCGACTGGACCGGCCCCAATCAATGGCCAGCAATTTTCGTTTGGGGAAACATTGGAATGGTTGCAGCAGTGCTTGGGATTGTTGGATTTTGGCTGACACTCAGGAAGTCCCCAATTGTGATTCGGTTGTTGACTTTCTTGTTGGTCGCGGTTCCTAGTCTTACTTGTTTGGTGTTCGGTTATTTTTGGGCGAAACGGACGTCATCAGGCTTTGGAGTTGAAAATGAAGAAACCGTTTTAGAGATCTTGTTTGCTTTTACCTTTGGGGTAATTCAATGTGTGGTTGCGACGATGGTTCCGCTGATCATCTTGCGATTCATGGGGCGGTCGATCGTGCATGCCAACGAAGAATCAGGCTCGGCCACGATTTCTATTGCCGAAATACTTTCTTTCGTCACTTCTGTTGCAGTCGGGTTCGCTTGTCTCGAGCGGTCAGGCGATGTACTGCCGCAAGAAATTAGATGGATCGTTATTGGGATCACGCTTGCCGTCTGTTTTGCTGCATCATTACTGTTTCTGATTCCGCAGTGTATCTTGCTGTCTGTGGAAAATATGAGGTTTGGTATTCGCTTGACCGCTGGTACCACGCTGTTGGTTGCTTTTGCGATCGCAATAATTGTCGAGGGAGTCATGTCAGGAGGGGGGCGGTATTTTCCAGTTTCTTGGGAAGGCCCAATGGTCCCAATTTTGTGCATCGCGATTTGTTATTCCTCGTTAGTTATTTTGGTTGTGTCAGGGATTAGATTGCTCGGCTACAAGATGAAAAAAGTGGCTTGAAACTTCTAAGAGCCAACAATTGCGTAGTCGTGTCAGCGCATTTGTCCCAGTGAAATTTGGTCAACGGAGAGCACACGAGCCAAACAAGCTGTCGCAAACCAAAAACGGCACCCTAGCGATTTTCGGGGTGCGTTGGGACAGTGAAGTAAGTGTTTTGCTGGCTTGCGTATGAGCTCGTTGTCCAAAGACTGAAATCAAGAGGGTAGTAATCCATGTTGATGCTTTCAGTTAGCCAAGGTGTATCATCGACTTCGCCAGAGATAGGCTTTGTTGCCTTGGACTTGTAAGCGAATACAGTGTCGTGGATTTTTTCACCAGTTTGACCTGATCAATCTTGATTGATCCGCTTTGTTTTCGCGTACGATGCATCTGTCGCGGTTACCAAAATGATCTGCAAGGCAAAACGACACTTAGATCGGCGTAACTGATTTCCACCTCAATTGCTGCGCCTTTGCGACCAGCGTACGAAAGCGTTGTCCGCTGCCAATAGAACCCCCTGTGCGACAACGTAAAAAAGCGTATTTAGAACTAGCGTTTGGTTAGGTAAAAAATTGTCCAATGCAAACACGAAACTCAACCAAAACATGACGACCATGATGTGCCCAGTACCAAATCGAAACCGGTTGGCACACGTTGGTAAATTGTTTGCGACACTAATTTGGACACGGACGAAAGCAATGGCTCCCACGTGTCCGAAAGTCATTGCAGCAAACGCCAACACGCAACCGGTGTGGATCGAGAAAGGTGGTAAGGAGAACGGCATCCAATAAAGATCGGCAGCAAATGGCAAAAAACCTGACAAACCACCGAGAACACACACGGCCGTTCGCCAACTCAATTGGTTCGCAAAAGTCCATTTCAATACATACACGAATAGCAGCGACATGAGGCTGGATATAAGTGCGATGATGAAGCCGGCGAGTGTCCCCACTGCCAACCCAACCAATGTTTCTTTAAAGAATGATTCGCCAAAAAGAAAAACTCTAACCGTGAAATATCCAACGACGAGTAAGCTTACAGAGAAACCGTAAATTCCACCTGCGAAAACGATCCCGATCCATCCGGCTTCCAACGCTTCCTCGACTCCTATTTCCTTTGGCTCAACCTGACCGATGTCGTGCGGTTGTTCCGAAAGTGGCTCCATTTGCCGAGCTGTTGAATTCATATGGATACTAGGTCCACGTTTTTTTCCAGTTGTCGTAACGCAAGACTAACCAACGAATTCCGAAAAAACTAATGATCACGATCGCAATACCAACACCCATATCAATCCACAGGTTTGTGAAATTCATCGTGCGAACTTCACCCTCCTGCACGGGGATCGGCCATGGGTTAATTTTGCCAGCCATCAAATAGGCAGGTAAAGACTCGTATCGTCGCTCAAGATAGACCGCAGGCCAGCCGTGAAAACTCGTGCCGCCGCCGTCTCGTGTCGCGGCCGCGGCGTTGGTCGAACTATCGAAATTGACTAACAAAACCAAACCTGCAATGAGGCTTGCCATCGCAAGTGATACTTTGGCGTGACGGTTTTCTGGCGGGGTCGTTTTCTTGCTGAGCCATCCAAGTTCCAGTTTGGCGACCTGATCCCCTACCCTGCTCTTTCGAGTCTTTTTAGGTTTAGATTTTTTCTTCGCCATTTCAACAATGCCTCAATCCATTCAAGCAAATTTTGTCTGTTTGCAATCCAGTTTGATCGTCGGGTTGGGAACTAACTTCTCTTCGCTTTTAAAATCGGGTCTTTCTTTAATGGCAACTCAATCGACTTGCCAGTTTCAGCCGCTTTGTAGATTGCAAGAATGATCTCAACACTGCGTCGACCTTCGGGGCCATCAATCGCAGGCTTGGTTTTCTTTTTGATGGCGTTGATTACATCACGAAATTGGGCTGCGTGAGCCGCGTGACCAATGGCAGACGGATCGCCGGCTCCTCCGCCAGTCTCATTTTTCGAGCCAAATTGAGCCGCGATTTTTTTGTCTTTGGCCGTCATTTTTGCAAATTGCCAACTTTTAATGTCTTCCTCTTCGATGACAGCCGATCCGTGACTGCCATGGATTTCAATCTTTTTGAGCATTCCAGGAAAAGCCGCTGTTGAGGCTTCGATTACACCAAGAGCTCCGTTCTCAAAACGAAGTGACGCAGTCGCGACGTCCTCAACTTCAATCCTCTCATGTGCCAGCGTTGCAGTGTTGGCCGTCAACGAAGCAACGGGGCCCATCAGCCAAGTCAACAAGTCAACGCTGTGGATGGCTTGATTCATCAATGCACCTCCACCGTCCAGTTTCCAGGTTCCACGCCAGGCGCCGCTGTCGTAGTATTCCTGTGTGCGAAACCATTTAACGTACGCGTCGCCGAGTGAGAGCCTGCCAAATTTACCCGCGTCGACGGCGGTTTTCAAAGTCCGACTCGCGGCATGAAATCGCGATGGAAAAATGGTTGAGCAAATAACGTTGTTCTGCTCGCAAGCCGCAATGATTTTGTCGCAACGTTTGAGGGTGACCTCTAAAGGTTTCTCGATGATGACATGCTTGCCTGCTTCCGCTGCCGCCACTGCTGGTTCCATGTGTGCACCGCTGGGCGTACAGATGGTGACGATGTCAACTTTAGGGTCCGCCAACATTGCATCGAGATCACTGTATGCTGTGGCGCCGAACTCGTTTGCTAGTTTTTCGGCGGACTCGATTCGATTCGAGCAACAGGCAACGAACGTTGCTCCTTTGATGTCTGCGATCGCTTTGGCGTGAAAGTTAGAAATCATGCCACAGCCAACGATACCAAATCCAAATCCCATCTTCTGACTTCTTTCGTCTGTTTAAAGTGTGAATAACAAAGTTGTAATTGGTTCGATGAAACCGGTCACGGTAGCGGGGATCGGTTCCACAGGAGTTGTTTCCACCGCAGGAGAGAAAAACGTGTTGATCGTGAACCAAAACATGCTGAATCCGTTTAACAGCATGTGCAAAACGATACACGGAAAAACGCTGCCAGTCTTGTGGTAAATATATCCGAGCGCCAAACCAAACAGGAACAAAGGAATCGGAGCGGGTCCTTGGCCGAGATGAGCCAAGCCGAATATTGCGGCGGAAACAAATATCGCCCAATAACCTTCCGATGGCACGGTTGCTGAGTAGTTTAGTCCCATGTTGGTAGGACTTGCGTAAGGATTGTCCGAGTTTCGTTGTTCAAAATTCTTATGCTCAGTTTCGGTGCTGTCCACCGCCTCCGCTTGTTCATCAGCACTTCCGGTCGATCGATCCCAGCCGCCAATAAGATTCTGGTCCGAAAATAGTCGGTTGCTCGTGAAAACTCGGTGAAGCCATCCTTGCAACACTCCGCGAAAGAAAATCTCTTCGCAAATAGGTGCAACCAGAACCGCACCAAACCATGCCGCAGACACCGTCAATGCGTTGACGTTGTTGGCCAACATTTCCAAAGTGTTGTGGTTGTATTTGAGGAACTGCGTTAGTAATAATTGAACAACTAAGGTCGCAGGTACGACCATCAAAAATGCGATCCCGCCAAGCTTGAGATCCTGGCGCAACGTTGACCACGTAAATCCAAAAATTGCCCATGAACGATAGCGGGCATACAAAGTCGACATAGCGATCGCAGTGACGATCAGTTGCCCAACGCTTGCAATAATGGTTAGCCAAGCGAGCTCGGTGCCGTCGAGCTCAGAAAGTTTTGTTGGGTCGAGCCCCAAGGCTAGAGTGGCAATCCCAAGTGCAGAAAATTGCCCGAACAGCCAAAAGAAAAACATCAACACGATGTCAGTAAATCCAAACGGTGAACTTATCGTCTCTCTCGATTCGAGGATCGGGTCGCCCGCCTGTTTTCGCAAGTAAGCATTCCACCAGAATGGCAAACTGGCCAGTCCGATCCCAACAAAGGAGCAGAAGAAGAGTAAGTTTAGATCCACAGGTGGGATTCGCTTTCGGCGTTGCGTGCTTGATCAAAAATCAGCTTAAGCTACTTCACTTTGAATACGCGTCACGGTTTGAAATAACTCGCGGCGGCTTTCACATACAGCCATCCCGAATGCAAAGTTGAAAATACGGACAGCCAAACAGAAATTACAATCGTCCAATGAAGCCAAGGAGCGACCGAATTGACTTTGATGCCTGCTGTACCACCGCCGGCTTGATCGCTTCCGGCAACGTCGGCTGTTGCCAATGCGACCAAGCATGCTCCGACTGCGATACACTGAAACCACATCTTCAATTTCCCCGCCATCTTTGCCGAGAAATCGCCTCCAGCTCCTTCGATCATGGAACGCAAAACGGTTACCAATAACTCGCGTCCAACAACGACGACCGCCATCCAGCCAGCGATTTTTGCATACCAAGCAAAACCAAATTCTGGATTGTTCATTTCAACGGCGAGCAAAATGTAGGCACCGCAGATTAGGATTTTGTCACAAAACGGATCGAGAACTCGGCCGAGTTTCGTCACCATGTTGTATTTGCGTGCGTACCATCCATCGACCCAGTCCGTTCCAGCGGCGAATACAAAAACGCCAAACGCTAACCAGTAAAGTTTTATTGGAAGCAGAGCGAAAAAAACAAAAGCCAAAACGAGCCGTGCCGCAGAAATTTTGTTTGGGACGTTAAAGATTTGATCTGCGGAATCATTCATGCTTGGTCACTTGTATGTCAAAGTATTCTCTACATACAAGTTAACGATTGGCAGGCAGGAGGGCCAGATATCTCGCGCAAACTTACTGAAGTTCTCAGTTTGGACCAAAAAAGATCCGAAATACCGAAACGAAGGTACGATGTATCGGCTCAACGACAGTGTTTGTCAAAATATTTTGGGGTGCCAAACTACGAAGATGGGCGTTCGGTTGGCGCTTCGATTTTCTCTGACATGAAACAACTGTAGCGGCTGTTTTTTGAGTTGAGATTTTCAAGTTTGGTTGCAATTCTCTCCATCCAGTGCGAGAGCGAGTACCCTAAAACTTCAAGATGTTTTGCGGATTCCTGAATCGTGACGACTTGGCCAAGTGCTCCATTTTCTGATGGGTCCATGTCAATGAAGACAGAGTTTCCATTGGAGTCACCGATGGGAATCCATTTGTCGCGCCAGGATTGGTCAAGCTTACAAGCCTCATGACTACTGCTTCGCCAGCCACCACGTATGCCCTCAAGCAAGTCGTCAACTTCTTCGTAAAAATCAATTTGGGCGTCGATGGCTTCTTTCATTTCCGACGGAGGCGAAAGGTAAAGCGGCGAGAAAAGATTGCAACAAGAGAAATCATACAGATGAAAAAGCTCTAAAAGTTCTCTAGACGCAAATGGCATCGAAACTTCGATTTGGTCGACTTCTTCAGGAGAGAGGCCCGTGATTGTATCGGACAAGTTGTGCTGGGGGTGAGATTTTTTGATCGCTGAAACTAGGCGGTCGAGTGCTTCTTTGACTTTCATTTTCGATTCAAATAAGTTGCTTTAAAGAACAGAACGCCTTTAGCGTAAGCGATTTGAACTCTCATTTCACGTTCGATTGAGAATTTTTTTTGGCCGGGTAAAAAATGCCATTCGGCGTCATTATTATTGTTCGCAATGTGGACTGGAGAAAGCTGTTTTTGCGTCTCCGTTTCACGAGCAAACGCCGGGTAAATCCGAACTCAGAAAACTGTGCCAAACTGGAAACGATTGGAGAATTGAAGCGGCGGTTAGTTTCTAGAGATGGTTATGAAATTGGCTTGCAGCGGGCAGTCCAGTCTATCTGCCGCAAATCGAGAGTTCGTGAATAAAATTGATGGACCCAAGTGGTAGGCTTGCCAATGTGAGCATTTTGGATCACCTAGATTGTTTTTCGGGGCAGTTTGTACCGTAGGCAGGTATTGATTGATCCCTTATTCTTCGGAGGTCAATTAGATTTCTCCATTCACCGCAACAAAATGCACTCCAAAATTGAGTCGCCTTTCCAGACCGCATGGCGCAAAGGTAAACAGGCGGCGCGGGAAAACAGATACACCGGGCTTGGCCTGTGGCTGTTTGGTTGCGCAATCTTTCTCGGCTACTACAACGTAGAGTTGGTCCGAGAGTTATTCGAGTCGCTCGGGCGATTAAAGATTCAGTCTGGTTGGACTTTTGGGATCCTTTCAACGGCTTTGTTCGGTGGATTTTTGCCGATCGTGATGGCTTCGTTGATAGGCAAGAAGAAGCCTCCGAATTTTTGGCCCTTATTGATCAGCAACGTGTTGTTCTGGGGATTCAAAGGATTCGAAATCGATCTGCTTTATCGATTTCAAGACATGATGTTTGGCAGCCAAGTTGACTTGCAAACGATCATTTGCAAAGTCTGCTTCGACATGTTGATCTACGCCCCGTTGATTGGCCTGCTCAACTGTGTTTTGTTCTACGTCTGGCGAGACAATGGTTACTCATTCGCTCGAACGCGGCGGAGCCTTGGCAAGAACTGGTACGTTCGAAAGGTCTTGCCAGCCTTGATCTCGAATTGCTGTGTCTGGTTGCCGTCAGTGATTTTTATCTACAGTTTGCCGCTGGCGTTGCAATTGCCAGTCCAGAATTTAATTCTTTGTTTCTGGGTGTTGGTGTTGGTTTTCTTCACGTCGGATGAGGAAACCGAAGTAACGGACTGAAAGATCAGACCGAATCGGTGTTAGAGAAGGCCAATGCCACATCCGAAACACCGGTTAAGGGACGGAAAATGAAATGGTTCACAGATAGCAACTCTGAAATCGACGCCAAGCCGAAACTCAAACAGCGAGGAGTGAGGTGGCTTAGTAGAAAGACACACGACATGAAAAACTAAACAGGCGGAAATTCAACGATGCAAAACATCATTGAGGTTATCGAGGCTCTTTGCCAATGATGATGCTGCAGTTTGTGCCACCGAACCCGAATGAATTGCTGAGTGCAAATTTGGTGTCGACGCCTTCCTGTGTTTTGGCGACAGCGGGTAAGCCCTTGATGATTGGATCAGGGTTTTCGAGATTGATGTTAGGAGCCAGGAATCCTTCTTTCAACATCATGATCGAAAAGATTGCTTCTTGGCTTCCAGCAGCACCGAGAGCATGACCCGTCATGGATTTGGTCGATGAAAACGGTGGAACGTGAACGCCAAACGCGTCTTGGACGGCTTTTACTTCCGCAGCATCGCCAACGGGCGTCGAAGTTCCGTGCAAATTGATGTATCCAATGTCTTCTGGTGAAACATTGGCGTCTTTCATTGCGGCTTCCATCGCACGTTGAGCACCAATGCCGTTGGGCGCAACCATTTGGTCACCGTCACACGACGCAGCCGCGCCAGAAATGACAGCGTGGATCGTGGCGCCACGTTTCTCCGCGACTTCAAGGTCTTCGAGAACCAAAATTCCCGCGCCGCCTGAAAATACGAAACCGTCACGGTCTTTATCGAGCGGTCTTGATGCACGAGCCGGGTCTTCGTTGAACGCGGTTGAAAGGGCACCCATTCCGTCGAATGAAGCTGCTGAGTAGATGTTTACATCTTCTGATCCGCCAACGAACAATCGTTTCTGACGACCAGATCGTATTGAATCCATTCCAATCATGATCGCATGAGCCGAAGTCGCACAGGCAGAGGTGATGGTGTACGAGTGGCCGTGGATTTGAAAAATGCTGCCTAGGTTGGCTGACAAAGAAGAGCCCATAATTAGCGGAACGTGGTAGGCGCCGACTTTTGCGGCTCCACGTTTTTCAAGCCGTGTACACATGAAGAAAACATCGGTGATGCTTGCTCCCGCTCCGGTTCCAACGATGACTCCGGTATCAGGACACTGGACTTCTTCGTCTGTCAAACCTGCGTGCTCGATTGCGTCCTTCATGGCGGCAGCGGCAAGCAAGGCCGGGTCGCCCAAAAAACGGCTTTGCTTGCGGTCGAATTGTTCCTTCAACCCTTCGATGGAAATGTTACCACCCACCTGAGATTTGAATTTGTTCTCTTCCCAAAGAGGTCGCATCGACACGATACCGGATCGGCCCTCGCGGAGTCCTTGGAGATTTGCCTCTGGCCCGATTCCCAAAGCACTATTGATGCCGTAGCCGGTTACTGCAATTTGTCTATTCGCCATCGTTTTTCGAAAATCGTTATGGAGCGTGGTACCATCCGTCGCCGCGAGCATTGTGACGGATTAAAGTTAACAAATCTCTTTTTTGGTGGGGCTTGATTTCGCCACCGAGAGCCATCGCAGCCCAAAATGAACTGACGTACTGCCAACTTTCAGGCTAAAGGATACCAAACCCGTTCAAGTTGGAATAACGGGGGGACGTAAGAATAACGTAAGATTCTTTGGCGGCTAACGTCGGAAACTCAACCCAATCCGACCATCTAGTGATTCCGCTCGTCCAAGTGTCCGATATCTGCGGAGCGTTGCTCGTCTGGGCGGGCAAACAGACACTCAATATTTCACGCTTTGGCTCGACGAAAACGCGAATACAGCCTCGAATTTTGGCTTGGTTCAAGCCCGAAAAGTCTATGAAGTTTGGAGCAGGTAACTTGAATCACATCCGGTTTGCTTCGCAGAACGAGGCTAAATACTAGCGAAAGTTGTTGGTGTTCGGATTCTCCATTAAGATAATCGTGCAACGAAATTTTCGTTTTCCTTCGCTTCCACCGAACGCTAATCAAAGCGCGCCACTTCCAACGCGTTTTGGCCAAAGGCTTTTTTCATGGCAAAAATAAAGTGCCCCGATTGCGATAAGGTCGCCAAAGTCAAATTGCGCAAAAAGCCCTTCAAGGCACAATGTCCACGTTGCAAACGAGTGCTGCGAATCCCCGCTTTGCAACAGGGCGAAGCCCAAGAGGAGAACGATGGCGAGATTCTTGCGCCGCTTTCACCGCTTGCTCCCGGTCAAGCACCGCTCGCGCCGCTGCAACCACCACCGATGATGCCGGCTCGACCTCCGCAAATCCCAAATCAGGCACCCCCTGCCCAGCCCTATGCGCCGCCAAGTCTAGCTGCTCCCGAGCTTTTTCCACCACCCATGTCGCTGGAGAATCAATTTTCACAGGCCGCACCGCTGCCTTCTGCATCCCCAATTCCAGTGGCATCGGTTGCCAAGGGAGCAGGTAGATTGGCCGCTGCTCAACCCAAGCCGAAGCGAAAGAAAAAACGTTCATCAAGCAAGCCAAATTCGAAATCGCTTGGCGGGCTGCAAATCGCGGCCATCAGCGTCGTGATTGTTACCTTGCTCGGTTTGCTGGTCGGAGGGGGAATTATGATGTTTTCAAATCTCCTAAAAGCCGAACCAATCATCGCGTTTGAAGAAGGGCTCAATGCTATACCGGTGCCGACTCCCCTGCCCGACCTTGAGGGCTATGATCCTGAAACCAATGTCAACTCAAGGCGATTTGACATTACGCTGCCTAACAACAATGAACCTGGCGGCGGGATGCAAATGCGTGTTCTGATTCCTGAAGGCAAACATGAATTGGGGTCGCTGCCCTGCATCTTGGTGGCTCCAGCGGGCACGATGTTGCTACATGGATCGGAGTTGTACGACCCCGGTTCGGAATCGGAGTTTTTGCCCTACGTTCAGGCTGGCATGGTAGTGATTCATTACTCTATCGATGGCAATTTGGTCGAGAACAATTCTGCGTCACTCATGGCACAGACGGAGGACGAGCGATTCACCCAGCAATTGTCGCGAGCGTATCCCAAGTTCCGTTTTGCCGGTGCAGGGGCTGTCAACGGACGGAACGCAATTGAGTACGCGATTCAGAAAGTGAAGGTCGTTGACGCGAGTCGAATCTATTCCGCGGGGCATAGTTCAGCCGGCACATTGTCGCTGTTGCTGGCGTCGCAGGACTCGCGGATCAAAGGATGTATCGCTTATGCGCCGGCTTACGATTTGGAAGAGCGAATGGCTGAATTTCTCGCCGATCCAAACGCGTCGATGTTGCTTCCAGGGCTGAAAGATTTCGTTAGAGACATTTCGCCAAAGAATTTTGTCGCAAACTTGAAATGTCGGACTTTCATTTTCCATGCAAAGGACGATGACAACGTCCCGTATTCCGATGCCGAGGCATTCACGTCTCAACTCAAAGGGCAAGGCACACCTTTGTCGTTCGTGATGACTCAAAGTGGCGGCCACTATTTCTCGATGGTTGAAGAGGGTATCCCTGCCGCGATCGGCTGGATCAACAACGGCGGAAACTAGCAGAACATTCGCCGCCGATTCATTCAACGGAGAGGATACGTTGACCAATTAAGTTGACTTTTTTGGCAGTCCCATCCCGAACTTTCTATGCTGCCGCTGGCAAGAAAAAGAAGTTTTACATAAAGCTTGCCACTGGAAACAACATCGAGAATTGCCAGAGGTCCCATTTGGATGGCCAAAAAACTTCGTTCCACTTTGTTTGGCGAACTTTATTTGGTAAAAGTCGTCTTGTTGTCCGACAATCCTGAATTGACATGTAAGATGGACTCTCGGGTCCGTCGATTACTGCGCGGACAGAGAGTTTGACCTTCCATTTCAGGTTAGCCGACCCATTGGTCCTAGCGACTTTCGAATCAGCCAACCAATTACAACTGTGACTCGCTTGCTGGCGGGCTCATTTCCATGATCAACACGCTTTATCTTCCTGAGCTTCGCGAAATGTTGGCTACCAACAATACGCAAGAGCTCCACGATTTTTGCGAAGCTCTCAATCCAGTGCGTGCTGCTGAATTTATGAGTGGTCTCACGAGCGATGAAGCTTGGGGAGTCATTCAGCATACGGATGTGGAAACTCGAGTCGATATTTTTTCTTACTTGGAAAAAGACAAACAGTTTGAAATTCTCGAGTCGTGCGATTTGGATCAAGTTGCTGAAATGGTCGCGGAACTTCCTCCCGACGACCGTGTGGATCTGCTGCAAGACATTGACGGTTCGAGATTGGCTGAATTGCTCGAGAAATTGCCCGTCGAAGAGCGGCGAGATTTTCAACGTCTAAGTCAGTATCCCGAGGGCACCGCAGGCGCGGTGATGACGACGGAGATCGCGAAACTGAGTGAAGCGCTGACCATTCGTGAAGCGATGAACGAGATTGGGCGACAGTCCGAGGAATACGAAACGATTTACTATTTGTACATCGTCGATGATGAAGACCACCTTCGAGGGCTTGTGTCTGCCCGACAGTTGCTCGTCGGGATGAAGCATCCGGAAACGCACTTGTATGAGATCATGGAAACGGATCTCGTCACCGTCGATGTGCTCGAAGATCAGGAAGACGTTGCTAACAAAGTCGCTCGGATGGACTTGTTGGCCATTCCTGTCGTCGATCAACAACACAAAATGTTGGGAATCATTACGCACGATGACGTGATTGATGTTGTTCGAGAGGAAGCTACCGAAGACGCTCATCGAATTGGTGCGGTGGACCCGCTGGACGAGTCCTATTTGCGAACTTCCGTTTTCACGTTGACATGGAAACGCGGAATTTGGCTCGCGATTTTGTTTTTCTTTGCCCTCGCAACCGCATTTGCGTTAGAAGGCTATGAAGCACAATTCCAAGTGTGGGTTTGGTTGGTGCCTTTTATTCCGCTGGTTATTAGTAGCGGTGGAAACTCTGGAAGCCAAAGTGCGACCCTGATTATTACTGCACTTTCGCGGGGGCACATCACGTTGGGCGATTGGTTTCAAGTGATCAAGCGTGAACTCGTCATGGGAGTGTTGCTCGGCGCTGGCCTTGGGCTGATGGGCTACGTGACGTCGGTATTTTTTGTTCCCGAGGATTTAGCGTTTCGACAGATGGCGATGTGGGTCGTTCCGATCACGCTCCTACTGGTCGTGATGTGCGGCACGTTGACTGGGTCGATTTTGCCATTGATTTTTGAAAAACTCGGTTGGGATCCGGCCATGATGAGCACGCCGTTTGTTGCAGGCATCGTCGACATTCTCGGCATTCTGATCTACGTCAATGTCGCAATCAAATTGATGGGCAACGTTTGAGTGCCGTTTGATTCCAAGGTATGTTTGTGCAAAGCCGGCCGACCACTGCGGCATCTCTAACCCATCTCTAACGATGGATCGCCTACATAAAGGCGGAGCAACTGATTTTGAACCTTGATTGAACGGACCAAGACCCAGACTTGTTCAGGAGAAAATTCGTGCGGATCAGAATTGGTCAATTGTTCAAGCTCTTCAGTGACGGCAGCGTGCTGATCCGTCGCGGCTTGAAGTCGCAAATTGACTTCTTCCCAGACTTTGAGAAACCGAGAGTCGTCATCCAAAACGTTTCGGTCGTGTACTGAGCTGCAAATCAAAGTGCACATTCGGGCGACTTCCAATGCGTCGGCGGTTGGATTGTGAAGTTCAATTTTGCGGGCGATGTCGGTGCAATTCATGGTCGTGATGTTGGGTTCCATTGTAGTAAACCTCTTTGGGTCGTGAGGCATACCGAAACCTAGGTCACAGCTTTTTGCGCGTGGGGAAATTTTTGCTGCGGTTTTCAGGGGATGATTTCCGGGGATGATTTAGCCACACCTATTTGATGTTGCAAAAACGCATCACTAAATAGGGGGCTAATCGTTGAAGTGCCGTTAGAGCAAATTATCTACCGCTTGCGAGCCTTCTTTTTCTGAGGTTTTTTCTTGGTCGCGGGCTTTTTGGCGGTGGTTTTCTTCGCCGCTAGTTTCTTCTTGGCGGGCTTTTTCACAGCCTTCTTTTTGGCGACTTTCTTCTTCGCAGCTTTCTTTTTGCCAGAATTTTTCTCGTAAAGGCTTTCTATTTTTTCACGATCCGTTGACTCCAATTTCCGAGCCAAGCATGCCATCCCCCAGGCTTTTTTCTTGCCGTATTTTTTGAAAGAAAAGCTGAGCTTGCTCCGTTGTCCCTCGGCCGTTTTCCATGAAGCGCAATACGAGTGGTACTCTTCGCCGTATATTGATTCACAAATGGCCAAGTGCACACCGACCATTCCGGAATTGTTACGGGACGTTTTGATGCCTTTGGTCGTTTTGGGCTCGGGCAAACTCGACTTGAGTTCTTGATATTTTTCGCGAGCTGCGGTCAGCGCCTTTCGCTTTCCCTTGTATTTTTTGTCCGAGAAAAACTTGTTGATGTGATTTCCTTCACGGGAAATTCGCATCATATATCCGTATGTTCCCTGCTCATCAATGTCGTAACGAGTGATGCCTCGTTCAACTAATTTTGTGCCCATTGTTACCTGCTTCGACGGTTTAAATTCGTTTGCTCAATTCCTTGTTATGGAGGATAGTAGAAGGATTCTATTTTGGCAACTGTCAGAATCCGCTGATAACGTTCGCTGCAATAATGAGTCCCACTAATAGGTGGACATTTCTCGTCGCAACGGATTCAATAAATGTAATCTGTTCTACCAACGAGTTGTTATGATCTTTTACAAGTGACACGAAAGTGGGGATAATTGCGATTGAATCCCATGCTTGGTTAAAATCGTTCGGTAATAACGTTAGCGATCAAAAAAAATTGTTACTTAGTTGCAAATTCCTGAATTCAAATCGCCTTCAACCTTAGAGCGAATCTGTGTCACTACCTATTTCCAACCGTTTGTCTGTCTTCCCATTCCTGCTCGTTCTGCTGGCATTTGGTGGAATCGAGCTGCCTTGTTCGAATGCCGTTGCAAATCAGACTGTTGAGGAGGATCGGCCAAATATTGTGTTCCTTCTGACGGATGATCAAGCCACTATTTCGATGGGGTGTTACGGCAACCCAGACGTAAAGACGCCTTGTCTTGATCAGTTGGCGGCTGATGGAGTCCGATTCAACCGCCACTACGTGACCACCGCAATCTGTATGGCCAGTCGTGCCAACATCATGACTGGGTTGTATGAGTTTCGTACTGGATGCAATTTTGAGTATGGAAAAATGACAAACAAGCATTGGAAAAACAGCTACCCCATGCTCCTTCGAAAGGCGGGATATCGTACTGCTTTCGCAGGCAAGTTTGGATTCCAAGTCGATGGGCTCGAAGCGAGACTGAAAGGGCTTCCTGAAGATGATTTTGACCAATGGGGAGGCGGTCCCGGGCAAACGAGCTATCAAACTGCGAAAAACAAGTCTATGTCGGAATATGCGAAAGACTATCCGCATTCAACACTTTCCTATGGAGAGTTTTCAAAGCGTTTCATTCGGACATCCGTATCGGAGAAAAAGCCCTTCTGTTTGTCGATCAGCTTTAAAGCTTCACACCGTCCGGTGACGCCAGACCCGAAATTTAAAGATATCTACAAGGACACGGTTTTCAAAAAGCCGTCGAATTATGGTCGGGAGAATGGACAGCACTTGTCGGCGCAAAGCAAAACGGGCCGGCAGTATCCGCGTTTTGAAGAATGGGGATACTCGAACAACTACAACGAAGTCATGAAAAAATACAACCAGCAAATTTACGCGGTTGATGTTGTGGTTGGACAAATTCGTGACGAACTTCAAAAATTGGATGTGGCCAACAATACGATTATCATTTTCACTGCTGACAATGGGTTTCTATGCGGATCGCATGGGTACGGATCGAAAGTCATTCCTTATGAAGAATCGACTCGCGTGCCTCTGATCGTTTTTAATCCAAAAATGCCAAGTCAAGCCAATTTTGTATCTGACGCTTTGACTGGCAGTATCGATTTGGCTCCTACAATTTTAGAGTACGCGGGCGTTGAACCGCCAAAGGGTATTGATGGTGTTAGTCTTGTTCCAGTTGTCGCGGACCGCAACGCGGAAGTCAGAAAGAGTTTGGCGATTATGAATTTCTGGGGCCCCAAGTCCGCTAATTCATTTGGTGTGGTAACCAAAAAATGGAAGTACATATATTGGTACTCCCAAGAGAACGATATGGTTGCAACGGAAGAGCTTTTCGACATGGGGTTGGACCGAAGTGAATCGGTCAATGTGGCTGGCGAGGAAATTTCCGACACCAATCTCGCTGAGCTTAACCGAATGCGAGAGCTGTACGACAAACATCTCTATGAGGTCAAAGACAAAGCCATCAACTCAGACTATGGGAAATACAAAGATCTTTTCGATCGGAAGCAATCTTGGGAATCCAAAAAAGCGATTCTCGAAGGGCAGAAATAGTTCACTCCCATAACCACAATTCTACGATTGTTAGCGCCCAGGAAGATAATTGAACATGGATGCCGGAATCTATTTTGCTTTACTTCGTTTTGAAGAATCTGCGTTGGGACTCAAAACAGCGTTGAAGCTCGATGTCGTTGATCGCATTGGTGATAAAGCGACTTCGTTGGGAGAGTTCGCGAGCATGTTTGAATTTACACCTCAGGGAGCGAGGACTTTTTCAAATCTCCTCTGTGCGTTGAAGATTCTTGAACGGGCAAGCGACGCTGGCGGTTCGTTTCGACTGACAGAGCTTGCGCAGCATTCGCTTGGCAATGATGGTTCTTCATCACGGAAACCGTATCTTTCAATGGGCCCAAGTGAGGATGTGACCGCGTTCATTGAAATGCTTCGAGGCAATTTTGAAGACCTACCGCTCTATGGGACAAAATCAGCGGAACCGACGTTGATGGACACCGAAGCAGCTCGCGAAATTTCGATTGGGCTCTCATCACGCGCCAGAAATTTCGCAACACCGTTGGCTGCAGCGATACATCCGCATTCACAGAACGTAAAAATCATTGCCGACGTGGGGGCGGGGTCCCCTTATGTTGCAGACGCATGTTTGAAACTGATGCCGAACTTAACCAAAGCGATTTTGGTGGATCAGGCAAATGGCATGCAGTTCGTAAAAGAAATCGCGGGTGAAATCGGATGCGATTTTTCAAAACTGGAGTTCTGCGAGCAGAACTTTTTCGACAGTGTTCCCAACGCCGATCTCTATTGTCTTTCCAATACGGCTCATGATTGGCTAACGGACGAATACCGAGCGATCATGAAAAACATCCGCGATTCAATCTCAGACGACGGCGTTGTTTGTATTCACGAGCCAATTTTGATTTCGCAGTGGCAGTCAAATGAAGAGTGGATGAAAGCTCTTTGGATGGCCTGTTACGCAACGACGTTGTTTAAGCTTTGCCATGGTAAAGGCACTTGTTACACCCGCGAGGAACACGATGCCGTGATGCGGTCAAGCGGGTTCGAGCCGATTGGCGCCCCAGTCGAGACTAATGACGGATGCACTGCGCTTTTTTATGAAGTAGGCAGTAGGCAGGGTGCGTGGCTGTAGTGGAATTAGGTGCAAAGTTGTGAACCGCAGACGTGACTTGAAAACGACCGTTTATTGTCTCGCGTCCTGTCAAGCGTTTTGATTGTCTTCCGACCTAATTGCTAACCTTTCGAACTGCAGACTGGAGCCTACACCTAAATTTCCAGAACCTTGCCCCGTTGTTGGCAACCGGGTTTCAATGATGATAAGCTCACTCTAATTGAGACATCAGTCTGCGATTTTTCGATTCCTTTTTTAACGTGACCCCAATGCAAAGATTTGATTCCAAGATTTTCATAGTGCTAATTGCGTTCTCTCTATCGACCTCGCTCGTTCGGTTTGCGGACGCTCAGTCAACACTAAATTGGCCCGAGTATCGTGGCCCCTTGGGTGACGGGCAAGCGATCGGTGAAACGTTGGTTAGCAAGATCGACGAATCGAAACATGTAAAGTGGAAAACTCCAATTCACGGTAAAGGGTGGTCGTCGCCGGTTGTTTGGGGCGATCAGGTTTGGCTGACTACGGCCACGGAAGACGGAAAAGAAATGTCCGCGATCTGTGTGGACGTTCATTCTGGAAAAGTCGTTCGTGACATGCTGATTCATGAAAATGAGAAGCCTGCGTTTTGCCATCCAACCAATAGTTACGCAAGTCCCACGCCGGCGATCGAGGAAGGCCGTGTCTATTTGCATTTCGGCAGCTACGGCACGACGTGTTTAAATACGAAAACGGGCGAGCAGGTTTGGCAACGCAAAGACCTTGAATGCGATCATTTTCGCGGACCGGCTTCGTCACCAATCCTCTATGACAACATGTTGATCGTGGCGCTGGATGGATTTGATTTCCAGTACGTCGTTGCTTTGGATAAGGAAACGGGCAAAACGATTTGGAAAACCGACCGAGAAATTGACTACGGGTCCGACAATGGCGATTTGAAAAAAGCTTACAGCACCGGCTCCGTTTTCGAAATCGACGGCGTGCCAATTTTGGTTTACCCAAGTGCCGTCGCAACGATCGCTTACAACGCCAAAACTGGCAAGCCTGTTTGGACGGTTTATCACAAAGGCATGAACGCTTCAGCTCGCCCTGTCATGACTCATAACGGATTGATCGTGATCAGTAACGGAATGGGAAACATGATCGCAGTTGATCCAAAGGGAACAGGCGATATTACCAAAACCAATGTCGCGTGGACGTTGAAAAAAGGTGCAACGAAAAAGCCATCTCAGTTGATCATTGAGAATCGAATGTACATGGTTAGCGACAAAGGCATCGCTTCCTGTGTGGATCCGGAAACGGGCAAGACACTGTGGGCGGAACGTGTTGGCGGTTCGTTTTCGGCTTCGCCAATTTTTGACGGCACAAAGATTCTCGCGTTTAGTGAACAAGGCGACGTTGTGTCATTCTTACCGGCTGGTGGTTTTGAATCGGCTGGAAAATCCAAACTTGGCGACGGTTTTAAGGCTTCACCCGCGGTCTCTGGAAAGAAAATGATCTTGCGAAGTTTTTCGCACCTCTACTGTGTTGTTGGTGAATAGGTTGTGAGATGTGGGCCGCTTGAATGTGTAATCAGATAAGCGGAGGTAGAGTGTGTTGAGAACGCTTTCTGGCCATCGCGCCAATCGCCAGCCGCAGAGCGTCCACCACACAAGCGTCCACTACAAAAAAAATGACCGCGCCACGAGTCGTTCATGGGCGGTCATTGATGTGAGGCTAAAGCGTGAGGCTGATGCAAATTCAAAAGTCTCAATAGGTGTTCTACCAGATCTTGATTCGATCTTTCTCTCGCTTGAACAAATTGTCTTCCGGTTTCACATCGAACGCTTTATAAAAGGCATCGATGTTCGTGACGGGTCCGTTCGCTCGGTACTGCGACGGTGAATGTGAATCCGTTAGCAAACGCTTGATCATTTCCTTGTCACGGTACTTGCGTTGCCAAACACGGCTCCAGCCAACGAAGAACAGCTGATCAGTATTCCAACCAGCGACTTTCTCGTCAGGTTTACCTTCACGCGAAATCGTTAACGCGCGGTGGGCGATGGTTAAACCTGAAAGGTCTGCGATGTTCTCGCCCAATGTCAGTTCGCCATTAACCTTCTCGCCTTTCAGCGGCTCGTATTGAGCGTACTGAGCAATTAGTCGTGTCGTTAGATCTTTGAAAGCGGCTCCGTCTTCTTCGGTCCACCAGTTCTTCAAATTTCCATCGCCATCGTACTGGCTGCCTTGATCATCAAATGCGTGACTGATCTCGTGGCCGATCACCGCACCGATGCCACCGTAATTGAGAGCGTCCGGTGCATTCATGCTGAAAAATGGAGCCTGTAAAATCGCTGCTGGGAAGACAATCTCATTTTTTGTAGGGCTGTAGTAAGCGTTGACGGTTTGTGGAGTCATCCCCCACTCTTCGCGATCAATTGGCTTGCCAAGGTGATCCATGTTTCGCTTGTACTCCAATTGGTTTGAGCGAAGGACGTTTCCGAAAAGATCGTCCGGTTTGACAACCAATTTGGAATAGTCACGCCATACGTTTGGATAACCAATTTTCGTTTTGATCTTCGAAAGTTTTTCCTTGGCACGCCCCTTTGTCTCATCAGTCATCCAAGTCAGATCATCAATACTGCCGCCGAATGCTTTGAGTAAGTTTTGCACCAACCCATCCATTTTCGCTTTGGCTTCCGGCTTGAAAAACTTGGCCACATAAAGTTCGCCAACGGCTTCACCCAAGGCACCAAAATCTCCAGCGCCGGCTCCCGCAATCGCGTTGACGGCGCGTTTCCAGCGAGGCCGCTGAACAGGGATTCCTTGGATCTGTTTCTCATATAACTCAAAATGAGCATCCACAAATTCAATTGACATGAATGGAGCGTAACTGTCAATCAAGCGGTATCGAAGATAGTCTTTCCAAGTCTTGAGGGGCGTTTCTTCGACCAATCCGGATAGTGCTTCGAAAAAGCTTGGAGTGTTTACGTTCACAGATTCCGGTGTGGCTGCGACACCGGCAGATTTAAAGTAAGTTGACCAGTCGAGTTTGCCGCTGGTTAGCTCACCCAACTCTGCAAATGTTTTTTTGTTGTATCGCTTCTTGGCGTTTCGCAATTGGACGCGAGCCCATGATGCTTCCGCGAGTTTCTTTTCAAGGCCTACAATTTCTTCCGCGGCCAAATGGCTTGCATCGATTTGTGATAGAGACAAAATCGTTTGAATGTAGTCGAGCAATGCGGCTCGAACTTGAGCCGATTGTTCATCTTGTTTTAGATAGTAATCGCGATCGGGGAGTGATGTTCCACTTTGAGCTAGTTGACAGATGTACTGCGTTGCTTCGCCAGCGTCTTGCGAGACGTAAAATCCAACGGGCGATCTGACGCCGATGCTCGAGAGATAGCCAAAGTGCTTCCAAACGGCTTCCTTTGAATCGAGTGCGTCGATCTTGGCAAGTTCTGATTCAAGGACACGATACCCTTTGTCCTCAATTTTCTCGTCCGCCATGAAGCTGGTGTAAAAGTCAGCAATCTTCTGGGCGTTAGAACCGGGCTCGTGAGTTTCGTTGGCCGTTTTCTCGATCAGCTTTTTGATTCGCAATTGCGAAAGGTCGGCAAGTTTTCCGAATGAACCGTAGTTCGATTTGTCATCTGGGATCGCTGTATTCTCAAGCCATGCTCCGTTCACATGCAGGAACAAGTCGTCTTGAATGCGAACAGACCGATCGAACGCCGTTGTATCAAGAATTGGCTCTTCGTCCTGAATACCAACGACCGGTGTCGTCGTTAAGAGCATCGAAGTAATCACTGTTGTGATTATCAAAGTTAAAAATTGCGGGCACCATTTTCTCATGATTGTTTCCATCTAGGTTTGTTGTATCAGGTCGAGTCGTCATTATTGCGGAAGTGGGATCAATAAAAAAGGCAGCGGAATCCGCTGCCTTGGGCACTTTGTTAATTGTCTATCGTTGGTCGTGCGATCCTGCTGCGAACAGGAAAGCGAATGCCAAAGGTTACTTGTCGCCTTCGCCAAAAATTCCATCGAGCGTACCGGGATCTTTTTCCAAAATGCTCTTGGCACCCTTCTCCAATACGGAGACCGCCCCGTCGCTGTCGGCGGTTGCCGTTTCAGTTGCTTGGACAACGGGTGTCGCAACTGGAATTTTTTTCGCACTAATAATTTGTGCCGTTGGTGCTGCAATGGCTGGTTCAATGGCGGACGCAGGAACGACGCTCGCATCGTAAGTAGGACTCTGAACCAATGGAGCGTTCATGATCGGACCATTGAGTGAAGGGCCATTCAGTGAAGGTCCACTTAGGGCGGGGCCATTTAGGGATGGGGCGGCAGAAGCTGAGATTGTGTTCCCGTTTGCAATTTGACCGGCGGTCACTGGCGCGTTCAGGATTGGGCCATTGAGGGAAGGACGTTTCGGTTTGTCTTTTTCTGCATTGGCGGTTGCCAAGCGTCGTTGACGTTCGGATTGAACTTGCTGTTGCAGTTGTTGTCTCGCGATGTCGACTTGAGCGCCGTTGCGCTGATTGGATTGCCGTTGTTCAGCAAGTGCCTTGTCGGCTTGCTCAGTTGCAGTTTTGGGACCGACTGCCTGAAGGTAAGTTTGTCCAGTTCTTGGATTGTAAAAAACTTGGTAACGCTGGCCTTCAGCCAACTGTTCATTGCGAGAACTCACCAACCGTTGAAGTCGCTGTCGCTCAAGCTGCTGCTGGTAACATTGAGACTGCTGCTGTTGGGCGTAACCGTTTTGGCCTTGAGCGTATCTATACTGATCTTGCGAGTACTTTTGTTGGGGCGGGTTAAAAAAACGACGAAACAATTGGGCTTCTGCTGAACTGCTTAACGACAAAGAAACCAAAATCACTAGAATGGAAATTCCGCGAAACATAAATTATTCCTCGACTAAATTTTTCGTCTAAAACCAACTGGCCAGCTAACATTGTTGCACTTTTGTAAGCGCTTTGACAGTGGCTGTTGTGCGTCGAATTGATTAATTCACTGTCGTGGTCCACGATGATGTTGGCTTGAACTTTTAGCCGATTGTGGCTGAAGAATTTCGCTAATTCGAATGTTTTGTGGTTGATGGGACTGTCAGAATTGCAATCTAGCGATTCTGGGGATAAACGGTGGTTTCGCAAACGAAGGTCTGTCTGGTCAGGTCAATGAAACCAGTCGAGCTTAACGAACAGTGGCAGCAGAATGATTTTTGCTTCCTGCAGTTAACTACAAACTAATTAGAAAGGAATCCCAATGAGCGGAATCAATATTGAGCCAGGTCGACCAGAAAAAAGCGAGTACCTTGAATATTACGAGACGTACCTTTCCAAAGTCGATGGTGACGAAATACTTCCATTACTAGAAAGTCAAATCGGTGATTTTCGTGCGGTGTTTGATGCGATTCCCGCCGACCAAATCGATGTTTTGCACGCTCCATACACTTGGACTATCAAGCAAGTCGTCGGCCATTGTGTAGATACCGAACGAGTTTTTGGATATCGAGCCGGTCGATTCGCGGCTGGAGACGAAACACCTTTGCCAGGTTTTGATCAGGATTTGTATGTTGAGCAAACCGACTATTCCCTCGTCACGCTGGCCGATCTTACCGGTGAGCTAGAGCATTTACGGCGCGGAAATATCGCGATGCTTAAAAGGCAAAACGCGAATTCCTGGATGCGAAAGGGGTTGGGGGATGGAAAAGCGATGACGGTTCGAGCGGCGGCATTTATTATGGTCGGCCACATCAATCATCATTTGGAAATTGTAAAAAAACGGCTCGGCTAAGATGCAAAGATGATTTTGGATGCCAATCATTGTAAAGGTTTAATGTTTCGATTTTTCCCCAATGTGTTTTTGATTCAACATCACAAATATCCTGCGACCCAACCCAAAGTTCTCGCGTGAAAAATATTCAAGGCGGCCCTTCAAACGTGAGAGCGATTGCAATTCGATTGGTCGCGATTCTAAGTCTGTGCTTTTGTTGTTCGTTAGCTCCAAACGGGCAGCAGCAATCGATTCAGTCGGGTCAGATTCTCGATGTGTTTCCCGAGTCGGGTTTACCTCGGGCGAAATTTGAGCCTGAGTTTACGCAAGTTTATATGCCCAGCGGTTCGGTTTGGGCTGACGGATTGGATGAAGAATAGGTCGTCCTGGCAGAGTTGAAACATCGAACGGTTACGGTTTTCGACCGTTGACTGAAGTTGGATGAATTTGAGTCAGCGTTCTCGAATCAATATAGGTCGGCTGCAAAAAGAAAACGGCACCTCAGCGTGTTTGCTGGATGCCGCTTGTTAAACAAATTAAAAGTGTTCTTGGACTGCCTACTAGCTCGTAGTCCAAAGCGTGAAATCAAGGGCGTAGTATTTCATGTTATGTGTTTCGTCTAGCCAAGTCGGATCTTCAACCTCCCCAGAGAATGTCTCCAAGGCCTTGTAAGCAAACTCTGTGTCATGAGTTTTTCCATCGTTTCCACTTGGTAGGTCGTCTGAGTCATCCAGCTGAAATCCTTTGTAAAAGCCGTATGCCATTTGAAAAGATGAGTCAGTATCCGATTCGGAATAGATTGATATCCAGTATTTCTCGCCGGCTTCGAACTCGAGATTGACGGCAGTTGAGTAGTCATAGTACTCGTCCAAGTGGGTACCTTTTTCGGAACGAACACGGTTGACGTCGTTTCCAGGATTGAGAACCCAAGTCGGCGTCTCCAATGGAACCTGTTTCCCGTTTACTTCTTCGCTCTCATAAATGTTGATGCGGAAATCATCGGTTTCTGGTTCCAGTATTTCACCCACGATGTCGCCAGGAATTTCAATGAGCGTTTGGGCGTAAGTTCCAGTCCAGTCAATTTTGGAAATCACCGTTGCTTCTTCGAACTGAAAATTGTTTGCGTAGTACGCGCCTCGACCATATTCAAAATTGTCAAAGACCTGGGTGTGGAAGTAAGACTCGGCTGGATATCGAACATCTCGATATGCCTCGTTTTCAAGTTCTCCATCGGGAGCGACATTCACGAACGCAGCTTGATGCATCGTTTCCATCGTGTTGAATTTCATCATTGGAGCGATGCTGTCTGCCGTCGACATTTCTCCAATATCATCACCAGTTTGCCCCGCCATGACGATGGAACCCGAGACGTCGTTTCCGAACAGACCTTTCAGATGATCGCCGCCGCTACCACCGAGGGCGAAAAATCCGTTGGCGTTGACACTTGGAATCATGACCTCGATCACATCGTCGCCACTGTGCGTAAGGATCAATTGGGTGTCACCGAAATAATCGCTGTTTTGAGAGACTACGTGATCGCTATGCTGGCCAGTAGCTACAATCGAATCTCCGCGCATGGTCGATTCGAAGATTGAAACAGAGTCTTCGCCGTCCAAAGTGAGTGCATAGAAATCGTCAAGGAATTCGTTTCTTTCGACATTTAAAACATCGTTTCCGTGATACGTCTGAACGATGACCTTGTCATTGAATTTGTTGGCCGACAGGAAAATATCATCGTGACCAAGTCCGCCATAAATGACTGACTTTTGCTCGAACTCGGCACCATAGAGACTAAATGAATCGTCACCGGCTCCCATATGAACACGGAGGCCGCCCGCGAACCGAGCGACTGGTTCGCTGTACTGATTGCTTCCCTCTAAAAATTCCAAACCTTCGATGACAAAAGGATCTTTACTGCCGTTGATCGTGGTGCCTTGTGCGCCTCGAATCGATAGGGTGCCGTCTAGTTGTCCTAAGATTCTGATTTGGTTCGATTCTGAGTCGCCGCGTATATAGAGGTGCTCTCCGAACTCAAACGCGGTTACGTCTCCTGCCAAAAGCCGCCGTGGTTCCATTGATGAGTATGTGAAGCTCGATTGGATGTTCTTACGTTGGTAAGTCATTTTGATTCCTCGAGTCGTAGGGAGAAGAAGTGGATCGGTACTACTGCTAAACTAATACAAAATTGCTTAGCCATCAATTCAGATAACCCAACCCACGGGTTTGCGAACTGTTCAATAATTTTTTGATGACGCTGCAAATGAACGTTCACGGGCCGTTCGCAAACACCGACGTTGGGGAAGGTGCTCGTTCGCTAAAAGTTTTTGAACTCAGGTAACAATAAGATGCCTCAAAAACAATCGTGCAGGAAAAGACACGATAAATTCTCTTGCGAGGGCTATTATTCGAGAAAGGTAGTGAAGTGGCCGTTTTGATTTTTTTTAAAGTTGCCGTTTTTTTGAAAGCGATAACAGCTAATGGCCATCACAAATTTTTGTTCCCCAGTTTTCCGCCGTTCGAACCACAAACGAAACGGAAGTTAAGAAAATCGTGTTAAGGCCAGCCGCTTGGTTGGAGTAGAAATTGTTCGCAATAGAAATTGCGCGATATGAACTCTGGGGCAAAAGCTATTGGGTTTTTTGATCGGCATCGGCGCGACTGGAAACTGGTTCGTAAGTCGATGTCTGCGGCCCGAATCCTAAGGCCGACGTTTCCATTTCTTGAACGCCTGTTGAGTCTGTAAAAGGTGAAAACGCGCAGGCCATTCGTTCTCGAGATATATCCAGGTCGGGGCGTTCGTCGACTAAGATCGCATACCGGTCATTTATTTGTTCGTAAAGCAGGAAAAGCTTGGTCTCGATTTTCCCAAAGACGATCCAAACTTAGATTGCTAATCAAACGCGGTTGGGTACTCGCTGGAAGAACACAATTCAAACTGGGAAGCGCTACTTGGGTTTGGATTCACCGAAAAACCAAACGATACACAGCCCAAAAATTGGAGACGGTTATCAGAGATCCTTGCTCCTGAGATGTTTCCCGAACCCGACGAACATCATCTCGATCTGTGGGTAGAAACAGATTCAAAATAAGGTTGCCTCGATGCGGTCACAGTGGTCCAAGGTGAGGTTTGTGGAACGGTTGTCCCGAATTGATTTTCAATTATTCAAATTCAAACAACGGATAGCCAGCCGTCTGGGTTGGAATGGAACCCATGTTGGGCATTTGGCCGTGCGGTGTCACAAATGGAGTGCCGTTTGATTGACTCGGCAGCTGTGGTGGCTGAACTCCGTTTCCATTTAACAACGATGTTGCTTGAATGCTCGGGTCAGGAGTAGTTCCACTGAAACCAGAGTTTCGGTCGGAATAGCGTTGTTGGCGTTTGACCTTAAGCGAACCGTTATTCATTTCTAATTCAACAACCGGGATCGAAGAAAGGTCGTTGCGTCCGCGATTGGCATCGAATCCATTTTCGCGATTCATTTCCAGCTCCACGACGGGGGCCGAAGGCAAATTGTTGGATTCTCCATTCAAGCCTTCTAGATTCAATTCAAATTCGTTCCCGTACAATGTTGTTTCATTCTTTGATCGTGATTTTGAATTGTCGGTAGGTGTTGGAGGCGTTTGATCGTCTTGTTCAGATTGAAATTGGTTCCGAAGTTGTGTCGGGGGCTTGGTCAAATCTGGAAGCTCAGAAAAAGTGTCAAAGTCTTTGACTGGCGAGAATGATTCTTGTGATTGGGGATTTTTAGGTTGTGAGCTCACCATTTGATTGTGAGGTCGGTAATTCATGAATTCCCAACTGCCGCCAGCTGAACGGTATAGGCGTACGATCTGATCAACCGCCTCTATTCGAGCCTGTGCTCCCAGTTGTCTGTCTTGAAGCAATTGCTGCTGAGCATCCAAAACGCGTTGGAAATTTGCCTTACCAGCTCGGTATCGTTCGAGGCTAAGCTCAACTGCAGTTTCATCGGCAGCGATCGCCGACGTGAGTTCGGACCATTGATTCAAGGCGCCTTGATGTCTGATCAAACTGTCTTCGACTTCTCTCGCGGCGGCGAGGACGGTGGTCTGGTATTGAGCGATCGCTTGTTGAAACTCAGCATTCTGAATGTCGATATTGTTGTTGATTCGATCGAAGTGCAGAATGTTCCAGCGGAACGATGGACCGACTGAAAAACCAAGGCCATCTGTCTCGAACAAGCCTGACACATTTCTGGCACTAACTGAGATAGTTCCCAGCAGAGCAAGTTGTGGATAAAGATCTGCCTCGGCGATTCCGATTTCAGCACCGGCTCGGGCAACTGCCATTTCTTCGCGTCGAACATCAGGTCGACGTCGAAGCAGTTCCGCTGGGATTCCAACTTCAGGTACCGCAGGAATTTCAGGCATCGGGCTTCTGCCAATAAAGTTTCTTAATTCCTGATCGCTTTGCTGCCCAAGTAGCACAGCCAATTGATTGAACTCAAGTTCCAAATTCTGTTCCAGGATCGCTTTGAGGGCTCGCGATCGAAATTGAAACGACTCTGTTTGACTTTTGTCGAGCTTCGTTGAAAGCCCCGCTTCCTCGCGTTGGGCGACTAATTGAATCGTTCCAGATTGGATTTCCAAGCTTTCGTTAGCTAGATCAATTTGGCTTTGGATCAAACGAATTCTTAAGTAGCTGCTTGCGATGTTTGAAAACAAGGTTTGCCGCACGAACTGAAAATCAAACTTTTGAAAACTAAGGTCCGCTTCCGCTGCTTGGATCGTGCGTTCGATTCTTCCAAAAAGATCGATCTCCCAAGTCGACGCCAAGCCTAAACTGAATAGATCAAACGGATCGCCATTCTGACCAACAAAGGGCCGTGCGTTCTGGCTCTGCTTTGTAAACGCATAGTCTGCGAGCAAGTCTCCATTGGGCAAAAGAGACCCGCCTTGGAGGCAAACGTTTGCACGGGCTGCTGCGATGCGGTGATAAGCCTGCTTGATCGAAGGGTTCTGTTGCTCCGCACGAGCCAACAAAACGTTCATTTTTTCATCTGAAAAACTTTGCCACCATTGTTCAATGGGTTGTCTTGGATTGTCGTTGTGCAGATTCGAAAAATACTCGTTGGCCAAAATAGCCGGTTGGGGTGCCCCCATATCGGGCCCCACAACACATCCAGTAGATAACACAAGCAAAGAAGTGATGACGGGAGCGATAAGCAACTTTAATGGCAGGTTTGTGAGTGTCCAAGTTTTCAGAAATGTTCGCAATTTTAAGAACCAATCGCCACGAGCCCAGCAAGAAAGGATTTTCCTTAACGGTTTCGATTTTACCATTTGAAGTTTGTCTCGATTGGAATTATCATTGCAGCCTCCCGCTGAGAATCCTTCAACTTGCAAGGATCCTCATAACAGAACCAATCGGTTAGATCTAACCAACTCTCACACTTTTGGGGGCCTTGCCGTTACAAGTTAACAGCCGCTCCTCATTTTGACTGAATCCTCTTCCAAACCTCAGCCTTGTCCCCAAAGACATTGAAAAAGAAAACCGACAGCATGACGAACTCACCCCGAGAAACTGTTTTAGTTGAAGGCAATCCCGTAACGCTTTCAGAGCTATCTGAATTCGGATTCACAGCCCCCGTAAACGTTGACACGAGCGGACCGACAGAAGGCACGCTTTTGATCGGCAACGAAAAAGTTGAAATCGAATTTCGAATTCGTGGAAAAAAAGGCGACGAGACAGTTTGTTCGTTTGCGAACTTTTCAATTTCGAATCGCGAAAAAATCAAAAACTATCTTCGCAAACGTGACCGAGTCTCGACTGGGAACGAAGAGTTAGAGCAAAGAACATACGACGAACTCGCGAAAGGGATCGTTTCGTCTGCCCCAGCGGCGGAAACCGAATCCAACGATGCTGAGCAATCTGCGGCGGCACCGAAACGTCGTAGTTCCACCAAGTCGTTGGCGCTGTTGCTTTTGCTTTTCGCCATGGTTGGTCTCGCAGTTTTAGCATCCGTGTTCCTAAAGTCACGTAGCTCATTGGCAGTCGGCAATTCCGCGTTGGTTGGAAACTATCTTCCAATTAATGCCAAAGTCGAAGGCGAGATCGAAGAATTTTTCGTCTAAGAGGGCGACGTTGTCAAAAAAGGCGACATGCTGCTTCGACTGAAA
>JBGCDK010000069.1:0-38784 GCA_045105295.1 Mariniblastus sp.
CAAAGCGGGCGGTCAGGCGGGCATCGTCATCAAGAACACGTTCCTGTCCAACAGCGACAATGCGTCGGTGAGTCTGCGTAAGGAGCTGCTGGAGAACTGCAATCTGCACACCGTCCTCGACTTGCCCGGCGGCACGTTCACCGGAGCCGGAGTAAAAACGGTGGTGCTGTTTTTTGAGAAGGGCAAACCGACGAAGAAAGTCTGGTTCTACCAGTTAAATCTCGACCGCAATCTGGGCAAGACTAACTCGCTCAATGAAGACGACCTTGCCGAGTTTGTATCGCTGCAAAAGAAGAAGAAAGACAGCGAGAACTCATGGTCGGTGAACGTTAGCAATATCGACGCCCTAACGTTCGATTTGTCGGTGAAGAATCCGAACCGTCAGGATGAGACGGTGCTGCGAGAGCCGGAAGTCATTTTGGAGGAGATGGAGTCGCTCGACGCCGAGGCCGCCGAAGTTCTGGAAACGATCCGAGGTTTGGTATGAGTGAAGGTTGGGAAGACATTACGCTCAAAGAAGTGTGCACCCTTTTTAAACGGGAAAGCCTACAAGAAAGCCGAGTTGCTCGAATCGGGGAAGTATCCGGTCTTGCGAGTCGGAAACTTTTTTACGAACCGATCTTGGTATCACTCCGACCTCGAACTTGAAGAGAACAAGTACTGCGACGAAGGCGACTTGCTCTACGCTTGGTCTGCGTCTTTTGGCCCCAGAATTTGGACTGGCCCAAAGGTGATCTATCACTATCACATTTGGAAGGTCGTTGTTGACGAAGATCGAGCCGACAAACAATTTCTTTATCACTGGTTTGATTGGGACACTGACCAAATCCGCTCCGAACAAGGGGCGGGCACGACGATGATTCACGTAACGAAAGGATCAATGGAAGAACGGGCAATTTCACTTCCACCGTTAGCGAACAAAAGCGGATCGTGTCGATCTTGGATGAGGCGTTCTCGGCGATCGCCAAGGCGAAAGAAAACGCCGAGAAGAATCTCTTGGGCGCCCGCGAGCTGTTTGAAAGCTATCTCAATCGCGTCTTCACCTAACAAGGCCCCGGCTGGCAGGAGAAGAACTTAACAGAGATATGCCGCATCGAATCGAAACTTGTTGACCCACGCGAGCCGGAGTATGTCGACCTACCGCACATCGGCGCTGGCAATATGGTTTCGCAGTCAGACGAACTTGAGGACGTGTTGACAGCAAGAGAGGAAGGATGATCTCCAACAAGTACGGCTACGACACTTCAATGGTGCTTTACAGCAAGATACGACCGTATCTGATGAAGGTGAGTCGTCCATCTTTTGACGGTCTTTGCAGTGCGGACGTATACCCACTTAAGCCAGTTGAAGGCACACTCGATCGCGATTTTCTTTTCTACATCCTTTTGAGCAAAACTTTTACGGACTACGCAATTGCTGGTTCGGCTCGTGCAGGTATGCCAAAAGTGAACCGAAAACACTTATTCGCGTATGAGTTGGCAATTCCGAATGTTGCCGAGCAACGGGAGATCGCAAAGACAATTGATAATGTCGCCGCCGAGTCCAGCGACTTGAAACCATCTACACCCAAAAGCTGGCCAACCTCGACGAACTCAAACAATCGCTCCTTCAAAAAAGCCTTCACCGGCCAACTCACCACGACCAAAGCACGCCAATACGTTGAAGTTGAGACGTGTTAACGAAATTAACCCATTCTCAATACGTGTTAAATAAATCGCGATTAATTAACATGTTTCGTTGGCCTGTTAAAACCGGTGACATAAACTCAGGTATGGCCAAAACTCGAAAAACATCGAACAAACCGCACAAATCCAAGTGGAAACCGGATTTACCGTACAACGATCTGCCAACGCTGCCCCCATCGGTGGAACTGGGAACCTTGGACGCTGTTCATGCTCAAGGGCGTCGAACAAACATCGACTTGGACAAAGGAAAAGATCGACGCGATTTTGAAACTGTTCGAGCATACCGCCGAGTTTGCCCGGGCACATGCGCCCAAGGCCTATTCGCACGAACTTGTCAGCCTGATTTTTGAATTGCCTTATTGCCGAATCCAAAACGTCGTCGAGATGGACGGTTCGGTTCGCCAGACCGCCGCCAAGAAACTAAAACAACTTGCCAAAATTGGTATCCTCGAAGAAGTCACTTCGGGACGTGAAAAACTCTTCGTCCATCCCAAGCTACTGCGATTGCTGACCCGCAATTCCAAATCTTTTCAGCCCTATTCTGATCCCGCCAAATCGCAATGAATGAATCCGAAACACGCGCCGAATTGATTGACCCAGTCCTTGCCGCTGCTGGCTGGGGTGTCGTCGCGGATTCCCGCATTCGCCGAGAATTTCCGATCACCGCCGGTCGAATTCAACCAGGCGACCAGCGATCCAGGCCACTGATTGCCGACTATGTGCTGATCTATCGGGGGAAGAAACTGGCGACCATCGAGGCCAAGAGCGACGAAAAGGAGGTCGGCGACGCGGTCGGACAGGCCAAAGAATAGGTGTTTGGCTGCCGATGCCCCAAATAATTCAGCTGGACAGTCGCGAATAGTTTTCTTGGTGGCTGGAAGAAACAAGTTTGACTTGGATCTCGTGTCGTCCCTAGCCCCTCAGGTTGCTCGGAATATGGTGCCAGTCGAAGTTTATGACTTAAACAAAATCTTGACAATGAGCAGGCTTGAAGAGCTATTCGTGGGTATCCCGCCGACCTATCAGGCACCGGTGTTGATGCACTTTGAAGACGGTCAACTTGCAACATTCATTCAGGGCAAACACGTTAAGGGCTGGCAACCAACTGAATAAGAGAGGCTGGACTTGCGCGTGGTTGCAAAGTTCAGATCTTGTGCACGTTCCGGCTGCTTGGGCTTAGTGATCTTAAGTATGCAGCAACTGCTTGGGATTCTGCTTCGGTATCTCTAGAATCGCGTTTTTCTCAAGCAATTTGATGAGTCGTTCAATTTCTCTCGCGGGTACTGTAAAAGACGCTGTTTTGACATGGTTCTACCTATTCAAAGCGGTGTCTTTTTTTCGCTTATTCCGGTGTGTCTGTTGTTTGATTGAAGCGAACGTTGATACGGCAGTTTTGAGAGTTGCTAACTTGACAAGTGGTTACAATGAGCCGATGGATGAGGAAAATGTTAGCCCACGAAAAACTGTTCTGCGGAAGATTCGAAATGAACTTGCGTATGAATTAATTTTTGTGGTCGCATGCTTGGCTCTTGCGATTAGCTTCAATCTTAAAATCGTGCTCGCCGTCGTTTTGACTTGCTTGAAGTTTGCGATTCCCGATTTCGTTACCGCTTCTTTGGTTTTCAGGCACGATCCGTCCAGAGCTCATGGGGCGGGTGTTGGGTTCTTGTTTTTGGCGATGGGGATGTTGCGGGCAAGTCTGTTTGCATTTATCGCAATGCTCGTGGCCTGCGTTGTGATAATGCCTGTCTTCGCTGGCTTGGCAGGGAGGAATCAGATTGCGATTGGCTTGGGAACCGGATTCGTTTGTGCTTTTGGTTTTCTTGGGAGCGTGTTTCCGCTGAGCTTTGTGGCGGTGGTGATCGCCAGGTTTTCGAGTGTCAGGCTTTCGTTCGCAAGCCAACTGACCCAGCTTCGGCGAAGTTCAGAATCGAGTCGAGGCAAAATAGAATTGTCTGTGAGTCAAAGCATAAAAAGGATCAGTGTTGCGTCAGGGATAGGGCTCACCGTCTGTCTGATCGGATGCTTGTTCTTGTTTCCACTGGAGGGTGCTGTGCTCGCTCTCGTGTTGCCAATCATGTTGTCCGCGTTCGTGATGCCGTTTATTTGGATGGTGTTTATGGCTCTCACAATATTGCCCGAGGACGCTGGGGAAATTTAAATTGAAATAGCAGGCTGTCAATTCATGTCGCGCTCAATTTGAAAAGCAGTGGAACGCTTTGGCTATTTTTTGTCATCTGCAACCGGCATGTTTTCAGCGAAAGCTTTGCCGATCAGAGCCATGATTTTGCTGCAACCCAAATAGTGATAGGCCGCATTCGAAGTCCCCGTTTTCAAGATCTCTAATTCTTGCTTGGAGAATTTAGATTCGCGGATTTTAGCAAGTTCAGTTTGCCATTCGCTTTTTTTAATCTCGCCATTTCTCTGACTCTTTTTAAGTTCGCCTTTGATCTGATTGTCTTTGGCAATCAAGGCATCCAACTCCATGTCCCAGCAGTTTTCTGTCAGAACGTTGACAACGTTGCCTTTGAACTCATCCTCTTTCGCAGACGCCGCCATTGCGTCACGGAACCCTTGGTGGATTTTTACGTATCGTTTTTGACCAGCGGTGTATTTCTCAGTTGGCCCACCAACGCCCATGACTCCGACCACGATTGGCAAATGGGGTGCGGAAAGATCTTTGCGAAAATCGCGAATCAGGTGAGTCAGCACTTTCGTGTAGTTGTCGTAACCACCACTTTCGCCTCGGTTGGGGTAAACGCCTGGGTCGACCATGTCGTTCCAACCTTGAAACCAAACTAAGCCCGACAGTTCGTAGCCTTGGCTGGCGTCGTAGTTTGGGTACACGGACTTGATGTCCCCGAGCACTGCATGAACGTGGTCGATGGTTTGGCGATAGTAGACTCCAGTCGCTTTCTTTCGCTCGGCGATGATTGCATCGATGTCTTTCGCTTGGTCCTTCATTCGTTTGAGAACGGAATCCTCAAATGTAAATGGTCCTGCGCTGGGTGAACGAAAATCTGTGTGGATACTTTTGCCCCCCCATGCCGTTTTGATAATCAGGATCGGCTGAGCGACTCGTTTTTGCATGTGAATTCCAAACGTGAGTTCGGGGCCGATCTTGTTTCCGTCGGCTCCGAATCCCGTCGTCAAGTTGCCTGTCTTGACGCCCGACGTTGAGAGGTAAGAGACCCAGATGTTGTTAAAGACCCGTGCTTTGCCTGATTCGTCTTGGATCGCATCAAGAATCGGTTTGGTTGCAGGGTCCATTCCGATGTGAGGCAACGTGCGAACCTGTGCGTGGCCTTGCATGTTGGATTGCCCCACCAGAACGTAGACTTTGAGTGGCGTTTTTTTATGGTCTGTTTCTTGGGCTGTTGCGTTGCCCGAAACAAGACTGGTGCAAGCCAATAGTAGGCCAGTCGCGATGGTGATGGTTACGTGAAGTTTGTTCCAAGCGGACATGAGGTGGCCTTTGAGTTCGATCTGGGGACCTGTGCGAAACAGCAACGTGCTGGCAGTATTTTAGACGCAACTGCTGGCAAGTTTCTTGCTGGAAGCAGAAAAGTGGTTCTATTCGACCGGATTCGGCAGGGATAAGACTAAGGAAATCATTAGGCTTGAGTCCAGTTGGAAGGCCCTTGGGTTTCGAGTTTATCCTGGCGGAGTCGTTCCGTGCTGTCAGAAATGTGTAAGCGAATCGAGCTTGAGCCTAAATTCCAAGAGCGTTGCAATTTGCGGAAACTACTTGCCATTGGGCTTGAAACGCCTACCAGCGACTCCTAAACTCCCGCCGCAAAATCGCTTTATTACGACGGGAAAAATCTGTCGGTAACGTTTTGGTGGATTAAAAGCACTTGTTCACAAAAAAACAACTTCTTCAAATTTCGACCACACTTACATGGATGGTGGGGATCGCCTTTTCTGGGCTTTGTAATGCGCAGGGATCGGCTGGTTTTGATGATCGACAGCACTATCCAAAACTTGAGATGAATGCCTCGTCACAATTCAACGATCGTCCCGTGGTTTGGAATCGTTCGTTGAATTTGCGATTTGATTCCGCGACCAACATGAATTTTTATGGCCAACGTTTGGCCCCGGTTGTTGCTGGTTGGACGGAAACAAACCTCAGCGATGGGTTACTGTCGACCGATGGGATTAGGCGATATGCCAACAGCTTTCCAGTGTCCGATCTCCAGGTTTCCAACTCGGACTTTAGACCAGTCAAATCAAACTCGGTTGCACAGTATCCAACCCCAAGCGGACAGTATTCTAGGCCAATTGCTCACGACGAAATTCCTCCCAATGCAAAACGGCTGAACCGCGCGGTACCTAGCGGCGAAGTTATTAAAGACACCAGCGTCAGGGTCGTAGGATTTCAGATGGACCTGCCGGCAGAAGATGCACGTCGCGAGAGACTGCGAGAGGAAGACCTGATTGCGATTGCGAACGCAGATGCTGCACTAGCAAAACCACTTAGCAAGGCGTCAACCCAAGGCACAGAGCAAGACCCAGATCAAGAACGGGAGAAACCTGCCGGGGCACCAACCCCCAAAAAGCCCGTCAAGAAAACGGCTGAACAAGAACCCGCCAAGGAGCCACTGAAAGAAGTGGATCCCGTCGGATTGATTGCCGCACCTGATTCGGATGATCTCAAAAGCTTGAACGCAGAGGTTGAGCGTCAGACAAAACTCGTCGATGAAAATACGACTTTGGACGAGAATACAAAGGCCGATCTGAAGAAGATCATTGTGGATACCACACAGGCTCTTCAGCGAGCAGCGTCTTTGGAATCTGGAATCGAGACGCAAAAGAGGGCGCAACGTGAGTTCCCGGACACGGTGGCGTCAATCCGGGAAAGTCTGGACTCCAAAATGAAATCGGAACGACCGAGTGATGACTTGAGTTCCGACCAAATCAAAACACAACTGCTTGAAAAACGGCAGAAACTCCAACAGCTAAAAACCGATTTGGCAAATAAAGAAAGCCAAATTGAGAAACGCGACGGGCGCATTCAGTTGCTTCCTGAGCTGCGTACGAAGGCTGATGAAACTGTCAGTCAGTTGGAAAAAAAATTGGCGTCGCTCGCGGTAAAGCCTGAAGAAACAAAGGCTCAATTAGAACTGCTGAGAACGAGGGCCAGGCTGATTGAGGCGACTCTTGAGCGAGAATCGCTTGAGAATGAAGCACTCCGTCAGGAGCAGGTCGGTACGATATTGCCAATGCAGCGTGACAACCTGATTCAAAATTTGAGCAGTCTTGAGTTGGAGGTTTCGATTTGGGAAAGCGAAATGAACAAACATCGTGAATCGGAAACAAAAGAACAGCTTGCCGACGCAAAGAAGAAATATGATGCTGCTGTGAGTGCTGCTCCTGCGCTTAAAAAGATTGCGGAACACAATAAGCGACTGGCTGATACACGAATCGCTTTGACAGAGCTAATGAAAACGAGAGTCGACGAAGCCAAAAAAGTGTCGGGGCAACACGAGAAAGTGACTGATAGACTTTCTGATCTAAAGCAAAAATTCGACGACGGCATTATGCCTTCTAATGGGACTCTGCTGGCTGATCTTCGCGAAAGTAAATTGCAACCCTATCGCAGTCAGGCGCGAATTCAGGAAATCAACTCGGTGCTTCGCCAAATTCGATTGAATCGAGCCATCCTTCAAAACGAACAAGAAACAATCGTTTCTGCAGCCCAGCTTGTAGACCGATTGGTTGTCAATAACGACATTGGGGACAAACCCGAAGCAAAGGAAATGGCAACGGATTTGGCACGAACCAAAATCGAATACCTGAAACAAGTTGAAAAAGACTACGAAGGGTACACCACGAATTTGACTGAAGTCCAAAGAGCTCACATGACGCTGATCAACAAAATGAATGAACTCGGTGAATTCATTTATGAGAATGCACTTTGGATTCAAAGCGTCGAACCGCTCGATTCGTCGGACTTTAAACAGGCTCGTTTTGCGGTGGGGGATTTCTTTGGTGACAAAAGAAATCAATGGTCAAACTTGTTCAGTACGTTGACCAATCGAGTGATAAACGGGAAGTATGCAACCGCATTTTTTGGTTTTCTGCTTCTCAGTGTGTTTGTTGTTTCTCGAAGATTGAGGGGCAGCAATGAGTGATCAACCACCGATCGACCAACCGACACAAGACGAGTTGGTAGACCAGATTCAAGAGTCCGATCAGGACAACGTGGGTCCCAATCCTACGCTTCGGCGTCACATTGAGATGTTCACGCGGTACCGCCCCGTGTTTCGAATGGTTGGCCAGACGGTCATCGGCGCGTTGGTTGTTCCGTTGGTCCTTGGGTTTGTTCTGTTCCAATTGGCTCCGATTTTCAATTCAGAAGGAACCTCAAGCGAACTGTCGAAGGTCAAGGAGTTATCCGTCCAAGGATTGGTTTCCAGTGATGCGGTTGATGCGTCGGCCGAGCCGGGCGAGCCTGGCGGTACGGTGGGATTGCCCGCAGCCTATGCGAGTTCGGAAGCCTATGATTTAAGCACATTGCAGGGGGCGATCTTTCACGGATTGCTGACGCTGATTTTACCGTTGTTCGTTTGCCTGGTTCTGGCTCGGGCCTTAAAGCCTGGTGGACTTGCTGAAAAATACTTCAACTGGGCTCCGGTGCTTTGTCGCGGCCTGCGGATTACGTTTCAGGTTTTGATTTGGGTTTGTTTACCGCTTCGTTTTGGCTACACCTGTTTCGAGACGTTCAATGATGGCAAGTGGAATGATTCGCTCGGGCGAATTTTGTTTATCGGAGCGATGGTCGCGTTGGCGTACGGTTTTTCGGTGACTTCAAAGGCTTTGAGAAAATGGATTGCCGAATCAGATCGAAGCAACGTTTGGTTTGATTCGATGCGTCATCTTTTGCTTCGGTGTCTGCCTGCGATTCCTGTGGCGTTGGCGATTACATCCGCGCTTGGCTATCACTTCACTGCGGTTGAGATGACCTTGAAAGCAATTTGGACTTTGCTGATGGTCGTGGGTGTCGCGATGGTTGCAGGATTGGTCAGTCGATTGTTGTTGATCGCCCAGTTCGGTATCAAGCTTCGGCAGTTGCAGCGAAATGACGACGGTGAAATCAAAAATGATGAGTCGATCGATATCAGTGAGATCACAACACAGGTCAACCGTCTGCTTCGGGCGACGGCGTTAGTTGCAATCGCTTTAATCGGTTGGCAATTTTGGCACACTGTTATTCCTACCGTCGACTACCTTCAAAACTTTCAAAAGTGGGTGTCAGCGATTGGCGTCGTCGTCATCACATTTATTCTCAGTCGCAACCTGCCGGGTTTGCTGGAAATTACATTGTTGGATCGGCTGCCGCTGGATCGCGGCGGTCGATACGCGATTAGTTTTATTGTGAAATACATGGTGGGCCTTCTGGGCTTGTTTTTGGCTTGTCAGATTCTTGGTTTTTCATGGTCTAACGTTCAGTGGTTGGCTGGTGCGTTGATGGTTGGACTTGGATTCGGTCTTCAGGAAATTTTCGCAAACATCGTGTCCGGAATTATCATTCTGATCGAGCGACCAATTCGAGTTGGTGATGTAGTCACGGTAAATGGAACGACAGGCACGGTCACCAAAATGGCGCTCCGTGCGACGACGATCAAAGATTTGGAATACCGTGAACTGATTGTTCCAAACAAAAAATTCATCACCGAAGACGTAATGAACTGGACGTTGACTGATCGAAAGTCACGTTTGGTTTTCCGCGTGGGCGTTGCTTACGGAACGGATACGGATTTGGTTGAAAAGACTTTATTAAAGATTGCCAATCGTCACCCGTTGGTAAATGCTGATCCGAAACCGGATGTTGTTTTGGCTTCGTTTGGCGATAGTACGGTTAATTTTGAGCTGCGAACTGTCATACCGACGCGAGAGATTTTCTCCAAAGTGCAGCATGAACTGAACATGGCGATCGAGGCCGAGTTCAAATCCAAAGGGATCGAGATCGCGTTTCCCCAGCAAGATATTCACATTAAAAATTTGAAGGATTTGCCAGTCGGCGGACCAGGTTCAGGGCAAGACCGTCCGGGCGCCGCTGCAAGAAACGCGACGGGTGCAAGTCAAACCGGCGAAGGGGCGGGCGGATCCGTTTCTGCTTATCTTGAACCCATGGAACTCAGTGTGCACAATCCAGATGGAATTGCCGTAGGGGGGACTTCGCAAGTGGCAAAGACTGAGGCCAGTGAGCCCGAGGCGTTTGCACATTTCTCTATCGTAAATGCATTGGCTCCAAAGGAAAAAAATATATCGGGGACGCCAGCAACTAACGGCGTCCAGTCAATGGTCTCTGAAATGGTCTCTGAAATGGTGATTGTCCCTGCAGCACTCAAGATTTTTGCTGAACCTGAAAGTGCAGAAGTGCAAACTGAATTTCAAACCGGAGTTCCTGAGGAGGTTCAGGAGCCAGTCCAAGTTGAAGTTCAGCAAACAGCTCAAAACGATCATGGTGCTGTTGAAAACGAAGCGGATGAAGCGTTTGAGTTGGTTGCTGAATCTGAAGAACCAGATTCTGAATTTGAGTTGGTGGTCGAGCATGTCGCGGAATCAGATTCGGTCAATCGGGAAAATTGTCAGCCGAAAAACACTCATCCGGCAATGACTGAGAATTCAACGACAGCTTTCGCGGACGATCAGATAGCGTCGCAAGATGAAGCATCGGTTACAAACGCGGCGGAAAGCTCGATTGACGGTCCTCGCAAAGTTTTCCGGTTTCCTCTTAAACAGGTTCGCGGAAGCAAAGACGGCGTAATCGTTGAAGATCGCCGGGCTGCTTGATGACCTCGATGGCTGGCCTTAATTTCAAAAGCTCCGATGCGATTGTTTCAAAATTTGAGAGGCTTTAACCCTCTCGGCGAGACAAGTGAACTGGTGAGTCGCTTTGATCACTTCTGCGGGGGCATGCTTCAGGTTTCTGGACATGTCACGAAAGCGTGTTGATGCCATGCACCCGTCAATTCGATCGTGCCTTGTTATGCCCACGAAAATAGGAACTGAGATTTGCAAGACGACCAGCTGTGTTTTGTCTTATCGCTCGATTTTGTACTCGTCAATTTTTCGGTACAACGTGGCTCGGCTGATCCCGAGTAGTTCGGCGGCTTTGGGGACGCTGTTGCTGGTGCGTTTTAAAGCATCGCCAATCAGTTTGCGTTCCCAGTGGTCGATGCGAAGCGTTTCCAATTCGCCATCACTGGCTTCGCGAATTCCTAAATCAGCAAGTTGGATTTCGTTGCCTTCGGCCATCACAATTGCACTGTCAATTACATTGCGAAGCTGACGCACGTTTCCGGGCCAGTGGTAAGCCAGTAAACGCGAGTTGGCTTTTTTCGAAAACCGCATCTTGTGTTTACCGTGTTGATTGCGAAAGTGCTCGTGGAAAAAATCGATGAGCATTTGGATGTCGCTTTCACGTTCCCGCAATGGTGGGATCATCAATTCGTAAACAGACAGTCGATAAAACAGATCTTCGCGGAATTTTTTTTCGGAAACGAACTCTTTCAGGTCGCGGTTGGTAGCGCAAATGACTCGCACATCGACTTTGACTTCCTCGGTGCCACCGACTGGTAAAAACGGATGGCCTTCGAGAGTTCGTAGTAGTTTTGCCTGCCCTTCGAGTGTTAACTCTCCAATCTCGTCGAGGAACAGCGTCCCGCGGTCAGCTTGTTGAAACCACCCGATATGATCTCGGTCAGCGCTGGTGAATGAGCCCTTTTTGTGCCCGAACAACTGGCTTTCCATGAGGTCACGTGGAATCGCCGCGCAGTTGACGCTGAGCATCGGTCGGTCGGATCGTGGGCTGGACTTGTGGATCGCTCGGGCAACTAATTCTTTACCGGCGCCGCTTTCACCGCGAATCAAAACACAGCCAGATGCTTTTGCGACCCGAGTGATTTTTGATTTGAGCTCAAGCATTTTTGGACTCTCGCCCTTTAGCTCGTCGAACGTAGCCGATTTTTCAACTAGTCGTGAGTGCTCAGCAGCAAGCGACGTGTGTTTGTTTGCGCGGGCCAAAGAGCGAGCCATGATGTTGGACATGGCGCAAGCTAATTGAAAGTGCGAATTGTGAAATGGTTTGGATTCACGATAAAGATGGATTGCACCTTGGACGACATCGTCAGTGACCAAGGGCACGCAGATCGAATCGGCAGGGCCATCTGTTTCAGCGGTGTCATGTTCTACACGGATCGCATGTTTCTGTTTCACGACTCTCCGAGTTAGTTCCGGGTCGAGTTGCAGAGTTTCCGCTCGTTCACGTGGGAAAACAAGTTTAGGGGTGAGTTCGCCTTCATCGGAAAGCCAGAGAAAGCCTGCGACGGTGGCTTCGGTTCGTCCAAACAGGCGTTCCATGCAAATTTCAATCACACGTTCTGGCTCGTCGATGCCGAGCAATTTCACGCTGAGTTGAAAGAGGAAAAAGAAGTCCTGCCCCCAGTTGTGCCCCTTAAGAAAATCAAGCGTGTACTGGCCTGTTTCTTTTGGGTTGACTGATTTGTCTAAAACGATCGTCAGATTGTTGTTGGTCAGATTCGATTCGGGTTCGGAATCAGGTTTGGCTTTGGGACTTTTCTTTTTTGATTCAGAGAATACGAATGAGCTCGCGCCGATCCTTACTTCGGTGCCTTCCATCAGGCGGGCTTCATCAACCGGTTGGCCGTTGACGTAAGTGCCGTTGCTGCTTTCATTGTCTCGCAGGAACCACCCGTCTTCGTTGCGGAATACCTCGGCGTGGACACGAGAGCATTGCGGGTCGTTCAAAACAATCTTGCACTGCCAGTCGCGACCAAGAAGATTTTTCTCTTCTGGCGAAAGTTCAAATCTGGCACCGGCATTGGCACCTGCATTCATCACGAGAAAAACTGGCACGGTAAAATAAACTTCTTTGCAAAAAAAATTAAGGAAGGTTAAAACGGATTTTAAACCACCAAGTGTTCGTCAACATACGCAGTTTGAAACAGTGGTTTCGGAACTGGGTTTGAAATGCCGCTTTGAATGTTTTAGCGCTATAACTCAGAAAACGCATCTGTAGCTGGGCCAGTATAGTTAACTCTGGCCGTTTCGTCGATGAATCGAAACACTTCAGCCGATGGCGGGTTTATTTAAGACGCGATCTATTTTGGTTTTTTGCCGATGAATTGATCGAGTAAGACAAATGACGTCAAAAATTTTCGTTGAGCCGTTGAGGTGGAAGGTTCATCAAGCATTGCTTGGGTTGCCCTGCTTTCATGTTGCGAAGTAGGATCGCTCTTGCCTCACTTCCGCCCAAACTCTACGATTCGTAAAGCTAGGCTGTTAAAATGCGAAAGCTAAGTTGTCTTGGAACAGCAGACAGGAAAAAATGATGCACGCTTCGATCTTAAGCGGAAGTAAGAGATTGCTTCCTTTAATAACTATCGCCTCTATGTTCGTGATTGGTTCTTTTTCCAATCTGCAGGCAGATGATCTCCTTAAACCAGCCAAGACGGACATGCTTGTCTCGAAACTGGTTGCGAGCTTGATGCAGCGACAGCATTTGTCGAGCCGCGATTTGGACGACACGATTTCGAATCGTGCGTTTGATATGTTCATTAAGAATTTGGACCCGACCAAATCATATTTTCTGAAGTCCGACATCGACGAGTTCTCCAAATGGAAATTTGAACTCGATGATCAAATGAAGATTGGCAAATTCGAAATCGCATTTGCTGTGTTCAAACGATTTATCGAGAGAGTCGATCAGCGTACTGAGGTGGCACTTGAGTGGATTGACGCGGATCACGATTACACCGTCGATGAAGAGATGGTTACCGATCCAGATTTGCTTGAATTTCCAAAAACAGACGAAGAAGCCAAGGAGAGCTGGCGCAAGCGAATCAAATACAGTTTGCTAATTCTTCGCGGGGATGACAAAGACGAGAAGTCAGAAACCAAAGACGCCAAAGATGGCGAAGAAGTCAAAAAGAAAAAGAAGGCCGTCGACCCACGAGAGCGACTTAGAAAACGTTACGTTTCGTTCTCGCGGCGGATGCACCAAATCAACGGCGAAGAAGTTGTCGAGCGTTATATCACAGCGATCACATCAAGCTTCGATCCACACACTTCATATCTGTCCAATGGGTCGTTTGAAAACTTTTTGATTCAAATGAGTTTGGAGCTCGAAGGCATCGGTGCAACGCTTCAAGGAAACGACGAAGGCTACACTGTTATCAAAAACATTGTTCCTGGTGGAGCTGCTGCCACTCAAGGCGGTTTGAAACCAGAGGACAAAATCGTTGGTGTTGGGCAAGCAGAAGAAGACGGATCTAAAGCTGACGAAGGACTGTTGTCCAAATTCGGTCAGGATTTCGTCGACGTTACAGGCATGAAATTGGACGACGTTGTTGGCATGATTCGCGGAAAGGCCGGCACAACGGTTCGTCTGCAAGTGATGTCAGAAAACGATACTGAACTTCACACAGTCAAAATTGTCCGTGAAAAAATCAAGCTCGAAGACAGTGCTGCTCAAGGTGCTATTTTTGAAGAGGGCACCAAGGCAGACGGTTCGCCAAACAAAATCGGCGTGATTGAATTGCCTAGCTTTTATTCGGACATGGGCAGCGGAGTCGGCAGCGGTCGCAGCACCACAACCGACGTAAAAAAGATCCTAAGTGATTTCAAGAAGAAAGGCGTCGACGCGGTTGTGCTTGATCTGCGAGCTAATGGCGGAGGAAGTCTTCGAGAAGCGATCGACTGCACAGGACTCTTTATTGATATCGGACCTGTTGTTCAAGTTAAAAATCCGTTGGGCGAAATTGAAGAGCTTAACGATGAGTATGGCGGAATGGCCTGGGAAAAACCGTTGGTTGTTCTGACAAGTAAATTCAGTGCCAGTGCCAGTGAAATTTTGGCCGGTGCCGTTCAAGACTACAACCGTGGCCTTGTGGTGGGTGACACTACAACACATGGAAAGGGTACCGTCCAAAGTCTTGTTAACTTGACTCAGCACATGTACCGGATTCGAAATCCCAAAAACGTATTCGGCGCGTTGAAGATCACGACTCAGCAGTTCTATCGTCCCAATGGCGACAGCACTCAAAAGCGTGGTGTGCTTTCCGATCTCGTTCTTCCTTCCATCACAGACAAAATGGACAGTGGCGAAGCGGATCTTGATTACCCAGTTGAGTTTGATCGTGTTCGAAAAGCTAATTTCCAGGCTTACAGTTTTGGCAAACCAGAAATTACATCTGAATTGAAAACACGTTCTCAAGAACGATTGGCGATGTCAGACAAATTCAACGAGCAGATTCGCAAGATTGAAAAGTACGTTGAGCAAAAGAATTTAAAATCAGTTTCGCTGAACGAAGAAAAATTCATGGCTCGACGACGTGAGTTGAACGCAGAGAAAGAAAACGAAAAAGCGATTGAAGAGCAACTTGCTCCAAATAATGAAATCAAACGCAATTTCTATCTCGACGAAGTGCTTCGGATCACAACGGACTACATTGATCTGCTAGGCAAAACTGGCTAGTCGATTTAAGCCAGAGATTCAAAAAACAAATGGCCAGCATTCATGCTGGCTATTTTTTTGCGCTAGATGTTGGAGCGTTGCCGCGCCTCGAACGCCTTTTACTTCGTGAGCATCTTTCATCTGCCCGGATGTACGCCGGGCGTTCTACGATAAACGCGAACAGCACGAACGTGAGATTGTTTTTGCATCGCCGACGCAGGTCAGCTGCACCGGCAAACTATCGTTGTGTCTCAGTTTCAGCTCAGTTCAATCTGCAAACCATCAAAGCCAACGTTGATCCCATCTGGCAACAGTGGATCAACTCGTTCGTAGTCCAATCCACAGGCGCAGTGTGTGAAGTAAGTTTGTTTCACGCCAAGTTTCTGGGCGACCTCGACCGCTTGCTCAATGCTGAAATGCGTCACGTGTGGATCGGGGCGAAGGGCATCTAGAACCAAACTGTCCAATCCTTCAAGCAACGGCCAGCTGGATTCTGGGATTTCGCTGACGTCAGTGCAGTAGGCTACATTGCCGATTCGAAACCCCAGCACGTCAAAACGTGGCCCGTGTTTTAGTGGAATTGGAATCACCGTCGCGCCGAGGACTTCGACGGGCGCAGTATCAATTGAGATAAGATCCACCGCTGGAGCAGCACCGACATGCGTGACGGGACCGTCAGAAAATGCGTAGCTAAACGCTTCCTTTAATCGATCCTGGACTGCTTGGTTGCAGTAGACCGGTACGGAATGACCAAGGTAAAATTGAAACAGGCGTAGGTCGTCGAATCCCATCACATGGTCCGTGTGCTCATGCGTGTAAATCACGGAATGGACGATTCCAATTTTCTCTCGAAGCAGTTGAGTCCTGAGGTCGGGCGATGTGTCGATCAGCAGATTCCCTTGCGGCAAGCCAACGATTGCGCTGGCTCGTGACCGCTGATTTTTGGGGTGGCCGCCTTGGCAGACGTCGCACCCACAGCCGATTGCAGGCACGCCTACGGAGGTCCCTGTGCCCAGCAGGATCATCTTGCCCGTTATGTCGGTGGTCTTTGGTTGCTTTTTCAATGGCTTATTGGATTGCTTGGTCAACGAGAGGGAGGATATAGCGTGATCGAAATCAAACGTTACTTGTAGGTGTGGCACCAATCTTTTCTTTACCAGTCGTTTAAAAATTGCCTTTTCAAAATCGCTTTTTTCGATTCGCTGCTGTTGAATTGCGGGGCGTTTGACATTGTTTGAGTCGCCTGCGATCCCAACTTTGTCGCCATCATCATGTTTTCTGGGATTATGCCAAAAAGGATGAAATGCGTTGCAGAAATTTCAAAAGATCATTCTTGCAATACGAATACATCACATTCGTCATAGGTGATCATCAAGGCAAAGGCCCTGAGATGAACTAAAAAGAAACCGATCATCTGCAGCTTCAAATTCACGCGCAGGTGAACCTTCGTGGCACGTAAATTGCCAATAAAGGTGGCGAAGTCATTCAAACATGTAGGGGCGGCTGACAAATGTGGTTCTAAGACACGGTTAAACGCTGGTTTTGACCAGCTAAAACGCGACATTGGGCGTGCTGTCAATCTCCGTTGACCGGCATCGGACGTCGCTATAATCTGTTACCAATGGGGAATTTGCATAATTTCTCCCTGGACCACACCGTCTAGCCCATAAATCCTCGTTTCGCTGATATCTCAAAAGTGGATTGGCGGAGCTTGCCTGACATATTTGCGGGTCAATTGCTGGATACCTGGCTGGCTGAATTCGATGCCTGCCCAAAAAACAAATAACAAAACAAAAATCATAAAGTATCCGACAGACCGGCCGCAATAATTGCCGCGCCAGACAGTTGGACAATGTTGGAATAAAGTTATGGAACAATTGGAAAGAATGTGGGACGCGACGACTCACTTTATGGGTGGTCTTGTCTCTGGGTTCGAACGTGCAGTGACTGGGCTGTTTGGTTCGTCTAACGCCCGCTACATCAAGAAACTTCAAACTCGAGTCGACGCAATCAATGCGCTTGAACCGACTTACGAAGCGATGTCAGACGAGGAGTTGCGCGAGCAAACGGAGAAGTTCAAACAACGGATTCGTAACGGTGAAACCACCGACGACGTTGTGATCGAAGCATTCGCCGTTTGCCGAGAGGGCGGAAAACGTTTCCTCGGCATGCGTCACTACGATGTGCAAATGATCGGTGGGATGGTTCTGCATTCCGGTGCGGTCGCAGAGATGGTAACGGGTGAAGGTAAAACTCTCGTTGCGACTTTGCCGTCGTACTTGAACGCACTCGAAGGCAAGGGCGTTCATGTCATTACAGTGAATGATTATCTTGCTCGCCGTGATATGGAGTGGATGGCTCCGTTGTACATGGGGCTTGGTTTGACTGTTGGTGCAATCCAAAGCAACATGCCGGTCAAGGAACGTCAGATCGCTTATTCGAAAGACATCACCTACGGAACGAACAACGAGTTTGGGTTCGACTACCTTCGTGACAACATGCGCCCGGCGGCGCGTGGCGACGCACGGTTTCCAAAACGTTACCAGCAATCACAAGGTCCATTGGCGTTTGCGATCATCGATGAAGTCGACAATATTCTGATCGATGAAGCGAGAACTCCGCTGATCATTTCTGGTCCTGCCCACCAGAATCCGGCTCGCTATTTCGAAGCCAACAAAATTGCGACTCAACTGGTCAAGGACGTTCACTATCAAGTCAACGAAAAAGATCACACCGCGACGTTGACAGACGAAGGTGTTCGTCACGCGGAAAAATTGGCTGGCGTCGAGAGTTTCTACACAGCTGGAAACATGGACTGGCCGCACATGATCGACAACGCGCTGAAAGCTCACGGTTTATATAAACTGGATGTGAACTATGTCATCAAGGACGGCGCGATCGTGATTGTTGACGAGTTTACTGGTCGCTTGATGGATGGACGACAATGGAGTGATGGATTGCATCAGGCTGTTGAAGCCAAAGAAGGCGTGAAGATCAAAGAAGAAACGCAAACGCTTGCGACAATCACGCTTCAAAATTACTTCAAGCTTTACAGCAAGATCTGCGGTATGACGGGTACCGCGATGACCGAAGCCGAAGAATTCCATAAAATCTATCAGCTGAACGTTGTTGCGATTCCAACCAACCGGACGCTGCAGCGAATCGCTCATCCAGACACGATTTACAGTAGCGAGAAACATAAGTGGGCGGCGATCGCAGAAGAGATCGAGAATTATCACCAATGGGATATGGTCTTTCTCAAAAATGGTGATTACTACGTCGGGCGAATTAAATCTGAAGACGATTCAGAAGTTGTATTGGCCGACAAGGAAGACGGCTCGCAACACAACATCGCCCGGTCCAAAATCACCAGCGTGCAACACAAAGGCCGACCGATTCTTGTCGGTACCGTTTCCATCGAGAAATCGGAAGTCATTTCCCATTTGCTCGAACGACGCGGCATTAAGCATGAAGTTCTCAACGCGAAGAACCACAAACGTGAAGCCGAAATCGTTGCCCAGGCTGGCCGACGAGATGCCGTAACCATTGCGACAAATATGGCTGGTCGTGGTACCGATATTGTTCTCGGCGGTAACCCGGAAACAATGGCTTGGGCACGTTTGCAGGATAAATATGCGACACGATTGGATGTGCCGCGCGATGAGTGGGATGAGCTTGTTGAGTCAATCGACAAAGAACACAGCATGGCGGAGATGGGTGAAGAGGTCAAAGAACTTGGCGGCCTTCACGTGCTCGGTACCGAGCGACATGATGCTCGCCGAATTGATCTTCAGCTTCGCGGACGTTGCGGTCGTCAGGGGGATCCAGGAAGCAGTCGATTTTTCTTGAGTCTCGATGATGACCTCATGCGAATTTTCGCTGGTCCGTTTGTCAAACGTGTTTTGGAAATGGGTGGATTCACTGACGATGTGCCAATCGAAAGTCGAATGGTCTCTCGCCGAATCGATGCGGCTCAGAAGAAACGCGAAGAATACAACTTTGAAATTCGCAAAAGCCTGCTCGAATACGATGAAGTGATGGACGAGCAGCGGAAACGAATTTACCGGTTTCGCCAACTCGTGCTCGACGGCGTGAGTAGTCGCGAGCAGGTTCAAGAAATGATTCGTGATCAAGTGGAAACGAATTTGTCGACTTTCTTGGCTGATGGATTTGGTGCTGAATCGTTTGCCAGCTATGCCGGTCATCAACTGACCGTTGACCTTGAGCCAAGACTGTTCCGCAAAACGTTGGCTGAGGAAGCTATTCAAATTTGCCTCGACGAAGCCGAGCGTGCCGCCGAAACAGACATCCTTGCTCAAATCGATGTGGCTTTGGCGGAAGGCGAAGACGAGTCAGAGTGGAACTGGGGCGCATTAACTCATTTTGCCAACACACGTTGGAACCTGAACGTAAAAGACAAAGACCTCAAATCCGTTGGCCGTGATCGCGTCGATGAATTGTTGATCGACAAAGCTCGCGCTGCGATCCGCAAGGTCAAGATCGAAGGTGCCGAGCAGATGCTTGACCCGGACTACGGGAGCAAGACGGCGGTGGCTTGGGTGAAAGCTAAATTCGGTTTCGAAGTCGAATTGGAAGCAATCAAGGATGCGACCGTTGACATCGCGATTGATCACGTTGTCGACAAAGCAATCGATAAATACGACGAAAAAGAAGCCGTTTATCCCGTCATGGCTGGGATGTACCAATTCGTTGTGCCTGCCTCTGGTGGCGCAACAGGACGAATTGATCGCGAAGGTCTCGTCGAGTGGGCAAGCCGTAGATTTGAATCTGAGATTTCGGTCGAGGATTTAAAGAACAAACAGCGAGAAGAGATCCATGCTTTCCTCGTCGACAAAAGTCGCGGAACGCAAAAACAGGCTCAGTCTACGATTGAAACATTGCACGGAAAGATCGCTCAGATCAGTTCTTCCGGTGGGGTTCCACTTGCCAACGCCAATGGCGAAGCGGCAAAATTGTCAGACTGGTTCAAGCAAACGCTTGACTACGATTTACCGATGGAGAAAGTCGAATCGTTGGGCGAAGAAGAGCTTGGCCAAACGCTTGAAGCGATCGTTGAAGATCATTACCACCCTGAGTTCCGCCGGATGGAGCGAATGGTTCTGCTCGAGATCGTCGACTCCGCGTGGAAAGATCACTTGCTCGCGATGGATTATCTTCGCAGTGCGGTCGGTCAACGCGGAATGGCTCAATTGGATCCAAAAGTCGAATACAAACGCGAAGGTATGCGGATGTTCGAGGGGCTTTGGGTTTCGATTGGCGAACGTGTCACGGATCTCGTTTTCCGAATGGAACAAATGAATGAGGATTTCGTCAGCAACACGTTGGTTGAAACCAGTGCTCGCCATGACGAAGTAGACCAAGCCAGCCAGCCACCACAACAAAAGGCTCCGCAGCAATCGGATATCGGTCGAGAGCAATCTGATGCGATTGATAATTCTGGTGGTGGGAAACAGTCGATCGAAACGATTCGAAATCGGGACGACAAAGTTGGTCGAAACGATCCGTGCCCCTGTAACAGCGGAAAGAAATACAAATCGTGCTGCATGCGTCGACGCGCCTAATCGCTTGTTCGCTGCAACAGAAAAAATGCGATGACAACACAAAAGAGAAAAGGATTTCTTTTGACTTGGGTTTTGAATGCAATCTACGTTTGCTTTCTCATTCTCGGATCGCCGTGGTTGTTGTGGCGCGCGATTTTCAAATCCAAAAACCGTCGCGGCTGGGGCCAGAAGTTATTCGGTTGGCCCAGCCAGTTGGGAACGAATCTGTCGGGGACGAATCAGGCAGATTCAAGCACTGCGCCAGATCCAAACCGAGCTGGTTGCATTTGGTTCCATGCGGTCAGTGTGGGCGAGGTCAACTTGCTCGCGCCCGTTTTGAACCGCCTGAAACAATCCCAACCCGACGTTCGAATCGCAATTTCGACAACGACCGAAACTGGGTTCGACCTCGCGCGATCTAAATACTCGGCTCATGAAGTCTTCTTTTGCCCAATGGATTTTAGCTGGGCGATCAAACGTGTGATCAAACGGTTGAAGCCTCGAATGTTGGTGCTTGCCGAGCTCGAACTTTGGCCCAACTTGATTCGAACAACTCGCGGCGCTGGGGTTCCAGTCGCAGTCATCAATGGTCGCTTGAGCAAGTCAAGTTTCGATGGGTACAAGAATCTGTCTTGGTTGCTTCGGCCTGTATTTCAACAGCTCAGTTTTGTCGCCGCTCAGAATCCGACTTATGCCGATCGCTTTAAAAGCTTGGGAACCAACCCCAGAAACGTTGTCGTGACTGGGAGTGTCAAATTCGATGGGATTGAGACTGACCGGGGCAATGCGAAAACGATCAAGCTTCAACGGTTGGCCGGGATTGAGCAGGGCGATCAAGTGTTTGTGGCTGGCAGTACACAGTTAGAGGAGGATTTGATCGCGGCGAGAACTTATCGAACGATTTGTAGAACGAATCCACGATCTCGTTTGATTCTTGTCCCGCGGCATCCCGAGCGATGCAGTGCGTTGACTGTTCAGCTTCGCCAGATGGGATTGCCAACGTTGCTTCGGTCGCAATTGAATGACGAGCAGGGGTTCCACGCGGCCAGCGACGCAATTGCAAATTTCTCCAATGAAGTTCGTCCGATTTTGATCGTGGATGTAATCGGTGAATTGGGAGCTTGGTGGGGCTGTGCGGATGCGGCTTATGTGGGCGGTAGTATGGGAAAACGTAACGGGCAAAATATGATCGAGCCTGCCGGCTATGGTGTCCCAGTTTCGTTCGGTCCCAAAACAGAGAACTTTCGCGAGATTGTTGACCAGTTATTGCGAGAGGATGCGGCGACTGTTATCAGCAACCAGACGGAGTTGACGAAGTTTGTTCAAGCAGTGTTTTCGGGCGAAGTAGAATCGGGAGAGCGGGCTCAGAAGGTTGTGCTTAGTCACATAGGTGGGGCCCAACGAACTGTTGAGGCTCTATGCGAAATTCTTGACGCAAACTCAAGTGCAAATCACGATAATCGAGCAGGCGTTACCCGCAAAAAAGCTGCTTGAGTATCGGCTGGGGCAACGCGATGCAGCCTGCCATTTGGGTCGCGAAAGCCCCCAAAATTCGGTGCTGGACGCATTGGGGGCCGGATCTTTGCCCCAAATTACGTCTCCTGCCAAACTTAGTTGGTTGAGAGAAAACATGCCCGTAGGTATACTGTTGGGCTTGGATCTAAGTTCCAAATTCAACTGGGCCAACCGTCTGTCACACGCGTGACGGAATCAGAGATCGTTACTCGATCGAATTAGTTATCCGGCCGGTCTTTTTTCATTGACGTCTGAAAGTTTGAGGAGAGTGTCTAGTGGCCTCTGATAAGTATCTGTTTACAAGTGAATCGGTCAGCATGGGCCATCCCGATAAGTTGGCTGACCAAATTTCCGATAGTATTTTGGACGCAATGTTGGCGCAAGATCCAGCTAGCCGTGTTGCCTGCGAGACCATGGTTACAACTGGTCTGGCTGTCATTGCTGGCGAGATCACTTCCAAAGCGGAAGTCGATATCGAAAAAGTGGTTCGCGATGTTATTCGTGAAGTCGGATATACATCTGACGAAATCGGAATCGGAGCTGACTCGTGCAAGGTGATGGTTCAGTTGGACAAGCAAAGTCCTGATATCGCGATGGGCGTTGACGCCGATGGTGCTGGTGACCAAGGTTTGATGTTCGGTTTCGCATGTGATGACACCGAAGAGTTGATGCCGTTGCCAATTGCACTATCACACAAGATCTTGGCTCGATTGAACAAAGCTCGTTTCGAGAATGAAGTTGAATGGCTTCGTCCAGATAGCAAGAGTCAAGTCACAGTTGAGTATGATGGTTTCACACCCATGCGAATCGACACCGTCGTTGTTTCGACTCAGCACAGTCCAGGCGTTTCGAACGAAGAGATTCAAGAGTTTATTCGAACCAAAATTGTTGAACCGCTTTTGCCAGCAGAGCTAAACAAAGGCGATGTGACCTATCACATTAACCCAACAGGTAAGTTCGTTATTGGTGGACCTCACGGTGACTGTGGTTTGACAGGTCGTAAGATCATCGTCGACACCTACGGTGGCTGGGGACGTCATGGTGGTGGTGCATTCAGTGGTAAGGACTCAACTAAAGTCGACCGCAGTGCTGCTTACATGGCACGACACGTTGCCAAAAACATCGTAGCTGCGAAATTGGCCAAACGTTGTGAAGTTCAGCTTGCCTACGCAATCGGCGTTGCAGACCCAGTCAGCGTTCGCGTTGACACTCAGGGAACTGGAACGATTGCCGATGCAGCGATTTGTGAGATCGTCAAGGAGATCTTCCCATTGTCGACTCAGGGCATCATCAAGTACTTGAAGCTCCAGCGTCCTGTCTTCCGCAAAACGGCTGAAGGTGGCCATTTTGGTCGCAACGATCCTGATTTCACTTGGGAAGACACTGCAGTCGCAGCGAAACTAGCCGAAAAAGCCGGTGTTCCAGCCTAGTTTGTAACATTGCCATTTTTGGGCAGCGACAATTCATTTAAGTTTAAGGGCAGTCAAATTTGGCTGTCCTTTTTTATTGATTCATCTATCCTGAAATGCCGAACTCGAATTGGCGAAATAAAGAAACCAACCATGAGCGAAAACGGATTCGGAAGCTTGGTAGACATCGAAGATGAAGAGAACTTTGTCGATCCAGAAATGTTGCTTCAGCAAGTGATTGAAAATCCAAACTTGGTCCAGCAAACGACACGCACGGACAACAACGGTTTGGAAACGGTAGCCGGATATTTTCGAGTGTCATTCCTGCCCGACCAACAACGTCAAGTTTTGCACGTGCCGTTCACGCCGCCATTCAAAACGATGCCTACCATACAGACGCATTCGATCGAACAAGAGCAAGTCCGTGTTCGTGTCACCGACTGTCAAAAATTTGGTGTCCGGGTCGAAGTCATCTTGCCACAGGCAACCACGGAGTTTCAAAAACTGCTCGTAGAAGTTCTTGCTTCTGAAGAAAGCTAGTTTTGTGTTTAGAGCTGAGTGCTGAGCAGTTCGACTGTTTACCGTTGCAGTCGATGAAATGATGCCGGCCTCTTTCATTGTTACCTTCCATTAACTAACCGTTGTTTGCTGAGCCGATCGTGAAAACTCAACTTGAAGAAAAACTCAAACACTTTGGGCAGTCCCATCTATTGCAGTTTTGGGATGAACTGAACGAAGCCGAACAAAATTCATTGGCCGCTCAAATCGAAGAGATTGATTTTGAGTTGATCCAGAAACTTGCTTCCGAGCACGCGGTCGCCGATCAGTGGGATGAATTGGCAGCCAACGCTGAGGTGCCACCCGCGATCACGTTGGATGATTTCGCTGACAAGGCTTCGTACGACGAAGCATACAAACTCGGCTGCGAAGCGTTGTCGGCTGGTAAGGTTGGCATGATCCTGGTCGCTGGAGGGCAGGGGAGTCGACTTGGCTTTGATCACCCCAAAGGCATGTTTCCAATCGGTCCTGTCAGCAACCGCACGCTTTACCAGATGCACATCGAGCAGATCCTGGCACGATCAAAACAGTTCGGTGTTTCCATTCCTCTCTACGTGATGACCAGCCCGCCGACTCACGAAGAGTCAACGAATTTTCTGACCGAGAATGAATTTTTCGGCATGGACCCCGGGGACCTAAAAATCTTTTGCCAAGGCGTAATGCCGGCCGTAGATCAAGACGGAAAATTACTGCTGGAGGAAAAAGGGAAAGTCTTCGTCAGCCCGGATGGCCACGGTGGCACGCTGGGAGCGCTTGTCCGATCGGGCTGTCTCAAAAACGCAACCGATCGAGGCGTCGAGCATCTGTTTTACGGGCAGGTGGACAATCCCTTGATTCAAATTTGCCACCCAGCATTGGTGGGCTACCATTTGAAAAGCCAATCCGAAATGACATCTCAGGTTGTGCGAAAAAATGAGCCAACCCAAAAAGTTGGGAACGTGGTTCAGGTCGACGGGAAAGTTCAGATCATTGAATACAGTGACCTGTCCGAAAAATATGCGTGTCAAACAAACGATGATGGCTCGTTGAAGCTGTGGGCAGGTAGTATCGCGGTCCATATCTTCTCGACTGACTTCCTTGAAAAATCGAGCGCGGAAGCCGAAACGTTGCCGTTCCATCGAGCCAATAAAAAGGTGCCGTTCGTCGATGCAGCTGGAAGTCAGGTAAAGCCCGACCACTCTAACGCGATCAAGTTTGAGAGATTCATTTTTGACCTTTTGCCGTTTGCAAAGAACGCAATCGTTTGTGAAGTCGCACCAAGCGATGGGTTTTGTGCCGTCAAAAACGCGCCACCGGCTCCATCGGAAACGCCAGAGCATGTTAAAGCTGCGATCTCTGATTTGCACACACGTTGGTTAGCCGAAGTCGGAGTCGCCGTTTCCTCAGGTGTGTCGGTGGAAATTAACCCTCTGTTTGCGCCCGACGTTGAAACGTTAGCGACCAAAGTCGAGGCAGGGACGACTATCTCGGAACCGACCCATTTTATTTAGCCATATTGATAGACCGTCAGGCTGAAATTGGTAGGTTGGATGTCACGGTACGGGCGAGAATGAGTAGTTTGGACATTCCTGTCTGACTGAGAGTGAGAACGTTGGACATTTGTCCACTCCTGTCCTGCGAAAGCCAGTAGCCTTTCCACATCGAGAACAAAAAACGCATCCTAGATTTGCGAACAAGCAAAAAAAGCAAACAAGCGACCGACTAAGAAACTAACTCGGTTCACATCCACACAAGCTCAATTCACCAACAGGAAAAACAGATGCTATACGCCACGATTATGGCAGGCGGAACTGGAACTCGTTTTTGGCCAGCCAGTCGGAAAGCGAATCCGAAACAGCTTTTGAATCTCACGGGTGACCGTTCTATGATTCAGGCCACCGCCGATCGTTTGGAAGGGCTTTGTCCACCTGAAAACCTATTGATCGTAACGAACAAGACGCTGGTGGATCCGATCGCAGCTCAGTTACCCAACGTTCCTCGCGCGTCAATTATTGGTGAACCTGCCAAACGCGACACGGCGCCGTGCGTTGGACTGGCGGCCGCATGGGTGGCCGCCCAGGATCCCAACGCGACGATGGTTGTCATGCCAGCCGACCACGTGATCGGACCTGACGATGTTTTTCAGGACGCACTTGCCCACGCGGCTTCCTTGGTCGATGAAGATCCGACACGAATCGTGACGTTTGGAATCAAGCCAACGTATCCTGCCGAAGTTTTCGGCTACATCGAGCGATCGGAGGCTCCGATTGAGGGGGCCAAAATTCCATCCTTTGATGTGCTCCGTTTTCTTGAGAAACCAAATTTGGAAACTGCGAAACAATTTGTCGAAGCAGGTTCGTTCTACTGGAACTCAGGGATCTTTGTTTGGAAAGCCAAAACGATTCTTGACGCTTTGGAGAAATACGAGCCAGAAATGTTTGCTCACATTCAAAAGATCGCCGACTCAATTGGTACCGATAAATTTTCGGAGACACTTGAGTCGGAATTCTGCGCGATCAAAGGCAAATCAATCGACTACGCCGTTATGGAGCACTACAAGAACGTGCTCGTTGTTGAGGCTCCCTATCAGTGGGATGATCTAGGCAATTGGACGGCCGTTCCTCGACTCCAGGGTGCTGATGAAAATGGAAACACCATCGACGGAGAATTTCTCGGCATCGACACCGAGCATTCCATCGTACGTTCGTCAGACGGGCACTTGATTGTGACAGTCGGGATGAAAAATTGCATCGTTGTGCATACTCCCGATGCGACGCTTGTGGCGGACAAGAACAATGAAGGCGCGATCAAGCAAGTTGTGGCGGAGCTTGAGCGTTTGAAGATGGACCAATACCTGTAAGTCAGTTTTGAATCATGAGAAACATTATTTCTACTGTCAGAGTCTCGTTTGTTTGGTTCCTGTTGTTTTCGATTGTGTGTGTCACCAATACTTTGACGGCTGCCGCTCAGGAGCCTTCCCAAGCGGGTGATCAAACGACGGGCGATCAAACGACGGGCGATCAAACGCCGACTCAATCCGGATCTGGAACGGTTCTCGACGAGAGCAAGCCAATCGGGTTTAAGAATTGGAAAACGCGAACACTGGGTGGCCAGCAATTTTGGACCGACGTTCGTTTCACCGGCGGCTGGCGCGTTCAGCACAACACAATGACGAAGCATTATCGTTTGATCGATTCCGGCGACGTTCGACACGCTTGGGGAAATCGACTTCACTGCGATATGACTCTGGATAAATTGGTTGCTGATGGAACGGTGAAGCTTTACCGTGGCAAGATTGTGATTGTGCTCCATGGGCTGATGCGAACCAGCAATGCGATGGAACCGATGGCTCGGTATTTAAGAGAAAGAGGCGGTTTCACGACGCTGAATTTTCAATACGCAAGTACGAGGAACACAGTCGGCGACCACGCCGCGGCATTAAAAAGTGTTGTTGATCAGCTTGGCCCGCATGTGACAGAAATCAATTTTCTTGGTCACTCGTTGGGGAATATCGTGGTGCGACGATATCTTTACGACACAACGGATCGCGCCACTGGCAAACAAGGCGATCCGCGAATCAAGAGGATGGTCATGCTGGGTCCGCCGAATCAAGGTTCTCGAATTGCGGAGCTTTTGAAAGGCAGTTTCTTGTTCAACACGATTGCGGGAGTCAGTGGGGCTCAGCTTTCGTCCGGATGGAAGAAACTGTCGCGGACATTGGCGACCCCGAATTTTGAATTTGGAATTATCGCAGGCGGGCAATCTGATGGTGATATCACTAATTTCGCACTCAAAGGCAAAGACGATTTCACGGTCAGTGTTGAGGAGGCCAAATTACCGGGTGCTCGAGACTTGCTCGTTCGGCCACTTCTTCACGGAACGATGATGCATCAGCGAGAGTCATTGGTGGCGGCGTTGAGCTTTTTTCAAAACGGATATTTCGTTTCGGAGACGGCTCGGACTCCCATTCCAGTGGCGATTCAAGGTTCCATTCAAAATGCCACGCAGCCAACGCGTGGCTCTCGGCAGCAACAGCGGAGTCGTCGTTGAGCGAATCTAATAACCCCGATAAGAATCGGCCAAGTGAAGATGGCTTGTCGGAAGGAAAGGAGCGATCCTTCGACGGATCTGAGCCCACAGCCGCGATGCCTATTGAAGGCCGGTTGGCCGGAATTGATTTTGGAACCGTCAGGATTGGAGTTGCAATTAGCGACCCAAGCCAAACGATTGCCAGTCCGCTGGAGGTTTACAATCGGCGCAACATCGAGCTTGATTTGAAATACTTTCTCGAGCTAGTCGAACTGGAGCAGATTGCGGCCTTTGTCGTTGGATTGCCAGTTCACATGAGTGGAGATGCAAGTCAAAAATCAAAAGAAGCAGTCGCGTTCGGTGTTTGGCTTCATCAGAAAACCGAACTGCCCGTCGCCTGGATTGACGAGCGATACACCACAGCGATGGCGCGTGAAGTGCTCAGTCACTCGAATCTTTCTGGAAAGAAGCGTAAGGCTCAGCTCGATAAGCTCGCCGCACAGATATTACTGAGGGCTTATCTCGAATCTGATCCTCACTTCAAAACTGGCTCGATTGGTTGAAGCTTTCGAGATTGAAACGTGGCGAACGTTTCAATGATTCTCGATTGGTGGTTTCTTTCTCCACCGTCGCAGTATCAAGAATGTCAAAAGCGCAGGGGGCACGACCCAGAGCAATTGCTGCCAAATTTGACGCTCCCACATCGGCCTGTTGTTAACTTGTCCGTTGGTTATTAGCGCGAACGTCATGCCGATTGTAACGAAACTAAATAGCCAAGCGGCGAAGTATCTTGGCCCGAAAAACCACCACCGTTGTTTACGTTCGATCAAGATTTTGGCAATTACGGAACCAAAAATAGTTGGGGCTGCTATCAGCAGTAATGCAAATGCCAGTCCGCCCATCACTTTGGGCCCAGACGCGACACCATCGGCGAATACTCGATTGCTTATGAAGTTAACCTTCTCGTCGTATGGTTCGTCGGCAAGGGTAGGATATTTTTTGACTAAGAATTCTTTAACATCCTCAGTGCTGCCTTCCTCGGGCCATACATTTCGAGCGAGAGCTTGTACCGTATCGTTCGTGTTCGCTTGAGATGCAACTGAAAATATGGCCCACCCGATCAAGATGGCGATGAGCATCGACATCGCTCCGGCTACCAAGCTTCCGTTTAGTGCGGCGCTCCGGATGGTCTTTGGCCGAGTGACGAGGGTGACCAGCATGCCGAGGGCCGGCCAGATCAAGAACGTCGCAGTACCGCAAACGGCAGAGACCCAAACGGGAATGTTCTTGAAGGAATAGATCAGCGGTAGTGGGTCATCCTCAGTGTTGGCGTAGATATCTGAAACTTCGTCAAGGACTCCCAGTACTGAAAAAATGAGCGGCAGTGCGAACATCAGCCCAACGGTGATCAACATGATCACGTAAAAAATGCCTTGGTTGTGCCGAACCCACTGCGCTGTCCGTTTCGCAATGCTCGACGGTTTGATGCTGATCGCGTCGCCGGCCATCCAGCTGTCTAGATCTGCAGACAGGTCTTTCGCGGTTGAGTATCGCGAGTCCGGGTCAGTATGAAGGCAATTCATGCAGATCAACGCGAGGTCGCGATCAATGTCGGCGTTGATGGTCCGAACTGGTTTGATCGGTTCACTGAGAACTTTCAAAACGGTTTCCAAAGCAGACCCACCGCGATGTGGCGGCTGTCCGGTTAGGAGTTCATACAGCATCGCACCGATCGAATAAATGTCGGCGGCGGTTGTCACGCTTTTTCCGGAGGCTTGCTCCGGTGGCATGTAGCTTGGCGTTCCCAGAACAGCGCCCGTGTTGGTGAGGTTGCTCTCGTTCGCGGTGCTTTTGGCGAGGCCAAGATCGGTGATCAATGGCTGGTCATTTTCGTCAATCAAGACGTTGGCTGGCTTTAAGTCACGATGCAGAATACCGCGTTGATGGGCGTGGAAGACTGCGTCAGCCATCGCACTAACCAAACTCGCAGCCTGGCGTTGATCGCGAAAGTCTTCGATTCGATCCGCCAGCGATCCACCGCCGATGTATTTCATCGCAAGGAAAGCTTGGCCGTCATGTTGGCCAGCTTCGAAAACGGGAACGATGCCGGGGTGATCAAGCTTCGCTGCTGCCTCGGATTCGACTTGGAACCTTTGCATCTCTTCCGGGGATGAAAACCGGCCACCTAAGATCATCTTGAGCGCTACGATTCGGTTCAGCTGTCGATCTTTGGCTTTGTACACAACGCCCATGCCACCTCGGGCCAGCTCGGAGACGATCTCGTACTTTGAAAATGAATCGCCAGAGCGATTGTTTGTTTGCGTTGGTGCAAGTTGTTTGCTCAGAGGCGCGACGGTCGCATCGAGAGCATCGTGGTCGGTGATGGCTTTGTTGGGGGCAAGCGTCTGTGCGTCATCCAAACAGTTTGGGCAACTGTTGCTTGAGTTCGTTTCGTATGCCAAACCGCATCGGGGACAGTGATCAGGAGCTGAGTTCATTTAAACGATTGCGATAGAGGCGAGATGTTGACCAAGTGAATTTTAGTCGACTGTGTGTTCAACTGCATTCGCATCTTTGGTGGACTCGGGCTTTTGTCGCTGTTTGTTTTGCCTGGCGGAGAATTCGGAACCAACTAGCCAAGCGCTCAGTAGCAACATAATCCAGGGGATGTATCGAGGCAATTCGAGCCAGGGCTGGCGTTTTCCTTCGCGCTGGAGAACTTCTCGAGTCTTGTCTCTCAGCTCTTTGTTAATGGCGGCGGCGGTGTAATTATTGCCCATTCTGTCACGCCAGTAGAGCCGGTCCTCAATTTTCCAAAACGCGAGTCCGCCTGTTTTCATTCTGGACAGCCTGGGGAATTCTTTGTCGGCCAGTTTGAGTCGTTTTAGAGCTTCTTCGAATTTTGGTACGACATCGCCGTGAAAATTTGTCGCATCAAGCTCAATCAAATCAAAATGATTGAGAGGGTACGACTGCGTTAGTGTGGCTGACTCATTCAATCTTTTTGAAACGCAGTAACTTTTAATAGACCATTCGTAGTTGAGATTAATCAACGTCCATTTATCGCTCGAGAGTACTTTCTCAAGTTCTTCGACAGTTGATATTTTTCTTGTATAGTCTGCCCGAGGGGCAAACCGGTTGGCAATCCAGTCTTGGTTCCACTGAATCCAGACCGCGGATAGCAGAACCAGAACCAAAATTGTTCTCAAGCTGAATTTGAACATGTTGTCCGATCGTGCCAGATATTCAGAATCTTAAAAGACTCTGGGTTGGTACGAAATTGCTGGCATTACGGTTCTGGTGATGGTCAGGTCGAACTTTGGAGGTTGGACATTCCTGCCCGATGTCCTAATGACCGAGACGAAGGTTTTTCCATCCTATGTTGTTAATCTAAGAACGGCTTCGGCAGCGACGGACAAGAATGTCCATCGTACATAATTAGTTCCGAAACTGGTTTTCAAAATGCGTCCTTGGCTGTTAATAACTCAGCACTGGTGAAAGCCAGCGTTCGATTTCCTCGACTGATTCGCCTTTGAGTTTGGCGTAATGCTCGACTTGGTCTTTCGTGATCTTGTTGATCGCAAAGTAACGTGAATCGGGGTGGCCGAAGTACAATCCACTGACTGCGGCACCTGGCCACATCGCAAATGATTCGGTGAGCTTAATACCAGTCGCGGCTTCAACGTCCATCAAATTGAACAGAGTCGATTTTTCGGTGTGGTCAGGGCAGGCGGGATAGCCTGCGGCCGGACGAATGCCGCGGTATTTTTCTTTAATCAGTTCTTCTTTGGATAGGCCTTCGTCGGCACCGAATCCCCATTCCACTCGGGCACGCTGGTGCAGCATTTCCGCGAACGCTTCGGCTAAACGATCGGCGATCGCTGAAACCATGATCTTGTTGTATGGGTCATTGTCGTTGTGGTAAGCCATCGCCAGCTCGTCACAGCCGTGACCCGTTGTCACTGCAAAACCTCCGATGTAATCTTCGCGTCCGCTATCCACCGGTGCGATGTAGTCAGCGAGCGAGCGATAGTGTTTGATTCCCTTTCGTTGCCATTGCTGACGAAGCATGTGGAATCGAGTCAGCTCAGTTTTTCGGCTCTCATCTGTGTAAAGTGCGATCGAATCGCCATCACTGTTGGCAGGCCAGAATCCGTAGATGCCTCGTGCAGTGAACAATCCTTCGTCGATGATTTTTCGAAGCGTGGCTTGGCCGTCAGCGAAAGTTTTTGTGGCTTCTTCACCGACGACTTTGTCAGTCAGAATTTTGGGGTACTTGCCGTGCAGTTCCCAAGCCATAAAGAACGGTGTCCAGTCAATGTACTCAGCGATCTCGTCCAAGGTGATGGTTTCGTCGAGAGGGACTGAAGACTCGAAATCTGTATTACCAGTGCCTTCGGTTCCCAGAACACGCGTGCCAGTGAACGTTGGTTTGGCTACGTCGATGGTTTTCCAGTCGGTTGGGAAACGATTGGCGTAGGCTTCTTCGTAAGGGACAAGCGTCATTTGTCGTTCTTCGAATCCGGCAACCAGTTTTTCCTGCAGTGCTTTGTTCTCTGCCATGAACTCTTCTTTGAGTTCTGGGTTGATCAGGCGATCGACGACGCCAACGCTTCGAGAGGCATCGAGAACGTGAATCACGCCGTGGTCGTACCTCGGGGCGATCCGAACAGCCGTGTGTTTGTCGCTGGTCGTTGCTCCACCGATGAGCAATGGAATCTTCATGTCCAGTCGCTTCATCTCTTTGGCGACGTAAACCATTTCGTCGAGGCTGGGTGTGATCAAACCCGAGAGCCCAATCAGGTCGACCGAATGTTTCGTGGCGGCTTCAAGAATTTTGTCACATGAAACCATAACGCCGAGGTCAATGATTTCGTAGTTATTACAGCCAAGTACCACACCCACGATGTTCTTGCCGATGTCGTGGACGTCACCTTTGACAGTCGCAAGCAGGATTTTGCCTCGGAAACTTTGGCTCTCAAGGCCAGCCTCAATTTTTTCCTGTTCCATAAACGGCAATAGGTGGGCGACGGCTTTCTTCATCACGCGAGCTGATTTCACAACCTGCGGGAGAAACATTTTGCCGCTGCCAAACAGATCACCAACGATTGACATGCCGTCCATCATTGGGCCTTCGATGATGTGCAAACAGCGGTCGTATTTCAGCCGAGCCTCTTCAGTGTCGTCGACGACAAATTTGTCGATGCCTTTTATCAACGCATGTGATAAACGTTCTTCGACGGTTCCGTTGCGCCATTCGAGATCTTCAACACGGCCTTTTTTCTTGCCGGAAGTTTTGACGGATTCTGAGAACTCAAGCAAACGATCGGTCGCGTCGGGACGACGGTTGAGAAGTACGTCCTCTACGCGTTCGAGAAGGTCCTTCGGGATCTCTTCGTAAATTTCAAGCTGCCCAGCGTTCACGATTCCCATATCGAGTCCAGCCTGGATCGCGTGATAAAGGAACGCCGCGTTGATGGCTTCACGGACAGTGTTGTTGCCGCGGAAACTAAAGCTCACGTTTGAGACACCGCCAGAGATTTTTGCGCCTGGGCAAATCTCTTTGATTTTTTTGGTGGCTTCGAAAAAGTTGACGGCGTAATTGTCGTGCTCTTCCATGCCTGTCGCGACAGTCAGGATGTTCGGGTCGAAGATAATGTCTTCCGGTGGGAATCCTGCTTGCTGTGTCAAAATATCATAGGCACGTTTGCAGATGCGAACCTTGTCGTCCGTTTCTACAGCTTGGCCTTTTTCGTCAAACGCCATCACGACTGCGGCGGCGCCGTATCGCCGGACCAGTTTGGCTCTTTGGAGGAACTCTTCTTCGCCTTCTTTGAGGCTGATCGAGTTGACAATTGCTTTGCCTTGGACAGCGCGAAGTCCCGCCTCGATGACCGACCATTTGGAGCTGTCGATCATGATTGGAACTGCGGCGATGTCGCCTTCGCCAGCGATTAACCGTAGATATTTGGTCATCGCGGCTTCACCATCAAGCAACGCGTCGTCCATGTTGATGTCGATGACTGCGGCACCGCCTTGGACTTGGTCACGTGCGACTTCGATGGCTTCTTCGAATTTTTCGTCTCGAATCAGCCGAGCAAACTTTCGTGATCCAGTCACGTTTGTGCGCTCGCCGACCATGAGGAAGTTCGCATCTTTGCGAAGCGTCAAAGGGCGGGCTCCCGACAATCGCGTAAGCGGCGGAATGTCGTTTTGCTTGTGTGGCGTGACGCCTCGGACGGCCTCTGAGATGGCTTTGATGTGAGCCGGTGTTGTGCCGCAGCAGCCGCCGATGATGTTCAACCAGCCTTCTTCTGCCCACTCTTTGATCGTGGCAGCCATTTCATCTGGGCCAAGATCGAACTCGCCCATTTCGTTCGGCGTTCCCGCGTTGGGATGGCAGCTGATAAACGGCGTTGCGATTTTAGATAGCTCTTCGATGTGCGAACGCATGATGTCGGGGCCGAGCGCGCAGTTCATGCCGACACTGATCATTGGGAAATGGGAGACCGCATTCCAAAAAGCTTCGACGACCTGGCCAGATACAAACGTCGATCCAGATTCAGCGAACGTACCAGAAACCATTACAGGAATCGAAGTTCCTGAGTCTTCAAAGTACCGTGCAATCGCGAACAAGCAGGCTTTCAGGTTTAATGTATCGATCACGGTTTCGGGAAACAGGATGTCGACGCCGGCTTCGACGAGAGCTTTTACCTGAATGTAATACGAGGCTTCCATTTCTTCGAAAGTCGTATTGCGAAACGAAGCATCATTGACGTCGGTGCTGATCGCAGTCTGCTTGGACGTCGGTCCCATCGAACCCGCGACGAAGCGCGGACGGTCGGGGGTTTTCAGTGTGTATTCGTCGGCGGCTTTTCGAGCGTTGGCCACACCAGCGAAATTGATCTCGCGAACAATCTCTTCTGGGAATTCAAAATCGCTAAGACCGACAAGACTGGCTTGGAATGTGTTGGTCTCAATAATGTCCGCGCCAGCTTCGAGATACTGGCGATGAAGGTCCGTGATTTTTTCCGGGTGAGTCAATCCAAATACATCGGTGCAGTTTTTTAGATCATGAGGCCAATCCTTGAAACGCTCCCCGCGCACTTCTTCTTCTGAAAGCCCAAGTCCAAAAATCATTGAGCCCATAGCGCCATCGAGGATCAAAATGTCACTCTCAAGGCGTTTCAGGAAAAGTTCAGATCGACTTATATCGTTTGCAACAGACACTGTGCTACTTCGTTTCGTTATTGGTCAAAGGGTCGAGACTGTTCGGGTTGGGGCCGGAGGTTATTGAAACCCACAGCAGACCGATGGAATCATCACAGTTGTGAAACCGAGCGACTATTTTAATCGGGATGAATAAGGTTTCTCGGAACGAATTCCGCACTTCTGAATGACACATTGCCATTTGCTATCACTACTTGACAGAAAAATGGGCTTGGCTGGTAAATCAGGGGATTCTGGCTGCAAAAAATCAGTCGGATAATCGATCTAATCTACCGATCACTCAAGACAATCACAATCCGAACCGATGATTAATGGAGGACCCCCATAACTACAGAACCGTGAATATTTCAATGAATTCAAGCATTTTTGTTCAGCCTTCGATCGGTATTCCTGCAGGGCCAATTGGTGAACAGACGGCATCCAAGTCAACGTCTGGGGCAAAAGAGTCCGGCCGCAAGCCCGTAGCGGCGGTGATCCGTCCAATGCCGCGTGGTTCAGGGCGTGAAGGTTCTATTCGTGTCGACGCTGCGAACTCTGCCGCTCCGAATAAACCACACGTTCGAAAAAACAATCTCGACGACTATGTCCGATGGTTGCGTGAAAAAAACCACTTGGACCAGCGGGATACCAAACCCGTTGTCATCGAAGAAGTCGAAACAGAGGTCGTGGCTCAAGAAGAGCAGGCACATAGCTCGGAGTCTGATACAGGCAGTTCTCCCTTGGAGCCAATCAGTTTGGAGTATCCGTCGGTCTACGCAACGCAGAATTCGTTTTTCTCGTTGATGACTCACGAGCACACTCAATCGATTAGCACCGAGGCGATTTTGCAGCCTGAGGCAGACGAGCAGACTCTTTCAGCCGAATCCGATCCTCCGGCGTCAGCCACGCTCGCACCGCGTGAGATCGAACAGTTAAGCAAATTCGCTCCAGTACAACTGGCTCGAATCGATGCCGAGCATCCAATCAAAAAGAACCTTTCGTCCGCTCATGTTAGTTTCGCTGAAACAGCAACCTCAGTCGAGGAAGAAGACCTCAGCGATCCTCAGCAACCGATCGTTGCAGCACAAGATACCGAGCAATTTATCAAAACCGTCTCTCAAGCCATCGCGTCGGTGCTAACGGAAACACCGGAGCCAGCATTCGAGCAAAAAATCCGAGAGCATTTCGAAACGGAGTTGCACGCGAGAGCCATTCAAACTTTGGCTCCTTGGCCCGAAGATAAAGAAGTCGATCGGATGGACCGCGCCTCATTGGAGAGTTTGCAGGAGGTCAGCGGCAAGCCTGTTTTGACCATGCAAACCGAAGCCGAGAAGGTCGCCCGAGAGATCTTAAGCGATGTCCAAAAAGAAATCCCAGCAACCGTTGCGGCTTGGGATGTCGAAGATTTTCGCTGGCCAGCGGTGACCAACCAAATGATTGTGTCGGGAGGCACAGCGATCGATCATTTGACTCGTTCCGTTTTGGATTTGGTGACGCCAGGGAATCAGCGCATTGCGATTGCTGCAATGAATCGGGGAGAAGGAGCCACTTCGATCGCGATCAGCATGGCACGATGGGCCGCAGCCAGTGGAAGCAACGTGCTGCTTGTTGATGCCGATATCACCAGTCCGAGTTTGAGTTCGCAGGTTGGTTTGGCGTCGAATCTTTCATGGCTTAACGCGGTCAGTCAGTCACAGCCGCCAGCCGAAGTGATCGTTCGGTCTCAGTCGTCCAATCTCTGCATCATGCCGCTGGCCGACATGGTTTCTAAAGTAACCTGGCCTCGATTTATCTACGACAACCTTGGCGATTTGATCGACCAAGTGCGAGGGCATTTCGATGTGGTTATTCTCGACATGGGCCCCGCAAGCCAGATGTTGACGGAGCTCAGCAAACCTGGGCTTTTGGTTGACGCGACTCTTTTGGTTCACGGTGGAATTGCAACCGATGACATTGTCCAAACAAAGAGCCGGTTGGAGCAATTCGGCGTCGACAAATTTGTCATCGCGCAAAATCGTACGCAGCAAAGATCCGCCAACGTCGCGTAACCCGATGAGGTTGTGTAGCTTGCTTGTTTCGAGTTCTTTTGGAAAGCGATAAGAGCCGCTGCCGCTTCTTTTAAACTCAGCTACATGCGAATCAGAGGATCAATTAGGATCACCTGCGACGCAGTGTTTTCCAAGCCGGTAATCCGCCAATTTGCGTTTGAATTCTTCAGGTGTCCTGTCGTTTGACTCGAAAAATTGCTGTCGTGACTCAATGGCTCGTGCAACCTCTGCGTCACTGATCGAGTATTGAACAAACTCTCCAAGTTCAGCATGACATTCGTCCCAATCGTTCGGTTTCTTGCCGATGCCGTGCTCTCTGGTAATCGGCGCAAGGTTATCTCCTGCGGCAATTGACAAATAGGCAAGCGTGTAGGCTGAGCGACACTCATCAGGTGCCGGGTACTCATCTTTTCCAACAAACTCCAAATCGACGCGGTCTTTTTAAAGCAACTTAAAGAAATCTGCAAACAGCTTGAACCCATACTTGTCATGCAATGCCCAGTAAAGTCTTTGGTCGTCGTGCTCCTGGTCAATTGCCTGTATCCAGTCGGCGACCTCTTGTTCAACAATCGCCTCGCTGACAACGCCAGCCATATACACGGGAAAGGGGCTTCTTCCGTTGGACCACCAATCAGAAGGGAACCCGCCTGCACCTGCGTAATGGTTCGCAAACAGGTTCGTCAACTCATGTGTCAGAATCCAGATTCGCTGGGCTTCACGCGGCCATTGGTCCGAAACGAACTTTATATGTGCCGGTCTCGCATAGCCTTCTAACGCTCCGGTATCTTCTTTCGCCAACGTCAGCCTGATTCCACGAGGCGGCTCGATATCGGGATTGTCCATCATCAAGACCAGTTGCCGATGAGCCTTGTTCAGATGTTCGATCGACCATTCAGCTTCGTCACCAAAGCCATTTTCAAGGACAACAAAGAGCGGTTGTTGCACAGTTTGTACTTTGGCAGAGTCTGAAATTTTGCTGCCGTGAGTTTCGGATTGATCGGCAAGTTGAACGCTTCTCCGCACACCGATCCAGCCAAGTGCAACTATCAAGGCGAGAATGAAAATTGATAACAAAGCTCTGTACATTTGCATTTCATCCAACTGATGCGACACCAAATTTGAGACAGGATCTCGCCAATTCGCAAAATCATTGCATCTTGCGGATAAACGCGTCAATCCATCACGCGAGCATGGATAACGGCAGAAAGTTCTGCCAATAAGCCACATTGTAATTCATGAAGGCAAACTCGAAGTTTCACGCGAATGGCACGTAGATTTATGTAAGTGATTATCAGAAAATGACATAGG